>NZ_JBEGFC010000015.1:0-118214 GCF_040202405.1 Xanthomonas sp. WHRI 6106 | reverse complement strand
CCGCGAGCGGTGAGGGCACCGCGCCCTCGACAGACTTGAAGATAGCCAAGCGATCGCGAGACGCACGATGCAGTCGTGGCTGCCTGATTGCCCAATACTGGTAGACCAGGCAGAGAGCGGACCGTGTGCGCCGTTGCTGCAGGGCTCTTGCCCGCCCACCATCGCAGGACACGCCGCAAGTACATCCCTATGGCTCCGTGGCAGCATCCATGCCGCCACAGGTCCGGCGACGGGGGCGGGCAAGGACCAGTCACGATGGTCGGTGCGCTGTGTCTGCAGTCGGTGCGCAGTGGTTTCAACAATCAGCCGACCAGCCACACTTCAACGTCTGGCTTGACCGCATCCAGCGGCCCGACGCCAAGGCCCCGTCGCTGCAACCGATTGCGCCTCATGGCACGCCACTTGCAGTCTTGCGGTATGACAGCCCGGCCAGCAGCCCGTGACAGCGCGTGGGCCAGGCTGCAATCTGTTGGGGTTGCGTTCGGTCGTCACGTCGTAGTCTGCCGCGCGGTCCTCGTCGGGAGGGGCGAAGACTGCACAATGGCCTTCGCTTCCTTTAACGGTCGATTCTTTAGGATGAGCCGCGACGTTGCGTCGCCGCCAGGAGAGTTTGTGCATCGGAGTGGTTTCATAGCTGCCAACACCGCGACCTGGTCGCACGCCGCCGGGTACGTCCTGCATGCGGCGCACCTGGCAACGTCGCTACGCGTTGCGGGGATGGACCTCCCGCATCAGCCCTTACTGTCGCCAGCGTGCGGCGGGCAGCCTTGATGGACGGCACCGTGACTCTTCCCCCCGCACCAACCGCAGTCTCTTCCGTTTCCGCCCTCGATGCCGGCCAGCCTACGCTGCCTCCGGAAGCGCCCTTGGCGATGCCCGAACAAAGTCTGCGCGAAGGCAGCCTGCAGGTTCGCCACCAGCGCACCTCGCCGGTGGGAATCGGCGTGCGCCGCTTCTATCTTATCGGCGGCACCTTCGCCACCACCGCCATCGCCGTGTGGGTGATGCTCAGCGTGCTGTGGCCCGACGGTATCAGCGTGCTGGAAGGCTGCCTGCTCGGCCTGTTCGTGTTGCTGTTCGCCTGGATCGCCATGTCCTTCGCCAGCGCGGTAGCCGGTTTCGTCACCGTGGTGGCGCGCGCCGGGCGCAAGCTCGGCATCGACCCCGAGCAGCCGCTGCCCACGCTGCGCTCGCGCACCGCGCTGCTGATGCCGACGTATAACGAAGACCCGCGCCGCCTGCTGGCCGGCCTGCAGGCCATCTACGAATCGGTGGCCGAAACCGGCCAGCTGGAGCACTTCGATTTCTTCGTGCTCAGCGACACCACCCGCGACCACATCGGGCGTGCCGAAGAACTGGTCTACAACGAACTGTGCGACCGCGTCGACGGGCACGGCCGCATCTTCTACCGCCGCCGCGCCGACAATGCCGCGCGCAAGGCCGGCAACGTGGCCGACTGGGTACGTCGCTTCGGTGGCAGCTACCCGCAGATGCTGATCCTGGACGCCGACAGCGTGATGACCGGCGACACCATCGTGCGGCTGGTTGCCGGCATGGAAAACAACCCGGACGTGGGCCTGATCCAGACCCTGCCGGCCGTGGTCAATGGCCAGACCCTGTTCGCCCGCATGCAGCAGTTCGGCGGCCGCGTGTACGGGCCGATCATCGCCTTCGGCGTGGCCTGGTGGCATGGCGCCGAGAGCAACTACTGGGGCCACAACGCCATCATCCGCACCCAGGCCTTCGCCGATCATGCCGGCCTGCCGTCGCTGCGCGGGCGCAAGCCGTTCGGCGGGCATGTGCTCAGCCACGACTTTGTCGAAGCGGCGCTGATGCGCCGTGGCGGCTGGGCCATGCACATGGTGCCGTACCTGCAGGGCAGCTATGAAGAAGGCCCGCCCACGCTCACCGACCTGCTGATCCGCGACCGCCGCTGGTGCCAGGGCAACCTGCAGCATGCCAAGGTGGTCGGCGCCAAGGGCCTGCACTGGATCAGCCGCATGCACATGCTGATCGGCATCGGCCATTATTTCACCGCGCCGATGTGGGGCCTGCTGATGCTGATCGGCATCGGCATTCCGCTGGCGGGCGGCGGCATCGATCTGGCCGGCAACCTGCCCTTCTCGCCGGCGCGCTACTGGCACGGCAGCAGCCAGGGCAATGCGATCTGGATCTTCGTCTGCACCATGTTCGTGCTGCTGGCGCCCAAGCTGCTGGGCTATATCGCCCTGCTGCTCAACCCGCGCGAACTGCGCGCCTGTGGCGGCGCCATCCGCGCCATGCTGAGCATCCTGCTGGAAACCGTGCTGGCTGCCTTGATGGCGCCGGTGGTGATGTACCTGCAGTCGCGCGGCGTGTTCGAAGTGCTGGCCGGCAAGGATTCCGGCTGGGACGCGCAGGTGCGCGACGACGGCAAGCTGTCGTGGCCGGCCTTGCTGCGTAGCTATGGCGGGCTGACCGTGTTCGGCCTGTTCATGGGCGCGGTGGCCTACACGGTGTCGCCGTCGCTGGCGGCCTGGATGGCGCCGGTGATCGTGGGCATGGCGTTGTCGATCCCGGTGGTGGCGCTGACCTCGCTGCGTCGTTCCGGCCTGGCGTTGCGCCGTGCCGGCATCTTCTGCATCCCCGAAGAACTCGACCCGCCCAAGGTGCTGGTGCGTGCGTCCGAGCTGCGCCGCGCCGCCGCGCTGGAACCCTCGCTGATCTGAGTGCCCGCAGGGGCGATCCGCCATAGCTGACCGGCGCGTGCCCCGGCGCGCGGGCCGATCGCTGCCGACCCATATGCCCGCTTCCGGTCCTGCGCTGCGGCAGTCCGGCCCTGGCGTGATCGGGCCGATCCGGCGCGCAAGGCATAATGCCCGGCCCCCAAGCGGAGCTGGATGATGCTGGAAGTGATCGAACGCGAGACCGGACCGAACCCGCAATGGAGCGTGCTGTGGCTGCACGGGCTGGGCGCCGATGGCAGCGATTTCGCCCCGATGGTGCCGGAGCTGGTGCGCCCGCAGTGGCCGGCGCTGCGCTTCGTGTTCCCGCATGCGCCAATCCGCCCGATCACCATCAACAACGGCGTGCGCATGCGCGGCTGGTACGACATCGTCGGCATGGATTTCGCCCAGCGCGCCGACAAGGCCGGCATTGCCGAATCGGTGGCCCAGGTCAACGCCCTGATTGCCCATGAGCAAAGCCGCGGCATCGCGCCTGAGCGCATCCTGCTGGCCGGCTTTTCGCAAGGCGGCGCGGTGACCCTGGCCGTCGGCCTGCAGCGCAGCGTGCCGCTGGCCGGGCTGATCGCCCTGTCCACCTATCTGCCGGATCCGGCCGCGGCCGCCAGCCAGTTGCAGCCGGCGGCCCTGCGCCAACCGCTGTTCATGGCCCATGGCACGGCCGACCCGGTGGTGCCGTTCGCGGCCGGTCAGGCCAGCATGGAGGCCTTGCGCACGCTGGGCTTCGCACTGGAGTGGCACACCTATCCGATGGGGCACCAGGTCTGCCTGGAAGAGATCGAGGCCCTGCGCGACTGGATGCAGGCGCGCTTCACCGCCGCCTGAGCCCATGGCCACCGGCGCGCCGCAGATCACCTGGATGCCGGACCTGTGCCGGCTGCCCCGGCTGGGCGCGATGCTGGGCCTGGCCGAACTGGTGGTGCTGGTGGTGACCCTGGTGCCCGACGCCGGCGCCGCGCGCGGGATCACTCTGTCGCGCTTTGTCTCGGCCAGCGGCCTGGCCCTGTGGCTGGCCTTGGCGGTCAGCGTGCTGCTGTGCGTGTTGCGGCCCTGGCTGTCGCGCCTGCCGCCCAGGCTGGGCGGCCTGGCCGCGCTGTCGATCGCCGCGGTCGTGGCGATGCTCGGTGCCGGGATCGTGCACGGCCTGTACGCGGTGCTGGACCAGGCCCCGCTTGGCCGCCTGGTCGGCTTCTGGCGGTTCACCCTGGGCAGTGCCGCCACGGTGGTGCTGATCACCGCGCTGGCGCTGCGCTACTTCTACGTCAGCGACCGCTGGGAGGCGCAGGTGCAGGCCAGCGCGCGCGCCGAGGCCGATGCCCTGCAGGCGCGCATTCGGCCGCATTTTTTGTTCAACAGCATGAATCTGATCGCCAGCCTGCTGCGGCGTGACCCGGTGGTGGCCGAGCAGGCCGTGCTGGACCTGTCGGATCTGTTCCGCGCCGCGCTGGGGGCCGGCGAGGGCCTGTCCACCCTGCGCGCCGAATGCGAACTGGCCGAACGCTACCTGGCGATCGAATCGCTGCGCCTGGGCGAGCGCCTGCAGGTGCGCTGGCACCGCCAGGAGCCGTTGCCCTGGGAACTGCCGATGCCGCGCCTGGTGCTGCAACCATTGGTCGAAAACGCCGTGCTGCATGGCGTGTCGCGCATGCCCGAGGGCGGTACGCTGTACCTGTCGTTGCGCCAGCGCGGCAACCAGCTGCAGATCCGCATCGTCAACCCCGCCCCGCAACCGGGCACCCAGTTGCCGCTGCTGGCCGGTGCCGGCCACGCCCAGGCCAGCATCTCGCACCGGCTGGCGTTCCAGTTCGGGGCGGGGGCACGGATGGCGGCCAGCTGGACTGAAGGCTACTATGCCTGCGAGATCACATTGCCGCTGCCGTGAGGGGAAAGTCACTGCAGCGAGGGGGAGCCCATGACGGCCACGCAAGTGCGGGTGCTGATCGCCGATGACGAGCCACTGGCGCGCGAGCGTCTGCGCATGCTGCTGGCCGAGCATCCGCAGGTCGAGGTGATCGGCGAGGCCGAAAACGGCGCGCAGGTGCTGCAGCAGTGCGAACACCTGCACCCGGATCTGGTGCTGCTGGATATCGCCATGCCCGGGGTGGACGGGCTGGAAACCGCGCGCCTGCTGCGGCAACGCCAGCCGCCTCCGGCGGTGGTGTTCTGCACCGCCTACGACCAGCACGCGCTATCCGCCTTCGACGCGGCCGCGCTGGATTACCTGATGAAACCGGTGCGCCCGGAACGCTTGGCGTCTGCGCTGGAAAAGGTGACCACCTTCCTGGCCGGCCGCGCGCCCAGTGCCGCGCAGGCCCCGCTGCGCACGCATTTGTGCGCCCGTCTGCGCGGCAGCCTGCGGTTGATCCCCGTCGGCGACATTCGTTACCTGCAGGCCGAGGAAAAGTACGTCATCGTCCATCACGCCCGGGGCGAAGACCTGATCGAAGAGTCGCTCAAGTCATTGGAGGACGAATTTGCCGACCGTCTGGTGCGCATCCATCGCAACTGCCTGGTCGCTCGCGACGAACTGGTGGAACTGCGCCGCAGCAGCGATGGCCAGGTGCACGCAGTGCTGCGCAACGTGCCGCAGCCCCTGGAAGTGAGCCGCCGTTGCGTGGCCAGCCTGCGCGAACAACTGCGCTAGCGCAGGTGGATCGCCGTGGGCCGGCTGGAGCAGCACGGCACGGAGCAGCGGGCGATGGCGGGTGGAGCTGTGCCGCAGCAGTCATTGCCGGCGCACGCGGTGTAGCGCAACGTGACCCAGCCGCTGGAAGTGCGGCGACGCAGCGTAGCCAGCCTGCGCGAACGACTGCGCCAGAGCAGGCCAATCGCCGTGGGCCGGATGGAGCGGAGCGCATGCGCAGACACGGTGCGCCGCTGACGGCGGACGAGCGAGTCCTTCGCCGAAAGATGACGCTGCTACCGCCGGGATCTGCTCCGCGGTCTCGGGCGTCATCGGTTGCACCGCTCTAGCGCTGATCTCTCCATGCGCCGCAGGCTGGCGCCAGCCTGCGGCGCCGCGCGCTGGCGGCCATGCCGTCGCCTCAGTCCTTCTGTTGCGGGGTGTGTATGAGTTACGCGCCGGCTCCGCGATAATGGGTGGATGACCACGCTCCGCATCGCTACCCGCAAGAGCCCGCTCGCCTTATGGCAGAGCGAACACGTCGCCGCCGCGCTGCGCCAGCACCATCCCGGCCTGGAGGTTACGCTGGTGCCGATGAGCACCCGCGGCGACGAGGTGCTGGACCGCTCGCTGGCGGCGATCGGCGGCAAGGGCCTGTTCCTGAAGGAGCTGGAGCTGGCCATGCTGCGCGGCGAGGCCGATTGCGCGGTGCATTCGCTGAAGGACGTGCCGATGGAGCTGGACGCCCCATTCGTGCTGCCGGCGATCCTGGGCCGCGGTGATGCTGCCGATGCGCTGGTGTCCAACCTCTACGCCAGCCTGCAGGCCTTGCCGCTGGGCGCACGCGTGGGCACCTCGTCGTTGCGTCGCCAGGCGCAGCTGCGCGCCGCGCGCCCGGATCTTGAGCTGATCGACCTGCGCGGCAACGTCAATACGCGTCTGGCCAAGCTGGATAACGGCGGCTACGACGCCATCGTGCTGGCCTGTGCCGGCCTGCAGCGGCTGGGTCTGGATGCGCGCATCAGTGCGCGATTGGACGCGCCGGAATGGTTGCCGGCTCCGGCGCAGGGCGCAGTGGCGGTGGAGTGCCGTGGCGACGATGCGCGTGTCCACCGTCTGCTGGCGGTGCTGGACGCGCCCGCCACCCGCGTCTGCGTGGAAGCCGAGCGCGCGATGAACCGCGCGTTGCACGGCAGCTGCCACGTCCCGGTGGCAGCATTCGCGCGCTGGGAAGGCGAGGGCCTGTACCTGCAGGGCATGGTCGGCAGCGCCAGCGACGGACGCCTGATCCACGCCGAGGCCCATGGCAGCGCTGCAGAGACAGAAGACCTCGGCCGCCGCGTCGCGCAGGGCCTGTTCGACAAGGGTGCCGCGCAGCTGCTGGCCGAGCTCTGACCCGGGCCCGGAAACAGACATCTGCCTCATAGGAGCGGCCTTGGCCGCGAGCGGCGTTACCGCGGTAAAGCCCTTCGCGGCCAGGTCTGCTCCTACATTTGCGGGTTGTTTACTTGAAGGTATAGACCAGGTTGACCGTGGTCAGCGTGTCGGTCTTCTTGTCGCCATCGCTGACTTCGCTGTTATGGCGCATCTGCCAGGCCGCCTTCAGCGCGAAATGCGAGTTCATGCTCACCTGCACGCCGAAGTCGTTCTGCGCATACGTGTTGTATTCGCCCGATTCCACCAGCAGCGTGTTGATCAGGTCGGTGTTGTCGGTAACGGTGTACTTCAGGTCGAACAGGCCGCGCCCGATCAGGCCGGTCTCGTTGCGGTCCTCGTCGCTGTTGTGTGCGCGGCGGATACCCGGGCCCACCTGCGCGTCCAGATAGAACCGGTCGGCGTTGATCAGGCGTGTGCCGTAGCCGATGCCGAAGGTGGCCAGGCGATCGTAGGTGGCGAAGTCGTCGTGTTCATAGCGGCCGGTGGCGGTGAGCTGGCGGTGTTCGCCCAGCTGCAATGCGCTGCCGGCGCTGCCGGTGTAACGCTCGGCGGTGGTCTGGCGCTCGCGCGTGGTGCTGCCATCGTCATTGGTGTTGGTGTATTCCGAGCTCGAGCGCAGCGCGGTGGCATCCAGGCTGTGGATCCAGTCGCCGTCGGTATAGCGCAGGCGGATGCGGCCGTTCAGGCTGTCGGTGGTGCTGTTGCCATGCGCGGCGGCGTAGCCGAGCTCGCCACTGCTGCCGCCCCAGGGCGATGGCATCACCGCCGCGGCGGGGTCCACCGGCGTTGGTGCAACTGCCTGGGCCCAGACGGCGGGCGTGATCAACAACAACGGCAGCAAGGCAGACAACGGGGCACGGCGGGACATGGGCGGCTCGCTTGAGGGCAGGGCAGGAGGGTGGAAGCGATTTCATGATAACGGACTGTGCGGTCCGTCATAACCGGGTGAACGCCACGCTTCATTGGCGGTTGGGATGCTGGTGCGTGCGTTCCGCTTGAGCTCGGCATACGGGTTTGGTTGCCGCCACGCTGCTGGAGCCCACCACGGTGCCCGCAGCACCTGTGCCTGGATCCCTGGCACCGGGCCATGGTTGGATCGCGCTGCCACCAAGCTCGCACGCCAGCCGCCAGAAGCGTGTCTGCCGGCAGCGCCTCCAGCACACCACGCGCCCGTGGGCACCCGCCGCACCACGGCACAGGTGCCACGCTCACCCCGCCGCGCGAAGACTCGGACATAATCGGCGCATGGACCGCTATGAACGCATCAACTCCCTGCATCGCTTGCTCAAATCGGCGCGCTACCCGGTCACGGTGGCGCGGCTGCAGGATGAGCTGAGCTGTTCCCGTGCCACCGTGTACCGCGACCTGGCGTTTCTGCGCGATGCGCTGATGGCGCCGGTGGAAGGCGATGGCGAATCGGGCTTCCGGTATCTGTCCGGCGAGAGCGATCGGTTCGAACTGCCCGGCCTGTGGCTGAGCTCGGAAGAGCTGCACGCGCTGCTGGCCTCGCAGCAGTTGCTCGCACGCACCGGTGGCGGGGTGCTGTCCTCGATGCTGGCGCCGCTGCAGCAACGCATCGAAGGCCTGTTGGCCGCCCAGGCGGGCGTATCGCAGTGGCCGGTGGATCGGGTGCGGGTGATTCCGCACCGCGGCCGCAAGCTGGACGAAGCCAGCTTCCGCACGGTGGCTTCCGGCGTGCTGGAGCGCAAGCAGCTGAGCTTCGATTACCGCGCGCGCTCCACCGACGAGTCGACCAAGCGCACCGTGTCGCCGCAGCGTATCACCCATTACCGCGACAACTGGTACCTGGATGCCTGGGACCACGGCCGCGACGGCGTGCGCAGCTTTGCGGTGGACCGCATCAACCACGCGCGCCTGCTCGATGCCGCGCCGCGCGATGTGCCCGACAGCGAGCTCGATGAGCAGCTCGCGGCCAGTTACGGCATCTTTTCCGGCGCGCCCAAGGGCTGGGCGACCATCGTGTTCAGCGCCAAGGCCGCGCGCTGGGTAGCCGACGAACATTGGCATTCCAAGCAGCAGGGCCGTTTTATGCCCGATGGCCGCTACGAGCTCAGATTGCCGTACAGCAATTCGCGCGAATTGCTGATGGACGTGCTGCATTACGGCTCGGACGCTGAGATCGTCGAGCCGGTCTCGCTGCGCGAGCAGGCCAAGGCGCTGCTGTCGCTGGCATTGAGCAACTACGACTGAGCCAGACTGGACGCCTCTGCGCAGGCGTCTTGTGCACCTGTTGGGCGGCTCGCTAGCGACATCCAGGTCACGGGCCATCTTTTCAACGCAGGCACGCTGCTGACGGGGTTCGCCCGCGTGCGGCGCCGGTAGCCGGCGTCTCCGCTACTGTGCGTGCACGCCACGCGCGTGGACGATGCACTCGCTGCACAGAGACAGGCTTGCTGCCGCAGCGTAACGGCAGCCGGCTTAGCGCTCGTTCGGCACTTCAAAGCCCAGGCGGCCCACCTGTTCACGCAGCTGCGGCACTCGCTTGAGTTTGTCGGTGTAGATGGAATAGTCGTCGCGCATCTTGTTGACCAGCGTGCGGTACTGGTCGCGGCTCATGTCCGGCTTGCGCGCGAAGATCCAGGCCAGGTCGCGGCCGGGGTAGGAGATCAGCATCCAGGAACCATCCGGTGCGATTTCCAGGATGCGCTGCTTGGCCGGGATCACCTTGTAGAACCACACCCGCCAGTCGCGATTGCCGCTCTCTGCATCCACCGACGCGCGTGCGTTGACTTCCTTTTCCGGCTCGCTGAAGCCTTCGCGATACAGATAGCGCACCGCCACCTTGCCGTCTTCGACCAGGGTGTATTCGTCGCGGCTGGTCACGTGGCCGCGCTCGACCGCGTTGGGCATGCGCGCAATCACATACCAGGTACCCATAATCTTGGACAGATCGATCGCCGGCTCGGTGGTGGACGTGTCCCTGGCATGCGCCACGGGCAGGCCGAGGACAAGCAGGAAAGCGAGGGCGATCGTAACGGTCAGGCGCATCGCAACATCACAAAGGGGCGGTAGGTGCAGCACACTACCGCATGCAGGGGGCAAGTTCGCGTCAACGGTCGGGCCTGGCGCGCGCCACCGGCCCAACGGCAGCCGCCGGCGCCCCGAACGGCGGGTGACGCGTACGCAGCGAGTACTGGTCAGTCCGGCCAAGGCCATTGCTGCGCATGGCTGGGACGTCGGCGCGGTGCCGCATGCCGCGTTGACGGGGGCCGCAGATCGGGCTGCGGTGGCGAGGTGCGACGTTGGACAGGCGTGCTGGCTGGCCGATCGACGCATTGAACGCGCATCGGTGCCGCCGGCTACCTTCTCGCTGACAGGCCAGCGCTGCCGCATGCCGGCAATGCGACGAGGCGGTGCGAATGGCGTTGCCCCAAGCGCGCGAGTGCCCGAACCCCGGACCCCGAATCCCGAATCCCGAATCCCGAACCCCGGACCCCGGACCCCGGACCCCGGACCCCGGACCCCGGACCCCGGACCCCGGACCCCGGACCCCGGACCCCGGACCCCGAATCCCGAATCCCGAATCCCGAATCCCGAATCCCCGCCAGCCCACCCGACGCGCCCACGATCGCCACATGCCGCCGCCGAACGGCGCCGACCAGTCATCCGCCGCCGCCCAGGCCCCGCGCAGCACCGGCCCAGCGCCTGGAGATTCCAGTGTCCAGGTCGCAGTCGGTGAGATGGACGCAGGCAATGCTGCGCGCCTGTTCCGATCCCTTCTGCCACGGAGTGCCGCCATGTCGCATCGTTCTTCCCGTCGTTCCGAACGTCCCGACCCGCGCGTGCTGCGCCCGGTCCGGCAGATCGCCCTGGCCGGGCTGGCCCTGGTGCTGGTGTGGCCGGCCGCGCGCGGGCACAGCGAGTGGATCGGCTGGCTGCCGCTGTGGCTGGTAGGCATGCCGATGCTGGCCTGGTGGAGCCTGCACCGGTTTGCATTGCCGACGCTGGCGCGTCCGGGGGCACGAAGGGCCGCGCCGCGCCGACGCGGCCCGCAGGCGCAGCGCCGGCGGGTGGCTTCACGGGCGGCGGCTCCGGCGCGCGCGGCCTGACCTTCGGCAGGGGAGGGCCGGCGAGGCGCTGTGCTAGGTTTTGCGGCATTGGTTTTTCCGGAAAAATACATGCCCAAGTTCGCCTCGATCTGCCTGGTTGCCGGCCTGATCACCGCTGGCGCCGTCTCTGCAGAGGAAACCGCTGTGTCCAACGACCCCTACGCCTGGCTGGAAGATGTCACCGGCGCCAAACCGCTGGACTGGGTCAAGGCCCAGAACGCCAAGACCGAAGCGCGCCTGGCCACGACGCCGGCGTTCAAGCAGATGGAAACCAGCATCCGCGAGGTGCTGGATTCGGACGCCAAGATCCCGGGCGTGCAGAAGATCGGCGCGTACTACTACAACTTCTGGAAGGACAAGCAGCACGAGCGCGGCCTGTGGCGGCGCACCACGCTGGACGAATACCGCAAGCCGGCGCCCAAGTGGGAAACGGTGCTCGACCTGGACGCGCTCAACAAGGCCGAGGGCGAGAACTGGGTCTGGCACGGCGCCGACTGCCTGCGCCCGGAGTACCAGCGTTGCCTGATCGCGCTGTCGCGCGGCGGCGCCGATGCCGATGTCACCCGCGAGTTCGACCTGGGCAGCAAGCAGTGGGTCAAGGATGGCTTCTTCCGTCCCGAGTCCAAGGGCGGGTTGGGCTGGATCGACAGCGAAACGGTCTATGTCTTCACCGATTTCGGTGCCGGCAGCATGACCAGCTCCGGCTACCCGCGCATCGCCAAGCAGTGGAAGCGCGGCACCCCGCTCAGCGCCGCGGCGGTGGTGTACGAAGGCAAGCCGACCGACATGTACATCGCGGCGATGCACGACGACACGCCCGGCTTCGAGCGCGATTTCGTCAGTCGCACGCTGGCCTTCTACAACGACGAGCTGTATCTCAAGGGCGCCGACGGCAAGCTGGTCAAGGTGGATGTGCCCAATTCGGCCAGCAAGGCGGTCAAGCGCCAATGGCTGACGCTGGAGTTGCGCGAGCCGTGGACGGTCGGTGGCAAGACCTACAAGGCCGGCTCGCTGCTGGCCACGCGCTTTGACGACTTCATGGCCGGCAAGCGCAGCTTCGATGTGCTGTTCGAACCCACCGAGACCACCTCGCTGGCCGGCGTGGCGTGGACCAAATCGCACCTGGTGTTGAACGTGCTGGAAGACGTCAAGAACCGCCTGAGCGTGATCACGCCTGCGCAGGATGGCTGGAAGAAGAGCGCCTTCGTCGGTGCGCCGGCATTCGGTACCGTCGATGTCAGCGCAGTGGACAGCGACGACAGCGATGCGCTGTGGCTGACTGTCACCGACTACCTGACGCCCACCACTTTGTCATGGGTCGAGGTGGGCAGCGCGCCGCAGCCGCTCAAGACCATGCCGACGTTCTTCGATGCCGGCAAGGACAGCATCGAGCAGCACTTCGCCACCAGCAAGGACGGCACCCGCGTGCCGTACTTCCTGGTGCGCCCGAAGGATCTCAAGCTCGACGGCAGCGTGCCGACGTTGCTGTACGGCTATGGCGGTTTTGAGATTTCGATGACGCCCAATTACTCCGGTGGCCTGGGCCGCGCCTGGCTGGAAAAGGGGGGCGTCTACGTGGTGGCCAACATCCGCGGCGGCGGCGAATACGGCCCGCGCTGGCACCAGGCCGCGCTCAAGCAGAACCGCCACAAGGCCTATGAAGACATGGCCGCGGTGGCCAAGGACCTGGTGGCGCGCAAGATCACTTCCACCAGGCATCTGGGCGTGCAGGGCGGCAGCAACGGCGGCCTGATGACCGGCAACATGCTCACCCAGTATCCGGAGCTGTTCGGTGCGGTGGTGGTGCAGGTGCCGCTGCTGGACATGAAGCGCTACAGCCACCTGCTGGCCGGCGCCTCATGGATGGCCGAATACGGCAACCCGGATACCGACGACTGGAAATTCATCCAGACCTTCTCGCCGTACCACCTGTTCGATGCGAAGAAGACCTACCCGCCGGTGATCTTCCTCACCTCCACCCGCGATGACCGCGTGCACCCGGGCCACGCGCGCAAGATGGCGGCCAAGATGATCGAGGCCGGCAAGGACGTGACCTACTACGAGAACATCGAAGGCGGCCACGGCGGCGCAGCCAACAACGCGCAGGCTGCGCATATGGCGGCGCTGGCCTACAGCTTCCTGTGGGAGCGGTTGGCCGACTGAGTTGGTCTTGGAAACAAATCCTCAACTTGATCTGCTTTTTTATGTGTTGCGTTGAACCAAGCCCTGGGCCGGGTGGTCCAGGGCTTTTTGTTATTTCCTTCTCCCGCCGGGAGAAGGTGCCCGAAGGGCGAATGAGGGTACGGTCGCACGCAGGAGGTGTTCCTAAGCGCAAAAAGTAAAAGCGCAGAGCCTGAAAAAAGCTGCTTTTATCGACCGCAGTGAGCGATGTTGCGGCTGAATGCCGCTACAGCGATGAGCCGTGCGAAACGCGCGTCATGTGATCAAAAATGCTTCAACCCACGCGCGATGCGCTCCACCGCCTGCTCCAGGCGTGGCAGGCTTTGCGTGTAGGCGATGCGTACGTGCTGGTTGGCGCGGTGGAAACCGAAGTCGATGCCTGGCGTAAACGCAACATGTTCGGTTTCCAGGAAGTGCGCGCAAAACGCCTGTGCATCGTCTGAAAATCCGCTGATGTCGGCATAGAGGTAGAACGCGCCTTGCGGTTCGACGGCGATCGTGAAGCCTAGCTCGCGCAGGGCGGGCAGCAGGTAGTCGCGACGTTGCTGGAACTGCGCGCGGCGCGCTTCGAAGATGGCGATGCTGTCCGGGGTGAAACACGCAAGCGCCGCGTGCTGCGCGATGGTGGAGGCGCTGATGTAGAGATTCTGCGCGAGTTTCTCCAGCTCCGGCACCGCGTCGGGCGGTGCGATCAGCCAGCCCAGCCGCCAACCGGTCATGCCGAAGTACTTGGAAAAACTGTTTAGCACAAACGCGCTGTCGTCCACTTCCAGCACGCTGTGTGCGTCCAGCCCATAGGTCAGGCCATGGTAGATCTCGTCCACCACCAGATGCCCGCCTTGTGCACGCACGGCATGCGACAACGCGGCCAATTGATCGCGTGACAGCACGCTGCCGGTGGGGTTTGCCGGCGAGGCGACCAGCGCACCTACGCTGTCGGTGTTCCAGCACGCGTCCACCAGGGCCGGGGTGAGCTGGTAGTCGCTGTCGGCCCCCACAGGCACCAGCTGTGCGGCACCTTCGACCAGGCGCAGGAAGTGCCGGTTGCACGGGTAGCCGGGGTCGGCGAGCAACCAGTGCTTGCCGGGGTCCACCAGCAGGCTGCTGGCCAGCAGCAGCGCACCGGAGCCGCCGGGGGTGACCAGGATGCGTTCCGGGTCGACGGTGCAGCCGTAGCGTTGTGCATAAAACCCGGCAATCGCCTCGCGCAATGCGGGCAGCCCGCGTGCGGCGGTGTAGCGGGTATGCCCGGCGGCCAAGGCAGCCTGCCCGGCGGCCACGATCGGCGCGGCGGTGGTGAAGTCGGGTTCGCCAATTTCCAGGTGGATCACATCGTGACCTGCCTGTTCGAGTGTGTTGGCGCGGGCCAGCAGCGACATCACATGGAACGGGGCGATGTCCTGGCTGCGTCGGCTATACCCGGCCGCGGGCGAAAGCGTTGAGTTCATTGCGAAGATGATAGGCCAGCATGACCTAGGACACATGACGTCCGGCGACGGGCTCTTCCACACTCGGGCGCTGGGATGGCATTGCGTTCATCCGACGGACCCCAATCTGATGAAACCTGTCCTGACCTTGTTGATCGCCAGCCTGATGACCACAACCGCATCCTCTGCACTTGCCGCTCTCCCCACGCCGCCAGACGTCGCCAGGCACCCGCATGTGGTCAAGGCACCGTTCGGTGCGACCCGCAACGACGACTACTACTGGCTGCGCGACGACAAGCGGCAGGATAAGGCGATGCTGGCCTACCTCAACGCCGAGAACGCCTACACCGACAAGGTGATGGCGCCGCTCAAGCCGCTGGAAGATACGCTCTACGGCGAGATCGTCGGGCGCATCAAGCAGGACGATGCCAGCGTGCCGTATCGCGAGCGTGGTTATTGGTATTACACCCGGTTCGAGGCCGGCAAGGATTACCCGATCCAGGCGCGCCGCAAGGGCAGCATGGAAGCGCCGGAAGAAATCCTGCTGGACGTCAATCAGATGGCGCAAGGCAAAGGCTACTTCAGCGTGGGCGAGGCGGAGGTCAGCCAGGACAACCGCATTCTTGCCTGGGCGGACGATGCGATCGGCCGCCGTCAGTACACGATCCGTTTCAAGAACCTGGACACTGGCGAGATCTATCCGGACACCGTGGAAGGCGTTGCGGCCAACCTGGTGTGGGCCGATGACAACAAGACGGTGTTCTATGTCGAAAACGACCCGGAAACGCTGCTGACCGTCCGCGTCAAGAAGCATGTGCTGGGCACTCCCGCCAAGGACGATGTGCTGGTCTACGAAGAAAAGGACGACAGCTTCTACATGGGCGTGGGCCGCACCCGCGACGACAAGTACATCACCATCGGCGTGGAAAGCACGGTGTCCTCCGAAACGCGTTACGCATTGGCGGCCAAGCCGGACACCTTCAAGGTGCTGGCCAAGCGCGAGCGCGATGTGGAATACAGCGCAGAACACTTCGATGGCCGTTGGGTGATCCGCACCAACGCCGATGGCGCCGAGAACTTCAAGCTGGTGACTGCACCGACCGACGCGACCACGCGTCAGCAGTGGACCGACTGGGTGGCGCACGACGAGAGCGTGTATATCGAAAACTTCGAGTTGTTCGACGGCTTCACCGCCATCGAAGAACGCTCCGGCGGCCTGGAGCGTGTACGCCTGCTCAAGCGCGATGGCAGCCATGAATACGTCAAGGCCGATGAGCCGGCATATTCGATGGGCCTGTCGGTCAATCCCGAGCCGGACACCGCGTGGCTGCGCTACAGCTACACCTCGTTGACCACGCCGGCGACCACCTACGAACTCAATACGCAGACCGGCGAACGCAAGCTGCTCAAGCAACAGCCAGTGATCGGCTACGACCCGGGCAAATACGTCACCGAGCGGGTCTGGGTGACCGCGCGCGACGGCGTCAAGGTGCCGGTGTCGCTGGTCTACAAACAGGGCTTCAAGAAGGACGGCACCGCTGCGTTGTTCCAGTACGCCTACGGCAGCTATGGCATGTCCACCGACCCGGCGTTCAATCTGCCTGCAGTGAGCCTGCTCGATCGCGGCGTGGTGTATGCGCTGGCGCATATCCGGGGCGGCCAGGAGATGGGCCGCAAGTGGTACGACGATGGCAAGTTGCTGCACAAGAAGAACACCTTCAACGATTTCGTCGACGTCACCCGCGGGCTGGTGGCGCAGGGGTACGCCGCCAAGGACCGGATTGCGGCGTCCGGCGGCAGTGCCGGTGGGCTGTTGATGGGCGCGGTGGCCAACATGGCGCCGCAGGACTACCGCGTGCTGGTGGCGCAGGTGCCGTTTGTCGATGTGGTGACCACCATGCTCGACGCCAGCATTCCGTTGACCACCAACGAGTACGACGAGTGGGGCAACCCGGAAGAGAAGGATTACTACGATTACATGCTGTCGTACTCACCGTACGACAACGTGCGCAAGCAGGCGTACCCGGCGATGTTCGTGGGCACCGGCTTGTGGGACTCGCAGGTGCAGTACTGGGAGCCGGCCAAGTGGGTGGCGAAGTTGCGCGATGACAATACCGGGACGCAGCCGATCGTGTTCCGCACCAACATGGAGGCGGGGCACGGTGGCAAGTCCGGGCGTTTCCGGCGCTACCGCGAGCTGGCCGAGTCGTATGCGTTCGTGCTGGATCAGCTAGGCGTGAAGTGATCTGCTGGGCAAAACGACGCAACTGAGACTGCGGCATGCCTCCTTCTCCCGTCGGGAGAAGGTGCCCAAAGGGCGGATGAGGGAAAAGTTGCGCAAAGGCATTGCAGCGATGCGATGACACGCGCCGTCTGAAGTCGTGAGCCCAGCCTTGAAGGCAGAGCTTGAGATCAAGCGTGGTCGAGGGCGCCGTGCGCGGGTGACCCGTGTTTGGCAAGGGTCACCTCACCAGAGCCGCTGTCGCTGGACGTGATGACACTCTTCCACGCGGTGCACCCCGCCGAGCTCGCAGCGCTCAGACAAGGGCGCTCCCGCGGCCGCACGCGGCTGCCATGCTCGCTCGCTGTCAGGTGGCGTGCTGAAACATGGCAAGGCACGCGCAACAGCCATGCGTGACGGTAGTGCTGCCAGCGCTCGGCCTGGCGCGCGTCGGGCCGCGTGGCCGCGAGGACAGGCGCGATTCAATGCGATGCGCCGGCACCTCGGGCCGGGACAGGCAGGACGCGCGCCTTGGCTGCGCTGGAGAGACCACCGTGGCCCGCTGTGGTCGTATCATTTGGCCATGACGCGACCGAACCGATTCCGCTGGGCCTGGTGGTTGCTGGCCTACGCCAGCCTGGCCACCGGCATCGTCGGCATCTTCGTGCCCGGGTTGCCGACCACCGTGTTTATCCTGATCTCTGCCTGGGCGGCGTCGCGTGGCTCCGAGCGCCTGCATGCGTGGTTGCTGTCGCATCCCCGCTTCGGGCCCACGATCGTGGAATGGCAGACCTATCGCGCGGTCAGCCGCAAGGCCAAGTGGATGGC
Source organism: Xanthomonas sp. WHRI 6106 (assembly GCF_040202405.1). NCBI lineage: Bacteria > Pseudomonadati > Pseudomonadota > Gammaproteobacteria > Lysobacterales > Lysobacteraceae > Xanthomonas > Xanthomonas sp. WHRI 6106. The sequence continues at coordinate 100,704 of NZ_JBEGFC010000015.1, read as the reverse complement.
GACGCTGACCATGACGGTGTGCGCCGGGATCATGCTGTGGTGCGTGCCGGTGTTCTGGGTGAAATGCCTGTCGATCGGCAGCATGGTGGTGGTGGCGATCTGGCTATGGCTGCGTCCGGAGCCGCCACCGCGGGCGATGCCGGCACCGCAGTGAGCGCACACGGCAGTCAGGGTGTTCTGGCTATACTCCGGGCCATGAGCATCATGTCCCGACCGTCTGTTCGTCTCGCACTGGTTGGTGCGACCTTTGTCCTGCTTGCCGCCTGCGGCAACAAGGGCCCGCTGGTGATGCCGCAGAAGCCGGTGCCGGTGGAAGCCCAGCCGGTGCCGCAGCCACCGGATGCGCCGCAACCGCTGGATGAGTCGACGCCGGCACCTGCGCCGGTGCAGACCGAGCCCACGCCCGTCCCCACCACCGATCAGCCCGCTAGCAGCGGCAATGAGCGCTGACGGTCGCAGCGCGCGTCTGCGTTTCACCAAGATGCATGGCGCCGGCAACGATTTCGTGGTGCTGGATCTGCGCGACGGGGCGCCACCCCCGGACGCCGCATTGGCGGCGCGGCTGGCCGACCGGCATTTCGGTGTGGGCTGCGACCAGATCCTGACCATCGAGGCCCCGCGCAGCGACGGCGCCGTGGCGGCCTATGGCATCTGGAATTCCGATGGCTCGCCGGCGCGCCAATGCGGCAACGGCGCGCGCTGCGTCGCGGCCTGGCTGGTGCGTGACGGCACCGCCCAGGGTGAGCGCTTCGTCATCGACAGCCCGGTCACCGCGCACGCGGTTGAGCGCATGGATGCCGGCACCTACGCGGTGGCCATGGGCGTGCCGCAGTTCGAGCCGACCCGCATCCCCCTGGCAGGGTTTGCACATGCGCGTGAGGAATATGCCTTGCCGGTGCACGGCGAGACGGTGCGCTTTGGCGCGGTCTCGATGGGCAATCCGCACGCCGTGCTGGAGGTTGGGCGCGTGGATGCCGCACCGGTGGAGCGCCTGGGCAGCTTGTTGCAGCAGAACGCTGCCTTCCCCGATTCGGTCAACGTCGGCTTTGCGCAGGTGGTGGACCCCACGCATGTGCGGTTGCGCGTATTCGAACGCGGCGTGGGCGAAACGCTGGCCTGCGGAAGCGGGGCATGTGCCGCGGCGGTGGTGCTGATGCAGCGCGGCCGCGTGGAGCGCGACGTGCGTGTATCACTGCCCGGCGGCGAGCTGCGCATTCGCTGGCCCGGCGATCAGGACGAGGTGGTGATGTCCGGCCCGGCCGTGTTCGTCTTCGATGGAGAATGGAACTGATGAGCGACAACACGGACAAGTTCGGTGCGCACGAGGTCGCAACGTGGTTGCGTCGCCATCCCACCTTCCTCAAGCAGTTCCCGGATCTGGCCGTGAGCCTGCTGGTGCCGCGCGACGAGGGCCCCACTGCCTCGCTGGCGACCTATCAGCTGGAAGTGCTGCGCGACAAGAACCGCGAGCTGTCGCGACGGCTGCACGAGCTGGGCAGCAATGCGCAGATCAACGAGCGGCTGGCGGTACGCACGCACCAGTTGACGCTGGCGTTGATGCGCCAGACCAGCGCAGCCGATACGCTCAAGGCAATGGCGGCCTCGCTGGCGGAAGATTTCAACGGCGAACTGGTGCGGCTGGTATTGCTCAAGCCGGTTGCTGCGCTGGAGGCAGACTGGCTGCAGGTCATCGCCGCCGACGATGCGCGGCTGGCCCCGTTTCGCGATTGCCTGAGCGATGGCGAGCCGATCTGCGGCCGCCTGCAGGCCGACAAGCATGCGCTGCTGTATGCCGACCAGGCGGGCGAGGTGCAATCCACGGCGTTACTGCCGTTGCCGGGCATCGGCCTGATCGCTGTCGGCAGTAGCGATGCCAACCGGTTCTATCCCGGCATGGGCACGTTGTTCCTGCGCATGATGGGCGAGTCGCTCGGCGTGGCGCTGCAGCGTTTCGACGCGTGATGCCGGTCGCGCGCCGCATTGCGTTGCGGTTGCGGCGCAACGCAGCGTCGATGGCGCGGCAACGGGGTGGCTGAAGTGTCGTCGTCGGTGGATGCCTTCCTGTCGTACCTGCAGGTCGAACGCCAGGTCTCGGCACATACGCTGGATGCCTACCGGCGCGATCTTGCGGCCTTGCTGAGCTGGGCGGCCGAGCAGCACGGCGACGGCGCGCCTGTGGAGGTTGCGCAGCTGGATAGCGCGCAGCTGCGGCAGTTCGTGGCGGCCGAGCATCGGCGCGGCCTGTCGGCCAAGAGCCTGCAGCGGCGCTTGTCCGCCTGTCGCAGTTATTACGCGTGGTTGCTCAAGCATGGCCGGATCGCGGCCAGCCCGGCGGCGGCGTTGCGCGCGCCCAAGGCGCCGCGCAAGTTGCCGCAGGTGCTCGACGCCGACGAGGCGGTGCGGCTGGTCGAAGTTCCCACTGATGCGCCGCTGGGCCTGCGCGACCGTGCGCTGCTGGAGCTGTTCTATTCGTCCGGGCTGCGCCTGAGCGAACTCTGCGCGTTGCGTTGGCGCGATCTGGATCTGGCCAGCGCACTGGTGATGGTGCTGGGCAAGGGCGGCAAGCAGCGGCTGGTACCGGTGGGTTCGCATGCGATTGCTGCATTGCGCGCGTGGCAGCGCGACAGCGGCGGCCGCGCGGACACGCACGTCTTCCCCGGCCGCGCGGGCGGCGCGATTTCGCAACGCGCGGTGCAGATCCGCATCAAGCAACTGGCGGTGCGCCAGGGTATGTTCAAGGACGTGCACCCGCATATGCTGCGGCATAGTTTCGCCAGCCACATCCTCGAATCGTCCGGCGATCTGCGCGGTGTGCAGGAATTGCTCGGGCATTCGGACATCGCCACCACGCAGATCTACACGCATCTGGATTTCCAGCACCTGGCCAAGGTCTACGACGCCGCGCATCCGCGTGCGAAGCGTAAGAAAGCGACTGAGTGAGCGCTGGGGTGTGTGTCAGCGACATCGCCGCATGATCAACTGATGCAACTGATCTGGCTAATGCAGCGGCGAGCCGTCCACTAGCGGCGGCGGGCGCGTTCTGGAGAAGGGGCTCAGGGCCTCTCTCCCGGTGGGAGAGGGGCTAGGTGGCTAGCGCGTTGGCATGGCCTCACTGTTTGCGTTCGGACCGAGTGCGGCGCGCGTCCGGTTGAGGCAGTCGATCGCCGTGTCGCGAGGCTTCTCCATGTCGCGTGCCCGCGTCGCTTCGTCGCAGCGCGCTTGAACCCGGCAGGGGCGTCCCCACCTCTTTGGAAACCCCCGGAGGACCCATGGATCCCAGCCAGAACCCCAACATCGTTCACGCCACCACCATCATTTCGGTTCGGCGTGGTGGGCATGTCGCCGTCGCGGGCGATGGTCAAGTCACGCTCGGCCATACGGTCATGAAGGGCAACGCGCGCAAGGTGCGCCGTCTCGGCCGCGAAGGTCAGGTGCTGGCGGGCTTTGCCGGTGCAGCCGCCGATGCCTTCACCCTGTTCGAGCTGTTCGAAGCCAAGCTCGACAAGCACGGTCAGCTGACCCGCGCCGCCGTGGAACTGGCCAAGGACTGGCGTACCGAGCGCCGCCTCGGCAAGCTCGAAGCGTTGCTTGCGGTGGCCGACAAGGAGACTTCGCTGATCATCAGCGGCACCGGTGATGTGATCGAACCGGAAGACGGCATCATCGCCATCGGTTCCGGCGGTTCTTACGCCCTGTCGGCCGCACGCGCGCTGCTGGCGCATACCGAACTGGATGCCAAGACCATCGCCACCGAAGCGATCAACATCGCCGGCGATATCTGTATCTACACCAATCGCAACGTGGTGGTTGAAGAGCTGTGATTCGGGAGTGGGGATTGGGGATTCGCAATAGCGCTCCTTTCCCTGCGCCCGGATACCTATCGACCGTTCCTACTCCGCTTCTACGAATCCCCAATCCCCAATGCCAAATCCCGAGACTTCAACCATGACTCCGCGCGAAATCGTGCAGGAGCTCGATCGTCATATCGTTGGCCAGCACGACGCCAAGCGCGCGGTCGCCATCGCGCTGCGTAACCGCTGGCGCCGCATGCAGTTGCCGGAAGAACTGCGCAACGAGGTGATGCCCAAGAACATCCTCATGATCGGCCCGACCGGTGTCGGCAAGACCGAGATTGCACGACGTCTTGCAACACTGGCCAACGCACCGTTCGTCAAGGTCGAAGCCACGCGCTTTACCGAGGTGGGTTATGTAGGCAAGGACGTGGAGCAGATCATCCGCGACCTGGCCGACACCTCGGTCAAGCTGTATCGCGAGCAGGCCAAGGTGCGCGTACGTAACCAGGCCGAGGAACGCGCCGAAGACCGGATCCTGGATGCGCTGCTGCCGCGCCGTGCGGCCGGCATCGGGTTCGACCCGGAAGCGGCGCGCAACGAGCCGTCGTCGCAGGACAACGAAACCCGCATCAAGTTCCGTCGCATGCTGCGCAACGGTGAGCTGGACGAGCGCGAGATCGAGCTGGAAGTGGCCGTCAATGCCAGCATGGACATCATGACCCCGCCGGGCATGGAAGAAATGGGCCAGCAGTTGCGGCAGATGTTCGCCAACATCGGTGGCGGTAAGTCGCAGAAGCGCAAGCTCACCATCAAGGCCGCTCGTCCGCTGTTGATCGAGGAAGAAGCCGGCAAGCTGGTGAACGAGGACGATGTGCGCACCGCGGCGATCGAAGCCTGTGAGCAGCATGGCATCGTGTTCATCGATGAGATCGACAAGGTGGCCAAGCGTGGCGAAGCCGGCTCCAACGGCGGCGATGTCAGCCGCGAAGGCGTGCAGCGCGATCTGCTGCCGCTGGTGGAAGGCTCCAACGTGTCCACCAAGTACGGCACGGTCAAGACCGACCACATCCTGTTCATTGCATCAGGTGCGTTTCACCTGGCCAAGCCCAGCGATCTGATTCCGGAGCTGCAGGGCCGCTTCCCGATTCGCGTGGAATTGACCGCGCTGACCAAGGCCGATTTCGTGCGCATCCTCACCGAGCCCAAGGCGGCGTTGATCAAGCAGTACGAAGCCCTGCTGCAGACCGAGGGTGTGCGCTTGACCTTCGGCGCCGATGCGGTGGAGCGCCTGGCGGAGATCGCTGCACAGGTCAACGAGCGGCAGGAAAACATCGGCGCGCGCCGCCTGCACACGGTGCTGGAGCGTCTGCTCGATGTGCTGAGTTACGAGGCGCCGGACCGTGACGGGCAGAGCGTCACCGTCGATGCGGCCTATGTCGATGCGCAGCTCGGCGAGCTGGTGCAGGACCCGGACCTGAGCCGCTACATCCTCTGATCGCAGCGCAGCTGCACGCAGATGCCAAATGCAATGCGCGGATGGCATCTGGCGTGAAATGCAGTGCAAGCGCGGCAGAAACGCATCGCAGGACGATGCATGCTGGCAGATGCAGTCAAAGGCCGAGTCGGTCGAGGGCGCGGCGCCCTCACCGCTTGCGGGACACGCCGTGAATCCGTCCCTGAAGGCTTGGTGGCGGCATCCATGCCGCCACACGGTCCCGCAACCGGCCAGGACACCGCACCAGGCAGTTGGCTGGTGGTTTTGTTGAAAGGCCAAAGACACCGCGTCGCAGCTTGCTAGTCGCTGTTGAAATCCATGCAGACCGATCATCTCGACTGGTCCTTGCCCGCCCACCGTCGCGGGACCCTGAGCGGCATGGATGCCGCGCCGGAGCCTACATGGACGTACTTGCGGCGTGTCCCGCGATGGTGGGCGGGCAAGGGCCCTGCAGCACACTCGCAGCGTCGAGGGCGCGATGCCCTCACCGCTTGCGGGACACGCCGTGAATCCATCCCTGTAGGCTCGGTGGCGGCATCCATGCCGCCACACGGTCCCGCAACCGGCGAGGACACCACGCCAGACAGTTGGCTGGTGGTTTTGTTGAAAGGCAAAGACACCGCGTCGCAGCTTGCTAGTCGCTGTTGAAATCCATGCAGACCGACCATCTCGACTGGTCCTTGCCTGCCCACCATCGCGGGACCCTGAGCGGCATGGATGCCGCGCCGGAGCCTACATGGACGTACTTGCGGCGTGTCCTGCGATGGTGGGAGGGCAAGGACCCTGCAGCCAGGTTACAGATCACTCCCTGCAACGCAGGCTCAGATCATCGGCTCTGCAAAGGACCTTCACCTTGGCAGCCGCCTGCACTGCACAGCCAACCCGCTAAATCCGGCATACCGCTCAGTCCTCGCCGATGTCCTCGTTCCACACATCCGGCTTGGCGGAAATATAGCCACCGAGCAGATCGATGCATTCCTGGCTCTGCAGATCGATCACGTTGACGCCGTGCTCGCGCAACCACGCGATGCCGCCCTGGAAGGTGACCGACTCGCCGACTACCACGGTGCCGATGTTGAACTGGCGCACCAACCCGCTGCAGTACCAGCACGGCGCCAGCGTGGTGACCATGATGGTGTCCTTATAACGGCGCTGGCGGCCGGCCTTGCGAAAGGCATCGGTTTCGCCATGCACGGACGGGTCGTTTTCCTGCACGCGGCGGTTATGGCCGCAGCCGAGCAGGCGCCCGTCGTTGTGATACAGCGCTGCACCGATCGGGATGCCGCCTTCGGCCAGGCCCTGGCGGGCTTCGGCAATGGCGGTGTCGAGCAGGGCGCGGTAGTCGGGGGTGGTGATCATGCGGACTCCAGGGTGGCCGCGCCGGCGGGGCGCAGCATGTCGAGATGGGGAATGCCGTCTTCCAGATACTGCGCCGATGAGGGCACAAATCCATGGGCGGCGTAGAGGGCGTGCAGGTGGGCCTGCGCACCCAGTTGAATCGCGCTGCCGGGCCAGTGCGCGTGCACGAGCCGGATGCCTTCGCGTAGCAGCGCATGGGCCAGGCCGGTGCCGCGCTGTGCGCCGGCGACGACCACGCGGCCGATGCTGGGCTCGGGGTAACTCAGCCCCGGCGGCAGCACACGCAGGTAGGCGACCAGCTCTCCGGTCTGCGTGCTGCCCAGCACATGCAGCACGCCGGGCTCGGTGTCCTTGCCATCCAGCTCGGGATAGGCGCACTGCTGTTCCACCACGAAGATATCCGTGCGCAGCCGCAGCAGCGCATACAACTGCACGGTGCTCAGTTGCGCAAAGCGCAGGTGCTGCCAGTGCAGGGGTGGCGTTGGTATGGAGGGCATGGGCGCATGATAGCGGCTGCTCCGCCTGCGGGCGGCAAGCGGCTGCGGCGCATGGGGGCTGCGCCGGTGACCGAAGCGCTCTGCACTGCAGTGCACGCATCTGGGTCCGCACGCCGTGCCTGTGCACGCGCGGTGCCGGCAGCCGCGCTCAGTCGCCTGCGCTGGCGGTATCGACCGCGACCACCACCGACATGCCCGGGCGCAGCCGCGGTGCCAGCGCCTGGCCGGGGTCGACGCTGATCCGCAGTGGAATGCGCTGGGCGATCTTGACGAAGTTGCCGGTGGCGTTATCGGCCGGCAGCACGCTGAATTCCGAGCCGGCGGCCGGCGAGATCTCCTGCACGCGACCCTGCAGGCGTGCGTTGTCCAGCGCGTCCACGGTGAAGCTGGCGCGCTGGCCCACGCGGATCTTTGCCATCTGGGTTTCCTTGAAGTTGGCCACGACCCACAGCGTGTCCGGCACCAGCGACATCAGTTGGGTGCCATTGGTGACGTAGGCGCCCTGGCGCACGCCGAGCTGACCAAGCTGGCCATCGCGCGGGGCCACGATGCGGGTATTGTCCAGATTGATCTGCGCCAGCTGCAAGGCGGCCTGTGCATTGGCAACGGCCGCTTCCAGCGCGGCGCGATTGACGGTGACGCTGCGCGCGTTCTCTTCGGCTGCCTGCACGGCAGCACGGGCCTGGGTGACGCCGGCATCGGCCTGCGCGCGTGCGGCAAAGGCCGTGTCGCGGTCCTGCTCGGAAACCAGCTTCTGGCTGGCCAGTTGTTGCGCACGTGCATACGCCGAGCGGGTACGGTCGCGCTGCGCCTGATTGCTGCTCAGCGCCGCACGTTGTTCGGCAATGGTGGCCTCGGCGCTATGCCGTTGCTGCTCCCAGTTGGCCAGGTTGGCCTGCGCGGTCTGCACTTGCGCCCTGGCCTGTTCGAGTTGCTGGGCGTAGATGCGGTCGTCGATGGTGGCCAGCAACTGGCCGTGTTTGACGTGGGCGAAATCCTGCACCGGCACGTCGGTGACGTAGCCGCTGACCTGCGGCGCGATGACCGTGATCTGGCCATGCACCATGGCATTTTCGGTGCGCTCCACGGCACTGACGAACGGCGGCAACTGCCAGGCGTAGAGCACCAGCGCCACGCCGATCAAGGCGAGCCCGCCAAAACCAATCGCGCCGGTGATGCGCCGGCGGCGCCTGCGTTGCTGATCGGCGACAGAGGGGGCTTCGGCAGGTGTATTCATGGGCGCACAGGGGAGGCAGGGGAAGGGGACGGCACGGACGGGCGCAGATAACGCCGCCACACCAGCACGGACAGGATCCACAGCCCGGTGGCGATGGCAATGCAGCCGATCAGCAGGAACACATCGTTGTAGGCAAGCACATTGGCTTCGCGCGTGGCCACGCTGCCCAGTGCACGCACGCCCTGCGCCTGGCGCAGCGCCGAGTCGCCGATGGCGCGCCCGTAGACGTTGGCGTATGCCTGCACGCGCGCGGCCACGTGCGGGTCGGTCAGCACCAGATGCTCGACCAACTGGCTGGAATGGTATTTCTCGCGTACCACCTGCACGGTGCCGAGCAGGGCGCTGCCGAGCAACCCGCCCATGTTCTGCGCCATGCCGAACAGCACGATGAAGCTGATCAGGTTGCCCGGTTGCGCAATGACCCGCCCGATCCCGGCCACCATGGCCGGGCCGATGAAGAACGTGCTGCCGAAGGCGAGCAGGAACTGGCTGACGTACATCTGTTCGGGGCGGGTGAGGCTGGTGGCATCGGCGTCCATGAAGCAGCCGATGCAGATGGCGGCCACCGCGATGATCAGGTGTTCGGCAACCCGCGCCGGGTTGATCAGCCACGCACTGGCGGCCACGCCCACCACCGCGCCCAGCAGCATCAGCGCAAACAGCGTCTGCAGCTGCACGTTGGCCAGGCCCAGGGTCTGAAAGAAGCCGATCGCGCCGGTGCTCTGTTCCGACAGCACCAGGCGGATCAGCAGGATGGCCAGCCCCAGCCGCAGCATGTCCGCGCTGGCTAGCCAGCGCGTGTTGATCATCGGGTTGCGGCGGTTATGTTCGATCCACGCTGCCAGGCACAGCAGCACGATCGAAGCCGCCAGCACCACGCCCAGCCACGGCGTACTGGTCCACCACAACAGCCGGCCCAGCGACAGCACCGCCGCCAGACCGGCCGCACCGGCGGCGAACAGGCTGAAGGTGAGGAAATCCAGCGGTTCGAATACCCGGTAACGGTCGCCCGGCGGCAGCTTGAGCGCCAGCACGCAGGCCAGCGCAAACACCGCCAGCCCGAACTCGAACAGATACAGCCCCTGCCACTGGCCAAATTCCAGCAGGTCGGTAGAAAACACCCGCGCCAGCGGCAACGCCAGCTGGGTGACGCCCAGCCCCAGCACCACGGCCTTGAGCCGGTATTTGCCCGGGAACGCCTGGATCACGTAATACAAGCCCAGCGAGCTGAGCGCGGCGCCGACCAGGCCGTGGGCGGCTCGCACGGTGATCGCCGAGCTCAGGCTGTGCACGAACAGATGCGCCAGTGCGATGGCCGCATACAGGGCCAGGAAGATCTCGGTGAAGCGGCGCAGCCCGAACTGCTGGCGAAACTTCACCAGCAACAGGTTCGCCGACATGTTGGTCATCACATAGGCGGCCGGCAGCCAGGCCATTTCGGTGGCGTAGGCGCCCAGCGCGCCCTGCAGGTAGGGCAGGTTGGCGGTGACCAGCGCATTGCTCAGGCCCCCGGTCAGCGCCACCATCACGCCGACCAGGCCGTACTGGATGCGGCGCCGGGTGGGGTGCAGCGGGGTGGAGGCCGAGCCCGGCAGGGTGGGCTTTTCGTGGGGCTGCCAGTCGCGCTGGGCGTACTTGTCACGCACGCAATGCTCGCAAGGCAGGGGCGGAAGAGTGCGCGATTGTGGTCCGGTTGCGGTCATGGTGGCGTCAGCAGTGCGATAATCCGGCCATGAGCGAATCCCCCTATACCTCCGGTACCACCCATTTCGGCTTTCGCGATGTCGCTGCCAAGGACAAGCAGAAGCTGGTCGGCGAAGTGTTCACCTCGGTCGCGCGCAACTACGACCTGATGAACGACCTGATGAGCCTGGGCGTCCATCGCGCATGGAAACGCTACTTCGTGGCGACCGCGCAGGTGAAGCCGGGCGACCGCGTGCTGGACCTGGCCGGCGGCACCGGCGACATCGCCGTGCTGCTCAAGGAGCGCGTGGGCGAAGAAGGCGCGGTGGTGCTGGGCGACATCAATGCCGGCATGCTGTCGGTGGGCCGCGACCGGCTCACCAACCGCGGGCTGGTGTCCGGGTTCGATTACGTGCAATGCAACGCCGAAGCGCTGCCGTTCCCGGACCAGAGTTTCGACCTGGTGACCATCTCCTTCGGCCTGCGCAACGTCACCGACAAGGACGCCGCACTGCGCGAGATGTACCGCGTGTTGAAGGTGGGCGGGCAGGCACGTGTGCTCGAGTTTTCCGAAGTGACCGCCGACTGCTTCAAGCCGATCTACGACTTCCACTCGTTCAAGATCCTGCCCAGGCTGGGCCAGCTGTTCGCGCGCGACGCCGACAGCTACCAGTACCTGGCCGAAAGCATCCGCAAGCACCCGCCGCAGGAATCGCTCAAGGGCATGATGGGCGAGGCCGGATTCGCGCGTTGCCATTACAAGAATCTGACCGGCGGCATCGTGGCCATCCACTCCGGTTACAAGATCTGACCACGCGCGCCGGGCCGCCGAGGCGGCGCGCGCATCGCGCGCCGCAGCCTGGATGAGCTGGCTCTGCTTGGGTTCGCTTGGCGCGCCCTGGCTGCTTGCGCAGGTGTGCGCACCAGCGGATTTCTGGGACGGTGGTCGCGTTGGCTCCACTGACTGTCGGCGACACTAGGCACCCCTTTGCCGGAGAGTTGGATGCGCTTGTACGCCGGGCTCTCGCGCGTGTTTCCCCGTTCCTTCAGCGCCAAGTTGCTGGCGGTGACCTTCATCGGGATCCACCTGCCGCTGCTGTTGTTGATCGCCTGGCTGGCCTCGCAGAGCGAGCTGGAAGGCCGCCCGCTGTGGTCGGTGATCATCGTGGCCTTGCTGGCCACCTTGGCAGGCACCGCGCTGACGCTCTCGGCGCTGTATCGCCTGCTTGCCCCGTTGCGCATCGCCGCCGACGCGCTGGACACCTACTACGCCGACCAACGTCTGCCCAGCCTGCCCGAGCATGGCGACGACGAACTGGGCCGGCTGCTGCGCGGCATCAACCGCAGTCTGCGTGGCATCGACGCGGGCATGCGCGATCTCAGGAAGCATGCGCTGTTCGACCCGCTGACCGAAGCGTTGAACCGGCGCGGTTGCGAACAGGCCATGCGCGATTCGGTCGCCGCCTCGCAGCGCGAAGGCTGGCCGTTCGTGTTGTTCGTGCTGGACATGGACAACCTCAAGCCGATCAACGACCGCTTCGGGCACCTGGCCGGCGACCGCGTGCTGGTGCGGCTGGTGGAATCGGCCTATGGCTGGCTGGGCGCGCAGGACTGGATCGGGCGCTGGGGCGGCGATGAATTCCTGATCGGCGTGCATGCCAGCGAAGACGAAGCCACGCTCAAGCTCAATCAGTGGCTGTCGATGCTTGAACGCGAAGACGGCGATGAAGCGCCGCTGCATCTGAGCGCCGGCAGCGCGGTCTGCGAACAGGGGCTGGACGCCACCGAACTGTATCGGCGCGCGGATGCGGCGATGTACCGCGCCAAGTTTTCCGGCGGGCGGCGGCTGGTGCGCGATGGCCACGACACCCCGCGCAGTCATCCAGTGACCTGAGCGCCGACGGCGCGGCAGCGCTGGCGTGAGCAAGCGCTGGCTGTCGGCTGCGCGCCCGCACCCGTTGGCACGGGCAGGCCGTGGCCTGGAGCGCTAAAATGCCCAATTCCCTCGCTGCGGTGCCGTCGATGCGCTTCACCTCCCTGTCGCTGTCCCTGGCCGTGTCCCTCGCACTGGCCGGCTGTTCCAATGAACCCACGCCGCCGGCTGCCACCACCGCCGCACCGGCCGCCACTGCCAAGGCCCCCGTGAAAGCAGACGCCCGCACCCACGACGAGAGCTCCTACGCCCAGCCGCAGCTGGTGGTCATCAAGGACCTGGCGCTGGACCTGAAGCTGGATTTCGATGCCAGGCAGATCGGCGGCACCGCCACCTACACGCTGCAGTGGAAGGACAAGGCCGCCAAGCAACTGGTGCTGGATACGCGCGAGCTGAGCATTGCGCAGGTGCAGGCCGACGATGGCAAGGGCGGTCTGTCGCCGTTGCAATTCGCACTGGCGCCGGCCGACAAGACCTTTGGCAGCAAACTCACCATCGAAGCGCCGACCCAGCCGGGCAAGGTCGTGATCACCTATCACACCGCGCCCACCGCCTCGGGCCTGCAGTGGCTGGAGCCGGCCATGACCGAAGGCAAGCAGCTGCCTTTCATGTTCAGCCAGTCGCAGGCGATCCACGCGCGCAGCTGGGTACCGCTGCAGGACACCCCGAGTGTGCGCTTCACCTATAGTGCGCATGTCACCTCGCGTCCGGACGTGATGGTGCTGATGAGCGCCGACAACGACCCGAAGGCCGCGCGCGACGGCGATTACAGCTTCAAGATGCCCGAGCCGATTCCGTCCTACCTGCTGGCAATTGCCGCCGGCGATGTGGTGTTCAAGCCGATCTCCGCACGCTCGGGCGTGTGGGCCGAACCGGCGATGGCCGACAAGGCTGCCAAGGAGTTCGAAGACACCGAGAAGATGATCGGTGCCGCCGAAAAACTCTATGGCCCGTATCGCTGGGGCCGTTACGACATGCTGGTGCTGCCGCCGTCGTTCCCGTTCGGTGGCATGGAAAACCCGCGCCTGACCTTCGCCACGCCCACCGTGATCGTCGGCGACAAGTCGCTGGTGTCGTTGGTGGCGCACGAACTGGCGCACAGCTGGTCGGGCAACCTGGTGACCAATGCCAGCTGGAAGGACATCTGGCTCAACGAAGGCTTCACCACCTACGTGCAGGGCCGCATCACCGAAGCGCTGTACGGCACCGAGATGGCCGAGATGGAGCGCGAGATCGACCAGGGCGATCTGCTGGCGGAAGTAAAGGACATGCCGCCGGCCGACCAGGTGCTGGAGTTGCCGCCGCTGGCGCAGCGCGACCCGGACGAGGCCTTGAGCCAGGTGGCCTACGTCAAGGGCGCGTGGTTCCTGCAGTTCCTGGAGCAGCGTTTCGGCCGCGAGGTGTTCGACCCGTTCCTGCGTGGCTGGTTCGACGATCACGCGTTCCAGAGCGCCACCACCGACCAGTTTGTCGATTACCTGCAGAAGAACCTGCTGGCCAAGCATCCCAACACGGTGAGCGCTGCCGAGGTGGATGCCTGGCTGAAGCAGCCGGGCATTCCGGCCTTCGCCGCCAAGGCGCGCTCGCGCAGCTTCTCCATCGTGGACACCGCGCGCATCGCCTGGAGCGGTAGCGGTACGCTGCCCAGCAAGCAGGTCACCGGCGAATGGGGCACGCAGGAGTGGGTGCATTTCCTCAGCGGCATGGGTGCCACCTTGAAGCCCGAGCAGCTCAAGCAGCTGGATGATGCGTATCACTTCACCGGCACGCCGAACGGCGAGATCGCGATGCGCTGGTATCCGCTGGCGATCCGCAGCGGCTACACCGACGCGCGCGCTGCCGCCGGTGAGTTCATCGAGCGCGTCGGCCGTCGCAAGCTGGTGCTGCCGATCTATACAGAACTGTTGAAGACCCCGGACGGCATTGCGTTTGCCGAACAGGCGTTCGAAAAGGCCAAGCCCGGTTACCACCCGATCACCACTGCGTCGGTGACCGAGATGATCGCCAAGGCCAAGGCGGCTGCGCCGCCGCAGCCGTAGTGGCAGCGGAGGGCGTCGCAGACGCCCTCCGTCGCTTCCATCGCCGCATCGTGCCTGCAACCACCCTCGTAGGAGCGCACTCGGGCGCGACAGGGCTTTCCCGGCGAAACCCCCGTCGCGCCCGGGTGCGCTCCTACGACGCGGGGTAGCTGATCGCGGGTGGTGCGGCAGGCTGGTACCGTTGCCGTTGCCGTTGCCATTGCGATGCCGTTGCCGTCCATGCCTTCCGGAAGCGACGATGCAGTCCCGCCGTGGTGCATGCTCGCCCGCCACTCCATCGCCGCATCGTGCCTGCAACCACCCTCGTAGGAGCGCACCCGGGCGCGACAGGGCTTTGCCGGTGAAACCCCCGTCGCGCCCGGGTGCGCTCCTACGGTGTGCGGCGGTTGATCGCGGGTCATGCGGACAGGCTGCTATCGTTACGGCTGCATTCGCCCCGGAGTCGACGATGAAGTATCTGCTGAGTGCGGCCCTGTGCGTCGCGGCCCTGACTGCCTGCACCGACCGCGAGGCGCAACGCAAGGCGCAGGAAACTGCACAGGCGCAGGCCAAGGAAACCCAGGCCGATGCGCTTGCCAAGCAATACGACGAAGCGGTCAAGGCGCAGAACTGGGACATGGCGCGCGCCCACGGCGCCGCCTTGCTCGAAGGCTATGCCGGCACTGCAGCCGCCACACGCATTGAGCCCGGCTATGCCGACATCAAGGCCAAGGGCGAGCAGGCGCGCGAACTGCGCCGCATGCAGGCGCTGTGGCAGTACTCGCAGGTGCCGGCCAAGGGTGGCACCCAGCGCTCGGCGATGATCGAGGCCAAGGAGCGCGTGGATGTGGATGGCAGTGGGCCAAAGCCGGTCAGCCTGGTGTTCCGCGATCATCCGCAGTGGAAGCGCCACAGCTATCTCGTGCTCAAGGCCGGCGACTTCAATTGCTACGCTGGCTGCAAGGTGCAGGTTGCGACCGACGGCGGCGCACCACGCGCGATGGCGGCGCATCGACCGGATACCGATGAAGCGATCGCCATGTTCATCGACGACGACAAGGCACTGTGGAAGCTGGTGCGCAACGCCAAGCGCATCAACATCGCCTTCCCGGTCAAGGCCGGCGGCACGCGGACCGCGGAATTCGAGGTGGGCGGGCTGGACACCACCCAGATGCCGGGCTGGAAATAACCCATGGACGGCGCGATTGCCGCACGCCTGCCGCTGTCTGCCTGCCGGCATTGGGTGTTCGACATGGATGGCACGCTGACCGAGCCGGTGCACGATTTTGCATTGATCCGACGCGCGCTGGAGATCCCGCCCGACGCGGACATCCTGCATCACCTGGCTGCATTGCCGGCCAATGAG
Source organism: Xanthomonas sp. WHRI 6106 (assembly GCF_040202405.1). Lineage (NCBI taxonomy): Bacteria > Pseudomonadati > Pseudomonadota > Gammaproteobacteria > Lysobacterales > Lysobacteraceae > Xanthomonas > Xanthomonas sp. WHRI 6106. The sequence goes on along the minus strand of NZ_JBEGFC010000015.1, from coordinate 85,322 downwards.
TCGCAGGCCAAGCATGCCTGGTTGCTGGAGCACGAGCGTGCCCTGGCAGAGGCGGCACGCCCCGCGCCCGGTGCGCAGCAGCTGGTGCGCGCGCTGCAGGCCGATGGCTGCCGGCTTGGCTTGCTGACCCGCAACGCACGCAGCCTGGCGCAGGTGACATTGGAGGCGATCGGTCTGGCCGACGCCTTTGCGCCGGACGACATCGTCGGCCGTGACGAAGCGGCACCCAAGCCCGCGCCCGATGGCCTGCGCTATTTCCAGCGGCGCTGGGCAGTGAGCGCCGCGGCACTGCTGATGGTCGGCGACCATCACAACGACCTGGCCTGTGGCCGCGCCGCCGGCGCAGGCACCGTGCTGGTCAACACCCCGGGCGATCCCTGGCCTGGCCTGGCCGATTGGCGCCTGCGCGATTGCGCTGACCTGTTACAGCACTGGCAGGCCCGCGCTGGTCAGTAGTTTCGCTGTCTTCACTTGGCACGGCGGCATATCGTGTGGCGCTCGCGCATTGGGGGTTGACCCGATGTCGCGCCGACGCAGCTCGCCAATCCACTGCCGCGCGCCTTGCGGCATGGGTTCGGAGGGCTGCGATCGGTCAATCTGCGGCACTGTGTTGCAGCGCTGTGCTGCACAGCGCGCACTACATTGAGTTCCTGCAGCACACCTGCCCTCATCCGCCCTTCGGGCACCTTCTCCCGGTGGGAGAAGGGAGGCGTCTGATGCGGTGATTGAGACGCACTGCATTCTATCCCTGCAGCACACCTACCCTCATCCGCCCTTCGGGCACCTTCTCCCGGCGGGAGAAGGGAGCATCAGGTGCGGTGATCGAGACACACTGCATTGTGTCCCTGCAGCACACCTACCCTCATCCGCCCTTCGGGCACCTTCTCCCGGTGGGAGAAGGGGGCATCGTATGCGGTGATTGAAAGCGGTAGCGTTGCTGCTGGTGAGCAGAGCAAGCGCAAGCTGCAGCGCTCAGCAAGGTGCTAGAGCGCTCAGCACGGTGCTAGCCCCTCTCCCCGCGGGAGAGAGGTTGGGGTGAGGGTACGGGGTACGGCCCAGGCGCCGTCGGCACATCCTCAGTGCATCGCGCAAAGACGCTGCATGGTGCGTGCATCGTCGTGAGCAGTGCACCGTCTCCAACCGTCCAATGCCCGTTCTCATCCTTCATCGTTCTTGGCCTCCCGGCGGGCGAAGGTAGGCAACACTTTCCAACGATCCTGCGCAAGTGCTTGGGCACCGCGATAGCGCCACACCTTCACCCAACCGCACGCAGTGCTCCACCAGCGCGACAGCACGCCCGGCGCAAACTGTGCCAAATGCGTGACACCTGGCGTGCTGCGGCAACCACGCGTGCGCAACGCGCTGCCACTGCAAGGTGCTGCGACGCAACAGTGCGCTGGCACGCGCTGTGCTCTGTCGTCTCCCGGTACCCACCCGTTTGCGCCGTCGCTGCGCAGCAAGCGCGCGTGGCTCTTCGTTCGATTGGATTCTTCACCGAGAGGGGTAGACGCATATGCACCAATCTTCCTGTCGCCGCATCGGCAGCTCGGCGCTGCTGATGCTCGCGCTGAGCATCGTGTTGGCCGGTTGCAAGAAAGACACGCCGGCTGCCGATACCGCAACGCCCGCACCTGCCGCCGCACCCGCCGCGACGCCGGCCGCCGCCGTGGTCGGCACCGACGGCGAATTCACCGCCAACGCCAGCAATGCAGATAACTGGGGCGGCGTGGGGCGCGACTTCGCGCTCACCCGGCATAGCCCGTTGGCCGAGATCAATCGCGACAACGTCAAGAATCTGAAGATGTCGTGGGAGATGAAAACCGACGCAACGCGCGGCCACGAAGGCCAGCCGCTGGTGATCGGCAGCATCATGTACATGGTCAGTGCGTACCCGAACAATGTGTTCGCCATCGACCTCGCAGCGCAGGACGACGGTGGCAAGGTGCTGTGGAAGTACACCCCGCAACAGGACGAACGCTCGGTGGCGGTGGCGTGCTGCGACACGGTCAACCGCGGCGCCTCGTATGCCGATGGCAAGCTGGTGTTCGGCAGCCTCAGCGGCGATGTGATTGCGCTCGATGCCAAGACCGGCAAGGAAGTGTGGAAGCAGAAACTCGCGCACCCGGACAAGGGCGAAACCATCACCATGGCGCCGATCATCGCCGATGGCAAGGTGGTCGCCGGCATCAGCGGCAACGAGTTCGGCGTGCTCGGGCGCGTGGCCGCCTATAACCTGTCCGATGGCAAGCAGGCCTGGTCCTGCGATGCGGCCGGCACCGACAAGGCCATCTGCCTGGGTCCGGATTTCAACAAGGCCAATCCGCAGCATGGCCAGCTCGGCGATCTCGGGGTGAAGACCTTTCCCAACGACGAATGGAAGCGCGGTGGCGGTGCGGCCTGGGGCTGGTACAGCTACGACCCGAAGTTGAAGCTGGTGTACTACGGCACCGGCAATCCCGGCCTGTGGAGCCCGTCGTACCGCTGCGGCAAGACCACGCACGAGGAATGCAACAACGGCGAGCATGACAACAAGTGGTCGATGACCCTGTTCGCACGCAAGATCGATACCGGCGAAGCGGTGTGGGGCTATCAGAAGACCCCATTCGACCAGTGGGATTACGACGGCATCAACGAGCCGATCCTGGTGGACCTCACCATCGACGGCAAGCAGGTTCCGTCGGTGGTGCAGTTCGATCGCAACGGGTTTGCCTATGTGCTCGATCGTCGCGACGGCACGTTGTTGCGCGCGCATAAATTCGTGCCGGCCAACTGGGCCGAACGCATCGACATGAAGACCGGCCGCCCGGTCAAGGTGGCGGCGCATTCGCCGCTGGAACGCGGCAAGAAAGTGCAGGCGTTCCCGTCGGCGATGGGTGGCAAGGACCAGCAACCGTGCTCGGTGGACCCGGCCAACGCGGCGGTGTTTTTCTGCGGTACCAACAACTGGCACATGGAGCTGGAGCCGCAGGAGCGCGGCAATACCATGATGGGCCTGCCATACGTGTTCGCCAACGTGATGATGAAACCGAACGAGCCGGGTGCGTTGGGCATCGTCAAGGCGTTCGACGTGGTGGAAGGCAAATCCAAGTGGGAGATCAAGGAAAAGTTCCCGGTGTGGAGTGGCACCCTGGTGACCGATGGCGGGCTGGTGTTCTACGGCACGCTGGATGGCTGGTTCCGTGCGGTGGACAAGGACACCGGCAAGAAGCTGTGGGAGATGAAGCTGCCCTCCGGCATCATCGGCAACCCGATCGCCTACAAGGCCAACGGCCACCAGTATGTGGCGGTGTTCTCCGGCATCGGTGGCTGGATCGGCCTGCCGGTCGCAGCGGGGTTGGATCCGAGTGACCCGTATGGCGCACTGGGTGCGGCCGGGCTGGCGTTCGGGGCCGGCTTCGACAAGATTCCGCTTGGCGGCATGGTGCATACCTTCCGCCTGGATGGCGCCGGCAAGACCGTGTCGACCACCGCGACGGCCACCGCAGCGGCCGGGGGCGGCGGTACCGCCAACGCAGCAGCGAAGACGGCACGATGAGCTCCACGCACGGCGTCGGACGCGCATGTCGGCAGATGCCTGCCGGCGTGCGCGGCATGAGCGCGCACCTGCACACGGTGCTGCTGGTTTGCAGCCTCGGACTCGTCGCCGCAGGTTGCACACGCGAGCCGTCTTCACCGACGGCTCGCGTTTCTGACTCCGGTGCGGTTCCGGCCGCGGCGCCGGCACCCACCGCGCCACCGGCATCCACTGCAGCGTCGGTGTCTGCGCCGCCGCCCACGCCCGATCCAACGGTGCTGCGGGTATGTGCAGACCCGGGCAACATGCCGTTGTCCAACCAGGCCGGCGAAGGCTTCCAGAACAAGATTGCGCAGGTGGTGGCCGCTGCCATGGGCCGGCGGCTGGAATACGAGTGGCGCACCTATTACCAGCGCGGGCTGGCGCGCAGCACCATTAATGCCGGCCGCTGCGATCTACTGATGGACCTCAACAGCGATTTCGAGCAGGGGTTGACCACGCGCCCGGTGTATCGCTCGGCCTATGTGCTGGTGACGCGCAAAGGCCTGAACCTGGTACCGACCTCGCTGGACGACCCCGCACTGAAGAAGCTGCGGCTGGGCGTGTTCCAGAGTTCGCCGGCGCGCCAGGCGCTGTACGAACACGGCGTCAGCGGCGAGGTGCAGTACCTGTTCTACGACTCGGCCACCGCACCGGAAGAACATCCCGGCAAGCTGGTGGAGCGGGTGGCTGCCAATGCACTGGATGCGGCCGAATCCTGGGGCCCGGTGGCCGGCTATTACGCGGCGCGCAGCGGGCTGGGCGTGGTGCCGTTGAACACTATCGACGATGCGGTGCTGGAGTATTCGATGGCGTGGGCGGTGTCGCGCAAGAACGCGCAGCTACGCGATGCATTGAACAAGGCGCTGCAGGACAACGCCGCAAAGATCGCCGAGATCCTGCAGGGCTATCACGTGCCGCTGGTCCGTTGCAGCGACTGCATCGTGGCTGGCGATCTGCCGTCGCATGGGCCTTACACCACACCGGCCCCCGCATCGACTGCGCGCAGTCCTGCCGCTTCGTCGCAGGAACTGGCGCAGCTGCAGCTGCGCATCGCGGACGGCGCCAACCCCAACCAGGAACTGGCGCATGCGCTGGATGCCGGCGATGCGCTCCGTGCGGCCTGGTTGCTGCGTCACGGCGCCGACGCCAACACGCCCAACCTGCTCGGCGAGCCGCCGCTGCATCAGGCCATTCGTAACCAGGAACCGGATCTAGTCGGTCTGCTGCTGGATGCCGGTGCACGGCTGGATGCGCGCGATGCCAGCGGCTGGACCCCCTTGATGAAGGCAGCCTGGGCCAACGATGCCGACAGTGTCAGCCGCCTGCTGCGCAAGCGCGCGCCGGTGGACACCGTGTCTGGCGATGGCTGGAGCGCGCTGGATCTGGCGGTGTCCTACGCCGACGCCGAGGTGGTGCAGGCACTGCTTGCTGCCGGCGCAAATGCACGGCGCGCCAACGCCACTGGGTTTACGCCGGTGATGTTTGCAGTGGCACGCGACGACCCGGCCATTCTCGACGCGCTGCTCGCGCGCGACGCCGACGTGGGGCGCGCCAATCAGGCCGGTGTCACCGCCTTGATGCTGGCCGCAGCGGCCGGACGCGAGGACGTCGCAAAGCGTCTGCTGGCGGCCGGTGCCGACCCGGCGGCACGCAACCGCGATGGCAAGACCGCCGCGACATTGGCACAGGACCGCGGCGATACCGCGCTGGCTTCGCTCCTCAACGAGGCCAGGCGCCCTGCCAGACGCTGACCGTTTCATCCGCCGCGTGCACGGGGTGCGCGGCGTTCCCTCCGATCAGAAAGGTTCGTTCATGCGCAAGTCCACCGTGGGTTGTATCGATCGTTCCGTCCGCGCAGCGCTGTGCGGCGTGCTGCTCAGTGCAGTGCTGGCGGCATGCGGCAATGAAGAAGCGCCGCCGCCTGCTCCGGCGCCGGATGCGGCGGCACCCGCTGCCGCTGCCGCCGGCGCACCAGCACCAGCCGCCACAGCGCCGGGAATGCCTAATCTTGCCGCCGGGCCGGCGCCCGATCCGGCCACCCCGCCGGCACCGCCGGCCACCGTGGCGCCGATTCCGAAGGGACCCGAGGTCAAGGTCACCCCGGAGCTGGTGGCCGAAGGCAAGAAGATCTATTTCTCTGCTGGCTGCAATGCCTGCCATGGCGGTACCGGTGGCGGCGGCATGTGCCCGCCGCTGACCAACGACATCTGGGTGTATGGCAGCGACGACGACACCTTGCGCGCGCTCATCAGCGAAGGCACTGCCGCGATGATCACCCACGGCAAGACCCGCATCGGGCACGAAAAGGTGGTCGGCCAGATGCCGCCGTTCGCACCGGTGCTCAAGCCGGGCGACACCGAAAAACTGCTGGCCTTCATCCATTCGATCAACAAGACCGCAGGCAAGCCGCAATGACGCATGGCCCGCTGCGAACGGCGTGCGCAGGCTGGCAGCGCCGCTGCACCGCGGTTGCGGTGGGCGCACTGCTGGCCTTGGCCGGCTGCCAGCGCGATGCGGCAGCGCCGGCGGCGGCTGCCGGTGCGCCGCCTGCTCCGGTAGACGCCGCAACTTCACCTGCACCCGCACCGGTCGTTGCCTACGTGCCCAATCAGCGCAGCGGCACGGTGTCGGTGATCGATACCGGCACCGACACGGTGGTGCGCACGCTCAGCGCGCAGGGCCAGCTCGGCAAGCGCTTGCAGCAGGTGTTGCCCGGCCCGCAGGGGCATCTGTACCTGATCGATGCCGAGCACCACCGCTTGATCGAACTGGACACCGCCAGGGATGCGGTGCTGCGTCAGGTCGACATCGGCGAAAACGCCGAAGGCATCGCGCTGTCGCCCGATGGCAAGCAGTTTGCCGTGTGCGTGGAAGGGCAGAACCAGGTGATGCTGATCGATGCCGCGCAGTTCCGCGTGCAGCAGGTGATCGCCACGCGCGGGCAGGCACCGGAGCACTGCGCGTATACGCCCGATGGGCAGTGGTTGCTCACCAGCAACGAGGGTTCCAGCGACATGGACATGATCGAGCTGGCCACGCATCGGTCGCGTGGCGTGGTAGCTACCAGCGGGCATCCGCGCGGCATGGCGTTCGCCCCGGACGGGCGCAGCGTCTACATCGCGCAGGAGGCCGCCAACGTGGTGGACGTGATCGACCTGCAGACCCGCACCCGTCGCGCCAGTCTGCCGGCCGGCGTGCGCACCGCCGGTGTCGCCTTGTCGGGCGATGGCACGCGGCTGTACGCGTCCAACGGCGGCGCCGGCACGGTCAGCGTGATCGACACGCAGAACGGGCGCAGCGTGGCCGAGATCCCGGTCGGGCTGCGGCCCTGGAATCCGGCGCTCACCCCGGCCGGCGACAAGCTCTACGTGGCCAACGGGCGCTCCAACACGGTGAGCGTGATCGACACCGCCAGCCTGCGCGAACGCAAACAGATCCCCGTCGGCGAACTGCCGTGGGGCGTGGTCATCGCGCGCTGAGCGGCGGCCATGCCGACGCGCGCCGGGGAGGCGGGATGAAGACACGCGCTGCGGTGGCCTGGGGTCCGCATCAGCCGCTGACCATCGAGGAGGTGGACCTACAGCCGCCGCGTCCCGGCGAGGTGCTGGTGCGCCTGGTCGCCACCGGCGTCTGTCATGGCGACGCGCATGCATTGGTGCATGGCCGCGCGAGCAGCTTCCCGGCGATCCTGGGCCAGGAGGGCGCGGGCATCGTCGAAGAGGTCGGCATCGGCGTCACCAGCGTGCGCACCGGCGATCACGTCATCCCGCTGTACATGCCCGAGTGCGGTGTGTGCAAGTTCTGCCGCTCCGGCCGTACCAACCTGTGCCAGGCGATCCGCAGCAGCCAGGAACGCGGCCTGATGCCCGATGGCAGCAGCCGGTTCTCGTTGAACGGCCGGCCGATCCTGCACCACATGGGCACCAGCACGTTTTCCCAATACACCGTGCTGCCGGAGATTGCGGTGGCACGCATCCACCCCGACGCGCCGCTGGACCAGGTCTGCCTGCTGGGCTGCACGGTCACCACCGGGGCGGGCGCGGTGCTCAACAGCGCGCATGTACGCCCCGGCGATTGCGTGGCGGTGTTCGGCTTGGGCGGCATCGGCCTGTCGGTGATCCAGGGCGCGGTGCTGGCGCAGGCCGGGCGCATCGTCGCGGTGGATATCGACCCGGGCAAGTTCGCACTGGCGCGCGCGTTGGGCGCCACCGATTGCCTGGACCCGCGCGACTACGGTGCACCCATCCAGCAGGTGATCGTGGATCTCACCGATGGCGGTGCCGACCACAGTTTCGCCTGCGTGGGCGACGTCGCGGCGATGCGCGCGGCGCTGGAGTGCTGCCACAAGGGCTGGGGCGAGAGCGTCATCCTCGGCGTCGCCGACGACGCGCAGGAAATCAGCACCCGTCCGTTGCAGTTGGTCACCGGGCGGGTCTGGCGCGGCAGTGCATTCGGCGGGGTGAAGGGGCGCAGCGAATTGCCCGGCTACGTCGAGCGCTATCTGCAGGGCGACATCCAGTTGGCACCGCTGATCACCCGCAGGCTGGCGCTGGAGGACATCAATCAGGCGCTGGCGGATCTGCGCGCAGCGCGCGGCATCAAATCGATCGTGCTTTATTGAAGGAGACGACATGACGTCGACCCACCAGGTGCTGGTTCATTGCAGGACACCGCGACCTCGCGCTGCACAAAAGCGATGCAATGCGCCACGAAAACATCGCTTGGCTTGCGCCTGCGCAGCGCTGCTGTGCAGTAGCACGATCGGCAACGTCCTTGCCGACGATACCCCGCAGGTGACCTGGCTGGACCGTATCGAAGTCACCGCCACGCCCATCCCCGGCACCACCATCGATGCGGCGCAACTGCCGTACATGGTGCAGTCGGCGACCAATGCCGAGCTGTCGCGCGGGCGCAGCAACAACTTGAGCGATCTATTGCAGCGGCGCTTCGTGGGCGTGGACGGCAACGACGTGCAAGGCAGCGCGTTCCAGAACGATCTCACCTTCCATGGTTTTCGCGCCTCCGCCTTGCCGGGCGCATCGCAGGGCGTGTCGGTGTATCTGGATGGCGTGCGCGTCAACGAACCGTTCGCCGACATCGTCAGCTGGGACATGCTGCCCGAATCGGCGATCACTGCGGTGACGCTGATGCCCGGTTCCAACCCCTTGTTCGGGCCGAATACGCTCGGCGGCGCGGTGGTGCTGTCCACCGCGTCCGGACTGACCGCGCCCGGGCTGCAGGGCGAAGTGAGCAGCGGCAGCGGCGCGCGCAAGCGGCTGGATGCCAGTTACGGCGTCGCTGGCGCCGATGGCTGGCATGGCTTTGTGGCGGTGACCGGGTTCGATGAAAATGGCTGGCGCGATGCCTCCGAGGGGCGGCTCGGCACGCTGTTCGGCAAGCTGGGCAGGCAGGGCGAGCAGACCGACTGGAGCCTGTCGCTGCTGCATGGCCGCAGCCGCCTGATCGGCAACGGGCTGCTGCCCGATACGCGCTACACCGACGAAGGACCGGCACCTGGCTTGTACCGCGCCGATCGGCGTTCGGTGTACACCTCGCCCGATCTCACCCGCAACCGCAACACGCTGCTGACCGCGCAGCTGGACCACCGTTTCGACGAAGACACCGCGTTGCACGCGCTGGCCTATTCGCGCGTGGGTCGTCGCGACACCGTCAATGGCGACATCGGCGAAGACTACGAAGAGTTCGTGGAAGAATGCGCCTCCGGCTACGCCGCCGATGGCCGTGCGCTGGATGCCGAATGCGATGTTGCGCGCGTCGATGCCGATGCCTTGCCCACCGGCGCGCTCAATACCACCCAGATGCGTCAGGAAGCACAAGGCGTTGCGCTCAACCTGAGCATGCAGTGGGGCGCACATGCGCTCACCACCGGCGTTACCTTCGACCGCGGCTATGTGCGGTATCGGCAGTTCGCCCGCGAGGGTTGGGTGCAGCCGAACCGTTCGGTGGCGGCCGATCCGGCTGCAGAGCGGGCGTTCTTCTCCGGCGTGCGCGGCAGCTCCAAGACGCTCGGCGCGTTCGTCGCCGATACCTGGGAGCTGGACGCTGCCACCCACCTCACCGCGGCGGTGCGCTGGAACCACGTCGTGGTGGACAACATCCTGTCCACCGCAGAAGACGGCGACCGCCCGCGCGAGCGCTTCGTCTATGCCAAGGCCAATCCCTCGCTGGGGCTCACCCACCGGCTGGAGTCCGGGCTGACGGTGTACGGCTCGGTCGCGCAGAACACGCGTGCGCCCACGGCGATCGAGCTGGGCTGCGCCGACCCCACCCAGCCATGCCGGCTGCCGACCGGCCTGCAGGCCGACCCGCGCCTGGAGCAGATCGTGTCGCGCACCTACGAACTGGGCGCGCGCTGGGCGCCGTCGGCCGACAGCAACGCCACCGTGTCGGTGTACCGCGCCGACAATCGCGACGACATCCTGTTCCTGCGCGCGCCGGAGACCCAGCTGGGCTACTTCGACAACGTGGGCCGCACCCGCTACCAGGGCGCCGATGTCGCGCTGGCGCTGCGCAGCGGCGCTTGGCAGTGGTCGGCCGGGTACAGCTATCTGGACGCCACCTATCGCAGCGACGGCGAACTGTTGTCCGGCGAGCGTGTGATCACCCTGCGGCCCGGTTTACGGATCGCCGCGCTGCCAAGGCACCAGCTCAAGCTCGGGGTGGACTGGCAACGCGACGCGCTGACACTGGGCGCCGGCGTGCGTGCGGTGTCCGGGCGCGTGGCCAGCGGCAACGAGGATGGCCAGGTCGACAACGCCGAAGACGGCGAGCCCGCACCCGCGCGCATCGACATCGGCACCGCCGGCTATGCGCTGGTGGACCTGCAGGCGCGTTGGCAATTCAGTGCGCGGCTGTCGCTGTTCGCCCGCGTCGACAACGTCTTCAACCGCCGCTATGCAACCTACGCGGCAGTGGCCGAAGACGTGTTCCCCGATGGCGAACTGGCGCGCCCGCAGGATGCGCCGGTGGAAACCGGCCCGGCGCGGTTTCTCGCACCGGGCGTACCGCGGCAGTATCTGATCGGGGTGCGTTGGGCGTTGTGAGTCGGGGCGGGGATTCGGGATTGGGGATTAGGGATTCGTAAGGTGCAGGCTTCAGTTGTCTGCAGCCATCTGCATGGTGCCGAGCTGCGCCGGTGGAGGGCGCGGTGTCCTCACCGCTCGCGGGACACGCCGTGAACCCGTCCCGCAATCGGCGAGGCCACCACACCAGAGAGTGAATCGGCGGTCGTGTGAAAGCTGCTTGTAGCGCGTTGTGCATCAGGTGTTGAGGCGGCACGTCATGATCGAACAACGCGCATCAATCACTGCTCCTACCGTGCACACCGACCAGCTCGATTGGTCCTTGCCCGCCCATCGTCGCGGGACCTTACGCGGCATGGATGCCGCGTAAGAGACTACATGGACGTACTTGCGGCGTGTCCTGCGAGGGTGGGCGGGCAAGGGCCCTGCAGCCAAGCCCCAAATCATCCGCTCCACAGTCGCGGCATGTACGCATGCTAGATGCCGCACCAAACAACAGCAGCACCCACCTGATGAGGGAGAAGGAGTTCTCTAATCGCTCCAGGTACCATCGCCAAGACCCCGCCTTGGCTCTGACGAATCCCCAATCCCCAATCCCCAATCCCAGCCCCTCATTCACCCGGTATCGAGGCAGTGCTTGCGCAGCTTGCGATACAGCGTATTGCGGCTGATTCCCAGCGCATCGGCGGTGCGGCTGACATTCCAGCGGTGGCGTTCGAGTTGTTGTTGCAGCACCAGGCGTTCGGCCTGGTCGAGTGCGACGCGGCCGGGCATGTCGTCGGCGGCCACCGCGCGCCCGTCGACCAGGCACGGTGCGCTGCCGGCGTCGACGATTTCCTGCGGAAGGTTCGGTAGCCGGATCACCCCGTCGCTGCACAGCACCGCCGCGGTGCGCAACACATTGCGCAGTTGGCGCAGGTTGCCGGGCCAGGCGTAGCTGAGCAGGGTGTGCATGGCTTCTTCGCTGATGCGCACGCTGTGCTCTGGGTTCTCTTCGCGCAGCAGGGTGCGGATCAACTCGGCCTTGTCGCTGCGCTCGCGCAAGGGCGGCAAGTGCAGCACCACGCCGTTGAGGCGGTAATACAGGTCCTCGCGAAATTCGCCGGCGGCCACGCGTTGCGCCAGATCGCGATGGCTGGCGCTGATCACGTGCAGCTCCAGCGGCACCGCGCGCTCGCTGCCGAGCGGGGTAACGCATTGTTCTTCCAGCACGCGCAGCAGGCGGCTCTGCAACGGCAGCGGCATGTCGCCGATTTCATCCAGAAACAGGGTGCCGCCGCTGGCCTGCAGCAATTTGCCATGCCGGCCTTCGCGCGCCGCATCGGTGAATGCGCCGCGCGCATAGCCGAACAACTCGCTTTCGATCAATGCCTCCGGGATCGCCGCACAGTTGATCGCCACGAACGCACCGCCGGCCCACGGCGAGCCGCGATGGACAGCCTTGGCAAATTCTTCCTTACCGGTGCCGGTGTCGCCACGCAGCAGGATCGAGACGCGATGCGCGGCCAACTTCAATGCATTGGCCAGGTTGTGGCGCATGCGCGGGTCCGAACCCACATGTTCGCCCGGCGGCTGTTCGCCCTCCGGCGCCACTTGCGCGGCGGCGCCCACCGATGGCATGGCCGGGCGCGAGCGCGGCGGGCGCACCAGCGCGTAGAACCGCCGCCCGTGGCAGGCGCAGCGGATCGACCACAGCGTGCCCGCGTCGCTGCCGGCACGATGTTCCAGCGTATCGAAATCCAGCTGCATCACCTGCGAGATATCGCGGCCGACCAGCTGGCTGCGGTCGAGTTTGCCCAATTGCTCCAGCACCGCTTCGTTGACGGCCAGCACGCGGCCATCGGCGCCGATCGCGATCAATGCCTCGTGCAACAGTCCGGCAAATTCGGGACGGCTGTGAAAGCGCAGGATGAAGGCATGGCCGAACTGGTTGAGGAAATGCGAACGCGAGATCTGCGCGGCCGACATGCTCACCAGGGCCACGGTGTGCCGCTGGATCTGCTTGCTGTCCTGCGCATTGGGGGTGGACGCATCCAGCACGGCCAGCAGCCCGCCATGCGGGTCCAGAATCGGCGCCCCGCTGCACGACAGCGGCAGATGCCGGGTCAGGTAGTGCTCGCCGCGGTGCACGCTCACCGCAGTGCGCTCGGCCGCGCAGGTGCCCAGGCCATTGGTGCCTTGGTGGCACTCGGCCCAGCTGGCGCCGCAGAACAGGCCGGCCTGGCGGAACTCGCGCAGCAGGGTGGAGTCGTGCACGCTGTGCAGCACGGTGGCCTCGGCATCGCCGAAGATCACCGCATACCCGCTGCCGGCAATCTGCTCGTAGAGGTTTTCCATCTCCACCCGGGCGATGCGCAGCACCTCGCCCAGGCGTTGCTGGCGCTCGCGTACGTGCAGCGCGTCGTGCACCAGGGGCTCGGGCGTGGCCTCGGGCAGCAGCGCGTAGTCGTCCAGGCAGCGCCGCCACGAGCGCGACAACGGCGCCGCCAGCGACGCGATATCGCGCAGCCGCCGGGTCTGTCTGAGGACATCCGGCTCGATCTGGGGCGGGGCGGTGGAAGCGGCGGCGACAACGCTTGGCTCGGACATGGCCCAGCGTTCCTCAGTGGACGCGAGGCGGCAGTAGAGACACAAATCGTCCCCATGCTCAAACTGCGTTGCAGCAAAGTGCGCTGCCGCCGCTGACGATGCTGCGATATCGGCATAAAGCCTCTCTCCCGCCGGGAGAGGGGTTGGGGTGAGGGTACGTCGCGCATAGCGCCCGAGTTCTCGAACTGCGCGAGGCTTCGCCCGTCCCCTCATCCGCCCCTTCGGGGCACCTTCTCCCCCATGAAGGAGGACAATGTCCCATTGGGAGAAGGGACGTCGATGCGCGAGGGCGTTAAAGCCCCTCTCCCGCCGGGAGAGGGGTTGGGGTGAGGGTACGTCGCGCGTAGCGCCCGAGTTCTCGAACTGCGCGAGGCTTCGCCCGTACCCTCATCCGCCCCTCCGGGGCACCTTCTCCCCCATGAAGGAGGACAATGTCCCAATGGGAGAAGGGACGTCGATACGCGAGGGCGTTAAAGCCCCTCTCCCCACGGGAGAGGGGTTGGGGTGAGGGTACGTCGCGCATAGCGCCCGAGTTCTCGAACTGCGCGAGGCTTCGCCCGTACCCTCATCCGCCCCTTCGGGGCACCTTCTCCCGGTGGGAGAAGGGCAAAGCGTCCGTTAAAGCGCGTAGCCGAACTGTTGCTTGAACTGGTCGTTGAACTCGGCGAAGTCGAAGCGCTGGTTCTGGGTGCCGGGGTGTTCCACCTTCAGCGCGCCCATCAGGTTGCCCATGCGCCCGATCGTGAGCCAATCGTAGTTGTGCTGGATGCCGTAGATCAGGCCGGCGCGGAAGGCATCGCCGCAGCCGGTGGGGTCGACCACGCGGCGTTCGTGCGCCGGCGGAATGTCGTAGGTCTTTTCCGGCGTATGCACCAGCGCGCCCTTCGGGCCCTGCGTGGTGATGTAGGCCTGCACGCGCGAGACGATGTCCTTCTCGTCCCAGCCGGTGCGTTCCTGCAGCAGGTTGGACTCGTAATCGTTGACCACCACGTAGTCGGCCTGCTCGATGAACTGGCGCAGCTCCGGGCCGTTGAACAACGGCATCGCCTGGCCGGGGTCGAAGATGAAGGGGATGCCGCCGGCAGCGAACTCTTCGGCGTTCTGGATCATGCCTTCGCGCCCATCCGGGCCGACCAGGCCCAGGGTCACGCCCGGTACGTCCTTCACGTGGTTTTCGTAGCTGCGCATCATCGCGCCCGGATGGAAGGCGGTGATCTGGTTGTTGTCGTGGTCGGTGGTGATGAAGGCCTGCGGGGTGAACAGGTCGTCGATGATCTTCACCCGCGACAGGTCGATGCCGAGCATCTCGAAATGTTCGCGGTACGGGCCGAAATCCTGGCCCACGGTACCCATCGGAATCGGTGCGCCACCGAGCAGATGCAGGTTGTAGGCGATGTTGCCGGCGCAGCCGCCGAACTCGCGGCGCATGCGCGGGACCAGGAACGACACATTCAGGATGTGCACCTTGTCCGGCAGGATGTGGTTCTTGAACTGGTCCGGGAACACCATGATGGTGTCGTAGGCGAGGGAACCACAGATCAGTGCGGACATCGAGTCAGGCCTTTGCGTAAGGAAATACCCGCCAGTTGCCGGGCATGGCAGCGGGACGGCAGCAACGCCGCGGCGCAAAGGGTAACGGCTGCGACCGATCAGGGCCACAACCGCGTGCCATGGCCGGCGTGACCGGCACATGAAAACCGGGCCGGCAGATCCGATTTTTCCTTGCTCACCCCGGGGGGGATTGCTAGGCTAGCCGACTTCGTTTTCTGCCCAAAATTTCGCCACGCTGGCGGCCGGGCACGCGACTTACCCAGGACCAACTCCCTCGATGTTCAAGAAACTGCGCGGCATGTTCTCCAACGACCTGTCCATCGATCTGGGCACGGCCAATACGCTGATCTACGTGCGCGGGCAGGGCATCGTGCTGAACGAGCCATCGGTGGTGGCGGTGCGTCAGGACCGCGCAATCGGCGGCACCCGCTCGGTGGCGGCAGTCGGCGCCGAGGCCAAGCAGATGCTTGGCCGCACACCTGGTCACATCACCACCATCCGCCCGATGAAGGACGGCGTCATCGCCGATTTCACCTACACCGAGGCAATGCTGAAGCACTTCATCAAGAAGGTGCACAAGTCGCGTGTCCTGCGCCCCAGCCCGCGCGTGCTGGTGTGCGTGCCGGCCGGCTCCACCCAGGTGGAGCGCCGCGCCATCAAGGAATCTGCGGAAGAGGCCGGTGCGCGTGATGTGTACCTGATCGAAGAACCCATGGCTGCCGCGATCGGCGCCGGCATGCCGGTGACCGAGGCGCGCGGCTCGATGGTCATCGACATCGGCGGCGGCACCACCGAAGTGGCGGTGATCTCGCTCAACGGCATCGTGTATTCGCAGTCGGTGCGTGTGGGCGGCGACCGCTTCGATGAGTCGATCACCAATTACGTGCGCCGCAACCACGGCATGCTGATCGGCGAAGCCACCGCCGAGCGCATCAAGTTGCAGATCGGCTGCGCCTACCCGCAGGACGAGGTGCAGGAGATGGAAATCTCCGGCCGCAACCTCGCCGAGGGTGTGCCGAAGATGATCAAGATCAACTCCAACGAAGTGCTCGAAGCGCTGCACGAGCCGCTGTCGGGCATCGTCTCGGCAGTCAAGCTGGCGCTGGAGCAGACCCCGCCGGAACTGTGCGCCGACGTCGCCGAGCGCGGCATCGTGCTCACCGGTGGCGGCGCGCTGCTGCGCGACCTGGACCGCCTGATCTCCGAAGAAACCGGCCTGCACGTGCAGGTGGCCGATGACCCGCTCACCTGCGTGGCCCGCGGCGGCGGCCGTGCACTGGAGCTGGTGGACATGCATGGCAATGAGTTCTTCGCGCCGGAGTGATGCGTTCGGGATTCGGGAGTCGGCATTGGGGATTCGCAAAGGCGGTTCCTGCCTACGGCCCGGCGGGATTGCCGCGCAGTTCCGCTGATTCACGTGTTAGCCGCATTCGTCTCGGGGCCAGCCAAGTGCTCCCCGAATCCCCACTCCCGAATCTCCATTCCCGGCCCTGAAAGTGCCCTCCTACGCCGGTCCTCCCGTTGCCTCCCGCCCGGGCGAAGTCACCTCCACGCTGCGGCTGCTGGTCTATCTGGTGCTGGCGATCACCCTGATCGCGCTCGATAGCCGCGGGGGCTGGCTGAGCCAGGTGCGCCTGCAGGCCAATCTGCTGATCCAGCCGATCTGGGCGGTGGCCGGGTTGCCGGGGCGGATCGGCTCGCAGGTGCGCGACAACGCCGCCACCCATGCGCAACTGGTGGAAGAAACCCGCGACCTGCGCAATCAGCTGTTGGTGGCCAACGCGCGGCTGACCCGGCTGCAGACCGCCGCGCTGGACAACGCGCAGCTGCGCGAACTGCTCAACGTGGCCGAGCGCCGCGGCCTGGACGTGCAGCTGGCGCCGATCCTGGATATCGACCTGGACCCCACCCGGCAGCGCCTGCTGCTGGATGCCGGCAGCCGCGACGGCGTGCTGATGGGCCAGGCGGTGATCGATGCCGGCGGGTTGATGGGCCAGGTGATCGAAGTGACCCCGCTGCATTCGACCGTGCTGCTGCTCACCGACCCCGACCATGCGGTGCCGGTCAGCGTGGCGCGCAACGGCGTGCGCCTGATCGTCTACGGCCGCGGCGACCGCCTGGAACTGCGCGACATCCCGCTGAGCGCCGGCGTGCAGGTGGGCGACGAAATCGTCACCTCCGGCCTGGGCGGCCGCTTCCCGGCCGGCTTCCCGGTCGGCAAGGTCTCCGAACTGCACCCCGACGACACCCACGCCTTCCTGGTCGGCGAGCTCACCCCGGCAGCCAAGCTCGATCGTGGCCGAGATGTGCTGTTGCTGCGCGCGGGCAAGCCGCTGCGGGTAGTGCCGGGGGCCGGGATTGGGGATTCGGGAGTGGGGATTCGCAACAGCGACAACAGCGACGGCGGCGCGGCTGCCGCCAGCGCGCCGGTGACTGCCACACCACGCACGCCTGCGGGCGGGATGTCCAACGCAGTGAATGATACCGCGCGCCCGACGGCCGCCGCGGCATCGGGCACCGGCACTGTTATCGCGCCGCGTGCACAGTCCGTGTCGCCATCTGCCGCGCCTGGTGCCCAGTCGGCCCGCGCACCAGCGTCAGCATCGAGCCGCCACCCCAGCCTGCCGGCCAGTCCTCCTGCGTCGAACGGCCCCGAACGCCAGACCACCGGTTCCCGCACAGCGTCATCGCAGGGCGCACGTGCTTCAGGCGATGCAGACGCTGGAACCGGCAACGGCAACGACGCGCCAGCACAGGCACCCGCTTCTAACCAATCCCAAATCCCGACTCCCCAATCCCGTCCGGCTCCGCAGGAGACGGACCAATGACCCGCATGCGCAACACCTGGATCCTGCCGGCCAGCATCTTCATCGCGCTGGTACTGGGGCTGCTGCCGTTGCCGGCCGTGGTGCAGCCGTTGCGTCCGTACTGGCTGGCGCTGGTGCTGGCCTACTGGGTGATCGAGGAGCCGGACCGGGTTGGATTGGGCGTGGCCTTCGTGGCCGGCGTGCTGGCCGACCTGCTGTACGGCGGGCTGCTCGGCGAGCAGGCGCTGCGGCTGGTGATCATGACCTTCATCCTGCAGCGCTTCCGCGCGCGGATGCGCTTCTTCCCGGTGTCGCAGCAGGCGCTGGCGATCGGCGGGCTGCTGCTCAACGACCGCATCGTCTCCTCGGCGGTCCATCTGGCAGTCGGCGAGCCGACCCTGCCGTGGAGTTACTGGTGGGCGCCGCTGCTGGGCATGGCGCTGTGGCCGCCGCTGTTCGTGTTGCTGGATGCGGTGCGGCTGGGCAAGCGGAGCAAGAAGTAGCCCATGCACGGCCGTCGCCAGCCCAAGAACCCGCACGCCGAGGCCGAGCAGTTCCGTCGTCGCGCGGTGCTGGGCTTTGTGATGGTGGTGATCTGCCTGGTCGGGCTGGGCGGCTGGTATTTCAAGCTGCAGGTGCTCGACCACGAGGTCTACGCCACCCGCTCGGAGGCCAACCGCATCAAGCCCAAGCCGGTGGTGCCCGGGCGCGGCATGATCTACGACCGCACCGGCCGGCTGCTGGCCGAGAACGTGCCGGCCTTTCGCCTGGACGTGACCCCGGACAAGGTGGTCGACATGGACGCCATGCTGGCCGCACTGGGCAAGGTGATCCCGATCGCGCCGGAGGATCTGGAACGCTTCAACCGCGAGCGCAAGGCCCGCCGCAGCTTCCTGCCGGTCACGCTCAAGCTGCGCATGAGCGATGAGGAAATGGCGCGCTTTGCAGTGGAGCGCTGGCGCTTCCCCGGTGTGGAGCTGGAGCCGTATCTGACCCGGCGCTATCCGTACGGCCCGCTGTTCGCGCACATCATCGGCTACGTGGGCCGCATCGACGAGAAGGACCTGGCGGTGCTGGGCGAGGGCAATGCCGCGCTCACCCACATGGGCAAGTCCGGGCTGGAGCGCTACTACGAGCAGGACCTGCGCGGCCAGGTCGGTTACGAGCAGGTCGAAACCAACGTGCAGGGGCGGGCGATCCGCACTGTCGGTCGGGTCGCGCCGCAATCCGGTGCCGACCTGCGCCTGTCGGTGGATGCCGACCTGCAGCGCGCGATGGTGGCCGCGTTCGGCGAGCACGAAGGTGCGGCCATTGCCATGGACCCGCGCACCGGCGAGATCCTGGGCATGGTCAGCCTGCCCAGCTACGACCCCAACCTGTTCGTCAACGGCATCTCGCATACCGATTTCAAGATGCTCAACGACAACCCGTCGCGGCCGCAGTTCAACCGGCTGGTGCTGGGGGGCGTGGCGCCAGGCTCCACGCTCAAGCCGCTGATCGCGCTGGCCGGCCTGGACAGCGGCCTGCGCCGGCCGGAAGACCGCGTGCTGTCCACCGGCATGTTCTACCTGCCCGGCGTCAGCCGCGGCTGGGGCGATTCGCACCGCGGCGGGCACGGCTGGACCGACCTGCGCAAGTCCATCGCCCAGTCGGTCAATACCTATTACTACCGTCTGGCGGTGGACATGGGCATCGAGCGCTTCGACCACTACATGGCCGAATACGGCTTTGGCGCGCCCACCGGGGTGGACCTGCTGGGCGAGATCGGCGGCATCCTGCCGTCGCCGGCCTACAAGTACAAGACCCGCAAGGAACGCTGGTACCCGGGCGACACCGTCAACATCGCCATCGGCCAGGGCGACTGGAAGGTGACCCCGCTGCAGCTGGTGCGCGGCGTCTCGGGTATCGCCAGTGGCCTGCTGCTGCGCCCGCACCTGGTGCTGGAGCAGCGCACCGGCTTCGATCACCCCTGGCAGCCGATGATCCAGCCGCCGGGCAAGCCGATCAGCCCGAGCGCGGCGCATCTGCAGGTGGTGCGCGAGGGCATGATGGACACCATGCGCCCGGGCGGCACCGGCTACGCCATCACCCCCGGCGCGCCGTATCAGATGGCCGGCAAGACCGGTACCGCACAGGTGGTCAGCCGCAAGGGCGTGGCAGCGGTGGACCCGCGCAGCCTGCCGTTGCATCTGCGTCACCGTGGCCTGTTCGTGGGTTTCGCACCGGCCGACAACCCGGTCATCGCGGTGGCGGTGGCAGTGGAGGGCGGTGGTTTCGGCACCAGCTCGGCGGCGCCGATCGCACGCAAGATCTTCGACGCCTGGCTGCTGGGCAAGATGCCGGCCGGCCTCCTGCCGCTGGACAGCGAGCTGGGCATGACCGCGGTGGGCATCAACCAGTTCGAAGCCGGCGCCACCGACGCGCGCGCAGCCGGCGACGCGGCCGCCGCCACGCTGGACGAGCTGCCGGTGGTGATCGGCCAGGCTGCCGTTGCGCTGGACCCCACCACCCCGGCCCAGCCGGTAGTGCCGGACGTGCCGGACGCGGTGCAGGAGACCGACCATTGAGTGACATCCTGCGCTGGCTGGTGGACATGGCCGCGCGCTTCACGCGCAGCCTGGACTGGGTGCTGTGCTTGGCGCTGGGTGCGTTGATGGTGATCGGCCTGTCGGTGCTCAAGAGCGCCGGCGGCGCTGCCAATGGCGATCACCTGGTGATGGCGCAAGGTGTGCGCTTTGCCATCGGCGTGGCCGCGATGTGGGGTATCTCGCGCATGTCGGTGCTGCGCCTGCGTGCCTGGACGCCGTGGGTGTACGGCCTGTCGATGCTGCCGTTACTGGCGGTATTCGCGCTGGGTACCGGCAAATACGGTCGGCAGTGGCTGGACCTGAAGGTGTTCTATCTGCAGCCGGCCGAGCTGCTCAAGATCAGCCTGCCGATGATGGCGGCCTGGTATCTGCACCGCATGCCGCTGCCGCCGCGCATCTCCACCGTGCTGGTTACCTGCATGATCATCGGCGTGCCCACCGCGCTGATCATGCTGCAGCCGGACTTCGGCACCGGCGTGCTGATCGCCGCCAGCGGCGTCTTCGTGCTGCTGCTGGCCGGCCTGCCGTGGTGGTGGGTGGCGGTCGGCGTGGGCGGCGTCTCGGCGGCGGCGCCGGTAGCCTGGTTCTGGCTGCTGCGCCCGTACCAGAAGGACCGCATCATGATGTTCCTCAACCCGGAAAACGACGCGCTCGGTGCCGGCTGGAACATCATCCAGTCCAAGATCGCGATTGGGTCTGGCGGGCTGGATGGCAAGGGCTGGGGACTGGGCTCGCAATCACACCTGAACTTCATTCCCGAACAGACCACCGACTTTGCGTTCTCGGTGCTCAGCGAAGAATTCGGCTGGATCGGCGTGGCCACCGTGCTCACCCTGTATCTCATCGTCATCGGCCGCTGCCTGTGGATCGCCTCGCAGGCGCGCGACACCTATTCGCGCCTGGTCGCCGGCGCCACCGGCCTGGCGTTCTTCGTCTACGTGCTGGTCAACGGCGGCATGATTTCCGGCCTGTTGCCGGTGGTGGGCGTGCCGATGCCGCTGATGAGTTACGGCGGCACCTCGGCGGTGTCGCTGCTGGCCGGCCTTGGGCTGGTGATGGCGGTCAGGACGCACCGGCCGGTGCACGGGTATTGATGCGGGAGGGTCGCCGCGTTGCGCCAATGCCGTGCGCGTGTCCTCGCGTACGCGGCGCATGCAATCTCGCAGCGTCGGTCGATGCGACAGGTATATGTCAAACGCTGACACGTTTTGGGCGCATCGCGTTTTTGCGCAGTGCATAGCAACGACGCGACACCGGCGTAGGCCTGCTTCGTTCGTGCGGTGCCGGGTTCGCGCGCCTGCTGCATGCGGGCACGGCGCTTCGTAGAGTTCGCCTGGCCGCCGCAGCGTTGGCGGCCGCGTCGCCGCGCCTGCACAGGCGCGCGCCATTCCTCATTCGGGTGACCTTTTCCATGAAACTGCCAACCGCCACCATCGGCGGTGTCTGTCTGTCGCTTTGCGCGCAGGCGGGCGCCGTCACCTTTGCCACCGGCGATACCCGCGCGGTCGCGCAACCGACGATTCCAACCATGTGTTCGTCGCTGCCCGCTCACCTGACACCGACCGGGCACCTGTTCGATGCGGCGCTGGAAGGCGCGCCGCCCGATACCAAGACCATCCAGGCGGCACTCAGTGCGTGCAAGAACGGCGCGGTGCTGCTCACCGGCGGCAGTGGCAACGCCTTTCTGACCGGCCCGCTGACGGTTCCCTCTGGCGTCACCCTGGTCATCGATCAGGGCGTGACCCTGTATGGCTCGCGCAACCCGGCCGATTACGGCAGCAGCTGCGGCAGCGCCGGCTCCAAGAGCGGCGGGTGCCTGCCCCTGATCAGCGTCAAAGGTGCGAACTCAGGCGTGATGGGCCTCCGCACCGACGGGCGACAAGGCACCATCGACGGCCGTGGCGATCAAGTCATGCTCGGCAAGAGCACCACCTGGTGGGAGTTCGGCGAGAACGCCAAGGCGGCCGGTCAGGTGCAGAACAGCCCGGACCTGATCAAGGTACAGAATTCCAGCCAGTTCACGCTCTACAACGTCAATCTGGTCAATGCCGCGTATTTCCACTTCTTCTCGCACATCGTCAATGGCCTGACCATCTGGGGCGTGCGGGTGAAGTCGCCGGCCACCAGTCCCAACACCGACGGCCTGGATCTGGACAGCGTGGTCAACGCCACCATCCACGACAGCGATGTGATGGGCGGCGACGATTGCGTGGCGATCAAGACCATCGCGTCCAAGTCGGCCAACATCACCGTGCGCAACAGCCGCTGTTACGGCACGCATGGCATTTCCATCGGCAGCGAAGTGATGTCCGGCGTCAGCAACGTGCTGGTGGACAACAACGCGCTCGTCTCCACCGACGATGCGGGCAATCGCAGCACCGACAACAGCGGCCTGCGCATCAAGACCAGCATCGTCAAGGGCGGGCCGGTCAACCAGGTGACCTATCGCAACACGTGCCTGTACGGGGTGACCAGCCCGGTGGTGATCAACCCGTTCTATGCCGGCGGCAGCAGCGGCACCAAACCGACCTTCAGCGCCATCGTCGTGGATGGATTGCGCAGTGCCAACGACGCCGGCGGCAAGGGCTGGATCCTGCGCGGCTACGACGCACAGACCCCGCTGGATCTGGTATTGGCCAATGTGGTCACGGCAAGTGCCGCGGTCACGGTTACCGCCAGCAATGCCCGGATCGGGCTGAGCAACAGCACGCTGACGCCCACCGGCACCGGCGTCACCACCGCCACGGTGCAAGTGGGCGGTGCGGTGCCCACCTGCTCGGGCGCACCGCGCTTCCCCGCGCTATGAGATGAGGGTCAGGCGCGGCCGCCGGGCCGGCCGCGCCTGACCCATTACCTGGATCGAATCATCGAGGCCACCATCGACCATGCCGCCAGCGGTTCGGTATCGGCCGGCTGCAGGCAAGCGCCGCAGCCAGGCAACCATCCCGATCGCTGTGCGCTGAAGCAGCGACCCGGTACAGGCATCGCCTCCCGTCCCCCCAGACCCGTTACGCGGCGCGCGCTACGTCGCCGAACCGGACGCAACACCGCCCCGCACGTTCGCGCCCACCCTCTGATCCGTCTCCCGTCTCCCATTCCCCATTCCCCATTCCCGAATCCCGAATCCCGAATCCCGAATCCCGAATCCCGAATCCCGAATCCCGAATCCCGAACCAAGAAAAAACCATCCCCACTGCTACGGCCCCCTTGACTTTAGCTAAAGTCTTTTCGTTTCATGGTCTTATTGCCAGAAGTTCATCCGATGTCTGTTACCCTCGGCCGATGATTCGACGCACTCTGACCTGCCTGCTCACCCTCGGCCTTGTCGCCTGTGCGACCCAGCCCAGTCCTCCGTCCCCGCCGCCGGCCGCCAGTGCGCCCCCGGCCAAGCCGCCTGCTGCCCCGGTTGCGGCTGCCGTGCCTGCCAGCGCTGCCGCCGAGGCACCTGCCTTGCCGCCTGTGGATCTGACCCCAGTGCCGTTCGAAATCGCGCGTGCCAATTTCGTGCGCGACACCGCCGCCAAGTACGGCCTCGATGCCACGCAGATCGAAGCGACCCTGGCCCAGGCCCAGTTCAAGGACGCCATCGTCACCGCCATGTCGCGCCCGGCCGAGCGGGTCAAGCCGTGGAACGAATACCGTCCGATATTCATCACCCAGGCGCGCATCGACGGCGGCCGCAAGTTCCTCGCCGAACACCGTGCTGAGTTGAGCAAGGTGGAGGCTGCCACCGGTGTGCCGGCGCAGGTGATCGTGGCCATCATCGGGGTGGAGACCAGCTACGGCACCAACGCCGGCAAATACCGCGTGCTGGATGCGCTATACACGCTGGCGTTCCGTTATCCACGCAGCGGCGACCCGGCCAAGCTCGAGCGCGAAGTGCGCCGTGAACTGTTTTTCCGCGATGAACTTGGTCAATTGTTCGCGCTCGGCAAGGAAGAGCAACTCGATGTCACCGCGCTGATCGGCAGCTACGCCGGTGCGATGGGCATGGGCCAGTTCATGCCATCGAGCTACCGCCAGTTCGGTGTCGATGGCGATGCCGACGGCAAGCGCAATCTGTTCACCGACTACAACGACGTGTTCGCCTCGATCGCCAATTACTTCGTCAAGAAGGGCGGCTGGGTGCGCGGCGGGCAGGTCGCCGTGCCGGCCACGCTGGCCGCCGGCCACGAAGAATTCAACCCCACCGACTGGTCGCCGGTGTACACGCTGGCCGACCTGTCGGCGCGCGGATATCACCCGGGCGCGCCGGTGGTGGCCGGCAGCACCGCCACCCCGATCAGCCTGGACGATGCCAACGGCAAGCAGTACTGGCTGGGCTTCCAGAACTTCTACGCAATCACCCGCTACAACATTTCCAAGATGTATGCGATGGCCGTGTTCCAGCTGTCCGAGGCCATCGCCGGCAAGGAGTTACCCCCGGCATGAACAGCATTGCAGGCCACAAGTGGCTGATTCCGATGGCATTGATGCTGGGCCTGGCGGCCTGCAGCAGCGCACCGAAGAAAGGGGCCGGCAGCACCGGTAGCGGCGCGATCAAGGGGGTGAAGGTCGATGGCAAGGGACCGGCGTATGTCGCCACCGGCTGCCCCTCCACGTCGCCGTATGCGGCAGCCAAGGAAGACCCGTCCACGCGTGGCGATTACACCGCCGGCGGCCTGTACAAACCCGGCGTCAAGGACAGCACGCCGGACCACGTGCCTAACGTGGCCTGCATCCCCGAGCCGCTGGTCACCAACGAGCCGCGCTCGGCGGTCGGCAACCGCTCGCCGTATGAAGTGCTGGGCAAGCGCTACGTGGTGATGGACAACCCCGGCGATTATGTCGAGCGCGGCACCGCCTCGTATTACGGCAACAAATTCCACGGCCGGCTGACCTCCAACAAGGAGGTCTACGACATGTACGCCTTCACCGCCGCGCACAAGACCTTGCCGCTGCCAAGCTTTGCGCTGGTGACCAACACCGACACCGGCGAGTCGGTGGTGGTGCGCGTCAACGACCGCGGCCCTTTCCACGACGGCCGTGTGATCGATCTGAGCTACGCCGCCGCGGTCAAGCTGGGCATTACCGGCAAGGGCACCGGCAATGTCGAAGTACGTGGCCTGACCGAGGCAGACAACGGCAATCTGCTCGCCAAGCGCCGCAGTGGCCAGGCACCGGTGAACGCCGCGATTGCCAGCGCGCGGCCGGCGGCCAGCGCCAGCCAGATCGATGGCCTGGTGCAACGGCTGCCCACCCGCACCGTGCCGCCGCGTACAGCTGCGACAGGCACTGCAACAGCGGCTGCCGCGCCGGTCGCCGCATCGGCGGCGGCGCCGGTCACGGCCGCCGGCGAGCGTTGGCGCTATCGCGTGGCCGACTCGCGTCAGCCCGGCAATGCCGACAACTTCGATGCGTGGATGAAATCGCAGGGCGTGCGCGTGGCCACCGGCAAGCCCGCCGCCGCGACCCCGCGCCCGGCTGGCGCAACCACCGCTCCCGTGCCGGCAGCAGCACCGGTCGCCGTTGCGGCAGTCAAGGCGCCGGACAACGCGCCCGCACGTCCGCTCAAAACCGCGCAGGCCCAGGTTCCGGCCAAGGCGCCAAGCGTGGCCGAAGCGGCGCTGGGCGACATCCTGTTGCAGGTGGCCAGCTTCGCCAGCCGTGAGAACGCCAATCGCGCACTGTCGCAACTGGCCTCGGCCGGCATCGCCGGTGCCAGCGTCAGCGACATCGTCAGCGGTGGCCGTACCCTCTGGCGCCTGCGCGTCAACGCCCGCGATCATGCCAATGCGTCGGAAATCTCCCAGCGGATCGCAGGGCTGGGCTTCGGGCGGCCGCAGATCGTCGCCAACTGAGCGCCGCTGCGCGGGTGTGGCAACGCCCGGCACGCCCGTTGAATACAATCCTCCCGTGTGCGATGCGGTGGTTTCCGGCGTCGCCCACTCATCGTCTACGGCGTGCCACCCGCAGCGTGGGGCGCCCGGACACTGAACTGTGCAAGCGCGCGCACACCGTCGCGCGTCGCCCCGATCGCCGTGGCGCCTTACAATTTCGCATTACCCAGCCTTCGGGCCCGTCAGGAGTCGTTCTTCAATGAAATTCCGCTTCGCCGCCGCTGCCGTGGCCACGTTCGCCTTCGGCCTGGTCTGCGCCCAGACGCCTGCGCCGCAGCCGACGCCCGCTGCGGCTACCGCGCCGGCCTCGCAGGCTGCATTGCCGGTCCCACCCGCGCCGGCGCCGGCCGTGTCCAAGTCCTGGATCCTGATGGACTACGCCACCGGGCAGGTACTCGCCGGCGAAAACATCCACCAGCAGCTGGCACCGGCCAGCATCACCAAGGTGATGACCTCCTACGTGGTGGCCGCTGAAATCAAGAACGGCAAGGTCACCCGCGACGACCAGGTCATGATGAGCGAGCGCGCCTGGCGCGAGGGCGGCGCCGGCACCGACGGCAGCTACAGTGGCTTCCCGGTCAACCAGACCGCGCGTCTGGAAGACATGGAAAAGGGCATGGCGATCCAGTCCGGCAACGATGCCGCCATCGCCCTGGCCGAGCACGTGGCCGGCAGCGAGGAAGCCTTCGCCTCGCTGATGAACAGCTACGCCGCCAAGATCGGCATGAAGAACTCGTACTTCGTCAACGCGCACGGGCTCAGCGCCGAAGGGCACCATTCGACCGCCTACGATCTGGCCATGCTGGGCCGCGCGATGGTGCGCGATTACCCGGAGACCTACGCCTACAACAAGATCAAGGAATTCCAGGTCGGCACCATCAAGCAGAGCAACCGCAACCGGCTGCTGTGGCGCGACCCGGCGGTGGATGGCATCAAGACCGGCCACACCTCCGAGGCCGGCTACTGCCTGCTGAGCTCGGCCAAGCGCGGCGACCAGCGCCTGATCGCCGTGGTCATGGGCGACAGCTCCGAGGAGCAGCGCGCCACCGACAGCCTGGCCCTGCTCAACTGGGGCTTCCGCTTCTTCGAAATCCACAGCCTGTACGCGCCCGGCAAGGTCGTGACCCAGCAGAAGGTGTGGAAAGGACAGCAGGACGAAGTGCAGCTGGGCGTGGCGCAGCCGCTGCTGGTCAGCCTGCAGCGCGGCCGCTACAACGACCTCAAGCCCAGCATGGAAGTGCCCAAGAATCTGCAGGCGCCGATCAAGAAGGGCCAGCAGGTGGGTACGGTGAAGGTCAGCCTGGACGGCAAGATCATCGCCCAGGCCCCGCTGGTCGCCATCAACGCGGTCGAAGAGGGCGGATTCTTCAAGCGCCTCTGGGACGCGTTCTGGATGTGGTGGGAATCAGAGTAAAAAAATGCCGGCGAAAGCCGGCATTTTTTTGCAATCGAGAATCGGGAATCGGGAATCGGTAAAGGCAGGAGCACCGCGATTGCTTTTGCGATTCCCGATTCCCCACTCCCGATTCCCAGCCCTCAAAGCATCCGGCTGATCGTGAAACTGCCATACACCGGCGTCTCGCGCTGGGTCTCGAATTCGCGGGTGCGGTGGTAGCGGGCAATGGCGAATTTCCAGCGGCCGTACATCACCGCCAGGCCGTAGCCGACGTCGCCCACGAACGGGCGCTTGTCCACGCTGTGGCTGTTGCGGAAGGTATTGCCGTCCAGGGTGATGTCGCGGATCACCCAGCGCGCATCGGTGGTCAAGAACACATGCCCCGACCAGCCGCTGGCGCGTCCCAAGCGGCTTGGTGCAGTGTTCTCGCCGGCCGGCCGGGTGGGCGTGCTGCCGAAGTCGTCCGGCAGCTTCCAGCCAAAGCGCGCTTCGCCGCCTGCGTTCACATGTGTGGCCATGTTGCCGAGCGAACCGCCCCAGTGCGAAATGAAGTCCCAGCCGAAGCCGCCGGCGTTGCCGCTGGCGTCGGCCGGCCAGCGATGCATGCGCTCGTGCACCAGATTGATCAGCGGCTCGTTGTGCAGCTGGTTGTCCCAGCCCTGGAATTTCTCGTCGCCCAGCGCGTCGTGGATCGCATCCTGCGCCTCCTGCGCAAAGGCCCACGGGCCGACCACGCCGATCTGCAGCTGGGTGGTCCGCAGGTGGGCATCGTTGCGGGCGTTGTAGCCGAAGCTTGCCAGCAGGATGCCCGCATACGGGCGGTCGTCCGGGATCACGTCGCGGCGGGTGTAGTCGGTCGGGGTAAAGATGGCCTGGCCAATCGAGAACACCATGTTCTGCTGGTCGAACTCGCCCGGATGCAGGCGTTCCAGATAGCTGTTGACCCAGCGCGCGGTGCGCGGCAGGCAGGGGTCGTCGGTGTAATCGACCAGGTTGGGCGAGACCAGGGTCAGCACGGCACCGTTGGAATAGCCCTGGTCCTGGTCCTCGCCGCCAAACAGGTCGTTGTCGACCCGGAAATTCACCGCCGGCGGCGTACGTCCCAGTCGGCTCGAATCGCATTGATCGGCCGCCAGGGCCGGCAGCGACAGCCCGGTGAGAGAAAGCAACAAGGCAGCAGACAACGCGCGCGGTCGGAGCATAGAGGACCTGGGGAGTAAGGAGTGACCTGGTTCGGCAAAGGTGCCTGGACGCACGGCTGTGCCGCGTGAAGTGCGGGCCATCATGCGCCTGCACGACCGAGCTGTAGCAAAAGCTGCTGGCACCGGTGCGTTCCATTTGCGAGGTGGTCAGAACCGCACGCGCGAGCCATGAAAAGCCGGCGCGAATAGCATATGATCCGCCCCCGGGGGACACGCCCCAAGGAACGGCGGCCTTCGCAGGCCATCTCATCACCAACGGATCGCGTTCGCCGACGGCAGCGCAGGTGTTAGGGGACTACTTATGAGCAAGACTATTTCTGTAAGCGCGGCAGTGCTGTCGGGCATGCTGGGTGTTGCGTTGAGCGGCATCAGCGCGCCGGCATCGGCCGGCTTCAAGGATGCCTTCAAAGGCTCTGCACAGGACCAGCGCAAGGAGGCCGCCGCGCAGATTCCGGTGTGCGCCAAGCCGCTCGGCAGCCTGTCGGTGATCGAGCCGGAAGACGCGGTCAACTGGTGGTCGGGTCAGCAGCTGCCGGCGCCGTCCAAGTTGATCAAGGTGTTCGTCAACAAGTCCCGCTGTTTCACCCTGGTGGACCGTGGCGCCGGCATGGCGGCATCGCAGCGCGAGCGCGAGATGGCGGCCAATGGCGATCTGCGTGCACGTTCCAATGTCGGCAAGGGCCAGATTCGCGCGGCCGACTATGTGATGACGCCGGACCTCATTTCGCAGAACCGCAATGCCGGCGGCAGCGCCATTGCCGGCATGCTGGGTGGCCTGGTGGGCGGCAATGCCGGCAACCTGGTAGGCGGTCTGAATCTCAGCAAGAAGACGGCAGACGTGGTGTTGACCATCACCGATGTGCGCTCGTCCGAACAGGTCGCCATGGCCGAAGGCAACGCCAAGAAGACCGACCTGGGCTGGGGCGCGCGCGGCAACGTATTCAGTGGCGGCGACTATGGCGCGGCCGGTGCGGGTGGTTACGCCAATACCGAAATCGGGCAGGTGATCACCCTGGCCTATCTGCAGGCCTATACCGATATCGTCGGCCAGCTCGGCGGCCTGTCCGGCAACGCGGCTGCATCCAACGCGCAACAGGCGGTTACCGTGACGCGTGCAGGTCGGTTGCTGGCCAATGCCAAGGGCACCGGCGCAGCAGTGCGTACGCTGGAGCCCGGCATGATGCTGTATCCCACCGGCACCAAGGAAGGCGTGATGTGGGAAGTCGAAGACGAGATGGGCAACCGCGGCTGGGTGTCCTCGGCCATGCTCGAACTGTCCAAGTAAGTGCTGTCCTCGGCCGCTGCGCTGCCTAGTTGACGCAGCGGTTCGATACGCTTGCAAAATGGTCGCTGACCGGTAGACAGATGGTCGAGTGACGTGCCACCGCCGTCTGAGCAGCGGCGTGGTCGATGCGGGCATGGTCGCCGCGCGTGCCGGCCACCGTGGTCCGGCAGTTCCGCCAGGCGTCAATGCCTGGCAAGGCAGCGGAGCCAGTGCCCGGCACAATGGCTCCGCGCGTCGTTTCAGGCGGCGTGGGCTTGGGTTTACCCCCTGCCGGCCCGATAATGGGGCGATGGATATCAGCACCGACAACCCTGATCACGGCTTTCAATTCCCCGGCACCTTCGAACTGAGCGCGATGGGCGCGGCCGAACGCGGTCTGGAAACCGAGCTGCCGCGTTTGCTTGCTGCCACCGGCGTGGAACTGCTGGAGGAAAGCGTCAGCTGGAAGCATTCGTCCAGCGGCAAGTACGTCTCGGTCAAGATCGGCTTCCGTGCCGAGAGCAGGGAGCAGTTCGACGCGGCGCATCAGGCGCTGCGTGATCACCCGGAAGTGAAGTGGACGCTGTAGCGACCCAAGCGGCGCCGGCCGCTGTGTTGGTGCCGCCCGCATCGCTGCGCGACCTTGGCCGGCAAGACTATGCGCCGGTGTGGCGCGCCATGCAGCGCTTCACCGATGCGCGCGATGCATCCACCGCCGATGAGGTGTGGATGGTCGAACATGCGCCTGTGTTCACGCTGGGCCAGGCCGGCAAGCCGGAGCACGTGCTGGCGCCAGGCGAGATCCCGGTGCTGCAGGTGGACCGCGGCGGGCAGGTGACCTATCACGGCCCGGGCCAGCTGGTGGTCTATCCGCTGCTCGACCTGCGCCGGCTCAAGATCGGTGTGCGCGACTACGTGTGCAAGATCGAGCAGGCGCTGATCGACACCCTGGACGAGTGGAATATCGTGGCCGAGCGCCGCGAGGGCGCGCCCGGCGTCTATGTGGGCGATGCCAAGATCGCCGCGCTGGGCATCCGGGTGCGGCGCGGCTGCACCTTCCACGGGTTGTCGTTCAACGTGGCGATGGACCTGGAGCCGTTCCACCGCATCAATCCGTGTGGCTACCAGGGCCTGCGGGTGACCTCGGTGCTAGACTTGGGCGGCCCCTCCGGGATGGCCGCCGTCAAGGCGGTGCTGCTCGATCAGCTGGCGCGCCAGTTCGGTCTCGTGTTGCAGCCTGTCTCCGCATTGCCCGACCTTTCGCTTCCGGCCTGAGCGCCCGTACCGTCATGACCCAGCCTATCGCCCGTTCCATTCCCTTGCAGGTCGTCTCCGGCGACACCGCCGCGCCTGCGCCGCTGCAGACCGGCGTCAAGCAGATCGGTGGCGACAAGATCAATCGCTCGCCGGTGCAGTTCGTCGATGCGCCGGTGCTGCGCAAGCCGTCGTGGATCCGGGTGCGGATTCCCTCCGGCAATGCGGTGCAGAACCTCAAGGCCAAGCTGCGCGAAAACCGCCTGGTCACGGTGTGCGAAGAAGCCAGCTGCCCGAACATCCACGAGTGCTTCAGCCACGGCACCGCGACCTTCATGATCCTGGGCGAGGTGTGCACGCGGCGCTGCTCGTTCTGCGACGTGGCGCACGGCCGGCCCAAGCCGCCGGACGCCGGCGAGCCGGCCAGCCTGGCCGCCACCGTGGCCGACATGGGCCTGAAGTACGTGGTGGTGACCAGCGTGGACCGCGACGATCTGCGCGACGGCGGGGCTCAGCATTTCGTCGACTGCATTTCGGCCATCCGGGTCAGTTCGCCCAAGACCCGCATCGAGATCCTGACGCCGGATTTCCGCGGCAAGGGCCGCATGGACCGCGCGCTGGAGATCCTGGCCCTGAGTCCGCCGGATGTGTTCAACCACAACATCGAAACCGTGCCGGACCTGTACCCGAACGTGCGTCCTGGTGCCGATTACCAGTGGTCGCTGACCCTGCTGCAGCGTTTCAAGGCGCAGCACCCGTCCATCGCCACCAAGTCCGGCATCATGCTGGGACTGGGCGAGACGATGGAGCAGGTGCAGGCCACCCTGCGCGACCTGCGCGCGCACGATGTGGACATGATCACGATCGGCCAGTACCTGCAGCCGACCCCGCACCACCACCCGGTGATGCGTTACTGGACGCCGGAGGAATACAAGGCGCTGGAGGAGTACGGCAACGCGCTCGGCTTCAGCCACGTCGCCTCCGGGCCGATGGTGCGTTCGTCGTATCACGCCGATCGCCAGGCGGCCGGCGCCGGCGTCGCTGCCTGAGCGACGCAGCGCGTACTCCGGGCCTTAGCGCCGATCATCCAGCCCACCTTGGCGGTGGCGATGCCTATCGCCGCTGGTGACCTGCTGGCTGACCAGCCAATAGACCGTTCGCGCTTCCACACGGCCTCATGCATCGCACGGGGCCGTGTCGTTTTTGGCACCGGAGCGCGCGGGTGCAAGGTACGGTCGCGTTCACAATCTGCTACGTGCCCGGCGCTAGGCTGATTCAGCCAGCGGATGACAACGCCAGCAACTTTGGGCACTGTCATGCTGTCTGATCCGTTCACCGCCTTTCTTTCGTCGGCCCCGTGCCGAGAGCCATTCGATGACCTACAACGTTTCTGCGTCCATGAAGGCCGGCCTGCTGGCGCTGGTGTTGACCACTCCGATGGCATTGCTGGCGCGCGCCGATACCGCGCTGCCGGCGGCCGCCACGCCCGAACAGGCAACGGCCACCAAGCTCGTCTACGGCCTGCTGTCCGACAGCCGCTATGCATATCGTCCGCGCACCCTGGACGAGGCGATGTCCAAGGACGTGTTCAAGCGCTACCTGGAAACGTTGGACGGCGGTAAACAGTTCTTCACCCAGACCGACATCGACGGCTTTGCGCCGTTGCAGGCCGGTGTGGGCGACGCACTGCGCGGCGGCAACCTGGAACCGGCGTTCCAGGTGTTTGCGGTCTACAAGAAGCGTGTGGACCAGCGCGTCAAGTACGCGCGCGACCTGCTCAAGCAGGACTTCGATTTCACCGGCAGCGATAAGTTCGAGTACGACCGCAAGGACGTGCCGTGGGCCAGCGACGACAAGCAGCTGGATATGTTGTGGCGCCAGTCGGTCATGAACGACTGGCTGCGCCTCAAGCTGGCCGGCAAGAAGCCCGATGACATCCGCAAGACGCTGGACAAGCGCTATGCCGCGCTCGCCGATTCGGTGAAGCAGCTCAAGGGCGAGGACGTGTTCCAGTTCTTCGTCAACGCCTACACCAACGCTGTCGACCCGCACACCGATTACTTCACCCCGCGCACTGCCGAGACGTTCAATCAGCAGATGTCGTTGTCGCTGGAAGGCATCGGCGCACAGCTGCAGAAACAGGACGACATGGTGGTGATCCGCGAGGTGATCCCGGGTGGTCCGGCGGCGGTGGATGGCACGCTCAAGCCGGGCGACCGCATCGTCGGCGTGGGCCAGGCCAAGAATGGCGCGATCGAAGACGTGATCGGCTGGCGCATCGACGACGTGGTGGCCAAGATCCGCGGCAGCAAGGACACCCAGGTGCGCCTGGAGTACATCCCGGCCGAATCCGGTATCGACGGCAAGCACCGCACGGTGACGCTGACCCGGCAGAAGGTGCGTCTGGCCGAGCAGGCCGCCAAGGGCG
Organism: Xanthomonas sp. WHRI 6106; assembly: GCF_040202405.1. NCBI lineage: Bacteria > Pseudomonadati > Pseudomonadota > Gammaproteobacteria > Lysobacterales > Lysobacteraceae > Xanthomonas > Xanthomonas sp. WHRI 6106. The sequence continues at coordinate 51,765 of NZ_JBEGFC010000015.1, read as the reverse complement.
AAACCATCACCTTGCCGGCCAAGGGCAGCGAACCGGAACGTCGCATCGGCATCATCAAGCTGCCGGGCTTCTATCAGGACTTCGAAGGCCGCCGCCGCAATGCGACCGACTATGCCTCGGCGACCCGCGACGTGGCCAAGCTGCTGGCCGGTTTCAAGACCGACAAGGTCGACGGCGTGGTGCTGGATCTGCGCAACAACGGTGGTGGTTCGCTGGACGAGGCGATCGAGCTGACCGGGCTGTTCATTGAACAGGGTCCGGTGGTGCAGGTGCGCGAATCCGGGGGCCGGGTCACCGTCAATGGCGACAGCAATCCGAAGGTGGCCTGGGACGGCCCGCTGGGCGTGCTGATCAACCGTGGTTCGGCCTCTGCCTCGGAGATCTTTGCCGGCGCCATCCAGGACTACGGCCGCGGCCTGGTGATCGGCGAAACCAGCTTCGGCAAGGGTACGGTGCAGAACATCGTCGACCTGGACCGTTGGCCGGCCGCGGAAGGGCAGCGCTATGGCCAGGTCAAGCTAACGATCGCGCAGTTCTTCCGGGTGAGCGGCTCCAGCACACAGCACAAGGGCGTGGTGCCGGATATCGCCTTCCCGGCCAGTGTGGATGCCACCGAATTCGGCGAAAGCACCTACGACAACGCGCTGCCGTGGACGCGCATTGCCGCTGCGCCGCACACCCAGTACGGCAACTTCGCGCCGCTGCTGCCCAAGCTGCAATCCCTGCACACCGCGCGTATCGCTGCCGACAAGGAATTCCAGTGGTGGGAGGAAGACGTCAAGCAGTTCCGCGATGAGAAGGCCAAGAAGTACATCTCCTTGAACGAGGCCGAACGTGTCGCCGAACGGCAGAAGCAGGACCAGCAGCGCAAGGATCGTCAGCAGGTCCGCAAGCAGCTGGGCTTGCCGCTGGATCCGCTGGCCGATGACAGCGACGACGGGCTGACCGGCAACGAACGCGACATCGTCAAGGACACGGCACGCGAAAAGGCCGCAGAAAAGCGCCCGGATCCGTTGTTGCATGAGTCGGCGGCCATCCTGGCCGACGCGCTGGGCCTGCTTGCGCAGGATCGGCCGCTGTCGGCGCAGGTACTGCCGCAGTCCACAGCGCCGGGGCGCTGGGCGGACTGACAGCCAGCACGACCGAGCACTGACCAACGCCACCATTTGTCGGTGGCGTTTGTTTTGGGCCAATGCACCGCGCCGGCCGTACAGTGGCAACGGCCTGCCGCGTCTCAGTTCAGCGCCTGCCAGCAGGCCTGCAGGCCCAGAAGCAGCAGGGTGCAGAAGAACACGCGCCGGAACGTCTCGGCGGAAATGCGCCGCCGGACCCGGGTGCCGGCCCAGACCCCCAGCGCCGTCGGCAGCAAGGCCAGCAGCGACGGCACCCCCGCCGACAACGGCACGCCACCGTGCCAGATCAACGCGATGGCCAACGCGAGCGTTGCGGTGCCGAAGCAGGCTGCCAATGCGCGGATCAGCATCTCGCGAGGCAGCCCCAGCGCGGCGAAATACGGCGCCACCGGCAGCACCACGACACCGGTGGCGCCGTTGAGCAGGCCGCTGGCCAGGCCGGTCAACGGACTGGCCCAGCGTTCATGGCGGGGTGGCAGCGTCCACTGCCAGCGCGCCAGCCCGAGCAACGCGTAGGCCACCAGCAGGGCGCCGAGCCCGGCGCGCAGGCTGCGTGGGTCGCCGCCGATCATGACACCCACGCTCAGCCAGGTGCCCACGCTCATCAGCGTCAGCAACGGCCAGATGCGCCGCAACAGCGCCCCCGGTGCCGGTCCCCAGGCCTGCTGCAGATTCGTCACCAACGAAGGCAGCACCAACAGCGCAGCTGCCCGGCTCGGCGGTAGCCACAACCCCAGCAGGCCCATCGCCACGGTGGGCAGCCCCATCCCCGCGACACCCTTCACCCCGCCAGCCAGCAGGAACACGCCCGCAATCAGGACCCAGTGCAATCGATCATCAGTCATGCCGGGCAGGATCCGGCGGCGGTGGCGACACGGCAAGCTGTCTTTGTTTGAGGCAGACTTCGTCCACGCCGAAGGCTGTGGGTGCGCAATGCAAGTGGAGTTCGTCGATCTGCGGATCTTCGTGGCGGTGGCCGAGACCGGCAGCATCACCGCCGGTGCCGACCGCGTGGCGCTGTCGCTGGCCGCCGCCAGCGCCCGTATCCGCGCACTGGAGCTGCAGGTCGGCGCGGCGCTGTTCGAGCGTGGCCGGCGTGGCGTCACCCTTACCGCTGCCGGCCAGGTCTTGCTGCGCCACGCCCGCACGCTGGCCCGGCAAGCGCAGGCGATGCGTACCGAACTGGGCGATTACGGCGCGGGCGGGCAGGTCAGCCTGCGGCTGGCCGCCAATACGGCGGCGCTGTCGGAATGGCTGCCCGAATGCGTGGCCGACTTCCTGCTGGCGCATCCACGGGTGGACCTGACCCTGGCCGAATGGGGCAGCGAGGAGGCCGCCGATGCAGTGCGCGAGGAGCGCGCGGATCTGGCGGTCGTCGCCGGGCATGCGGATTTCACTGGCCTGCAGCGGCGACCATTGCGCCATGATCGCCTGGTCGTGGCGGTTGCGGCCGGCCACTCGCTTGCCGGCGCGACCGCGCTGCGTCTGGCCGATCTCACCGACATGCAGTTGCTGGCGTTATCGGTGGACAACGCCCTGCAGCGCCATTTGCGCACCCATCTGGCACGGGCGGGCGTGCACCTTCGTATCCGCGCGCGTGTTCCGGGGATCGAAACGCTGTGCCGCATGTTGGCGCGCGGCATCGGCGTGGCCATCGTGCCGCGCGCCGCGCTGGCGTGCTCCAGCGTCAGCCAGCAGCTGGTGGCCGTGCCGCTGGACGAACCCTGGGCGCGGCGCGAGCTGTCCATCGTGTGGCGCGACACGCCCTCGGTGATCCTGCAGGCCTTGCTGGAATGGTTGCAGGCAAGCGCGGCGCAGTCATGGATTCAGCCTCCGTAAGCGAGCGTGCTGACCATCAACCATCAACCATCAACCATCAACCATCAACCATCAACCATCAACCATCAACCAACCAACCAATCAATCAATCAATCAATCAATCAGCCAATCAGCCAATCAACTAATCAACTAATCAACCGACCAATCCCGCGTGCGTGCGCTCAGCGCGGCCAGGCGAACTCGGCGAGCACGGGATAGTGGTCTGACGGCAACACGCCGCCGGGGCGGTCATCCAGCGTGACGAAGTGCGTTGGCGTCAGCCCGCGGAACAGGATCCAGTCGATGCGCCGGGTCGGGTGAGTGGTGAAATCCTGGAAGGTCTTTTCCGGTCCGCTGCGTTTTGATGCCTTTGCGCGTGCATCGCCCAGCACGGCAGTCAGCGTGGGGTAGGTGATCTTGTCGGGGTCGCTGTTGAAGTCGCCGGTCAGCACCACCGGGATCTCGCTCGGAAGCTGCGCAATGCGCGACAGGATCAGCTGCGCGCTGCGTTCGCGCGCGGGTTCGTCTTCGTCTCGATAGGGGAAGTGCGTGTTGAACAGGTAGAAGCGCCGCTTGTCGCTGCGCCGTTCGAACAATGCCCAGGTCACCATGCGCGGCAGCACGTTGCCCCAGGTGATGCTGGCGGGGACCTCTGGCGTGTCGGAGAGCCAGAAATTGCCGGATTCCACGACATCGAGCGCGCGCGTGTCGTAGAACACGCCCATGTGTTCGTCGCTGTCATCGCCGCGTCGCCCCTGGCCGAACCAGCGATAGTTGGGCAGCTGTGCAGCCAGGTAGCTGGCCTGCTCGCTCACCAGTTCCTGCGTCCCGAACACATCCGGATGCGTCTGCCTGATCAAGGCGACCATTGCGCTGCGACGCACCTGCCAGCGCTTGTCGCCCTCGGTGTCGGCAGGAACCCGCACGTTGAACGACATCACGCGCAACGGTGCGATGGCCGGTGCGGCCAGTGCCGGCAAGGCGATGCACAGCAGGGCGATGGCAAGGAAGCAGCGCGTCAGTGCGCGTGTGATCGGACGTGGCATGCAGGCAGATTCCCGAAGAAACAAGACGCCAAGTCTAGCCAGCAACGATGACGGCCGTGACAGCGCGGCGGTGGGGTCCGTCGCTGCCACTGCACGCTTGACGTCCCTGCGCAACGGCGTAGCATTTGTCGCAGGCCTGCGGATAGACCGCTGGCCTCACCACTCAACCGTGAGGGATTCTCATGGCAGCACCGTACGACTATCTCGTGTTTATCGGGCGTTTCGAGCCCTTTCATAACGGCCATGCCGCCGTCGCCCGCCACGCGCTGGGCAAGGCGCGCAAGCTCATCGTGTTGATCGGCTCGGCCGACACCCCTCGCACCATCCGCAATCCATGGACCGTCGCCGAACGTGCGGTGATGATCGAGTCTGCGTTGCCGGGTGAAAGCGAGCGGTTGATCCTGCGGCCGCTGCGCGACCATCTGTACAACGAAAGCCTGTGGATTGCCGAGGTGCAGCGTCAGGTTGCCGAGGCCGTGCAAGCCGATGGCGGCACGCCGGATGCGCGTATCGGGTTGATCGGCATGGACAAGGATGCCAGCAGCTATTACCTGCGTGAGTTTCCGCAGTGGCCGCTGGAAGATGTGCAGCACACCGCCACCCTCTCGGCCACCGAGCTACGCCGTTATCTGTTCGAGGCCGGCGACATCGGATTTCATGGCGGGCTGTTGATGCTGCGTGGCAACGTGCCCGCGCCGGTGTACGACATGCTGGAAGCGTTCCGGCGCAACTCGCCCAGTTATGCGCAGCTGGTAGCCGAATACCGCTTCATCGAGCAGTACCGTGCCGCGTGGAAGGATGCGCCGTATGCGCCGACCTTCGTGACCACCGATGCGGTGGTCGTGCATTCGGGGCATGTGCTGCTGGTGCGGCGTCGTGCCGAACCGGGCAAGGGCCTGTGGGCGCTGCCGGGCGGTTTCATCGCTCAGGACGAAGGCCTGCTGGAAAGCTGCTTGCGCGAGCTGCGCGAAGAGACCCGGCTCAAGGTGCCGGTGCCGGTGCTGAAGGGCTCCCTGCGCGGCCGCCAGGTATTCGACCATCCCGAGCGCAGTCTGCGCGGGCGCACCATCACCCACGCGTTCCACTTCGAATTTCCTGCGGGGGAGTTGCCTGCGGTGCGTGGCGGCGACGATGCCGACAAGGCGCGCTGGATTCCGATCGCCGAAGTGATGGCGATGGGGCCGCGCCTGTACGAAGACCACCTGCATATTCTTGAATTTTTCCTGGGCCGTGGCTGAGGGCGCTGCCATCGCCTGCGTGCTGCCGCCGACCGACGTCGGCACGGTGCGATGGGCTTGCCTGATCCACGACCTCCCACCGGCGGACAGACCGCTGGTTTACCCGACGCGAAGGAGCTTCCGTCATGCATTACCTCGATAACCTGCTGCTCAACACCGACAGCTACAAGGCCAGCCACTGGCTGCAATATCCGCCCGGCACCGATGCCTCGTTTTTCTATGTCGAATCGCGCGGTGGCGTGTACGACCAGACGGTGTTCTTCGGGTTGCAGTCGATCCTGAAAGAAGCGATCAACCGACCGGTGACGCATGCCGATATCGACGATGCGAAAGCATTGCTGGCCGCGCACGGCGAACCGTTCAACGAAGCCGGCTGGCGCGACATCGTCGAGCGGCTGGGCGGACAACTGCCGATCCGCATCCGCGCGGTGCCCGAGGGCGCGGTGGTGCCCACCCACAACGTGTTGATGACCATCGAGTCCACCGATGCCAAGGCGTTCTGGGTGCCCTCGTATCTGGAAACCCTGTTGTTGCGCGTGTGGTACCCGGTGACGGTGGCCACGGTGAGCTGGCAGGTCAAGCAGATCGTGCGCGATTACCTGGAGCGTACCAGCGACGATCCGGAAGGGCAGCTGCCATTCAAGCTGCATGATTTCGGTGCGCGTGGCGTGTCCAGCCTGGGCTCGGCTGCATTGGGCGGGGCCGCACACCTGGTGAATTTTCTCGGCACCGACACCTTGTCGGCGTTGCTGCTGGCACGTGCGCATTACCACACGCCGGTGGCCGGCTATTCGATCCCCGCAGCCGAGCACAGCACCATCACCAGCTGGGGCCGCGAGCGCGAGGTGGACGCGTATCGCAACATGCTGACGCAGTTCGCACGTCCAGGATCGATCGTGGCGGTGGTGTCGGACAGCTACGACATCTACCGCGCCATTCGCGAACATTGGGGCACGACCCTGCGCGAGGAAATCATCGCATCGGGCGCAACGGTGGTGATCCGTCCGGACTCCGGCGACCCGGTGGACGTGGTCGAGCAGTGCCTGGTGCTGCTGGACGAGGCGTTCGGCCATCAGGTCAATGGCAAGGGCTACAAGGTGCTCAACCATGTGCGGGTGATCCAGGGCGATGGCATCAACCCGAGCTCGCTGCGTGCGATTCTGGAGCGCATCACTGCCGCCGGCTATGCCGCCGACAATGTCGCCTTCGGCATGGGCGGGGCGCTGCTGCAGAAGGTGGACCGCGACACGCAAAAGTTTGCGTTGAAGTGCTCGGCGGTGCGTGTGGACGGGCAGTGGATCGATGTCTACAAGGACCCGATCACCGACCAGGGCAAGCAGAGCAAGCGTGGCCGGCTGACCTTGCTACGCGACCGTCGCGACGGCAGCTATCGCAGTGCGTTGCTCGATGAAGTGGCTGCCCATGCCGAGAGTGAGGACGCCTTGGTGACGGTGTGGGAAAACGGCGCGATGCAGCAGGAGTGGGCGCTGGAACAGGTGCGCGCGCGTGCCGACGCTGCACGCCGTTGATGGCCTGCAGGCGGGAATGAGCATGCCCGCCTGCAGCGATGCGGGGTCTGCATTGCCCCCCTCGGCACTGCTGGCGCAGCTGCGCGCCGCAGCGCCGAGCCTGCAGCAGCGCGTGCCGCTGCAAGACGACGCCGGCCGCTGGCACCGGCTGCAGATCGGCGCACGGCGCTTGCGCGCAGCATTGCCGATCACATTCACCCCGTATGCGTCGGTGCGGCCCTGTTCGGCACGCTGCGGGTTCTGTTCGGAAAACCTGCGCCAGCACGGCAGTGGTCCGGCGGCCTCGATGCTGCGCCCGGGGCCCGCCTATTTCAGGCAGCTGCGTGAGGTATTGCAGCTGCTGCACGCAGTGCCGTTGTCGTATTCGTTGTCCGGTCTAGAAATGACCGACGATCCGGACTGGCTGCAGACCTTGCTGCAGACCTTGTCAACCACCGCCGAGGGTCCGCAGGTCGAGCAGCGCGTGCTGTACAGCAACGGCGCCGGTCTGGCGCGTGCGCATGGCGGCCGTCTGCTCGAGGCACTGCTGCAGTTCGGCCTGTCGTGGATCGAGCTGTCGCGCCACCACCCGGTGCAGGCGCGCAACGATGCGATCATGCGTTTCCGCCCCGGCGAGCCAATTGCCAATGCGGACGTCTTCCTGCAGACCGCCCGCCGCTTGGCTGCGCGTCTGCCGGTACGCCTGGTCTGCATCGTGCAACGCGGCGGTGTGTGCAGTGCCGATGATGTTGCGCAGTACATCGACTGGGCACGCAGCTGTGGTGCGCAGCAGGTGATCTTCCGTGAGCTGTCGCGGCTGGACGATGCGTATCGCAGCAATGGCACCTGGCGCTACATCGCACAGCATCGCGTCGGGGTGGAGCCATTGCTGGCCGAGTGCATGCAACAGCCGTGGTGGTCGCGTTGGCAGCTGGACAGCATGACCGAAGGGTATTACTTCTGGAATGTGCGCCTGCGCAGCGCGGACGGCATGCAGGTGGTATTCGAAAGCGCCGACTATGCCGCGATGCATGCGCGTCACGCCACCGGGGATGTGTACAAGCTGGTGTTCTTTGCCAATGGGCGCCTGTGCGCAGGTTGGGACCCGGACGCAGATGTGTTGTGGGACGCCGCCGGGGCGGAAGCGCGCGATGGATGAGTTCGATCAGCGCAGCTGGTGGACGCCGGCGGCGGACGATGCGGCCTGGGCCTTGCCCGATGATCTACGGGCCGCCGATCCACTCAACGGGCGCGATTGCGGCTGGGTCAACCAGATGCGGCCGTTCGTGCGCCATTTCAGTCAGCCGGACGAGCAGGTGTTCGACCCGTTCTGCGGGTTTGGCAGCACCTTGCTGGCGGCGGCCTTCGAAGGTCGCGCTACCCACGGCATGGAGATCGATGCCGGGCGCGCCCAGCTGGCCCGCACGCGCCTGCAACGGCACGGGGTGACGGCGCCGATCGTGGTCGGCAGCCTGGTGCATGCTGCGCCGGCGGCAGCGGTTGATCTATGCCTGACCAACGTGCCGTACTTCGGTTGTCAGTGGCGCGGGCAGACAGTGCCGGGCCAGCTGTATGCCAGTGCCGACTACGCCAGCTATCTCGCGGGAATGCGCGCCATATTCCACGCGCTACGGCGGCGAATGCGGCCAGGTGCATTCGGCGTGGCCATGGTCCAGAACGTGCGCGTTGGCGGGGGGGTGCTGCCGCAGGCGTGGGACTTGGGGCGGCTGGTGGGCAGCCTGTTCACGCTGCACGAGGAGCGCGTGCTGTGCTACCAGCGCCCGGCCGATGCGCTGTCCCACGCGTGCACCGACAGCAACCGCAGCCACGAGTACGCACTGATCTTCCAGCGCTGCCATGCCCGGATGGACCTGCAGCAAGCGGCACAACTGCTGCAGGCGGTGCAGGCGGTGCAGGCGCTGGGCCTGCCGGTGGTGGTGCACGGCAGTTACGCGCGCTGGTTGCAGTCGCCGACGCTGGTGCCGGACGGCCCGGCGGACCTGGATCTGATGCTGGCTGCCGAGCAGCCGCTCTGGGACCGCCTGACCAGCTGGCTGCAGGCGCAGGGCTTCAGCCTGAGCCTGTGGGGTGAGCCGTGCCGCGCACCTGTGCCGTTGGCGGCGGTGCGCGCCCATCACTACCTGCGCGCCGAGCGCATCGGTGCCGACGGCAGTCGCCTGCAGTTGGACCTGCAACTGCCAGCGGATGAACCGCCGGTGCCCTGAGCCGGCAACGCGACACCGCGCGCACATGGCTTGGGGCTATGCTTTGAGCGGTTTTGGATGATGGAATCTCCCAATGTCTTGCACTTCCCTGATCGCGCGTGGCGCGCTGCTCGGCGCGCTGGCAACCCTGGCCGGCTGCGGTGGCAGCAAGGGCGACACGATGCTGATGCGCGAGTCGTTCAATTCCGATGACACCTATTCGCGCAGTGTGGCGGCCAGTTCGCCACAGGCCTGCGAAGCCGCACGCCGCGTGTTGCTGAGCCAGGGCTACGCGGTCACGCGCGCCGACGCCGCGGCAGTGGAGGGCAGCAAGAATTTCCAGCTGAAGGAAGCCGAGCAGAGCGAGCAGCTCAACCTGCGCATTTCCTGCGCAACCCAGGATGGCGGCAAGGCGCAGGTGTTCGTCAGCGCGCTGCAGGACCGCTACGCGCTGAAGAAGAGCTCGACCTCGGCCAGCGTGGGCGTTGGCGTGCTCGGCTCGTTGTCGTTGCCGGTGGGCAGTAGTGGCGACTCGCTGGTGCGCGTCTCCAGCACTACGGTGCAGGATGCGGCCTTCTACAAGCGCTTCTTCGAACGCCTGAACTCGTATCTGCCCAAGGTGACCGACGTGGCGCCCGCCGCAGCGAGCGCTGCGCCGGCACCGACACCTGTGGCTCCGCACCCGCCCGCGCCGGTGCCTGCAGCGGCATCCACCACTGCGCCGGCGGTCGGCACGCCAGCTGCCGCAGCCACGCCGCCGGCCGCATCCGGCACCGTGGCGCAGCCGCCGGTTGCACCGTTGCCGGTGGAGGCGCAGGACCCGCCGCCGGCGCCGGTCGATGTGCCACAGAGCGAGCCCGCCAAGCAGCCGTGATGGTGCGGTTCACGCACCGCTCCAAAGCCTGAATAGAGGCGCGTGCGCTTCACGTCGTGTTCTCGACGCAGCGAACAGAGTGCAGCCATGACTCGCCGAATGGGCGAGAACGATGGAGACCGACGATGAAGATGCGTAATTCCTTGCTGGGTATGTCCCTGATCGGCCTGATGGCGACGAGTACGTTTGCACAGGCGCAGAACTACTCGCATCAGCAGCGGTATTCCGAGGCAGACGAAGGCCGCAAATTCTCCGACGGCACGCGCGTGCGCTGCCGTAACGTGGAAGTGCAGAAGAACTCGACCGACCCCAATCGCATCGGCGGCACCGTTGCCGGCGCCGCGATCGGCGGCCTGCTCGGCAACCAGGTCGGCGGCGGCAACGGCAAGAAGCTGGCCACGGTGGCCGGTGCAGTGGCCGGTGGCGCGGCAGGCCGCACCATCCAGGGCAATCGCCAGCAGGCCAATGGCAACCGCCAGGTCGAGCGCGTCTGCGAACGTCGTTAAGCCTGATGTGGTGACGGTCATAAGCCCCGGCCCTGCCGGGGCTTTCTTTATTGCCAAGGCGGCTGCGTGCTGCCGAGTCGACCGCTGACCGATGCGCGCCTTCCGGATCCGCACACTGCAACACCTGCTGATGCGACATGCAACGCGACACCGCGTTGCTGCGGTGGTGTGCGCCGTTGCCGTGTTAGTTGCGCAGGTGCAGCAGGTCGCTGGCGCGGCGCCCAGTGCGGCCGCAACCGCGGCCAGCGCCGACTGCGTGGAAGGGCTGCTCCGCCGGCTGGGCTGGAGGATCGAGCGCGCCGCCGTATCCGCACCGGTCATCGAGCGTGGTGCGCCGTGCACGCGCGGCTCGCTTGCGCAGGCGCGTGCTGCCGGCGACCTGAAGTTGACCGTGCCGGCCGCCTGGGATGCGCAACAGCGCCGCGCGTCGCTGACGGCGTTGCTGGATGACAGCGCCACCCAGTGTGCGTACGCGTTCGAGGTCGGTGCGGCAACGCGCCACGCCGTAAGCCAGTTGCAGGACAATCCGGGGTATCGGTTTTCAGCGCTGCAGCTGGGCTGGATTGGCTTCGGTTGGCGCGGTGCGGCCGCGCAAGGGTGGAGCGGCTTTCGCAGTCTTGGCCGTGGCTATCAGCCGCGAGGCAGCAACGCACAGGCACTGGATGCGTTCTACCGCGGGCGGGTGCGCTCTGAATGCGGCGTGGGGCGGCAGGTTGCCCAGCTCGCCACCCAGCGCGAGTTGTACGGCGACGCGGGTTTCGACCAGGTGTTTACGCCTGGCGAGTTGTCGATCGGCACCTTCCTGACCTTGCATGACACCGACAGCATTCTGCTCGGCGCACATGCCGGCGAATTTTTCGCCGACGGCAAGGCGGTAAAGACCTCGCAACTCGGGCGGCAGGCCTTCGTCGGTGCGCCGGGTTTCATCGCGCATGTGTTCGACAAGGCGTTTCTGGACGATATTCACAATCAGGCCGAAAACTTCGTGGTGGTGGATGTCAGCGATGCCGCCGCGCAAGCCCTGGCGCAGCACGGGGGCTTTGCGCATTACGACGCGCTCAACCGCCAGATCTGGGAGCTGGCTCAGCCGTTGCGTGGACCCGGCAAGCGGCGTTTCGAGCGCCTGCTGTACGAGCGCGATGCGCAGCTGCGCGCCACCCTGGATGCGCAGCAGCAGGCACGGCTGCACCAGCTGCAGACGCTGCTGGACGACCCGTTCTATCAGGGGTTTCTGGTTTATGTGCATCCCAAGGGCGTCAAGCCGATCGGTTACCACGTGGCGCGCCTTCTCGACCGCAACCCGCGCACGCCGTATGCGATCGACCTGACCCTGCACAATCTGCGCACCACCTTGTACTGGCGATGGATCGACTGGCAGCTGCAACAGTGCGCTGGGCACATTGCCACGGAACAATCCATTGAGGATTCCGCGACGCCGGCGTACGCCGGCCGTGGCACCCTGCACTGATCAGATCACGAGGAGTCGTTATGGAACTGGGTATGGTGGGTTTGGGCCGCATGGGTGCCAACATGGCCGAGCGTCTGGTGCACGGCGGACACGTTGTGCATGGGTACGATCCGGGCGCGGCCGCACGCAGCAGTGCGCAGGCCAAGGGAATCGTGACCGCCGATGCACTGGCATCGCTGGTGGCAGCGCTGCCCAGCCCGCGCGTGGTGTGGTTGATGGTGCCGGCCGGCAAGATCGTCGACGACACCTTGGCGCAGCTGCTGCCGTTGCTGCAGGCCGGTGACATCGTCATCGATGGTGGCAATTCGTATTACAAGGATTCGCAGCGGCGTGCGGCGCAGTTGCAGGCCAGTGGCATCGCGTTTGTCGATTGCGGCACCAGCGGCGGCATCTGGGGCCTGCAGGAAGGCTACAGCCTGATGGTGGGTGGCGAGGAAGCGGCGGTGACCACGCTGCACCCGATCCTGGCCACGTTGGCGCCTGCGCCCGACAAGGGCTGGGGCCGGGTGGGCCCGAGCGGCGCCGGTCATTTCACCAAGATGGTCCACAACGGCATCGAGTACGGAATGATGCAGGCCTATGCCGAAGGCTTTGCGTTGATGCAGCACAAGAGCGATTTTGCGCTGGACCTGCACCAGGTGTCGGAGATCTGGCGCGACGGGAGCGTGGTGCGCTCGTGGCTGCTGGATCTGACCGCCGACGCGTTACGCCACAACCCCACCATGGCCGGTATCGCGCCGTTCGTGGCCGATTCGGGCGAAGGCCGCTGGACGGTGGCCGAGGCGATCGATCTGGAAGTCTCTGCACCGATCATCACCCTGTCGTTGATGGAGCGGCTGCGTTCGCGCGACAAGGATTCGTTCACCGACAAGTTGCTGGCGGCGATGCGCAACCAGTTTGGCGGGCACGCGGTGATGACCACCACCCCCGCCGCGCCGACGATCGGCAGCAAGGACGCATAAGCGCGATCCGTCAGACGGCCACGCGTGCCTTGCGGCAGGCGGGGCCGTCGGGTTGGGGCGGTGTGCTGTCAGGGTCATGCGTGTTGCGCGAAAGCTCACGCCAAGCCGTCTGTGGCGAGCATGCGGTTCGCCGCAGGTTCGAACAGCGCAGCGCTCAGGCGTATTGGCTGCACCGACGGATCGCGTAATCCGACGTCATGCGCTTTCCGGGCAGCCGTGCACCCGCTGACAACGCAGGTGCTGTTCGATCACGATCGATGGCGCTGCATCGTCGTCACCCGCGCGGCGTGCGCAGCACAGGCGCATCATCGCCGGATGCTTTTGCGGACCGACAGCGCACGCTCGCATGTTGATGCGCGTGCTATGTGGCCGCGCGCACCGTGTAGTTGATCGTGGCGTTACAGGCCGCGCGCGCCATCCAGCCACTGCACCTGGCCGCTGGCGGCACCGCGCTGTGCCAGCTCCAGCAAGTGGATGAGCAGCACCGCGTCGGCGCCGCCCACCGGTGCCGGGCCAGTGCCGGCCAGCGCATCGCGGAAGGCGGCATAGCACTGGCGGTAATCGCCCGGCAGGTTTTCGGGTTGATGGCTGTGCACACGCCCTTCGTCGTCGATGCGGGTGAGCGTGCCAGGCAACGGGTCCACCCCCCAGCCCACCGTGCCCGGACGGCGTCCGGCACGTAGCTGGTCTTCCTGCGTGTCCAAACCATGCTTGAGATAGCTGCCACGCGTGCCATGCACGGCAAAGCGCAGGCCGTTGTCGGCCACCAGCGAGCCGGCATGCAGGATCACGCGCAGCCGCGGGTAATGCAGGGTGACGTGGAAATAATCATCGCTGCGCGCCTGGCTGCGCTGGCGCTGCAGGTCCGCAGCAATGGCCTGCGGCGTGCCGAACAATTGCAGGGCCTGGTCCAGCAGATGCGGGCCCAGGTCGTACCACAGGCCTGCACCGGGAGCATCGCTTTCGCGCCAGCGGTCGCGTACCTGCGGGCGGTAGCGATCGAAGTGCGAATGGAATTCCACCACCTCACCCACCTGGCCTTCTTCGATTAGGCGGCGCACGGTGAGAAAGTCCGCGTCCCAGCGGCGGTTCTGGAACACGCTGATGACGCGCCCGGCGTTGGCGGCCGCATCGACCATGGCGCGTGCCTGCGTGGCGTCGAGTGCGAATGGCTTGTCCACCAGCACATGCTTGCCTGCGGCCAGGGCCTGCAGCGCGAACGGCGCGTGGGTCTGGTTGGGCGTGGCAAGGACGACCGCGTCGAGCGCAGGGTCGGCCAGTGCGCTGTCGAGGTCGGCAACCACGGTGACGTCGGGGTAGTCGGCTTGCGCCTGTTGCGGCTTGGACGACACCACGCTGTGCAACCGCAGGCCAGGCGTGCTGGCGATCAGCGGGGCGTGGAAGGTGTGGCCCACATAGCCGTAGCCGACCACGGCCAGATTGAACGGTTTAGGCATTGAAAACGGTTCATCGCAACGACGGAGGAAGCCGGCATGGTATTGCACACGCCTGTGTGCGCCGGGTTCACAACCTCTGCATGTTGCGGTCACGTCTGCTCGACGAGCGCCACCGCAAGCTCCATGCACATTCAACAGGAGCGTCTCGGATGAAGAACATGATGCATGCACGCAAGCTGCTGGCAGTGGCGCTGTCGCTCGGCCTGACCCTGGGCGCCTCGCAGGCGTTCGCCGCACCGCAGGACATGGGTGCGCATAAGGATCACGCCACCAAGGACCATGCTGCCGACAACATCAACGAGTCCAAGAAGCCGGTGACCGACACCTGGATCACCACCAAGGTCAAGGCCGACCTGCTCGCTACCGACAATGTGTCGGGCACCGACGTCAAGGTCGAGACCAAGAACGGCATCGTGACCCTGACCGGCACGGTGGCCACCCAGGCCGAGCACGACAAGGCCGTGGCCGTGGCCAAGGGCATCGAAGGCGTCAAGAGCGTCAAGTCGACCGGCCTGAAGGTCACCGCTGCGAAGAAGTAAGCGCCGCCGCTGCAAATGCCGGGCCGGCCGAGGCGAGGCGGCGGGACCGAGCACCAGGCGCACTCCCCAGGAGTGCGCCTTTTTGTTGCCTTGCTGCCGGCGTCGGGGAAGCTGCAGCGCTACCGGACACTCTCGCAGTTTTCACATTTACTGCACGTATGATATGCCCATTCAGCTATGTCACGACGGTAGCTGATTTGCTGAATCGTTAATCTCATTCGGGGCGCAATCGGAGACAATGCCGGCTGGTCCCGGGCACACGCAGCGAGCGAAGACAGACCTGGCAATGCAGACAACGGTCCAAGCAGACAGATGGGATCGCTGGCGCCTGCCTTCATTGGCGGTCGCCGTGTGCCTGATCGTCGTGGTGCCGTCGCTGCTGTTGCAGCAGATGGCGCACAACGCCAATCAGGCGGCGGTGTGGGTATCGCATAGCCAGGATGTGCAGGAAAACGCGCAGCGCCTGGAGGCGGCGATGCGCAACGCCGAGTCGGCTGCACTGATGCGGTCGCACGGCGTCGAGCGCCCGGCGCTGCTGGAGCGCATGCGCCGTGGGCGCAGCGAAGCCTTCGCTGCAGTGCAGCGTCTGATCGAACTGACCAAAGACAATCCTGCGCAGCAGGTGCGCCTCGGACGGATCCAGAGCACGATCGAGCGGCGGATGGTGCTGGCCGAGCGCATCGCGGTGACCACCTCGCCGGAGCAGATCCGCGCGCTGATCAACGAGATGACGCTGAGCAACCCGATCCGCGTGCTGATCGACGAGGTGCAGGTCGCCGAGGGACGCTTGCTGACCTTGCGCAATGCGCGCGCCGAGACCGAGCGCCTGCATTACGCAGTGTTGAGCTGGGCCGCGCTGGCGGTGCAGCTGCTGTTGCTGGCCACGGTGATCTGGCTGCTGCAGCGGCAGATCCGTCGCCGCCTGGCGGCCGAGCAGGAATACCTGCGCGCCAACGGCCGTGCCAGTTCGGTGCTGCAGACCGTGCGCGAGCCGATCGTGTTGCTGGATGCCAGCCAGCGCATCGTGCTGCACAATCCGGCCTTCGCCGAGCTGTATGGCCTGGAGGATCGCGGCAACGAATTGATGGCATTGGACGAGGTGGGCGAGGGCGCGTGGCGCGATCCGCAGATCCACCAGCGGCTGGCCGATGTGTTGCTGCGCGGCCGCGAGCTGTGGGATTTCGAGCATGAGCAGCGCGGCGCCGATGGCGTGTTGCGCACCATGCTGATCAACGCGCGGCGCATGCCGTTGCCCGACACCGCCGAAGAGGACGTGGTGCTGATGACGGTCAGCGATATCAGCCTGCAGAAGGCGTCGCAGCTGCGCATCCAGGAGCTCAACCGGCAGATGGAAGGCAAGGTGGAGCAGGTCTCGGAGGTCAACCGCGAGCTGGAAGCCTTCAGCTATTCGGTCTCGCACGACCTGCGCGCGCCGTTGCGGCACGTGGCCGGTTTCTCGGACAAGCTGGCGCGCCACCTGGGCGATGCAGCCGACGAAAAATCGCGCCATTACATGGAAGTGATCAGCTCCTCGGCGCGGCGCATGGCCTCGCTGATCGACGACCTGCTGGTGTATTCGCGCCTGGGCCGCAGTGCGTTGCGGCTGCAGGCGGTGGACATGCAATCGCTGGTCGCCGAAACCCGCGCGATCCTGGATTCCAACCTGCAGAGCGAGAATACCGGCCACCGTGTGGACTGGCAGATTGCGCCGCTGCCGGTGCTGGTGGCCGACGAAAACATGATGCGTCAGCTATGGATGAACCTGCTGGGCAACGCCGTCAAATACAGCGCCAAGCGCGAGGTGGCCAAGATCGAGGTCACCTATACGCCGATGGCCGATGGTGGCCATCAGTTCAGCGTGCGCGACAACGGTGCCGGCTTCGACATGGAGTACAGCGCCAAGCTGTTCGGCGTGTTCCAGCGGTTGCACAAGGCCAGCGAGTACGCCGGCACCGGCATCGGTCTGGCCAGCGTGCGGCGCGTGCTGACGCGCCATGGCGGCCGCATCTGGGCCGAAGGCATCGTCGATGAAGGTGCCACGTTTTATTTCGTGCTTCCCCCTGCGCTCGAAGCGCCCAACCAAGAGTTCACCGAATGACCGCCATTCGTACCATTCTTCTGGCAGAAGACAGCCCGGCCGATGCGGAAATGGCGGTCGACGCCTTGCGCGAAGCCCGTCTGGCCAACCCCATCGTGCACGTCGAGGACGGCGTGGAAGCGATGGATTACCTGCTGCGCCGTGGCGCCTTCGCCGATCGCGAGGAAGGCCTGCCGGCGGTGTTGCTGCTGGACATCAAGATGCCGCGCCTGGACGGGCTGGAAGTGCTCAAGCAGGTGCGCAGCGACGAGACACTCAAGCGCCTGCCGGTGGTGATCCTGTCGTCTTCGCGCGAAGAGAGCGACCTGGCGCGCAGCTGGGACCTGGGTGTCAATGCCTATGTGGTCAAGCCGGTGGATGTCGACCAGTTCTTCAACGCGGTCAAGACGCTCGGGACCTTCTGGGCGGTGATCAACCAGGCACCGGAGCTGGACTGAGCCATGCCGCATGAGGGTGGCAATCTGGAGCAGCTGAAGATCCTTCTGGTGGAAGATTCACCGGAAGATGCCGAGCTGTTGTCCGATCAGTTGCTCGATGCCGGCATCGATGCGGCGTTCGAGCGCGTGGACAGCGAGCCCTCGCTGCGTAGCGCGCTGGATACGTTCCAGCCGGACATCGTGCTGTCGGACCTGAGCATGCCCGGGTTTTCCGGTCACCAGGCGCTGCGGTTGGTGCGCCAGAACGGTGCCACGCCCTTCATCTTCGTCTCCGGCACCATGGGCGAGGAGACCGCGGTCAAGGCGCTGCAGGATGGCGCCAACGACTACATCATCAAGCACAACCCAACGCGATTGCCGAGTGCGGTGGTGCGCGCGATCCGCGAGGCGCGCGCCGATCTGGAACGCCAGCGCGTGGAGAGCGAGTTGATGCGCGCGCAGCGTCTGGAAAGCCTGGCGATGCTGGCGGCCGGCCTGAGCCACGATCTGCGCAACATCCTGCAGCCGTTGCTGATCGTGCCCGACCTGCTGGCCGGGCGCACCGACGACCCGCAGTTGCGGCAGCTGGCCAATGTGGTGGCCGAGTGCGGCCGGCGCGGCCACGAGATGGCCGAGTCGATGCTCTCGTTCGTGCGCGGTTCCAACAAGCCGCGCGAGCAGGTGTCCATCGCCAATCTGTTCCAGGCCGTGCAGATGCTGCTCAAGAGCAGCCTGCCCGACGGGGTGCGCCTGCAGATGGACAGCATCGCCTCGGACCTGACCATCGAAGCCAACTACACCGAGTTGCAGCAGTGCCTGCTCAATCTGGGCCTGAATGCGATCCAGGCGATGCCCGGCGGCGGCACCTTGATTCTGGCGGCCGATCAGCACGATGCCACGCGCGTCCGCATGAGCGTGGCCGATACCGGCGTGGGCATGAGCGACGAAACCCGCGCTCGCCTGTTCAGCCCGTTCTTTACCACCAAGGCCGATGGCACCGGGCTTGGCCTGATCTCGTGCAAGCGCATCGTGGAAAGCTACGGCGGCAGCATTCAGGTCGACAGCCGCCTGGGCGAGGGCACGCGCTTTGACATGATCGTGCCGATGCGTGCGGCGGCAGTCGTGGCGGCCGAGGCTGACCCGCCGCTCGCGCTGGGCCACGGGCAGCGCATCCTGCTGGTGGATGGCGAGGCCACGCGCCTGTCGCTGCTGGGCAACGCCCTGTCCAGTCAGGGCTATCAGCCGCAGCTGGCCACCGATGGCGCTGCCGCGCTGCAGCTGGTGCAGCAGCACGCAATGCCGGATCTGGTGATCATCGACAGCGACATCATCCTGCTGTCTGCGGTGGGCGTGCTGCTGAGCATGCAGGAGCTGGGGTATCAGGGCCCGGCGATCGTGCTGGAAGACATGGGCGCGCCGTTGCAGCGCGGGCACTTTCCGCCGGATATCCCGGTGCATGTATTGCGCAAACCGCTGGAGATGCGCCGCGTGTTCCGTGCCGTGGCGCACGCGCTCGAAGTGGCCTGAGGCCGCATCGGTCCGCTGCGTGCGTGCCGGATCACCGCCGGCATGCCGCAACAGTTGACGCTGACGCCGGCCGCATGCGCGAATACCGCATGACCACCGTGCTTCTCAGCCTCGGCAGCAATGTCCAGCCGACTCATTACCTGCGCTTGGCCGTGGCGGCCTTGCGCGCGCGCTTTGGCCCGCTCGCGGTATCCCCGGCATATCGCACGCCGGCCGTGGGCTTCGACGGGCCGGATTTCGTCAACAACGCCGTGGCGCTGCAGACCGATCTGGAGCTGCATGCGCTCGATCACTGGTTGCATGCGCTGGAAGACGCGCACGGCCGCGATCGCAGCGGGCCACGCTTCAGCGACCGTACCCTGGATGTGGACGTGGTGTTCTTCGGCGATTGCATCATCGAAGGCCCGGGCCAGCTGCGCATCCCGCGCCCCGAGCTCAAGCACGCGTTCGTGCTGAAGCCGCTGGCCGACATCGCGCCGGACTTCGTCGATCCATTGAGCGGGCGGACGCTGGCCGCGCTCTGGCAGGCGCATGCGCAGTACGGCGCTGCCTTCATCACGGTGGACCTGGAGCCCGCAGCGGCGACGGCCGATATCGCGCAGTAGCGCCGCCGCCCGACCGGCGTCACTGCGCCACGGCAGTTGCGTGCAGCGCAGGGCGATCGCGTGGATGCCCTGTGACTGGCGAAGGTGGCCGGCGTCGCAGCCGCGCGTGCAGGCACGCAAGCCCCCCAAGAGCGGCCGACAACCGTAGCGAGCAGTGTCGGGTGTGGGCGCGGTCGGCGCGCATGAACCGGCGCGAGCGGCACATGCCGATCCCGGGCAGCGGCCGCGCGCGCCTGGCAGCTGTGCAGTCGTGGTGCTGGCCGCTCTAACTGAGCTGACGGCCGCCATCCACATGCAAGGTGTGGCCGGTGATGAAACCGGCGTCGTCCAGCAGCCAGCGTACGGCCTCGGCAACTTCTTCCGGCGTGCCGATGCGCGCCAGCGGGGTGCGGGCCAGCAGCGCCTGCTTGGCATCGGAGGGCTTGCCTTCTTCCGGCCACAGGATCGCGCCGGGCGCCACCGCATTGACGCGCACCTGGGGCGCCAGCTCCAGCGCCAGCGAGCGGGTGAGCATCTCCAGTGCGCTCTTGGAGGCGCCATACAGGGGGTGGTTGCGCATCGGCTGCTGCGCGTGCAGGTCGGTGAGGTTGACGATGGCGCCATGGTGCCGGCGCAGCTGCGCCGCGGCGGCCTGGGCAATGAAGAACGGCGCACGCGCATTGACCGCGAACAGCGCGTCCCACTGCTCCGGCGTGGCCTCGCCCAGGACGGTGGGGAAAAACGCCGAGGCGTTGTTGACCACCGCATCCAGGCGACCGAACGCATCGATGCACTCGGCCACCAACTGGGCAGGGGCCTGTGGCAGGCGCAGATCCGCAGATAGGGCGTGCGCACTGTCGGCGCGTTGTGCGCACAGTTCGGTCACGCGTGCGTCCAGCGCCTGGCCGGAGTGGTGCGCATGCAAGGCCACGCGGTAGCCGGCTGCGTGCAGCGTGGTGGCGATCTGCGCGCCGATGCGGCGGGCTGCACCGGTGATCAACACCACCTTGGAACTGTCTGTCATGGCGTACTCGCTCGGCGTTGCAGAGGGCTCGGCTATCCTGTGCATTGTCCCCGCAACCGGTGCCCGCATGCACGCCGACCTTCCCACTCCCGATTCGGACGCGCTGGCGCACAGCGACCAGTTGGCCGCGCACCTGCGCGCCGAAATCCAGGCCGCTGGGGGTGCGATTCCGTTCTCGCGCTTCATGGAGCTGGCGCTGTATGCGCCGGGCCTGGGCTATTACAGCGCCGGCGCAAGCAAGTTCGGCGAGGCTGGTGATTTCGTCACCGCACCCGAGCTTGGGCCGTTGTTCGCGGCCACCGTCTCCGGTGCGCTGGCCCCGGTGCTGCAGCAGCTCGGACCGCAGGCGCGGGTGCTGGAAGTGGGTGGCGGCAGCGGCGCGTTTGCCGAAGTCACCCTCAAGCGGTTGCTGGAGCTGGATGCGCTACCCGAGCGCTACGCGATCCTGGAGCCCAGCGCCGACCTGCGCGAGCGGCAGCGCGAGCGCCTGGGCCGCAGCCTGATTCCGCCGGTGTTCGATCTGGTCGAGTGGCTGGATGCGCCATTCCCCGACGATTGGGATGGCGTGCTGTTCGCCAACGAGGTGATCGATGCATTGCCGACGCCGCGGTTCGCGTTGCGCGATGGCGAGGTCTACGAGGAAACCGTGGTCCTGGACGCGCAGCAGCAGTTTGCACGTGGCGAGCAGCCGGCCGATGCGTTGTTGAGCGCGGCGGTGCGCCACCTCGAGCGCTACCTGCAACAGCCGTTTGCCGACGGGTACCGCTCCGAGTTGCTGCCACAGCTGCCGTACTGGATCCAGGCGGTGGCCGGCGGTCTGAAACGCGGTGCAATGCTGTTTGTCGATTACGGTTATCCGCGCGGCGAGTTCTATCGTGCGCAGCGCGAGGACGGCACCTTGCGGGCGTTCTATCGCCATCGCATGCATGAAGACCTGTATCGCTGGCCAGGTCTGCAGGACCTGACGGCGTCGGTGGACTTCACCGCATTGGCCGAGGCCGGCACCGGTGCCGGTTTCGAGTTGGCCGGCTACTGCACGCAGGCGAGTTTCCTGCTGGGCAATGGGCTGGATGCCTTGCTGGCCCAGGCCGAGACGCGCACCGATGACGTGGGGCGCATGCGCCTGCGCGAGCAGATCAAGCGGCTGACCTTGCCCAGCGAGATGGGCGAGCGCTTCCAGGTGATGGGGTTCTCGCGCGATGTGGATTTCGCTCCTGCATTCCTGGCCGGCGATCTTACGTGGCGGCTGTGACCCCGGCGCTACGGCCGTTCCATCGGCCGCGCGTGTGGGTAGGATTGTGGGTCGCGGCCATCGGCGTTCTCATCGCGGTGTGCCTGGGGCCGCCGCCAGAATTTCCGGAGCTGCCGTCCAACAGCGACAAAGCGGAACACTTCCTGAGTTTTGCGCTGTTGTGCTGGGGGGCGGTGCAGTTGTTCGCAACGCGACGGGCGCTGTTGCTGGCGGCGTTCGGGTTGGTGCTGTTGGGGATCGGGATCGAGATTGCGCAGGGGGCACTGACCACCAATCGCAGTGCCGATCCCTATGACGCGCTGGCCGACACCTTGGGCATCCTGGCCGGGTTGTGCCTGACATGGACGCCGCTGCGCTTGGTGATGCTGCGAATGGATCAGCGTCTGTTTGGTGCACGCTGATTCTGCAAGACGGTATGGGCAGGGCCGCAGATTCATGGGGTGTCCTGCTGGCAGTGAGGGTGCGGCGCGTTCGACCATGCTTTAAGAGCCGGGGGATCACGATGCGCACAGCGCATGTCTCAACCTGATTGTTCACTACGGACAGAGCAGGCGGAGAGCTGATCGTCCGCGCCGTCGCTGCAGGGCCCTTGCCCGCCCACCATCGCAGGACACGCTGCAAGTACATCCATGTAGCTCCGTGGCGGCATCCATGCCGCCACGGGTCCCGCGACGGTGGGCGGGCAAGGACCAGTCGAGTTGGTCGGTCCGCATGGATATAAACCAGCGACGATCAGGCTGGCGATGCGGTGGCCTTTGCTTTCAATAAAACCACCAACCAACTGTCTGGCGTGGTGTCCTCGCCGATTGCGGGACCGTGTGGCGGCATGGATGCCGCCACCGAGCCTACAGGGACGTACTTGCGGCGTGTCCCGCGAGCGGTGAGGGCACCGCGCCCTCGACCAGACTTGAAGACAGGCCAAGCGATCACGATGCGCACAGCGCATGGGTCTCAACCTGATTGTTCACTACGGCCAGATCAGGCGGAGAGCTGATCATTCGGGCCGTCGCTGCAGGGCCCTTGCCCGCCCACCATCGCGTGACACGCTGCAAGTACGTCCATGTAGCTCCGTGGCGGCGTCCATGCCGCCAAGGGTCCCGCGATGGTGGGCGGGCAAGGACCAGTAGCGATAGTCGGTACGCAGCGTTTCGACAAGCAATCGACAAGTGGCGTGACGCGGTGCCTTCGCCGGGGAGCTGATCTCATCCTCTGGACAAGTCGTCGGCACCGCAGCAGTCCCATGGCGACCGCATACGGAGTGCTTGTCGTTGTCAGACGGGCATGCGTACCGGGCGCTCGCGCAACCACTTCGTTGCCACCCACTTTTCGCCGGCCAATACGGGGGCGCCGGCATGCAGGCTACGCGTCATCGGGTGCGGGCGGTCGTAGCTGAAAAACACTGCGTTACCTTTCACTGCCGCAACGTCCAGATGCACATCGGGGAAGCGGGTGGCACCACCGCGTTCGGGTGTGTTGAGGTACATCACCAACGACGCGACGCGTTGACCGCCGGCCTGCAGCAACACCGGCGTGCCCGCGGCGTCGGGGTCGAAGTAATCGTAGTGCGGCTGATATTCCGCACCGGTGACGTAGCGCAACACCTGCAGGCCTTCGCCGTGGTCCACTGGCCAATCGAGCAGGCGCGAGATGCGCGCTTCGATGCTTCGGCAAAGTGCATCCTGGCCCAGCTGCAGGCACATGCTGTGGCTGGTGCGTGCGGCATGCACGATCTGCGCGCCGTTGCGGTTGTCTACCGTACGTGAGCGCACCAGGTGCGGTTGTGCGAGTGCGATCAGTGCATCGCATTCGGCATCGGACAGGAACTTCTCCAGCACCACCACGCGCGGCAGCAGCAGGCTGATCAGTACGCGCACCTGACGGTCGCCCAGATCCAGTAGCGATGCATCGTCGTGTTGCAGCAGTGCGGGTACGCGCACCGGCAAGGGCAGACCGTTTGCCTGTGCGTGTTGCTGGATATGGGCGCGCACCAGCGTCTCGACTGCATCGACGGCGTCCTGCTCGTTCCAGCCCTGATCGAGCAATGGCTGTAGCGCTTGCTCGGGTGGGTGGCCGGCCACGGCCTGCGCAACGATCCAGTCGGCCAATGCTGGAGCAATCGGGAGGGATGTCATCCCGCCACAGTGCATGCCGAGCTGTGTCAGTGGTGTGTCAAATGTGTCGTGGTAAGACAAATGCAACAGACGCCCCCTATAACGGTGACGGGGATCTTGAACGTGCTCGCCACTGCAGTGAGCGGAACGCAACCAATTCTTGACGACTCCTCTTCATACCGGACCTTTTGACCTGGAGATCAGCCGCATGTCCGTTCGCAATAGCAGCAAGACACTTCTCATGACGTTCGGGACCGCGCTGGCATTGTCTGCCTGCGGTGGCGGTGCCGACCGTGTCGCGTCGCCGGGCGAAGGCGCGTTTCCGCCCGCACCGGCGCCCGCACCGACGCCGGCGCCCACGCCTGCACCGACGCCTGCACCCACACCGACCGGCCCGGCCGCGGATTGCCCGACCGGCTTTTCCAACGTGGGCACCATCGCCAACAACACGCTGCGCTCGTGCCAGTTGCCGGAGACCATCACCGGCAATCTGGTGGTGCCGGCCCGTGCAGGCACGGCGTATTCGATCAGCGGGCGTGTCAACGTCGGCACCGATCGCGGCGGCAACGCCACCGCGCCAGCGGCCGGCAGCACGCAGGGCATCCTGACCATCGAACCGGGCGTGACCCTGTACGGTTCTGCCGGTAGCGACTACATCGTGGTCAACCGCGGCTCGCAGATCTTTGCCGAAGGCAGCGCCACCGCACCGATCGTGTTCACTGCGCGCCAGGCGCTGGATGGCACGGTGAGCGCCAACACCATCGGCCTGTGGGGCGGCATCGTGGTGCTGGGGCGTGCGGCGATCAACAACTGCCCGGGCACCACCGTGTCGGGCACTCCGGAGTGCCAGGCGCAGGTCGAGGGCACCAACGCGTTCTACGGCGGTAACAGCGCCACCGACAACAGCGGGTCGCTACGCTACCTGCGCGTGATGTATTCGGGCTTTGAAATCTCGCCCAACAACGAGCTGCAGGGCATCACCCTGGCCGGCGTGGGCAGCGGCACGCGCCTGGATTACGTGCAGATCCACAACAGCTCCGACGACGGCATCGAATGGTTCGGTGGCACCGTCAACGGCAGCCACATCGTGATCACCGGCGCCGACGACGATTCGCTGGATACCGATGCCGGCTGGAGCGGCGCCCTGCAGTACGGCATCGTGGTGCAGCGCGCCGGTGGCGGCGACCGCATGAACGAGTGGAGCAGCCTGCGCCGCCAGCCGTATTCGCGCCCGAAGGTGGCCAACTTCACCTATGTGGGCAATGCGCGCGCCGGTGCGGCGATCATGCTCAACCAGGGCACCCAGGCAGCGTTCTACAACTCGGTGTTCACCCGTCCGGCCGGCGGCACCGGCGATGGCCTGGTGTGCCTGAACATGGCTGACGCCGACACCGCCGGCACCTTCCACTCGGTGTTCTTCGCCTGCCCGACCGCATTCGGCAGCGATGCACGTGCAGCCAGCCAGTTTGCAGCCGGCACCAACAACGTTGCCAACGGCGTGTCCACGCTGCAGAACACCTTCATCAATGGCGCCAACGAAACCGCGGTACCGGCGTTCCAGGGCTTGAACGGGGTGAGCAGCTTCTTCCAGCAGGTGAACTACATCGGCGGCGTGCGCGATGCCAACGACACCTGGTGGCAAGGCTGGACCTGCGGCCTGACCGCCGATCGTCCCTGCTGAGGCACGGCCTTGCGCGGCGGCCCGACGCCGCCGCGCGATGCGTCCCGCTTCATCTTTCTGTTGCCAGGGCTCCCACGATGCGAACCTCCACTGTTGCCCGTCTCTCGCGGACGGGCCTGTCTCTTTCCATTTCCACCTTGCTGATGTCCGGCGCCGCACTGGCGCAGTCGACCACCAGCGATGCTGCCGGCGGCAGCAGTTCCAGTGCCGCCATTGCGCCCAAGCAACTCGACCAGGTCGTGGTGCGCGGCGAGTACATTCCCGAACCGATGCTGCAGACCTCCGAAGTGGCCTCGTTCGTCACCCGCGAGGACATGGAGCGCACCGGCGACAGCAGCGCGGCGGTGGCGTTGACGCGCGTCACCGGGCTGAGCCTGTCGCGCGGCAAGTATGTGTATGTGCGCGGCCTGGGCGAGCGCTATTCGTCGGCGCTGTTCAACGGCTCGCCGTTGCCCAGCCCCGAGCCAATGCAGCGCGTGGTGCCGCTGGACCTGTTCCCCAGCGACGTGCTGCAAAGCGTGACCGTGCAGAAGACCTATTCGGCCGATTACCCCGGTGAATTCGGCGGTGGCGTGATCGATCTGCAGTCGATGACGGTCCCGGACAAGCCGTTCCTGTCGCTCACCGTGGGCGGCGGCGCCAATAGCGTCAGTACCGGCGAGAAGGGCCTGACGTATTACGGCTCCGGCGACGACGAGTGGGGCTTTGATGATGGCACGCGCAAGCAGCCGGGCGCGTTGCGCGATGCGATCGGCAGTGGGCGCCGCGTGGACCTGGGGAATTTCTCGCGCGAGGACATCCGCCGCATCGGGCGCAGCATGAACGACGCCAACCTGTATGTGCTGCAGGAAAAGGACAGCATCGCCCCGGACGTCAACGTGGGCGGCAGCGCCGGCTACAGCATGGACGTGGGCGAGGCCAAGCTGGGCATCGTCGCCGTTGCCAGCTACGACAACGAATGGCGCACGCGGACCGGCAAGCAGCAGGACGGCATCTTTGTCGGCGACAGCGTGGAGTTCAATTCCAACTACGATTTCGCCACCACCCGCAACAACGTGCGCAGCAACGGCATGCTGGGGCTGGGCTGGGAATACGGGCGCCACAAGATCGGCTGGACCACCTTGTATGTGCACGACGCACTGAAGGTGGCGCGCAGCCGTGCCGGCCGCGATGAGCTGGCAGGTTTCGATGTGCGCGACGACAACACCGAGTGGTACGAGCGCCAGCTGATCAACAACCAGCTGCTCGGCTCGCATGCGTTCGGCGAATACGATGACCTCGAGATCGAATGGCGCGCCGCAGTGGCCAATGCAAGCCGCGATGTGCCCTACGAGACCGGCATCCGCTACGAGTTGCTGGATGGCTACTGGGCGCACGATGCGTCGCGCGTGCAGAACTACACGCGCTTCAGCAAGGTCGATGACACCGTGGCCAGCGGTGGTGTGGATATCACCTGGCGCCTGCCGATCGAGCACGACCTCACCATCAAGGGCGGCCTGGCGTATCTGGACAACGACCGCAGCGCGTGGAGCCGCGAATTCCGTTTCCTGGCGCTGGATGGCCCGCTGCCGTTCCTGAACCAGTATCAGCGCGTGGACTATCTGCTCTCCGACTACAACCTCAGCAACGACCTACTGCGGCTGCGCGAGACCACCGGCAGTTTCGGTGCGGCCGCCTACGACGCCACCTTGAAGGTGAAGGCGGCGTACCTGCAGGCCGAAGGCGAGATCGTGCCGACCCTGCGGGCCACCGTGGGCGTGCGTTACGAGGACGCCACCCAGGCGGTGCATCCGTACGACATCTTCACCGGCACGCGGCAGGACAGCGTGGCGCCGCTGCAGAACAGCTACGCGCTGCCCTCGGTGACGGTGACCTGGAATCTTGCCGAGAACCAGCAGCTGCGCTTCGGTGCATCCAAGACCATTGCGCGGCCGCAGTTCCGCGAAATGGCGCCGCAGCAGTATCTGGACCCGGATATCGACCGCCAGTTCTTCGGCAACCCGTTCCTGGTGGACAGCGAGCTGGTCAATCTGGATGCGCGCTACGAGTGGTTCTTCGAGCCGGGCCAGTACGTCACCATCGGCGCCTTCTACAAGGACATCGACAAGCCGATCGAAGCCATCGTCAACGACGCGCCCGGCGGCGGCATCGTGCAGAGCTTCATCAATGCGCCCAAGGCCACGCTATACGGTGTGGAGCTGGAGGCCAAGAAGTACCTGGACCTGCCGATCGCCGCGGACTGGTGGGGCGACAAGCGCGTGTTCGTGTCCGGCAATTACACGCGTACCACCTCGGAGGTAAGCGCCAGCGCCGGCGACACGGTGCAGCCGTTCGGCTTCAGCGCACCGGTGCAGGCCAACCTGTTCATTCGTGATGGCTCCGCACTGCAGGGGCAATCGGATGACATCGCCAATCTGCAGATCGGCGTGGAAAGCGAGAGCACGCACAGCCAGGCCACGTTGATCGCCAATTACGTGGGCGAGCGGGTATCGGCGCGTGGCCGCCCCGGCCAGCCGGATTACATCGACAAGCCCGGCACATCGCTGGATCTGGTGATCAAGAAAGGCCTGGTGTGGTCGGGCGATACGTTGTCGGTGAACATTGCCGCACGCAATCTGCTCAAGACCAAGTACCAGGAGTATCAAAAGCTGGGCAGCAACCGGGTGGACCTGTACACCTATCAGCCCGGCATCAGTTATGACATCAGTGTGACCGCGCGCTTCTGAGCCGTCGCACGCGTCCGTCACCGCAAACGCCCGTCGTGCCACGCACGGCGGGCGTTGGCGTTCTGCCGCACGTCGGCCTGTGCCGGCCTGTGTCATCGCTTTCTTCGAACTGACACATTGCTGCCGCATTCTGTCATCCGTTCGCAATCCTGAGACGGATGTCTGCTTTGCAGCGCGTATTACCCCCCTTGAATGCCGTCATGTCGCTGCGTGGTGTACGCACCGCCGTGGTCTGCGCGCTGGCCCTCCTGCTGGCGGTACAGGCGCTGCGCCTGGTGTGGCTGGTGGTCACGCCGATCGGCCCGTTGGGCACGCGAGCGCCCGCCATCGAGGCGACATTGGATCTGTCTGCGCTTGGCCGCGACGTGTTCTATCGCAACGTCGGCGACGCCAGCAGCGATGGGATCGTGCTGCATGGCGTGCGCGCCGGCGACACGCACGCGGCCGCCTATCTCAGTCGCGGCGACGGCAGACAGGGCGCCTACCGGGTCGGCGATGCGGTGGTGCCCGGTGTGGTGGTGCAGGCGATCGCTGCCGACCATGTGCTGCTGCGCACCGGCAGCGGCGTGCGCCGGCTGGGGTTGATCGACGCTGCGCCGCAGGTGCCCGCCTCGACGACACCGGTAGCGGGCACGACGACAGCAGGCACGGCCGCTGCGGTGATGTCGAACGTGGGCAACGCCACCCACGCATCCGCCGCCGCCGCCGTGGACCCGCAGCAGTTGCTGAGCTCCGCCGGCTTACGCGCAAGCGAGGACGGCAGCGGCTACACGCTCATGCCGCGCGGTGATGGGGCATTGCTGCGACAGGCCGGCCTGGCCGCCGGCGACGTCCTGACCCAGATCAACGGCCGCACCCTCGATGCCGAACACCTGCGCGAGCTGCAGGACGAACTACGCGATGGTCAGGCGGCCACGCTGACCTACCGCCGCAACGGCCAGACCCACACCATGACCCTGAAGCGCCCGCAATGAGTGCCGTTCGTCCCCTCTGGCTGATGACGGCCACCTTGTTGCTCGCGCTTCCCGCCATGCCGGTCGTATCGCTGCGCGCTGCCGATGCGCCGGCCGTGCGCCTGCAGGATGTGGACCTGCGTGCCTTCATCCAGGATGTGTCGCGTGCCACCGGCATCACCTTCATCGTGGACACGCGCGTGCAGGGCACGGTGAACGTGGCGCGTGCGCAGGCGATGTCCGAGGCCGATCTGCTGGGCATGCTGCTGGCGGTGCTGCGTGCCAATGGCTTGATTGCGGTGTCCAGCGGGCCGGCGACCTACCGCATCATTCCCGACGACACCGCCGCGCAACAGCCCGGCAGTGCGGCCGATGGCAATCTGGGGTTCGCGACGCAGGTGTTCACCCTGCAGCGCGTGGATGCGCGCAGTGCCGCGGAAATCCTCAAGCCGCTGATCGGGCGCGGCGGGGTCATCATGGCGATGCCGCAAGGCAACAGCCTGTTGATTGCCGACTACGCCGATAACCTGCGCCGCATCCGCACCCTGGTGGCGCAGATCGATACCGACCGCGCGGCCATCGATACGGTGACGTTGCGCAACAGCTCGGCGCAGGAACTGGCGCGCACCCTGACCACGCTGTTCGGGCAAGGCGGCGAGCGCAGCAATGTGCTGTCGGTGCTGCCGGTGGACAGCAGCAACTCGTTGATCGTGCGTGGTGATCCCGCACTGGTGCAGCGGGTGGTGCGCACCGCAGTGGACCTGGACGGACGCGCGGAACGTCGTGGCGATGTCAGTGTGGTGCGGCTGCAGCACGCCAGCGCCGAGCAATTGCTGCCGGTGTTGCAGCAACTGGTCGGGCAGACCCCGGGTAATGAGGCGCAGCCGGGGCAGGACACGCGCCCCACTGCGGTGGATGTGGCTGCCGCCGCCACCGGCGCCGCGCAGACGCAGGTGATCACCCCGGCCGCTGGCAAGCGCCCGGTGATCGTGCGCTACCCCGGTTCCAATGCGCTGATCATCAATGCCGACCCGGAAACGCAGCGCGCCTTGATGGACGTGATCCGCCAATTGGACGTGCATCGCGAGCAGGTGCTGGTCGAGGCGATCGTGGTGGAGATCTCCGACACCGCTGCCAAGCGCCTGGGCGTGCAGCTGCTGCTGGCCGGCCGCAACGGCACCGTGCCGTTGATCGCCACGCAGTACAGCGGCGCGTCGCCGGGCATCGTGCCGCTGGCCGCTGCGGCCGCCGGTACCCGCAGCGGCAATGCCGATGACGATTCGGTGCTGGAACAGGCGCGCAATGTGGCCGCGCAATCGCTGCTGGGCCTGAGCGGCGGTTTGATCGGGCTGGCCGGGCAAAGCAACGATGCGGTGTTCGGCATGATCATCGATGCGGTCAAGAGCGACACCGGCTCCAACCTGTTGTCCACCCCGTCGATCATGACCCTGGACAACGAACAGGCACGCATCCTGGTCGGCCAGGAAGTGCCGATCACCACCGGTGAAGTGCTGGGTGCGGCCAACGACAACCCGTTCCGCACCATCCAGCGCCAGGACGTGGGCGTGGAGCTGGAAGTGCGCCCGCAGATCAACACCGCCGGTGGCATCACCCTGGCGATCAAGCAGGAAGTCTCGGCCATCGCTGGGCCGGTCAGCGCGCAGTCCTCGGAGCTGGTGTTCAACAAGCGCCAGATCGAAACGCGCGTGGTGGTGGAGAACGGCGCCATCGTCGCGCTCGGCGGCCTGCTGGACCAGAACGACCGCCAGACCGTGGAGAAGGTGCCCTTGCTGGGCGACGTGCCCGGCCTGGGTGCGTTGTTCCGGCACAGGTCGCGCAACCGCGACAAGACCAACCTGATGGTGTTCATACGCCCCACCATCATCCGCGATGCCGCCGATGCGCAGCGCATGACCGCACCGCGTTACAACTACCTGCGCGATCGGCAGCTGGCCGATGGCGATCCCGAGGCGGCGCTCGATGCGTTGGTGCGCGACTACTTGCGGGCACAGCCGCCGCAGTTGCCGGCCGGCCCATCGTCGGTCGTGCCGAAGCGGACACCGGCACCCACGCCTGTGCCCGCTGCACGTCCCGCGCAGCGCTGATGCCATGACCACTGCACGCGCCAGCATTTCGTACGCGTTCGCCAAGCGCCACGGCGTGGTGTTGCTTGGCAGCGACACTGCCGCGCAGATCGGCCTGCGCGAAGGCGGCGATGTGCAGGCCTTGGTCGAATTGCGGCGTGCGCTGGGCATGCCATTGCAGGTGCGCACGCTGGCGCCATCGGTGTTCGACCGGCACGTGTCGGAGATCTACGCCGATGCCGGGCTGGAGCAGGGCGTGCAGGTCGAGGCGCTGGACCTGCACGGCAGCCTGGATTCGTTGATCGACGACATCCCCACCGCCGATTTGCTCGACAGCCAGGACGATGCGCCGATCATCCGCCTGATCAACGGCATCATCGCCGAGGCCGCGCGCCTGGGCGCCTCCGACGTGCATCTGGAATCCTACGAATCGCGCCTGCGGGTGCGCCTGCGCGTGGATGGGGTGATGCGCGAAGCGGCCACCTTGCCCGGGCGCATCGCGCCGCTGCTGGTGTCGCGGGTCAAGGTGATGGCGCGGCTGGACATCGCCGAAAAACGCGTCCCGCAGGATGGCCGCGTGTCGCTGGTGATGGGCGCCAAGGCACTGGACGTGCGCGTCTCCACCTTGCCCACGCGCGGTAGCGAGCGGGTGGTGCTGCGTATTCTGGACAAGGAACAGGGCACGCTGTCGCTGGCGCAGCTGGGCATGCCGCCGGCGGTAATGCACACCGTGCAGCGCGCCTTGCAGGTGCCCAACGGCATCGTGCTGGTCACCGGTCCTACCGGTTCGGGCAAGACCACCACGCTGTATGCAGCGCTGAGCCTGCTCAACGATGGCTCGCGCAACATCCTCACTGTCGAAGACCCGGTGGAATACGCCATCGATGGCGTCGGCCAGACCCAGGTCAACGCACGCGTGGGCATGACCTTCGCCGCCGGCCTGCGCGCCATCCTGCGCCAGGACCCGGACGTGGTGATGATCGGCGAGATCCGCGACACCGAGACCGCACAGATCGCGGTGCAGGCCAGCCTCACCGGCCATCTGGTGCTCTCCACCGTGCACACCAACGACGCGGTGGGGGCGGTCACGCGCCTGCGCGACATGGGCATCGAACCATTCCTGCTGGCATCGAGCCTGCGGCTGATCCTGGCGCAGCGGCTGGTGCGGCGCTTGTGCCCGCACTGCCGCTGCGAGCGCACGATCGACGCGGGTACGCGCCAACTACTGGATGCGCCTGCCGACGCATTGATCTACACAGCCGTGGGCTGCAGCGTCTGCCACCACAGCGGCTACGCCGGGCGCGTAGGCATCTACGAAGCCATCGCGGTGGACGATGCGATGCGTCGCCTGATCGGCGACAACGCCGACGAAGACGCGCTGGCGGCGGTGGCCTTTGCGCGTGCGCCGCGGCTGGGCGATGCCGCACGCGCCGCCGTGTTGCAAGGCATGACCACGCTGGAAGAAGCGCTGCGTGTGACCCGTCAGCAGGACGACGCGCATGCCGCAGTTTGATTACACCGTGCTCGATCTGCAGGGGCGCAACCGGCACGGCGTGATCAGCGCCGACAGCGTGCACAGTGCGCGTGCGCAGCTGGAGCAGCGGCAATGGGTGCCCGTGCGCGTGGAAGCGGCCGCAGCGACCGCCGGCACGGCCGTGCGCGCAGCACGCTTCAGCGGCAAGGACCTGGTGTTGTTCACCCGCCAGCTCTCCACCCTGGTGGAAACCGCGCCACTGGAAGAAGCCCTGCGCACCATCGGCACCCAGTCCGAACGCCGCGGCGTGCGCCGGGTCACCAGCCAGACGCATGGCCTGGTGGTCGAAGGGTTTCGCCTGTCCGATGCGATGGCACGCCAGGGCAAGGCGTTTCCCGCGTTGTATCGCGCGATGGTGGCCGCCGGCGAAAGCGCGGGCGCCTTGCCGCAGGTACTGGAACGCCTGGCCGACCTGCTCGAACGCCAGGCGCAGGTCCGCAGCAAGTTGCAGTCTGCACTGGTCTATCCCGCCGCACTTGCATTGACGGCCGGTGCGGTGGTGATCGTGCTGATGACCTTTGTGGTGCCCAAGGTGGTGGACCAGTTCGATTCGATGGGCCGCGCCTTGCCCTGGCTGACGCGTGCGGTGATCGGCGTGTCGCAGTTTCTGCTGCATGCAGGTATCCCGTTACTCCTTGCGCTGGTGGTTGCGGCGATGGCCGCGTTGCACATGCTCAAACGCCCGGCGCTGCGCCTGGCAGCGGACCGCGCGCTCTTGCGTGCGCCCCTGCTGGGCCGGCTGATCCGCGATCTGCACGCCGCGCGCATGGCACGCACGCTGGCGATCATGGTCAACAGCGGCCTGCCGTTGATGGAGGGCCTGATGATTGCCGCGCGCACCGTGGACAACCGTGCGTTGCGGCTGGCTACCGACAGCATGGTCACCGCGATCCGCGAAGGCGGCAGCCTGGCCGCGGCGATGAAGCGCGCGGGGGTGTTTCCACCGACGTTGCTGTACATGGCCTCCAGCGGTGAGAACAGCGGGCGCCTGGCGCCGATGCTGGAGCGCGCCGCCGATTATCTGGAACGCGAATTCGAGTCGTTCACCACCGCCACGATGAGCCTGCTGGAGCCGGCCATCATCGTGCTGCTGGGCGGGGTGGTGGCGGTCATCGTGCTGTCGATCCTGTTGCCCATCCTGCAATTCAACACCCTCGCGCTTGGTTGAGCGCGGCCGCTTCTTACGGAGATCCTCATGCAGCCCATTCAATGCCGTGAACGCATCGACGCGCTTACCTCACGCAAGCGTGCGCGTGGCTTCACCCTGGTCGAGCTGATGGTGGTCATCGTCATCATCGGCCTGCTCGCCACCGTGGTGATGATCAACGTGATGCCCAGCCAGGACCGCGCGATGGTGGAAAAGGCGCGCGCCGACGTGGCGGTGCTGGAACAGGCACTGGAAACCTATCGGCTGGACAACCTCAGCTACCCGAGCACCGAACAGGGCCTGCAGGCCTTGCTCACCGCGCCGAGCGGCCTGACCCGGCCGGAGCGTTATCGGCAGGGCGGCTATATCCGCCGGCTGCCGGAAGACCCGTGGGGCCACGCTTATCAATACCGCCGCCTGGGCCGCAACGGCGGCTTCGACGTCTACTCGTTTGGCGCCGATGGTGCAGAGGGCGGCGACGCCGACAACGCCGATATCGGCAACTGGCGCTGAGTGCCGACAGTGCCTGCCACTGCACAGCGAGCATCCATGTGCACGCAAATGCACGCGGCGCCAACGCACGCACGCGGCTTTACCCTGCTCGAAGTGCTCGCGGTACTGGTGATCACCGCGCTTGCCAGCACGCTGATAGTGATGACCTTGCCCGATACGCAGCGCAATCTGCACGATTACGCCGATACCCTGGCCAGCGCGCTGATGCAGGCACGCGATGAGGCGATCATGAGTTTGCGCATGGTAGAGGTCAGTATCGATGCCGGCGGCTACGTGTTCCGTCGCCAGGCGCAGCAGCGCTGGATCGCGCTGGATGAAACGCCGTTCGCAGCCATGCGCTGGCCGGACGGCATCCAGGCGCAGTTGCCTGCCGGCAGCGAGCGACTGAGCGTGCGTTTCGACCCCACCGGTGCGGCCACGCCGCAACGCATCGCGTTGGCGGATGGGCGGCAGCAGATGCAGGTGGTGGTGGATGCCGCCGGTGTGGTGCAGGTCGATGCGCCCCCTCGCTGAGCCACGCGCATCGGGCGGATTTTCGCTGCTCGAACTGATGGTTGCGCTGGCGATCTTCGGCATGGCGGTGGTCGGTCTGTTGAATCTGTCCGGCGAGAGCACCCGCACGGCGGTGGTGCTGGAAGAGCGTGCACTGGCTGCGGTGGTGGCGGAAAATCAGGCGATCGAAGCGATGCTGGCGCCCGCTGCTGCCGTACGCGCGCCGGCGAACGGGCAGGCAGTGCTCGGCGATCGCCGCTGGGAGTGGCAACGCCAGTCGATGCCGGCCGGCGCCGCAGGCCTGTTGCGGATCGAAGTGCGCGTGCGCGCCGCAGGCCAGGCGCAGGAAGTCGCCAGCTTGAGTGTGCTGCGGAGTGTCGAATGATCCGCAGGCAGCGCACGCGCGGCTTCACCTTGATCGAACTGCTGGTGGCTCTGGCGGTATTCGCGCTGGTGGCCGCAGCGGCGGTGGTGGTGATGCGGCAGAGCATCGATCAGCGCGATGCCGTGCGCACGCGGCTGCAGCAGATTCGCGATTTCCAACTCATGCATGGCCTGCTGCGCAGCGACCTGCAACAGGCGGCGGTGCGCCGCACCCGCAACAGCGAGGGCGGTGCCGCCCGCAGCGCATTTGTCGCAAGCGCGCCGGGGACGCAGGGGCCGTTGTTCGGCTTCGTGCGGCGTGGCTGGAGCAACCCGGATCAGGCGCCGCGTGCGTCGCTGCAATACGTGGAATACCGCGTGGTGGATGGGCGGCTAGAGCGCAGCGCACGCCCTGCGCTCGACGGCGCAACCGCCGGCAAGCCGCAAGTGCTGTTGCGCGGTGTGCGCTCGGCAGTGGTGGCGTTCCATTACCGCGCGCAGTGGAGCGATGGCTGGAGCGGCGGGCTGGAAGCGGTGCCGGATGCGGTCGCGCTGGAGCTGGAGCTGGAACATTGGGGGCGGGTGCGCCAGCTGTTCCTGCTGCCGGAGGGGCGCACATGAGTGCGCTGCACGTCCCTGCCAGGCAACGGGGCGCGGCCTTGCTCACGGTGTTGCTGCTGGTTGCAGTGATGACCTTGCTGATGGCCGCCGTGCTGGACGATCTGCGCTTCGGCTTGCGTCGTAGCGGCAATGGCACGGCGATGACGCAGGCGCAGTGGTACGCACTGGGGAGCGAGACCGTCGCGCGGCAACGGTTGCAGGCCATGGCAAAGCGCGATCCGCTGCGCACCACCCTGGACGGCGGCTGGAACGACCAGCCGGTCCGCTTTCCGTTGGACGACGGTGCCGTGAGCGTGCGCCTGCGCGACCGCGGAGGCTGCTTCAATCTCAACAGCGTCGTCATCGGTGCGCCCGAGCAATGGCAGCGCAGCGACGAAGGTGCACGTCAATATCGCGCCTTGCTCGAAGTGCTGGGCATCGCGCCGCAACAGGCGCAGGCGCTGACCGATGCGCTGGTGGACTGGATCGACAGCGACGCGCAGCCCGGCGCACAAGGGGCCGAAGACGACCGCTACCTGCAGGCCGCCGTGCCGCTGCGTACGGGTGCGACCTTGCTGGCAGGCGTCAGCGAACTGCGTGCCATCGTCGGCTATACGCCGCAGCTGGTGGCGCAACTGCAGCCATACGTGTGTGCGCTGCCGGAAGGACGCCTGTCGCCGATCAACGTCAACACGCTGCGCCTGCAGGATGCGCCGGTGCTGGTGGCGCTGACCGAAGGCGCACTGGGCCTGCCGGCCGCACGTCGCGTAATTGCGGCGCGGCCGGCTGGTGGTTGGCGCGATGCGGCGGTGTTCTGGAGCGCACCGGCATTGCTGCAGGTGTCGCTGCCGGATGCGGTGTACCAGCAGATCGAACTGCGCACTGCGTACTTTTCGCTCTTCAGCCAGGTCGACCACGCCGGGGCGCAGGTCATGCTGGAGGCCTTGTTGCAGCAGGATCCTGCCGGCCGCGTGCGGTTGGTGGCGCGTCAATGGAGTTCCGACCAATGAGGATCACCCTGGCATTGCTGTCAGCCGATGCAGCTGCGCCGCTCACACGGCTGCACGTGGATGCGCACGGGCACGCGAGGTTGCACGCGGTAGGGAGCGAGCAGCCCGCCGCTGCCACGCAGACGGTGCTGGTGGTGCCCGGCGCGGCTGTGCATCTGCGCTGGATGCGTGTGCCCGGGCGCAGCATTGCGCAATCGGTGGCTGCGGCACGCCTGCAACTGGCCGAGCACTTGGCGGTCGACGGGCAGGCGTTGCACGTGGTCATTGCCGACCAGGCAGACAGCGATGGCGAACGCCTGGTGGCGGCCGTGGATGCAGGCATCATGCGGCACTGGCTGGAGCGTGCTGCCGCCTTGGGCATCGTGCCCGATTGCGTGGTACCGGACTGCCTGCTGCTGCCGGAGGCAGCGCTCGGTCAGCCGCCCACGCTGGTGGGCTGGGACGGCCGTTGGTTGATGCGCGGCAGGCGCCTGGCCTGCAGCCTGGAACCATCGCTGGCGGCCGTGCTGCTTGCAGCACTGCCGCAGGCACCGCAGGCACCGCAGGAAGACCCGCAGCACGCCATCGCGCACTTCGCCCGACACGCCGCAAGCGTGCCGATCAATCTGCGTCAGCAGGGCTTTGCCGTGCCAACGCCACAACGCGCACGCGGTAGCCGGCGCATGCTGGCCTGGCTGACTGGGCTACTGCTGGTCTCGCCCGTGCTGCTCATGCTTGCCCAGAACCTGCGTTACGAG
Source organism: Xanthomonas sp. WHRI 6106 (assembly GCF_040202405.1). Taxonomy (NCBI): domain Bacteria; kingdom Pseudomonadati; phylum Pseudomonadota; class Gammaproteobacteria; order Lysobacterales; family Lysobacteraceae; genus Xanthomonas; species Xanthomonas sp. WHRI 6106. The sequence goes on along the minus strand of NZ_JBEGFC010000015.1, from coordinate 14,160 downwards.
ATCGGCGCGCAGCGGCTGCAGCGAGCCGTCGCGCAGCTGCACGGCGTCACCGCCGAAAGCGGCAGGCGCGGTGCCTCGACCGCGGCACGAGGTGCGGACCAGCCGGATGCATTCGCCGCGCAGCTCGCAGCGCTGTTCGCCGCAGTCGATGCCGTGCCTGGCACAGCGTTGGATGCGCTTGTCTATCAAGATGGCAGGCCCTTGCGCGTCACGGTGTTGCACAGCGATGCCGTGCAACTTGAACACATCACCGCTCAGCTCAGCCGTGCCGGCTGGCAACTGCGGCCCGGCACCAGCCAGACCCAGGACGACCGCATGCAGACCCCTCTTGAACTGGAGCCGCCACGATGAGCGCACTGCAACGCATGCACCCGTGGTGGCAGGCGCGTGCGCCACGCGAGCGCATCATGCTGACGGTCATGCTGCTTGCGATCGCGGCGTTCATCGCGTGGTATGCGCTGCTGGTGCCGTTGCGCCACTGGCGCCTCAGCGCGCAAGCGCGTTACGACCAGGCCGCAGCGGCGCTGCTCATTGCGCGTGCCTCACAGCCCAGCGCTACAGTGGCCGCAGTCCCGCTTGCACGTATCGTGCAACGTGCGCAGGAGGCCGGCATCCTCATCACCCAGCAACGTCGCGGTCCTACAGGTGCGCTTGAATTGCAGATCGATGCCGTTGCCGGCCCCACCTTGTTCGCCTGGCTGGAGCAGCTGCGCCAGCGCGACGGCGTGACGCCAGCCGGGCTGGGCATCCGGCGGCACGACGGCCAGCTGCAGGTGCGTTGCCGCCTGACGGGCATCGCACCGTGAGGGTGGTGCGCTGGATGCTGCTGAGCGGTGTGCTGCTGGTGGCGGGCGTGATCGCCACCCTGCCGCTGCGCCTGGTGCTGCCTGTCGACACGCTGCCGTTTGCCGCACTCGAAGCGCAAGGCTCGATCTGGAACGGCAGCTTGCGTGGGGTGACCTGGAATACGCTGGAGGTGGGCGATGTGGACGTGCACCTGCGCCCGCTGCCCCTGCTGCGCGGCGAGCGCCAGGTGCAGCTGCGCTCGTCCACTGCGCAGCTGGTTGCCGTGCAGGGGGCACGGCACGGCGTGGAGCAGGCCAGCGGGCGCCTGTTGCTGCGTACGCCGGGCGGCGTGCAGCTGCTGGACCTGGCGATCGACCTGCGCGCCGTGCGTGCGGTCTTCGATGCCAGCCGCTGCCTGCAGGCCGGTGGCGACGTCGCCGTGCAGGTGATCCCCAACGACGGCGGCGCGGCCGCCGGCGTGCTGTCCCTGCGGCTGCGTGGCACCCCGCGCTGCGTGGACGATGCCGTGGTGTTGACGCTGAGGCCCGACGATGGCCTGCCGGCAGGCGTCCAGCTCGGCGCAGAGCTCCGCCTGCAGCGCGATGGCCAATGGCAGTGGCGGACCCAGGTCGACCCCGGCAGCGACAGCGCCCTGCAACTGGGGTTGCAACTGCTCGGCTTTACCCGGACCCCGGAACGCTCGCTGGTCCGGCTGGATCAGGGGCAGTTGTAGATCACGCGCAGGCTTGGGTCATCCCGCTGCCTGACCATGCACTACGCTTTGGATCGCATGGTCAGCACCTGCAGGGCAGGGCGCCCCTGGCGATCTGAAATTGGTCTGATCCGAATGCGGTGATGTACGGCCGCGCGTCGCCCTTCGTCCCGCTCGCCGATCCCGAAACAGGCACCGAAAAGGCAGACCACGGACCCACCGCGCCGTAATCAGCAGTTCATTGCCCCAGTTGCGGCGGTGCCTGTCCGCTGCCGGCCCGAAACCACTCTACCCGACCAGCCAGGGACAGGGCTGGTGCGCTGGCGGCGATTGGTACTATATTGGACCTATCGAATTGGGCGGGCAGGATTCAACAATGGCCAAGGCCAAGGCGGATGCCGACAAGCGACTGGACGACCTGCAGCTGGACGCATCCGCGCCGACCCCGCTGTACCTGCAGTTGGCAGGGAAGCTCACTGACGCCATCCGTGGCGGGCAATGGAAGGCCGGCGAGGCGCTGCCGGCCGAGCGCCAGCTGTGCGAGCGCCTGCAGATCTCGCGGGTGACCCTGCGCCAGGCGGTGGATGTGCTGGTCGAACAAGGCCTGGTCTCGCGCCGGCAGGGCGCCGGCACCTTCGTCACCACCCAGATCCAGCATCAGCTCAGTGGCCTCACCAGCTTCAGCGAAACGCTGCGCATCAAGGGCTACGAGCCCGGCACGCGCTGGCTGGAGCGGCGGTTGCGCCCGGCACACGGCGAAGAAATCCTGCGGCTGGGGTTGTCCCCGGATGCGGCGGTGGCCTCGCTCACGCGCTTGCGCAGCGCCGACGACCGCGTCATGGCCTACGAGCACGCGGTGCTGCCGCAACGCATCGTTGCCGACCCGCAGCAGATCGGCGATTCGCTGTATAGCTACCTGGACGCACAGGGCACGCCGGTGGTGCGCGCGCTGCAGTATTTCCGCGCGATCAATCTGCCGGCGCGGCTGGCCGAACACCTGCGCATGAAGACCGGCGAGGCGATCCTGCACGTGGTGCGCGTGGGCTATGCCCGCGATGGCAGCGCGATTGAATTGACCGACACCTATTGCCACAACGACTTCTACGATTTCGTCGCCGAACTGCGCCGCTGACGCCGACGGCATCCCCCACGACAACCTCAGAGCCCGCCGATCCATGACTACCGCCAGGCCCGCAAATCCCGTTGTCTCGATCGCCATCGTCGGCGTGCTGTTTTTCATCATCGGCTTTTTCACCTGGATCAACGGGCCGCTGATCACCTTCGTGCGGCTGGCGTTCGATCTCAACGAGGTCAACGCGTTTCTGGTGCTGATGGTGTTCTACCTGTCGTACTTCTTTCTAGCCTTGCCGGCGTCGTGGATTCTCAAGCGCACCGGCATGAAGAAGGGCCTGGCGCTCAGCCTGGTGGTGATGGCGGTGGGTGCGGCCGGCTTCGGCCAGTTCGCCACGCAGCGCTGGTATCCCGGCGCGTTGGCAGGGCTGTTCGTGATCGGTAGCGGCCTGGCCTTGCTGCAGACCGCGATCAACCCCTACATCAGCATTCTCGGGCCGATCGAAAGCGCCGCGCGCCGCATCGCGCTGATGGGCATCTGCAACAAGATCGCCGGCATCCTGGCGCCGATCCTGATCGGCTCGCTGGTGCTGCATGGCATTGGTGATCTGTCCGCGCAGGTGGCCAGCGCCACGCCCGCCGCCAAGGAACAGTTGCTCACCGCATTCGCGGCCAAGATCCACGCGCCGTATCTGGTGATGTCCGGGGTGTTGCTGGTGCTGGCCATCGGCGTGCTGTTCTCGCCGTTGCCCGAGCTCAAGGCTTCCGAAGCCAATGCCACGCCCGGTAGCGCGGCCGGCGTGCAGAAATCCAGCATCTTCCAGTTCCCGCACCTGTGGCTGGGCGTGCTGTGCCTGTTCGTCTACGTGGGTGTGGAAGTGATGGCCGGCGATGCCATCGGCACCTACGGCCACGGCTTCGATCTGCCATTGGACAGCACCAAGCTATTCACCTCCTACACGCTGGGCGCGATGTTGCTGGGCTACATCGCCGGCCTGGTGCTGATCCCCAACGTCATTTCGCAGGCGCGTTACCTGAGCGTGTCGGCGGTGCTGGGTGTGCTGTTCTCTCTCGGCGCCTTGCTCACCCACGGCTACGTGTCGGTGGGCTTCGTGGCTGCGCTTGGGTTTGCCAACGCCATGATGTGGCCGGCGATCTTTCCGCTGGCCATTCGCGGGCTGGGCCGCTTCACCGAAATCGGCTCGGCACTGCTGGTGATGGGTATTGCCGGCGGCGCGATCATTCCGCAGCTGTTCGCCATTCTCAAGCAGCACTACGACTTCCAGGTCGTGTTCGCTGCGCTGATGGTGCCGTGCTATCTGTACATCCTGTTTTATTCGCTGCGCGGTCACCGCGTGGGCCTGCCGGCCCAGGCCAAGTGAACCCGCCGGCATGATGCGTTCCGACGAACAAGGCACACCCATGCGCAGGCCCACCATCAAAGACGTCGCCGAGCGCGCCAAGGTCTCGTTGAAGACCGTGTCGCGGGTGATCAACAACGAGCCCTCGGTAATGCAGGCCACGCGTGCACGCGTACTGCGTGCCATTGCCGACCTCGACTACGAACCCGACCCGTCGGCGCGCAACCTGCGCAGCGGCACGCCGTTCGTGATCGGCCTGGTCTACGACAACCCCAATCCGTACCACATCATCGGCATCCAGAACGGCGTGCTGGCCGCCTGCCGCGAAACCGGCTTCGGCCTGCAGATCCATCCCTGCGATTCCACGTCGCCGCTGCTGGCCGAAGAACTGGCCGAATGGGTACAGCGTTCGCGCCTGGCCGGCGTGGTGTTGACCGCGCCGATGTCCGAGCGCCCGGAACTGCTCGCCGGCCTGGCCGCGCGCGGCATCAAGAGCGTGCGCATCATCGCCTCCACCGAAGACCCGGGCGATGGCCCGTGCGTCTACATCGACGACCGCGATGCCGCGTATGAAATCACCGAGCATCTGATCCAGCTCGGCCATCAACGCATCGGCTTTCTGTGGGGCGGCCCGCAGCACCGCTCCAGCGGCGAGCGCTATGCCGGCTACGAAGCGGCGTTGAAGGACTACGGCATTAACCTGGACAAGCACCTGGTGATTCCCGGCGACTACACCTTCGACGATGGCTTCCGTGGTGCGCGTCGGCTGTTGTCGCTGCGCGAACCGCCCACGGCCATCTTCGGCAGCAACGACGAAATCGCCGCCGGCGTGCTGGCGGCGGCCAAGTCCACCGGCATGAACGTGCCGTACCAGCTGTCCATCGCCGGCTTCGAAGACAGCCCGTTCTCGCGCCAGTCGTGGCCGGCATTGACCACCGCCAAGCAGGCCACCGAAGACATCGCGCGGCATGCCGCACGCTTGCTGATCAGCCAGTTGCGCAGCGATGCCTACGACGACCAGCCCGCGCAATTGCAGAACCGCGGCTTCGTGCCGCAGCTGGTGGTGCGCGGCTCCACCGCGCCGGCGTCTGCATCCACCGGCAAATCCCTTCCCCCCGAATCCGCCTGAGCCACGATGAGCCTTCCCACCGAAACCGACACCTTGATGTTCCGCGAGGCGGCGCAGACTGCCGACGTGGTCGCCGCACAGTTCGCGCGCAACGCCAACACCATCGCCGCGCTTGCGCAGTCGCTGCGCGACAACCCCCCACCGTTCGTGGTGACCTGCGCGCGCGGCAGTTCCGATCACGCCGCAACCTACGCCAAGTATCTGTTCGAAACCCAGCTCGGCATCGTGACGGCCTCTGCATCGCCGTCGGTGGGCTCGGTCTATGCAGCGCCGCTGCAGTTGCGCGGCGCGCTGTACATCGTGATTTCGCAATCGGGCAAGAGTCCGGACCTGCTGCGCAATGCCGAAGCCGCCAAGGCGGCCGGCGCGCGCGTGGTCGCCCTGGTCAATGTGGAGGATTCGCCGCTGGCGCAACTGGCCGAGGTGGTGATTCCGCTCGGCGCCGGCCCGGAAAAAAGCGTCGCCGCCACCAAGAGTTATCTCGCCTCGCTGGCCGCCGTGCTGCACCTGGGTGCGGTGTGGAAGAACGGCCCGGCCCTGCTCGCGGCGGTGGATGCGTTGCCGCAGCAACTGCGCAGTGCCTGGCAGGCCGATTGGTCGGCACTGACCACCGGTTTGACGCCCGCGCATAACCTGTTCGTGCTGGGCCGCGGCCTGGGCCTGGGCGCGGCGCAGGAAGCGGCCTTGAAGTTCAAGGAAACCTGCGGCCTGCATGCCGAGGCCTACAGCTCGGCCGAGGTCAAGCACGGGCCGATGGCATTGGTCGGCCCGGGCTTTCCGGTGCTGGTGTTCGCGCAGCCGGATGAAACCGGCGCCGGCACCCGCGCGCTGGCCGAAGAATTCCGCGCACGCGGTGCGCAGGTGTGGCTGGCGGCGCCCGATGGCGATCTGCCGCTGGCCGACGCCGCGCATCCTGCCTGCGCACCGCTGCTCACCGTGCAGAGCTTCTACCGCGCGATCAATGCGCTGGCGCTGCAGCGCGGCCATAATCCCGACCTGCCGCCGCACTTGAACAAGGTTACGGAAACCGTTTGAACATGGATGCTTCCCGCACTCAGGCATTATGCAACGCACGCGTACTCACCGACGACGGCCTGCAGGATGGCCTGGCCGTATTGCTGGACGGTGCGCAGATCCAGGCGATCGTGCCGGCCGATGATGCACGCGTGGCGCAGGCGCACACGCGCGTGGATCTGGGCGGCGCCACCTTGTTGCCTGGCTTCATCGACATCCAGGTCAATGGCGGCGGCGGGGTGTTGTTCAACAATGCACGCGACCCGCAGGCATTGGCCACGATCGCCGCGGCGCATCGCCGCTTCGGCACCACCGGCATGCTGCCCACGCTGATCAGCGACACTGCCGAGGTGATGGCCGAAGCGATCGATGCAACGCGTCAAGCCATCGCTCAAGGCGTGCCCGGCGTGCTCGGCATCCATCTGGAAGGCCCGTACCTCAGCCCCGCGCGCAAGGGCACGCACGACGCGCACAAGTTCCGTGTGCCGGATGCGCACGAGATTGCGGTCGACACCTCGCTGGACAACGGCGTCACCCTGATCACGCTCGCGCCCGAGCGCGTGCCGCTGGACGATATCCGTGCCTTCGTTGCCGGCGGCGCGATCGTGTTCGCCGGCCACACCGCGGCGACCTATGAGCAGGCACGCGACGGGATTGCGGCCGGCGTCAGTGGTTTTACCCACGTCTACAACGCGATGTCGCAACTGGCCGGACGCGAGCCCAACGCAGTCGGCGCGGCGCTGGAAGATCCCAATGTGTGGTGCGGCGTCATCGTCGATGGCGTGCACGTGCATCCGGCCAGCCTGCGCGTGGCGCTGGCGGCCAAGCCACGCGGTAAGCTGCTGCTGGTGACCGACGCCATGCCGATGGTCGGCAGCGACAGCCCCAGCTTCGACCTGTACGGCGAAACCATCACTGCGGTGGATGGGGTGGTACGCAATGCCGACGGCGCTCTTGCTGGCTCGGCGCTGGACATGGCCGCCGCCGTGCGCAACAGCGTGCGCTGGTTGGGCGTGGATCTGGCCGAAGCCGCACGCATGGCATCCACATATCCCGCGCAATGCATCGGCCTGGGCGACCGCCTGGGACGCATCGCACCCGGCTACCAGGCCGATCTGGTGCTGGTGGACGCAGAGGTGCAGGTGCTCGGCACCTGGGTCGCCGGGCGGCGCGACTGACGCTACGCATGATGGTTGCCTCTGCTTTCGGGCAGGTGCATCCCATTGGCTGTGTCTGCCGGTGGCAATGAGGTCTGGCCTTTCCGGGCATAGTGCTGACGCCGGCGCGTCTTTGCTCGCCGGCCTGTTCGTCCAGGCACTGCTGTCATGACAGCAACGCCGATCCGCCTGCCGGGCATCCGTCCAGACGGGTTGCGGTGCCCTGGTTGCGTGCGGACCAGCGCCTGAATCATAGTCGCTGCGCCTGGCTGGCGTTGCCATCCACCCTGGGCACGCCGCTGCTGCTAGAGTCGCGATCAACGCAAGGACAAGGCAGTTCCGATGAGCAACGCACGGATGCGCTGGTGGCTGGCAGGGTGTTTGCTGTTCTGCATGCACGCGACCGCTGCAGCAGCGGCCCCCTGGCGGCTGGTTGCCGGCGGCACGGACTACCAATTGGAGGTAGCGCAGGGGGATGTGCAGACGCCCGAGGGCGCCCGGCTGCGTCTGACCGCCGGTGCCAAGCGCACGGCGGCGTTTGGTGCGGTGGCCGTACATCTCGATGCCCTGCCGCTGCGTGGTCAGTCGTTGGCGCTGGACGGCCTTTTGCACGCATCTCAAGCGATGCAGGGTGCAAACCTGTGGATGCGGGCAGTTGATGCGCAGGGCAAGGTCTTGGCATTCGAAACCTCGCAGGCTGATCGGGTGAGTGGCAGTGCTCAGGCACAGCGTCGCATTGCGATGCAGATTCCCTCGCAAGCAAATCGATTGGCCGTCGGCGTGGTGCTGCGAGGGGATGGTGCGGTTGAGGTGACCGGCTTGCGGCTGACGCCGCAAGCCAGCGTTGACGCTGCATCGGCGGCTGCGATCCTCGACGTCGCCATCCCGGCCATCCGTGACCACGCATTGCGGCGCACGCGCATCGACTGGGCCACCCGCGAGCCACAGCTGCGCGCGCAGGCCGCAGACATGCGCGAAGCTGACGCGTATGTCGCCATCGACGCACTGATCGCCGAGCTCGATGACGGCCACAGCTTCCTGACACGCCCCACGGCGCGGCGCCAGGCGGAGGCGCGCGCTGCCGCGCGACCCGCAGTGCAGGCACGCTTGCTGCCGCCGGATGTGGGCTATGTCGAGGTGGCTGGCTTGATGACCTCTTCCAGTGACGTGAGGGGTGCCTATCAACGCGCGCTAGCCGCCGCGCTGGATAGCATGGCATCGCAAGCGCGCTGCGGATGGGTCATCGATCTGCGACAGAACACCGGCGGCACGATGTGGCCGATGGTCAACGGGTTGCAATCGTTGCTGGGTGATCAGTCACTCGGGTACTTCGTCGACTCAGCAGGGCGGCAGACGCCCTGGCATGCGAGGCCGACTGCCGGCGCGCACGCATCGCAAACCAAGCGTCCGGTAGCCCTGCTGATCGGGCCACACACGGCCAGCGCAGGCGAAATGGTCGCCATCGCGTTCCGTGGCCGTCCGGCAACGCGCAGTTTCGGCCAGCCGAGTGCGGGGCAGACCACCGGCAATCGCTCGGTCGATCTGCCCGGTGGTGGTGTTCTTGCAATTGCCAGCACCGCGACGCAGGACCGCAATGCACAGCGTCTGGATGGCGCATTGCAACCGGACGTGGTGCTGGACCCGCAGGTCGATGCCGTCGCTGCGGCGGCGCAGTGGCTGCGGACGCAGCGATGCGTGCAAACGCATTGATGCCAATACCCGTCAACAGGTGATCGCAGCAGCATCTGTGTGATGAGTGCATGGTGCGTGCGGAGAGGCGACGTTCCGCGGAAGCTTGCTCGAAGGAATCGATGCGAATCGCTTGTCATGAGCGCAACAGGTGGATATCGGTGCCATGGCGAGCATTCCACGCTTGCATAGCTTTAGGCGTGGCGAGCCGAAACTAGTGAGTGAGACATCAACGCGCGTACCTCACCACGCAACCACCGTGTCTTGCATCGCAACATTTCACCGCGCAGCATTTCAACGTCACGCTGTCTGGCGCAATGGTCTACATGTGCAGCCGTCCGGACTGCGATACAGGTCACGCTGCTATTCCATTATCGACGGCGACCACAGCGTATCTCGCACAAATCCAGGCATCTCTGAGCATTGGTTGACAGTGCCGCTGTCGGAAGGCACCTTCGCTGATAACGTTGTCAGCGAACAGGAGCCTGTTTCATTCGGTCACTTCATTGCCAGCCGCCCATGCTGCGGTCTGGTAGTCCGATCTGCACGCGGATTGCGCGTGTGGGTCATTGCTTGCATTCCGGCGCAGGGGACGGAGTGCAGCACCGCGCGCGCCGCGCTCCAGTGCAACCCATCGGTTGCGGCCTGACGTCTCCGCCACGAGGTCAATGCAATGCTGTTTCCCCGTTTGTTGTCGTTGTCTGTCGATTCGATCTGCACCACTGCCGCGCAGCCGATCCCCGCGCATGTTCGTTGCGCTTCGGCGCTGTCTACTGTCCCCGCTAATCGTGTACCAACAATCACTGCGATCGCCGGCCCGATGCAGGGCGCAGGCACGCCTGCGCGCACTGCGGTGCGCAGGCAATCGCCGCAACGCGCGCCATTGGGCGTTGCGGTCCGCGCACTGTTGATCGGGGGCGCCGCACTGAGTGGCGCGCTGGCGCTCCCTGCATCTGCGCAGCAGCAGCCCGCACCATCGCAGCCCGCAACGGCTGCTGGACAACAACAGCCGCCCGCCAATCCTTCGGTCTCCACCCTGGACGAAATCAAGGTGGTGGGCTACCAGGCCAGCCTGGGCAAGGCGCTCAACGTCAAGCGCAATGCCGATGCGATCGTGGATGCGATCAGCGCCGAGGACATCGGCAAGTTCCCTGATACCAACGTGGCCGAATCGTTGTCGCGCCTGTCCGGCATCACCGTGGATCGCCAGTTCGGCGAAGGCGAAAAAGTCAGCATCCTGGGGACCGATCCGGCGCTCAACCGTGTGCTGCTCAATGGCCAGACCATTGCATCGACCAGCTGGGGCGGCGACCCCAACGACCCGGATAGCCGCTCGTTCAACTACAGCACGCTGGCGCCGGAGGTGGTGGGGCTGATGGAGGTCTACAAGACGCCGGAAGCGCGCATCGACGAAGGCTCCATCGGCGGCACGGTGATCGTACACACGCGCAAGCCGCTGGACCTGGAGCGCAATACGCTGACCGGCACGGTGAGCTACGGCTACAACGACCGTTCCGAGGAGGGCAAACCCAACGCATCGGCGCTGTACAGCTGGAAGAACCAGGACGAGACACTTGGCGTGCTCACCTCGGTGATGCATTCGCAGCGTGTCCTGCGCCGCGACGGCGTGGAGATCTTCGGCTATGACGACGTCGCAGGTGCCGGCTTTCCGCCGGGTGTGGTCGGCAACAACACCGGCGTGTTTCCCACCTCGATCAATACCGCGCTGTTCCAGCAGACCCGCAAGCGCGACGGCGTCAGTGCGGCGCTGCAATGGAAGCCCGATGCCGACTTCGAGCTCAATCTGACCGGTTTGTACGTCAAGGAAAGCTTCGACAACTACAACCAGAGTCGCTATGGCTACTGGGGCTCCAACCCTGGCGATGCGCAGGCACTGGGCTTCGAAAATGGCGTGGCCACCTCCGGGGCGTTCGGCGATCAATCCACCACATTCCTGGATGGCTACCTGCGCAACAGCGATGTCACCACCGGCAGCATCCACCTGCGTGCAGACTGGCATGGCGATGGCTGGAATGCATCGAGCCAGGTCGGTTACACCAGCTCACAAGGCGGTGCCGAGCGCATCTACGGCATCCAGTTCCGTAACCTGGCCGGCTACAGCTACAACATCGACGGGCGCCGCACCGCGATGGACTACAGCATCGACCCCACCAATGCAGCGGCGATGCAGCTCAACAACGCCTCGGCCAGCCATAGCCCGCAGTACGACAAGGAGCGTTACCTGCAGCTGGACTTCGACCATGCGGTGGAGTGGGGTCCGTTCACCCAGATCCTCACCGGCATCAAGCTCACCAACCACGCCACCGGGCAATCGTCCTACAGCCGCACCTGGGCACCGAACGATGGCAGCACGCTGGCCGATTTCTCGCCGGGCATCACGCCATCGAGCTACCTGGACGGCCTGTCCACTAGCGCCGACATGCAGCGCTGGTCCACCATCAATCGCGGCGCCATCAGCCAGTACATCAGCGGCCTGGAAGGCGATGACGGCTTGCCGATCAGCTATGCCGGCAACTACAGCATCGAAGAACAGAACCGCGCCTGGTTCCTGCAGGGCAACTTCTCCGGCGCGCGCTATCGCGGCAATATCGGCGTGCGCTACGTGCATACGCGCGACTCCACCGATGGTTTCAGCTACGCACCGGGCGGCAGCTACACACCGGTCAACTTTCTCAGCAGCTATGGCAAATGGTTGCCGTCCTTCAACATCGCCTATGACCTGCGCGACGATCTGCTGCTGCGCTTTGCCGCCTCCAAGGTCATTGCACGGCCGCGCTACACCAACATGACCCCGTATGTGGCCACCGACGACACCACGCTGACGGCGTCCACCGGCAATCCCGGCCTGAGCCCGTACGAATCGACCAATCTGGGCGCTTCGGTCGAGTGGTACTTCTCCGACAGCAGCCTGCTCAGTGGTGAATTCTTCTCGCGCGATATCTCCAACTACATCCTGACCACGGTGCAGGACCGGGTGTTCTTCAATAACGCCACCGGTGGGTCGAGCACGTACCAGACCTCGGTGCCGACCAATGCAGGCGATGCCAAGGTGCAGGGCGTGGCGCTCAACCTGCAGCACAACTTCGGCAACGGCTTCGGCGTGGTGGCCAACTACACGTACTCCGATTCCAGCACCGATGGCGATTACAGCCTGCCGTACAACTCGCGCAACGCCTACAACATCAGCCCGTACTACGAGCAGGGCAAATGGAGCGCGCGGGTCAACCTGGGCTGGCGTTCGGAATACTTCACCCAGATTGGCCGGCTCAACGGCCAGCAGATGACCGATGCGTTTACCCAGGTGGATGCCTCGTTCGGTTACCAGGCCACCGAGCGGCTGCGCGTGGCGCTGGAGGCCACCAACCTGCTGGATGAAACCTACTACAGCTATATCGGCAACAAGAACCAGCCGTACTACATCTACAAGAACGGCCGCTCGTTCATGCTGAGCCTGAATTTCAAGATGTGATGGAGACGGAGCGGCTGCACGAAGCAGTCGCTCCAGCGTCGGTGCCGCACAGAGCGCAGGTCACGGCCGGCTCATCGCGTGATGAAAAGCCAGTGACACACCAGCGATGACGCAGCCCGGCAAGGCCGCTGCGCTACTGCAACCACATAGTCACGTTGCGCAGTCGGCTGGCTCTGCACGGCCCGTGCCGCCGAGTGCAGTCAGACCCCTGATGCACCGCACCGCCCGATCAAGGTGCGGCAACAGACTCCGTGCCGCCGCCGCGTCTGTCGCCGCCGCGCGCAGCAGCAATCGCGGCGATGCGTGCTCTGGCCAGTGCTTCGCCGATCTGCGGGCCTTGCAGGCCTTCGGCTGCCAGGTCGCGTGCATTGACCGCCAGGGCAGCAGCGTGCAGCCGTGTGAGTTCGGCTCCTTGCGGGTACGGCATGTCGGCGCTGCCCAGCCTGCCCCGCTTGTCGGCCTCGCACACCAGCGCCAGCTGCGCGATGCGTTCGGGCCGCCGGAATCCATCGCAGCGCACCAGCAACTCGTGCACCGTGCGATCGCGCAATTCCGCCAGACGATGCACGTTGAGATGCTCGCGGCAGGCGGTGATCGCAAGCTGACGATAGTCCTGCGGCACCTTGAGGCGTTCGCACAGCGCCTGCAGCGGCGCGACCCCGCGCTGTTCGTGCATGATGTGGCGCGGCCATTGGTCCGGCGGTGTCAGCGCCTTGCCCAGGTCGTGCGTCAACGCGGCAAAGCCGATCAGCGCATCGCCTGGCACCAGCAGCGCGGCCATGTCGCTGACCATTTCCTGATGCACGCCGGTGTCCACTTCCGGATGAAACTCGGCGCGTTGCGGCACACCGTACAGTGCGTCGATCTCCGGCAGGATCACGCGTAGCGCATGCGTTTCATGCAGCGTGCGCAGAAACGCCGAGGGCCGGGCGCAGGTCAGTGTACGGCGCAGTTCCTGCCATACGCGCTCGGGCACCAGGGCGTCCAGCTCGCCGCTGGCCGCCATCTCGCGCATCAGCGCCGCGGTTTCCGGGGCAAGGCTGAAACCCAGCGGCGCCAGTCGCGCCATGAAGCGCGCGGCACGCAATACCCGCACCGGGTCTTCGATAAAGGCCGGGCCCACATGCCGCAGCACCCGTGCCTGCAGGTCGCGCGTACCGCCGTACGGGTCCACCAGCTCGCCGCTATCTTCGTCGCGTGCGATGGCGTTGATGGTGAAGTCGCGCCGCAGCAGATCTTCTTCCAGCGTCACCGATGGATCGGCATCCACCACGAAGCCGCGGTAGCCGCGGCCGGACTTGCGCTCGGTGCGCGCAAGGGCATATTCCTCGCCGCTGCGCGGATGCAGGAAGACCGGGAAGTCCTTGCCCACCGGCTTGAAGCCCTGTGCCTGCATGTGCGCCTGATCGGCGCCCACCACCACCCAGTCGCGGTCGCCGGGCGGCTGGCCAAGCAATGCATCGCGGACGGCGCCGCCAACGAGATAGATCTTCATCGCCACATGATGCCCGATGCGGTGCTTGCGTCGAAACAAGGCGCGGCCAGCGCTGTCGGGTTTTGCTTGGGTGTGGTGCCCGGCGGGAGCATCGCGTAGATATCGGTGTCTGCAAGCGATTGCTGCGGATGGATGATGCGCCAGGCGTCTGGTCTGCGACTTGGCTGCAGGGCCCTTGGCCGCCCACCGTCGCGGGACACGCCGTGAATCCGTCCCTGGAGCAACTGTGTTGATCAGGATCTCGATCCGCGAGCTC
>NZ_JBEGFC010000014.1:0-131836 GCF_040202405.1 Xanthomonas sp. WHRI 6106 | reverse complement strand
TGAGTTTGTAGCGCACTACGGCAGCTGCGACATGTGAGCCATCAAGTCGACGCCGCAGCGTCCAACGGACGCCTGATTGCCTGCGCATCTTCTCCTCCGCGCATACGGCGGCACGCTGCCTCTTCGGCCAGGCCGCCTCTTAGACAGCGGCAATTGCAGCACGCTGATACGCTTCTACGATGCTTCGTCCGCGGGGCTACTTCCGCTAAGAAACAGCGACAGCCGCCTCCGCGGGCACCAAAGGGGCTGACGTTGAAAGGCGCCGCTAAGCGACGTCGGGCATCGCGCCAGGATCAATGCAGCACTTGTTTGCACTTGATTGCTTTTCGGCAGTCAGGACTCCATATCGGTGTCTGCCGGTGCCTGACCGATTGATCTGGAAACCTCGATGCCTGAGCTGCCCGAAGTCGAAACGACCATGCGTGGGCTTGCGCCACACCTGGTTGGGCAACGCATCCATGGCGTGATCCTGCGCCGTCCGGATTTGCGGTGGCCGATTGCCGAGCAGATCGAGCGCCTGCTGCCTGGAGCCACCATCACGCAGGTACGGCGACGTGCGAAATATCTGCTGATGGATACCGATGCAGGTGGCAGCGCATTGCTGCATCTTGGCATGTCCGGGAGCCTGCGTGTGTTGCCGGGCGACACCCTGCCGCGCGCGCACGATCATGTGGATATCAGTCTGCAGAATGGGCGCGTCCTGCGTTTCAACGACCCGCGTCGGTTCGGTTGTCTGTTGTGGCAAACCGATGCACAAACGCATGAATTGCTTGCCGACCTTGGTCCTGAGCCATTATCGGAGACATTTACTGCCGATTATCTCTATGCGCTCTCGCGAGGTCGCCGCGCGGCAGTCAAGACATTCTTGATGGATCAGGCGGTGGTGGTTGGCGTCGGTAATATTTATGCGGCCGAGAGCCTGCATCGTGCAGGCATCAGTCCATTGCGTGAAGCCGGAAAGGTATCGCTTGACCGGTATCGCGGCCTGGTTGCCGCCGTAAAGGATATTCTCGACTACGCGATCAGGCGCGGCGGGACCACGCTACGGGACTTTATCAGCCCGGATGGCGCACCCGGCTATTTCGAGCAGGAATTGACGGTGTACGGGCGCGAAGGGGAGCCCTGCAAGCAGTGCGGGCGCGCGTTGAAACATGCCACCATCGGGCAACGCGCGACCGTGTGGTGTGGGAGCTGTCAGCGATAAGCAAGGCGCGGGTATTGCGGGCGACTAAAACGGGCCCATCACCGCTAATCGTGCGAAAAAGCCTGGAGTTTTTAAGCGCGCCGTATCCAACCCCCGCACCTTGTCGCGGAAGTTTCGCTTCCAGCCCGTCCAGGCTTTTTACAGCGGCGGCGCCATGTCATGAGGACTCAACGGCTGGTCACAGACCATTG
Organism: Xanthomonas sp. WHRI 6106; assembly: GCF_040202405.1. Classification (NCBI taxonomy): domain Bacteria; kingdom Pseudomonadati; phylum Pseudomonadota; class Gammaproteobacteria; order Lysobacterales; family Lysobacteraceae; genus Xanthomonas; species Xanthomonas sp. WHRI 6106. The sequence continues at coordinate 130,441 of NZ_JBEGFC010000014.1, read as the reverse complement.
CGTCACCGCTCTACAGCGGCGAACGCCGTGCCGCTAGTTTCCAGCGCGACACCGCGCCACAATCCCTGTGTCCTGCATCTGGAAGTGCTGCATGCCCACCTCACCGTCTCTGCGCCTATCGCAGGTTGTTGTCACTGCGTTGGCCGTGCTGTGCGTCAGTGGCACACATGCCGATGAGCCCGCAAAAGAACAGGCAGTTGCCACGCAGCGCATCCAGCTGAGCAACGATGTAGTGCAGCTGAGTGCAACGCCGTCCTTTGGCGGACGCATCCTGTCGTTTCAGCTGCGCGGGCAGCCCAGTGTGTTGAAGATCGGTCGCGCCGTGGACCGCTCACCCGTGGCTGAGGTGTCGGCGCGGTCGGGGGATGTTCCGTATCTGGGTCATGACGTTTGGGTGGGGCCGCAGAGCCAGTGGTGGCTGCACCAGCAGGTCAATCCCGAGCGCAAGGCCGCGGCCGCGATATGGCCGCCTGATCCATATCTGTCATTGGCCACCACGCGTGTGGCCGCGCGTGATGCGGGCCAGCTGACGTTGGAAGGCGTGCCCAGTCCGGTGACGGGGGTGCAGCTGACCAAGCGCATCGCGCTGTCCAGCACGCGTGCGGACACGGTCGAGGTGCATGCTGCTGCACGCAATATCCGCAAGCACGCGGTTGCCTGGGATCTATGGTTCAACACGCGCGTTGCAGCAAGCACCCGTGTGTTCGTGCCGGTGGCAGCCGCTACCGATATCCGCGTGCAGCCGCCGAGTGAGGCCGGTACGGTACCGCCGGCCTACCAGCACCGTGCCGGCCTTCTTGTTCTGCGCGCGGACGCGCGCGAAGACAGGCTGATCCAGCGTGGCAAGCTGTTGCTGCAGCCATCGGCAGGCTGGATGGCGGGTTTTGCCGGTGCGCAGGTGCTGGTCATTCGCTTTGCGCATGAGCCACTGGCGGCCATCCATCCTGAGCAGGGACAGGTGGAGTTGTATCTGGATGCGCCAGCGCGGCATGTGGCAGATGGCCTGCTGGAAATGGAAGTGCATGCGCCTTACCGCCAGCTGGCGCCAGGCGCGCAAATGCAGGCCATGGAGCAGTGGAGCTTGCTGCAGTACACCGGGCCGGATGAGGAGCAGGCACAGCGGCAGTTTCTGTGCAGCAAGGCGAAGGAGCTAGCGCTGGAACACGCCTGCGTAGCGGAAGCCGCAGCGCGTTGACTCCGGTATGCGCGTCCACGTCAGGCTGTGGCTATGATGTCGCCCATTCCCTGATTAGATCGATGCGCATGCAACGACGCCATTTCCTGAAGAATGCTGCCGCCGCTCTGGCTGCGCTCGGTTTACCGGCAGTGCCGCAGTGGGCATTGGCTGCCAAGGCCGTGGGGTTGCGTCGGTTGGGTCAGGCGCAGCCGTTCGACTATGCCTGGCTCAAGGGGCAGGCGCGTGCGCTGGCCGCCGCGCCGTACAAGAGTCACAAGCAGATCCTGCCAGGCCCGCTGGAGGCATTGAACTGGGATCAGTACCAGTCGATCCGCTACCGTCAGGACCATGCGCTATGGGCCGATGGCAACGGCAAGTTCCAGGCGAAGTTCTTCCACCTGGGGTTGTACTTCCACACCCCGGTGCACATCTACGACATCGTCGATGGCAAGGCACAGCAGTTGGCCTATGACCCGGCTGCGTTCGATTACGGCAGCAGCGGGCTGGGCGGCAAGCAATTGCCCAAGGATCTGGGCTTTGCCGGCTTCCGGCTCAATACCCGCAAGGACACCGACCGCGATTTTTCGGCGTTTCTGGGGGCGAGCTATTTCCGCGCGGTGGGCAAGGAAGGCCAGTACGGGCAGTCGGCGCGCGGGTTGGCCATCGACACCGGTACCGGTGGCCCGGAGGAGTTTCCGGACTTCATTGCCTACTATCTCGAGCAGCCCGCCGACGATTCGAACACGGTGGTGGTCTACGGCCTGCTGGACTCGCCCAGCGTCGCCGGCGCCTACCGCTTTGCCATCACCAATGGCGAGGTGCTGGTGATGGACATCGACAGTGCGCTATACCCGCGCAAGGCGATCGAGCGGCTGGGGATCGGCCCGTGCACCAGCATGTACCAGGTTGGCGAAAACGATAACCGCATGGACTGGGACTGGCGCCCGGAAATCCACGATACCGATGGCCTGGCGATGTGGACCGGTGGCGGCGAATGGATCTGGCGCCCGTTGTGCAACCCGCCGCAGCTGCGCTTCAACATGTTTGTCGACGAGAACCCGCGTGGGTTCGGGCTGCTGCAGCGCGACCGCAATTTCGACCATTACCAGGACGACGGCGTGTTTTACGAGAAGCGCCCGTGTCTGTGGGTGGAACCCAAGAGCGGTTGGGGCAAGGGCTCGGTGCAACTGGTCGAGATCCCGACCGTGGATGAGACCTTCGACAATATCGTGGCGTTCTGGAACCCGCAGGCCAAGCCGCAGCCGGGGCAGGAACTGTTGATGGGCTACCGCCTGTATTGGGGCGCGCAGCCGCCGGCCAGTTCGCCCTTGGCGCATTGCGTGGCGACGCGTACCGGTCTGGGCGGCATTGTCGGGCAGAAGCGCAGTCATTTCTCCTGGCGGTTTGCGGTGGACTTCGCCGGTGGCGAGTTGCCTGGCCTGGTCAAGGACGCCAAGACCAAGGTCGAGGCGGTGATCCAGGTGTCGCGCGGCACTACCGAGATCGTGTCGGCGCGGCCGCTGCATGAGCTCAAGGGCTATCGGGCGATGTTCGATCTGGTGCCGCCGGACGAAGGTACCCAGCAGATCGATATCCGCCTGTATCTGCGCGCCAACGGCAAGCCGCTCACTGAAACCTGGCTTTACCAATGGACGCCGCCGCCGGCGAGCGAGCGCAAGCTCTACTGAGGGTGGGCGACGCGCCGTGCATGCCGGCGCTGCCAGGCCGGCATGCACGGCATGCCTGGATGGCGGGGTGCCGCTGCCGGCATGTCGTCTTTCATCCCCGGGCTGTAGGCCCGCACCTTTACGGGAGCGGTCAGCCGCGCCATGACCATGACAGCTCGCCCGAACAGGTATGCACCCGTTGCCGGCGCAGCCATCGGCGACATACCTGCGCCGACGTGCGTGGCATGGATGGCATGCATCGCGTGCATGCGGCAGCGGCCACGCGCCGACCGCTGCTGGGCGCGGCTGGCGATTGGCAGATGAGCGAGCTGGGTTGCTCGGCACGCGGGTTGGATCACGCTGCGAGCAAGCGCAGTTGTCGGCCGGCAAGCTCAGGCCGACGTCATTCCTTGACCAGCTGCATGCGTGCGCGTGGGCGGGCGCAGGACAGCTCCACGCGGAAGCAGGTGCCGTTCTTGCCGCTGGTGATGCGCAGCTCGCCCTGATGCGCCTGCGCAATCTGCGCGGCCATATGCAGGCCAAGGTCAACTTCCGGCGCTGGCCGGCCGGCGCTGTGCACATGGGTGGAGGCATGCAGGACATCCAGCCGACGCGGGTCGATGCCATCAAGGTTGCAGACCTCGATGCGGAGCCGGCCCTGCTCGGTGACGGCGACCGCCTTGATCAGCGAACTCTGCTGACCTTGCACCACCGCGTTGATCATCATGCTGCCGAACATCTGCGCCAGGCGCACCGCATCACCATGCACCGGCTCGTCGATCGCCACATGCGTGGACAGCACCTGGTTGGGATACGCGGCGCGGGTTTCGTCCACGACCTGCGACAGTGCGTCGAGCAGGTCGCTGCCGTTGCCGTAGTCCAGCTGCAGCCAGTCGCGTTCGATGCCGCGGGCAAAATCACAGGCGAAATCGATCAATTCTTCCATGCGCTGCAGGCTGCGCTGCATCGAGCGGATAGCCCCGCCCTGGCGCTGGCTGAGCTGGTCGATGGACAGCATGTCCACCACCGCGTGCATGGATTGCAGCGGGTTGCGCAGGTCGTGGCCGAGAATGCCGATGAACTCTTCGCGCAATCGTGCCGAGGCGCCGGCGCGGCCCAGTTCGCTGCGTGCGCGGCGCGATTCCTGCGCGCTTTCTTCGGCGCGCTGCTCGGCCTGGATCTGCGCGGCCAGCAGTTGCGCGAGCAATTCGACCTTCTCGACCAGTTGCTGGTCCATCGCGCGTGGCAGCGGATCCAGTGCACACAAGGTGCCGAACACGCTGCCATCGTCGAAGCGGATCGGCACCGAGACATAGCTTTCAAAGCCATACAGGCGCGGCGACGGGTGGTCGCGGTAGACCGGGTCGTCCGAGGCATGCCCGAACCACACGGCATTGCCCTTGACCCGCACGCTGTCGCAGAAGGTGGTCGCCAGCGGTAGCTCGTCGCCGGGCAGCAGGCCGAAGGACAGGTCGTCGCGCACCTGGCAGGTGATCCAGCGCGCTTCGGTCACCCGCGCCACGGCAGCAAACCCCATGCCGGTCAGCCGCGTCAGGATGCTCAGCACATCGGGAACCGACGATAGCCGGCCCACCCGCGCGATATCGGCGCGTAACTCGGCAGGAAGCGAATCCATGGGTGCCTCCCGACAGTGGATGGAGCGCAGTCTACAGGACTGCGGATGGGCTTGGTTGTACGCAACGGTGCGGCGTCACGCGCCCAACAATACGCCTGTCGGCGGGCGTGGACGATGCCGCAACGGGCCCATGCCCGAACAGGTCTAGCGGTGCAGAGGGAGCGTATAGGTCGACCAGGACGGATGGTGTCGACCGGGCATGGATCCACCGGTGGATCCTTGCCGAGCAACCTGCGTGTCGCCAGCGGCGACGCTGAATCAGAGGGCCGTTTGGGACGTCGCACAATGCCACAGCTGCTCGCAAGCGGCCGTGCCGCGCTGGTTGCGTGGGCGGCACAGTGAGGGCGTTGCACGCGCTGGAATCGATCGCTGTTGCCACCGGCGTCGATCCTGCCAAAGAGGGCCGAAGCGTCGAGGTCAGCCCTCGCCTACGTCTGCGTAGACGGCAGCGGCAGGGCGATCTGCAGCGGGTCGATGCGGCCTTCGCCGCGCATGATCTTCTTGAACTCGGCGCGGCTGACCGACACATAGCGTTCGTTGCCGCCGATCTCCACCTGCGGGCCATCCTGCACGGCATGCCCTTGCGCATCCACGCGTACGGTCATGGTGGCCTTGCTGCCGCTATGGCAGATGGTCTTGATCTCTTCCAACTCATCGGCCCAGGCCAGCAGGAACTGGCTGCCTTCGAACAGCTCGCCGCGAAAGTCGGTGCGCAGGCCGTAGCACAGCACCGGGATGCGCAGGCGGTCGACCACTTCGCTCAGCTGCCAGACCTGTGCCCGGCTGAGGAATTGCGCTTCGTCCACCAGCACGCAGTGCAACGCGCCGTCGTTGTGGATGTCGCGTTCGACAAGCTGTTGCAACTCCGTGTCGCGCTCGAAGATACGCCCATCCGCGCGCAGGCCGATCCGCGAGGCGACCACGCCGCTGCCGGCGCGGTGGTCGAGCTTGGGGGTGAGGATCAGCGTGCGCATGCCGCGCTCGCGGTAGTTGTGCGCCGACTGCAGCAAGGTGGTGGTCTTGCCGGCATTCATCGCCGAATAGTAGAAGTAGAGCTTGGCCATCGGTCGATTTTACCGGGCCGGGCGGCTGATTGCGGGGCGCGTGCTGCCAGATGGCCATTGCCGGAGCCTGAGCACTGCCCAGCTCAAACGCCGCGCTGCGCGGCCGGCATCGCTGGCGCAGCGCGAACACGCACCTGCCTGGCCAGATGAACCCGTCGCGCCGGCCAGCGGCAGGCCGCCCCGGTACAATGGCGCGCTCTGTCGGAAGCTCCTATGCACGGTCTCAATCCCCCGCAAAGCGCTGCAGTGCTGCACTGCGAAGGTCCCTTGTTGGTGCTGGCCGGTGCCGGCAGCGGCAAGACGCGCGTGATCGTGGAGAAGATTGCCCACCTGATCGCCACCGGCCGCTATCCGGCCAAGCGTATCGCGGCGATCACCTTTACCAACAAGTCGGCCAAGGAAATGCGCGAGCGTGTGGCCAAGCGCATCCGCGGCGATGGCGCCGATGGGCTGACCATCTGTACCTTCCATGCGCTGGGGCTGAAGTTCCTGCAGATCGAGCATGCGGCGGCCGGGTTGAAGCGCGGCTTTTCGATCTTCGATTCGGACGATGCCGCCGCCCAGATCAAGGACCTGATGCATGGCGCCAAGCCCGATGTGATCGAAGATGCCAAGAACCTGATCTCGCGCGCCAAGAATGCCGGGCTGTCGCCGGAACAGGCGATGGCGGCGGCACGCAGCAACCGCGAGAAAGAAGCCGCCAGCTTGTATGAGCGCTACCAGGCGCGGCTGACCACTTTCAATGCGGTGGATTTCGATGACCTGATCCGCCTGCCGGTGCAGATCCTGGAAGCCAACGAAGAGATCGTGCTGGGCTGGCGCGAGCGCATCGGCTACCTGCTGGTGGACGAGTGCCAGGACACCAACGATGCCCAGTACCGGCTGCTCAAGATGCTGGCCGGGCCGCGCGGCAACTTCACCTGCGTGGGCGACGACGACCAGAGCATCTACGCCTGGCGCGGCGCCAACCCGGAAAACCTGCAGCAGATGGCGCGCGATTATCCGGCGCTGGAAATCATCAAGCTGGAGCAGAACTACCGTTGCTCCAACCGCGTACTGCGCGCGGCCAATGCGTTGATCGCGCATAACCCGCACGAGCACTTGAAGACATTGTGGAGCGACCAGGCCGACGGCGAGCGCATCCGCGTGTGGGAGTGCCGCGACAGCGAGCACGAAGCGGAAAAGGTCGCGGCCGAGATTTCGTTCCTGGGCACGGCCAAGCAGGTGCCGTGGAGCGATTTCTGCATCCTGTTCCGTGGCAATTTCCAATCGCGGCCGCTGGAAAAAGCCTTGCAGCTGCTGCGCGTGCCGTACCACCTGACGGGTGGGACCGCATTTCTGGAGCGACAGGAGGTCAAGGACCTGCTGTCGTGGCTGCGCCTGATCGTCAACCCCGACGATGACGCGGCGTTTTTGCGGGCGGTGCAATCGCCCAAGCGCGAAGTGGGTGCCACCTCGCTGGCGCGCCTGGCGGAACTGGCCAGCGGCAAGTCGGTGCCGATGTCGCGCGCGGCCGAGTCGATGGGTGCGCTGCAGCATCTGCCGCCGCGTGCGGCCAACGGCCTGAGTGCGTTCACCGACATCCTGCGTGAGATGCGCGAGCAGTCGACCAGGCTGCCAGCGGGGGAATTGGTACGCATGCTGGCCGACAAGTCTGGCCTGCTCAACGATCTACGCAACCAGTCCAAGGACGAGACCGGCTTCCAGCGGCGCAAGCGCAATCTGGACGAGCTGGCCGAGTGGTTCGAAGGTGGTCCGCGCGGTGCGAGTGCCAGCGACCTGGCCGCGCAGCTGGCGTTGTTGTCGCGCAACGACAAGGACGATGGCGGCAACCAGGTACGCATGATGACCATGCATGCGTCCAAGGGGCTGGAATTCCGCTACGTGTTCATCGTCGGCTGCGAGGACGGTGTGCTGCCGCACGAAGTAAGCCTGGAAGAAGGCAATCTGCAGGAAGAACGCCGCTTGTTGTATGTGGGTATCACCCGCGCCAAGGAACAGTTGTGGATGAGCCATAGCAAGCTGACACGCAAGTTCGGCGAGCATGTGCGGCTCAAGCCGAGCCGGTTCTTCGACGAGATTCCGGCCGAGGAATTGCAGCGCGACGGTGCCGACCCGGTGGCCGATGCCGAGCGCAAGAAGGAGCGCGCCAGCGCGGGGTTGGCCGCGATCCAGGCCTTGTTCGACTGACGCGTGGTGCGCGGTTGCACCGCAACCCGCAGCACGCATTGCATCGCTTGCCAGTGACGCGGCGGCACGGCAGTCTGGTTTCCCCGATGCCGGAGTGCGCCGTGACCGTCGTGATCGAAACCCCGCGTCTGCGCTTGCGTCTGCTCGACCCCGAGCGCGATGCCGAAGCGATGTTGGCGCTGGTCAACGACCCCGGATTTATCGCCGGCATCAACGACCGAGGTATCCGCACCCGCGAGCAGGCGCGCGCACATCTGTGCGAATGGGCGCAGGCGCACCACGCGCGGTATGGGTTCGCGCACTGGGGAATGGAAACGCGTGAGGATGCCGCGTTTATCGGCACGTTGGGCTTGTTGTGCCGCGAGACCTTGCCGGTGCCGCATCTCGGTTTTGCGTTGTTGCCTGCTTATCGCGGCAAGGGCTATGTGGACGAAGCCGGGCGCGCGGTGCTCGCCCATGCGCGCGATGTGCTGGGGTTGTCGCAGCTGTGCGCGATCGTGTCGCCGGGCAATGCCGATTCGATTCGCGCGCTGGAAAAACTCGGATTGCAGCGGCAAGGCCTGCGCGTGTTGAGCCAGGAGGACCATCCGGTGCTGTATTACACGATCGCGCTCGCTCCGGCCGACATGGACAGCCGGGCAGGCCTGCGGCACCCTGGCGGCGACTCTCACCGCTGAACGCGGCCGACACAACGCAGCACAAACCATCGTCAGCGCGGCGGGGACGGCGCGCAGGCGCTTCGGTGGACGAGCGGCGCAGCGACGCCGCACCGCACCTGCCTGGCGATGAGCGCCGTCGTTGTGTCCGTCGCCCAACAAGGACACTCGCATGCCATTGCTGGTCAACGCCTATTCCACGCTGCGCGAGCCGTTGTGGCCGGATTTCCTGCCGCGCGCCGCCGTGCAGCACCGCGACCACGCCGATCCGGAATTGGCCACGCATCTGCACGGGTTCGTCGGCTACGTGAGTCAGGCCGGCGACGGCCAGATGACCCAGCCGCGCTATCACCTGATGCGGCATGTGCAGCGGGTGCGCCAGCACTTCACCTTCGAGGTCGACGATGCGGCGTTCGGTGCGCTGGCGCAGTGGACCGAGCAAGCCAATGCGGTGTGTTTCCTGGCCGACGGCAGCGTGCGCGACCCGTACGGGCGGGTGCTGATCAGCCAGGGCGAGCCGGCGATCGACGAGCAGGCGCAGGTGCCGTATCCACCGGATGCCTTGCAGCGGCGCGCGCAGCAACTAACGCAGCTGGCCACGCAAGGCATTCGCGTGCCACCCAGCCTGCCACCGGTGCCTGGCGAGGCAGAAGCGCGGGTGCGCGATGCCGCGGTGGTGACGCAGCGCATGCTGGCGTTGTTTGCGGTGGCCTTGCGCGCGGAGATGCTGGCCGCCGGCGATACGCCACCTGCGTTGGACGATATGGACACCCGCCTGCCTGGCGTGGAGGCGGCGCTGTCGCCGCAGGAGCGCGCCTTTTTTGCCCAAGCCGCACCGGAGCCGCAGCAGCTCGCCAACTTTGGCTGGCGCTACGAGAGCCTGGCCGTGTTGCAGTGGGCCCTGGGGCTGGCCGACGCGCTGCCGGAGCCAACCGATCTGTGCGATGTCCCCCTGGCCGCCCAGCGCGCGCTGGAGCATGCCGAAGCAGCGATGCGGCCGTCGTTGACGCTGCGGCCGGTGCCCGAACTGCTGGATGCGCTGGACCGGCACCTGCGCCTGCATTGGGCGGTGCGCCAGGCCGGCCAGACCCAGCAACCGCCGCCGGCCGGCATCGTGCCGGGCGTGGTCTATGAGCGCCACTACACCCTTAACTGGCTGCTGCACTTCGAAGACGTCGATTGGGACGCGGTGGACACGCCGACCTGAGCGGGCCGGCCGCACGCTGCGCCACCACCGCTCGGTCAGGAGCTCGTCTGGCGGCCTGCCCGCTCGTTGCCTGCGTTGCGACCTGCGTGGGCGGCGCAGTGGCGTGGGCCTCCGAGAGCGCACTGTCGCCCTAGGCGCCAGCCGCTTCCAGGCGCGCCTGCACTGCGGCCAGTGCCTCCTGCAGTTCGGCGACGGTAGCCTCCAATGCTTGTACGCGCGCTTCCAGCTCGCTGCTGTCGGCGCTGCTGCGCGGGCCTGGCGCAGCGCGCGCAGCAGCGGCCTGCAATGCCTCCACGTCCAGCTCGCCACTGAGCAAATGCGCGTAGCGATCTTCGCGCTGGCCGCTGGCGCGCGGCAGTTGCACCGCCAGGCCGCGCTGGATCAGCCGGTCCAGATGGTGGCGCACGTCGTCGGCATCGTTGAAGCGCGTCAGCCGCTCGCTGCGCGCAAACAGCTCGCCCAGCGTCTGCGGGCCGCGCAGCAGCAACAGACCGATCAGGGCCACCTGCTGGCGGGTCAGGTCCAGCACGTTGCCCAGGCGGTGTTCGTAGCGCTCGGCACGCGAAGAGAACTGCTGGCGCACCAGGCCCAGGGTTTCCAGCTGGCGCAGCGCGTGGTGCACCACCCCGGTCTGCAGGTTCAATACCGGCTCGCGGGCAGTCTTCTGGTTGGCGGCAACCTGGGCGGCGTTGACGGTGAGCGGATACGCATCCGGCGTGGTCGCTTCCTTCTCGATCAGACAGCCGAGCACGCGGGCCTGGGCGGTGTCGAGAACGGGCGGGGACGAGAGTTCGGTCATCGGTGACTCCGGGGCAATCAGCGCACAAGGATATGCCGATCTGCTGCCAGCGTTCTTTGGATGCGGCGAACACGCGCGGCGGCGGCGCTATCTACCCTGGATAGCGCCGGTCTGCGTCATGCGGCGAAACACGCCTGCGCCTGCAGGAACAGGCGCAGGTCCGCATCCGCATCGTGCCGAGACCCCGTCCGGCCAGGCTGCCGGACAAGCCGCGTGGCACGGGTGGCCCTGCGTACGGCTCGCCTCCCGGCCGCACCATGGGCAAACGCGAGCGGACTGGCGCGAACCCGCTAAAATTGCGCTCTTCATTGCCGTTCCTGTTCTGGTGGATGCCATGCGCCCCTCGCTTTACGCACCGTTGTCCCTGCTCGCCTGCACCGCGCTGGCCCTGCTCGCCTGCAAGCCCGGCGACACGCAACCGGCCCAGCCTGCGCAGGCTGCCGCTGCAACCGCCCATGCCGATGCCGGCGCCGCGGTCACCAAGGCCGCAACGTCGGCGACCACCGCGCCGGCCGGCGACGACAACCTCAACGCAGTGCTGTGGATGCAGCGCTCGGAGGAATACCGCGCCGTGGCCGAGCAGACCTATCGCGCCGCTGCCGACAAGCTCGACACCGCGCTCAAACAGCCCAACTGGGACGCGCTGGTACCGGAAGAGCGCGCCAACGCTGCCACCGGCCTGAAGCCGGCGGTGGTGCTGGATGTGGACGAGACCGTGCTGGATAACTCGCCCTACCAGGCACGCCTGCTGCGCGACGGCAAGGAATACGACGAGCTCAGTTGGGACCAGTGGGTGGCGGAGAAGAAGGCCACTGCGATCCCGGGGGTGGTGGATTTCGCCAAGGCCGCCAACGCCCGCGGCGTCACCCTGATCTACATTTCCAACCGCGCCGTGCACCTGAAGGACGCCACGCTGGCCAATCTGCGCAGCGTGGGGTTGCCGGTGGCCGACGACAGCGTGTTCCTGGGCCTGGGCACGGTGGTGCCCGGGTGCGAGCAGAATGGCAGCGAGAAGAATTGCCGCCGTCAGCTGGCCGGGCAGAAATACCGCGTGCTGATGCAGTTCGGCGACCAGCTGGGCGACTTCGTGCAGGTCACCGCCAACACAGGCCAGGCGCGCGGCGCGCTGCTGCAGCAGTACCACGACTGGTTCGGTGAGCGCTGGTGGATGCTGCCCAACCCCAGCTACGGCGGCTGGGAGCCGGCGCAGTTCAACAACGATTACGCGCAACCCTGGAAAGCACGCCACGACGCCAAGCGCGCCGCACTGGAGACCGCCCGATGAACCGTCCCCCGTTAGCCCTGGCCGCGCACGAGCGACTGATCTTCGCGCTGGACGTACCCGGCCATGACGAGGCCATCGCCTGGGTGGACCGCCTGGGCGAGTCGGTGTCCTTCTACAAGATCGGCATGGAGTTGCTGGCGTCGGGCGAGTACTTCCATGTGCTCGATGCGCTGGCCAAGCGCAACAAGCGGGTGTTCGTGGACCTGAAGTTCTTCGACATCCCCGCCACCGTGGCGGGCACCATCCGCCGCCTGGCGCAGTGGCCGGTGAGCTATTGCACCGTGCACGGCTGGCATGCCGGCATGCTGCAGGCCGCCGCCGAAGCCAACCAGGGCGACATGCGCCTGCTGGCGGTGACCGTGCTGACCTCGATGGGCCGCCCGGACCTGGCGGCGATGGGCATCGACCGCGAGCCGGTGGAGGTGGTGGTGGAGCGCGCGCTGGCCGCACAGGCCGCCGGCATCGATGGCGTCATTGCCTCTGGCCAGGAAGCCGGCCCGATCCGGCGTGCCACCGGACCGGCATTCTCGATCGTCTGCCCCGGCATCCGCCCCGGCGGCCCGGTTGGCGATGACCAGCAACGTACCGTGGGCGTGGCCGAGGCCTTTACCGACGGCGCCGACGCGATCGTCGTCGGCCGCCCGATCCGCCTGGCGAACGACCCGGCCGCCGCCGCCACGGCCATCCAGGCCGAGATCCGTGCGGCGGTGGTGCAGCACAAGGACTGATCGCCCCGTTTTTGCTACCGTCTAAGCAATAGAATCAAAGAGTTAAACCATCAAAATTAAAGCATTGCTTTAACGTGAAAGTCTCGTTAACATGCCGGCGTCCGATGTCAGTCGGAAGCTGTGCCACTCATTGTCCACCGGGCTTGTCCCGGTTTTCGAAGGGATCGGGCCTTGTGCCCGATCCTTTTTTTTGCCCGCTGGATTGCCCGGCAAGCGCAGCGTCGTCGCCTCTGCCTGGTGGTCTCCCGCCTGCCCGCCGCAGGAGTGCCTGCCCCGCCATCGTCGCCTGGGCTCCACTCAGCGTGTCGCGGGCGCCTTGCAAAAGCGGTCGATGAATTGCTGGTGGGTCGGCATCACGTCCACGCAGTGCGCGATGGTCTGCGCCACACTGGCCAGGAAGCCTTCGGCATCGCGGTCGGGCACCTGGTCCACCAGTGGGTGATAGCCGGTCGGCACGATGCCCTGGCCCACCATCACCTGCACCCAGCTGATCTCGGCGAACATCTCCTCGGCATTGCGATAGAACCGCCCGCTGTCGCGGAACAGGTCCAGCGTGGCCTGAAGCTCCGGGGTGATCGGCATCTGGCGGCAACGCCGCCAGAACGCGCTGTCGTCGCGCTCGGTGGCGTGGTAGTGCAGCAACAGGAAATCGCGGATGCGGTCGAACTCGAATGCCAGCCGGTCGTTGTAGCGCTGCACCAGCACCGGGCTGATGCCCTCGCGCGGAAATAGCTCCAGCAACTTGGAAATGCCGGACTGGATGAGATGGATGCTGGTCGATTCCAGCGGCTCCAGAAAACCGCTGGCCAGGCCCAACGCGACCACGTTGCGGTTCCAGCACTGCTTGCGCCGCCCGGTGGTAAAGCGCAGCGGGCGTGGGTCGGCCAGCGGCTTGCCGTCCAGGTTGGCGAGCAGCGTGGCGGCCGCTTCGTCGTCGCTGATGTGCGCGCTGGAATACACGTAGCCGTTGCCGGTGCGGTGCTGCAGCGGAATGCGCCATTGCCAACCGGCCGCGCGCGCGGTGCAGCGCGTGTACGGCGTGGGCGGGCCGACCTTTTCACAGGGCACCGCCAGTGCACGATCGCACGGCAGCCAATGGGTGAAGTCGTGGTAGCCGGTGTGCAGGGCGTCTTCGATCAACAGCCCGCGGAAGCCCGAGCAATCGATAAACAGGTCGCCGGCGATCACCTGGCCCACCGCCAGGTGCAGCGCCACCACGTTGCCCGATTCCGGATGCAGCTGCACCTGCTCCACCATGCCTTCGATACGCGTGACGCCGCGTGCCTCGGCAAACCCGCGCAGGAAGCGCGCGTACAGCGCGGCATCGAAGTGATACGCGTAGGCGATATTGGCCAGCGGCGAGGTGGCCGGCACATCGCCGGCCGAGGTCATGAACTTGCCGCGCACCGCGGCCACGGTGTTGAGCGTATAGGTGCCCAGCGACTGCGCCTTGCCGCGCGCGCGCTGCTTGATCCAGTACTGGTGGAACGGCAGCAGCCCGAGCGGGTGTCCGATCTGGCTGCCGAAGCCGTGGATGTAAGAGGTGCCGGGGCGCTGCCAGTCAACGAACTCGATGCCGAGCTTGAAGCTGCCCTGGGTCTGGCGCACGAACTCGGCCTCGTCGATACCGAGCAGGTTATTGAAGGCCTTGATGTGCGGCACGGTGGCTTCGCCCACACCGACGGTGCCAAGCTGATCGGATTCGATCAGCTGCACGTTGAAGGTGGGGCCAAGCACGCGTGCGAAGGCGGCAGCGGCCATCCAGCCGGCGGTGCCGCCGCCAACAATGACGATGTTGCGAAGTGGAGCGGGGAGCATGTCTGCACGTTCCTGAGCATTAGGGACGGACACACGAACGGGGCCAGTTGGCCCCGTCGCGAAGGACCACACGCGCAGCCGCACGCGTGTGGCGATGACGATCAATCAGAACTTGGCGCCGAGTTCCAGTACCACGCTACGCGGCACATAGTTGATTTCGCCGCTGGTATTGATCGCGATGTCCGGATCGAACTGCCCATTGCTGCCGAAGCCGTTATAGGCATACGCACTGTAGTTCTTGAAGTTGAACGCGTTGAGCAGGTTCACGCGTGCCGACATCTTGAAGTCGCCAACCACGGTGAACTCCTTGGTGGCCTGGAAGTCCACCGTGCGGTAGCCCCAGATATCGCCGCCCACCAGGAACTTGCCGCTGCCCGGAGGCGTGACACCCACTTGCTGGCAGGTCGCCCCATCGGGATCGGTGAAGCCGAAGCAGGCAATCGTGTTGATCGGCTCGGGCGTTGCCAGCACCAACTTGGCGCCCAATGTCACCCCCCACGGGATATCGATCGAGCCGGAGGCCACGAAGCGATGCGCTGCCACCGCGTCGGACTTGACGAACGGATAGCCGCGGATGGTCGCCTTGTCGAAGCCGTATGGCTCATCGATGTTGCGGTTCTGGCGCGCGCTGGTGTGGGTGTAGGACAGCGTCAGGCCCCAACCGGATTCCTTGGTGTACGGCTTGTCAGCCGACAGCAATACCTGGCTGTTGCGCTGTTCCAGACCATTGGTACCCAGGATGGTGTTCTGGTAGCCCGGCACCGGCTCTCCCCACGGCACATTGCCGTTCTGGAAGTACGAACCATCCGGATAACGGTTGATCAAGCCCATCGCAAAGCCGTCGTAGCTGAGGATGCGCTGGAAGGTCACGTCGGTCAGCCACTCGCCCACCTGGTTGGTGATACCGATGCTGTACTGGTCACTGTAGGGCGTCTTGAGCTTGTTGTTGAACATGAACAGCTCGGCGCTGCCGCTGACACCGGGAATGGTATTGAGCTGATCGATGCCGTTGAGATAGCGCGGGTCGAACGCAACGCAGGTGCGGTCGGCGCGATAGCACCGTTGGGTTGCGGGATTTTCGAAATACACCGCCACCGGCGACAACGCCGCCTTGCTGGTTTCCAGCGCCAGCTGCTCGAACAGGTTGCGGTCGTACGAACGCGCCGCACCACCGTGCAGGATGGCGGCTTCGTCGCCGAAGAAGTCATACGAGAAACCGAAGCGCGGCGCCCACGCATCCTTGAAGTTCTTGCGGTTGTTGCCGGTGCTGATGTAATCGGCCACGTTGATGCCGCTGGGCAGCAGGCGGTTGGCCCACGGCTGGCCGGGGTTGTCCGGATCGTTGGCGTACAGCGCATCGACAAACGCGGGCGAGGTGACGAAGTCGGTGTAGGCCGGGGTGTCTTCGTAGTCCCAACGCACGCCGATGTTGATCATCAGCTTGTCGGTGGCGGCCCAGTCGTCCTGCAGATAGATGCCGTACTGCTTGGACGGCGAGACCACCGTGGCGCGCTGGCCGGGCGTGTTGTACGGCGCAACGAAATCCACGCGGTACGGCGTCGCTTCCACGCTGCCACCGTTGACCCGATAGCTGAACTGCGGGTTCAACGCCGCTGCGTCCTGCGAGGTCAGCTCGATGTCCTTGTAGTTCACACCCATCTTGATGGTGTGTTCGCCATGCCACTGGAAGCTGGTGAAGGTCAGATCGTTCTGGAGGAACCAGCCTTTCTGGCTCTTGCGTTGGGCGTTGGCACCGCCAGCAGAGCCGGTGGTCAGGAAGGTGCGCTCATCGATATCGGCCGAGCCGGCGCGTGGCTGGAAATACTTGTAGACGATGCCGTTGCCCAGCGTGCGCGGAGTCGGGTTGTTCTCCGAGTTCTCGGTGCCAACGATGACCTCGTTGAACCAGTTGTCGGCGCTGTGCTGCCAGCGCAGGTTGGTGCGCTTGTCCTTGTTGATCTTGTCGGTGGCCTGCGCCAGCGTGTTGGTGCCGCCCACGTTCGCGGTCTGGGTTTCATCGCGATAAATCGTGCTCAGCTCGATGCGATCGCGGTCGGTGGGCTCGAAATCGATCTTGCCGAAGAACAGGTCCTCTTCGAACGGCATGTTGGCCGGGCCGTACTGGCTGGCCAGGTCGGACGGCAATTGGTTGACGAAGCCAGCTGCCTCCGCGCTCGGCTGCACGCTCTTGGGTGCCACGTTTTCCTTGCCCTCGTAGGCGACAAAGAAATGCATGCGGTCCTGGATGATCGGCCCGCCCAACGCGAAGCCGTATTCCTTGGTCTGCGAATCGATCTTGCCGTTTTCTTCCTCGTCGGGCCGCTTGTCGCGTAGATCCTGATCGGTGTAGCGGTAGAACACTTCGCCGTGCAACTCGTTGGTGCCGGACTTGGTGGCCGCAGTGATCGCCGCGCCACTGATCTGGCCGTATTCGGCCTTGTAGTTGGAGGTGATCACCTTGTACTCGCCGATGGCGAGCTGCGGGAACGGATTGCCCTGGGTGTCGCTCTGGCCGGCAACCCCGCCGCTGCGCACGTAGCTCTTCTGGCCCACGCCATCGATGTACAGATTGCCGGCGCTGGCGTTGGATGCACCGCCGCGTAGCTTGGTGTTGCCATTGCCATCGACCTGAAACACCATGCCCGGCACGGTGTCGGCAAACTCCAGGAAGTTGCGCGTGGCCTGCGGCAGCTGCTGAATCTGCCGCGCGCTGATGGTATTGCCCACTTCCGAGGTCTTGACGTCGCGAATCATCGGCGCGCTGACCGTCACCGTGTCCAGCGTGGTCGCATTGCCGGCCGGCGCTGCCGCTGGCTCGTTGCCCAGATCGACGGTGGCACTGGAGGCCACCGACAAGGTCACCGTGCGGCTGATGCCGTTGGATTCGACTTTGTAGGTGCCCGGCTGCAGCCCGACGATGGTGTAGTTGCCGTTCGCATTGACCGGTGCGCGTCGCACCGAGCCGGTGGCGACATTGGTGACGACCACTTCGCTGCCGCTCTGCGCGGAGGCGACCTGGCCGCGCAAGGTGGCGTTGCTGGACTGGGCCATGGCCGGGGTGGTGGCGAACAACGAGGCGGCCAGGGCGCAGCACAACAGGCTGCGCGCCGGCAGGGTGGAGACGGTACGGTGGGTCTTCATGACTTTCCCCCTCCCAGGGGTAAAGCGCGACGCAGTGGAGTGACTGGCGCGTTGGGTTGGTGCTTTTGGGTTGAAACACGGAACGGCAGGCAACAACAGCCGCAAGGGCTGCAAGAACGACAAAGGTCTGCGGTGACGGGCGGCTGCTCCTTCAGGCACGGGTCGAGACGGGTAAACACTGGCGGCGCGTGGCCGATGCAGCGCATCGGCGTTCAACGGGCAATGCGCACGCTGGCGATGCGCTGGCGTGCGTCCATGCGGGGTTGCCAGCACGGGCGCTCGCCGGTTGCTGGCGTCGCAGGCCGAGCTGGCGTTTATCGAATTACCAGATGATGCGCGCGCTCAGGAACAGCGTGCGCGGCGGCGTGGACAGCGCGCCGTACTGGTTGATGCTGGCGCGCGGATTGAACACTCCGCCGTTGCCCCAGTCGATGGCGTACTGATCATAGTTGCGGAAGTTCAGCGCATTGATCAGATCCCCGCGCACCTGCACGGTGAGCGCATCGGTGACATGCATGTCCTTGGACAGCGACAGATCCAGCTGGCGCGTGCCGAAGATGTCGCCACCGGCCAGGAACTTGCCCCCGGGTGCGTCCACCGAGACGATGCGGATATTGTCCGACGGCGGGCCACCGTATTGATCGAAGGAGACCGCTTCGTTACGCGGCGGCACCGTGGCCAGGGTCAGCTTGGCCGAGGCGCTGATGCCCCAGAACAGGTCGTAGATACCGGTGACCACCAGGCGATGGCGCGGCACCGAGTTCAGATCCAGGAACGGATAGCTGGCGATGGTGGCCGCATCGAATCCGTACTGCTCGTCGTTGCCGCGATTGCCGCGTGCGCGCGAGAACGTGTATGCCGCGCTCAGGCCCCAGCCGCTTTCCTTGGTGTAGGCCTTGTCGGTGGACAGCAACAGCTGTGCGGTCTTGGTCTCCACACCGTTGTTGCCGATGATCAGGTTGCCGAACCCCGCCGGTGACTGGGTCCACGGCTGTCCGCCATTCTGGAAGAAATCGCCATTGGGATAGCGGTTGCCCAGGGTCAGGATCAAACCGTCCTTGCTGTGGATATACGACACCGTGCCCGAGTTGCTCCACTCGCCCACGCGCGTGCGCAAGCCGATGGAATACTGGTCCGAATACGGCGTCTTCAAATCGTTGTTGAGCAGGTCGATCTCGCCATTGCGCACGCGCGCATTGACCAGGCCGCCCAGGCTGTCCGGGTTGCTGACAAAGGCCGGATTGAAGTTGGTGCAGGTACCCGGCGCCGGCGTGCAGCCGGAGGATTCGACAAAGCGGATGGTGTACTGCGACAGCGCCGACTTGACCTGTTCCAGGCCCATGATGTCGAACAGGTTGCGGTCGTAGCTGCGCCCGGCACCGCCGAACAGCACCAGCGATTCGTCGCCGCGGAAGTCATAGGAGAACCCCAGCCGCGGTGCGAAGTTGTTGTTGTCCTGTTTGCGATTGCGGCCGTTGCTGATGTAGTCGTTGATGTTGACGCCGCCCTTGGCCAGCTGCTCGGCATAGGTGGCGCTGACCGCCGGGTCGGTGCCGGGGCCGTTCAAGGCGGCGATCACTTCCGGCGGGGTCACGTTGTCCAGGTAAGACGGAATCTTTTCGCCATCCCAGCGCACGCCCAGATTCAACTGCAGCTTGTCGTTGACGTCCCAATCGTCCTGGATGTACAGGCCCAGCTGCTTGCTGGTAGTGGTCACCGACGGCGTGGCGCCGGCAAACGGCAGATTGAAGCGGACCTGGTACGGAATGGGCGCGGTCCCCACGCCATCGTTCACCGCGTAGTAGAACGACGGATTGGCCGCAGAGTTCTCGCTCTGGGTCAGCTCCACTTCCTTGTACTTCACGCCCATCTTGATGACGTGGTTGCCATGCCACTCGATGTTGTTGAAGGTCAGGTCGTTCTGGAAGCTGGGGCCCTTCTGCCCCTTGCGCTGGATCGCCAGGCCACTGGTGGCGTCGTCGTTGAGCAGCACGTCGTCTTCGGCGATGCCGCGCGTATACACGGTCTGGCTGCCGATGGTGTAGGCGGTGGGGTTGAACAGCACGTCTTCGTACGACAGCCGTGCCTCGTTGATGTAGCGCTCGCCGAAGTGCTGCCAACGCAGGTCGTAGCGCTCTTCGGAATTGAGGTTGATCTTGGCGGCGATGGCGGTGTTCTGGTCGCCCACGCTGTCGCGGCTTTCTTCGTCGCGGACCTTGGCGGTGAGCTCCAGGCGGTCGTTGTCGCCGATGTCCCAATCGATCTTGCCGAAGTACAGGTCTTCCTTGAACGGACGGGTGACCGAGCCCAGGCGGCTCTGCACGCCGGCCGGCAGATCGTCGCTCAGTGCGCTGAAACGGTCCGGCACCGCGACCGGGTTGGCCGACACCTCAAAGCCCTTGCCTTCGTAGCTGACGAAGAAGTGCGCCTTGTCCTTGACGATCGGCCCGCTGAAAGCCGCACCGTATTCGTCCTGGTGCGTCTGGCGCTTGTTGCCATCGGCATTGGGCGCGCCGGCGCGTTCGTCGGCCTGGCGCGCGCGAAAATCGGTATTGGTGGTGCGCCCGAAGATCTCGCCATGGAATTCGTTGCCACCGGACTTGGTGGACGCCACGATCGCCGCCGACCCCACCTGGTCGAACTCGGCCTTGTAGTTGGAGGTGATGACCTTGTACTCGCCGATCGCCAGCTGCGGGAACGGGTTGCCCGCGCTCTGCTGCTGGCCGGAGACGCCACCGAACAGATAGCTCTTCTGGCCCACGCCGTCGATGTACACATTGACCGCCGAACTGGCCTGCGCGCCGCCGCGCACCCGGCTGTTGCCGTTGGAGTCGGTCTCGAACTGCATGCCCGGGACGGTGTCGGCAAACTCCAGGAAGTTGCGCGTCAGCTGCGGCACCGTGTTGATCTGCTTGAGCGAGATAGTGGTGCCGACTTCGGAGGTCTTGACCTCCTGCAGCGTGGTGGCGGTGACCTTGACCGTGTCCAGGGTGGTGGCCGTGCCATCGGCGGCCGGTGCAGCCGCTTCACCGCCGCTGCCCAGGTTCAGGCTGACCGATGAGGCCACCGACAGGGTCACCGTCTGCTCGGTGCCGGGACCGGCATCGACCTTGTAGGTGCCCGGCGGCAGGCCGACCAACGCATAGCTACCGTCCGCGCCGGTGGTCACCCGTCGCACCGCGCCGCTGGCGACGTTGGTGGCGGTCACGGTGGTGCCGGCCTGCGACGCGGCAACCTGCCCGCGCAACGTGGCATTGCTGGACTGGGCCATGGCCGGAGCGGCGGCCAGCAACGAAGCGGCCAGGGCGCAGCACAGCAGGCTGCGCGCCGGCAGGGTGGAAACGGTACGGTAGGTCTTCATGACGTCCCCCTCCCAGGGGTCAGGCGCGTACCGGCGGAGATGGTCGGCGTGGCGCGGATGGTGCGTTGTTTCAACGACGGCAGAACAGCGGCAGGCAACGTGCAGGTGTTATAAAAAGCATAAGAAAGCGCAAAGATTTCGTGAAGATGCGATGGAGTACCGAATCAGCCGCCGGGCGAGCCGGGCGCGGCGCTGGACGCGCGCACGATCAGCTCCGGCACCATTTCCGAAAACGCCGGCGGTGCGGCGTCGGCAGGCGGCGCGGGCGCATCCACCAACTGCTGGCCCAGCAGCAGGCGCAAGGCACGTGCACCCAGGCCGGCGATGTCCACCCGCATGGTGGTCAACGCCGGCAACACGTAGCGCGCCATCGGCACATCGTCGAACCCGGCCAGCGCGATGTCCTGCGGCACCTTCAGCCCGGCATGGCCCAGCGCGAACAGGCAGCCCAGCGCCATCATGTCGTTGGCGGCAAACACCGCATCCGGGCGCGCGTCCTGCGCCAGCGCCTGGCCGGCGCGGTAGCCGGACTCCTCATCGAAGTTGCCTGGCAACACCCACGGCTGCGCGTCCGCCTCCAGCGCCAGCTCGTCGCGGTAGCCGCGCAGGCGCTCGTGCGCATCGAAGTTGTCGGCCGGCCCGGCGATGAAGGCGATGCGGCGGTGGCCGCTGTCGCGCAGATGCCGCGTCATCACCCGCGCGCCGCCGTAGTTGTCCACATTGAGCACCGGCCGCTGGCTGGCGCTGCCGGCGC
This sequence comes from Xanthomonas sp. WHRI 6106, assembly GCF_040202405.1. Lineage (NCBI taxonomy): Bacteria > Pseudomonadati > Pseudomonadota > Gammaproteobacteria > Lysobacterales > Lysobacteraceae > Xanthomonas > Xanthomonas sp. WHRI 6106. Next base: position 108,958 of record NZ_JBEGFC010000014.1, on the reverse strand, counting down.
AGTTGAGCAGCACCGCCGGCAGCCCGCCGGGCAGCGCGTCCTCGTGCACGCCGGTGTCGCCCAGCGAGGGCGACATCACCACCACCCCGTCCACGCGCCCGGGCAGGCGCTCCAGCGCCCGCCGCTGCGCCTGCGGGTCGCCGTGCGAGCTGGACACCAGCAGGTGATACCCCTGGTCGCGCGCCACCTGATCGATGCCGCGGATCAATTCGGAAAAGAATTCGCCATGCAGGTCCGGCAGCACCACCCCGATGGTGTGGGTGCGCCGGCTGCTGAGGCTGCGCGCAGCGTGGTGCGGGATGTAATTGAGCGCACGCGCCACCTGCAGCACGCGCTCGCGCACCGACTCGGCCACGTGCTGATGGCCGTTCATGGTGCGCGACACCGTGGCCACCGACACCTGCGCCTGGCGCGCGACATCCTTGATGGTGACGCTGCCGCCTTCCGAACGTGGCCGACTCATGGCGCTTTCTCCAAAACAAGGCAGTGGCGACCACGCGCCCGGGCAGGGCGCACGGCCTGCGGGCGCAGAACGTTCGTGTCGCACAGGCACATGAAGGTCATCGGCCCCATCCGATGGCGACCTCGAAGCGAGATGGCGCGCACGCTAGCAGGATCTGCAAGCGCTTACATGATGCGATGCAGCATCGGGCCAAACATCGCTGGGACAAGGGCTGCGACCTGGTGAGTGGACAAATTTGTCCGGCGAGACAACGCGCGTCAACGGCAGACACCGACTGACAATGCCTGGGTAGCGACGAAAACGTAACATCTTTGGCCCATACCGTGGCGCACGGTGTGAAGCGCGCCTTGCCGCCGGTGCATTCAGACAGCAAGATGCGCCGATCGATCAGGGGAACAGCGTGCGCATGTCGCCATCTACCGTCCGCGCCGGCCGGTTCCAGTTCATCGCGTGGGGGCTGTTGGCGGCGCTGTGCGTGGCCGGCTGCCAGCGCACCGACACCGCCGCGCCGTTGCCCGGCGCCAAGGCCGAGCCGGCCGCCGCGATGCAGTCGATGACCGTGCCGCTGCGGCGTAACGACCTGGTTGCCTATGCGCGCATCCGGGTTACCCCCACGCAGTACACGCAACTGGAAGCGGCCTGGCGCAGCGGTGCCAGCCGGTGGCCGTTGACCGAGCTGCCGCTGCCCAACGAGGTGGGCGCCTTGCTGGGGTCGCTGTCGGCCCCGGATGCCGAGCGCCGCCTGCAGCAAGCCTTCGATGCGCAGCTGGCCGGGCAGTCGCGGGGCATTGCCCAGGCCGCGCAATCGCTGGGCCAGTTCGGGGTGCAGTACCTGCGCAGTCGCAACGACTACCAGCCCGAGCAGCGTGCCCACTATGTGCAGCTGGTCGATGCGCTCAGCGCCTGGGCCGCCACCGCGCCGCTGGCCGACCGCCCGCGTGCCAAGGCCAGCATCGCCGATCTGGTGACCGCCGCGCGTGCCACCGGCATTACCTCCGACGCCGACCTGCAGCAGCTGGGCATGGAGGAAAGCCTGCGCCGGCTCGGGCCGTTTTGGGAAAGCTGCAAGAAGGTGCTGGAGCGTTACGGCCTGTCGATCGACAGCAGCCTGGACGCATTGCGCACCGGCTTGATCAAGCAGGACGCCGACACCGCCCAGGTCCGGCTGCGCTATCCGCTGGCCGCCCACGACATCGATCTGAGCGTTGCGCTGATCAAGCGCGATGGCCATTGGTACCAGCAGCAGACCCAGGACGAGGTGCAGGCCCTACTCAGTGCCGCGCCGGCACCGGCACCGGCCTTGCCGGGCGCCGCGCCGGCGTCCGATACCCCGGCGGTCCCGCCCGCCACGCCCGCCGACACCGGGCAACGCCCGGCTGGGCGATAATGCCCGTGATGCCAGAACAGAATCCCCTGCCGTTTCCTGACGGCCAGCCCGCTCCCTCCAACGCTGCCGCCGACCCCGCTGCCCAGGCGGCGGCGCTGCCGGGTGCCGCGCCGCTGCCTGCGGAGGTCGCGCCGGCGATCGCGCCCGGCGTTGCCGCTGCTGCCCGTAGCGCCAAGCGCCCGTGGTGGGCGCGCCTGCTCGGCCGCCTGGCCGACCCCTGGCTGAGCCTGACCATCGAGCCGGATCAACCCGGCCGCTACGACGATGGCCGCCCGGTGGTGTACGTGCTGGAAGACTACGGCCTGTCCAACGCGCTGATCCTGGACAAGGCCTGCCGCGAAGTCGGCCTGCCGTCGCCACTGGTGCCGCTGCCGGGCGACCCGCTGGAGCGCAAGCGTGCGTATCTGGCCCTGTCGCGCCGGAGCAGCAGCAATTCGCTAATTCCCGAGCAGCGCGGCGGCAAGACCCATTCCGATTCGCTGGCCAAGCTGCTGCAGGCCCATCGCGTGCGCGCCGACTTGGACGTGCACCTGGTGCCGGTGTCGATCTTCGTCGGCCGCGCGCCGGACAAGCAGAGCGGCTGGTTCGCGGTGCTGTTCTCGGAAAACTGGGCGCTGGTCGGCCGCTTCCGCCGCCTGCTGTCGGTGCTGCTCAACGGCCGTACCACCATCGTGCGCTTCGCCCCGCCGATCTCGCTGCGCCAGACCATGGCCGAAGGGCTGCCGCCCGAGCGCACCTTGCGCAAGTTGCAGCGCGTGCTGCGCACGCACTTCCGGCGCATCCGCGAGGCGGTGATCGGGCCGGACCTGTCCACCCGCCGCCTGCTGGTGGACCAGGTGCTGGCGGCCGACTCGGTGCGCGAGGCCATCGCCACCCAGGCCAAGCGCGACAACTCCAAGCCGGTCGATGCTTGGCGCAAGGCGCATGCCTATGCCTGGGAAATCGCCGCCGACTATTCCAGCCCGGTGGTGCGCTCGGCCAGCTTCCTGCTGACCCATGTGTGGAACCGCATCTACGCCGGCGTGCTGGTGCATCACCTGGACAAGCTCAAGCAGGCCGCGCCCGGGCATGAAGTGGTCTACGTGCCCAGCCACCGCAGCCACATGGATTACCTGCTGCTGAGCTACCTGCTGTACGAACGCGGCATCGTGCCGCCGCACATCGTGGCCGGCATCAACCTCAACCTGCCGGTGGTCGGCACGCTGCTGCGCAAGGGCGGCGCGTTCTTCATCCGGCGCTCGATCAAGGGCAACGCGCTGTATTCGGCGGTGCTGAGCGAATACGTCGCGCAGCTGGTGGCCGGCGGCTATTCGATCGAATACTTTGTCGAAGGCGGGCGCTCGCGCACCGGGCGGTTGCTGCAGCCCAAGGGCGGCATGATCGCCATGACCCTGCGCGCCTATCTGCGCCAGCCGCGCAAGCCGGTGCTGTTCCAGCCGGTGTATATCGGCTACGAGAAGCTGATGGAAGGCAACAGCTACCTGGACGAGCTCACCGGCCGGCCCAAGGAAAAGGAATCCATCTGGGGCCTGCTGTGGTCGATTCCCAAAGTGCTCAAGCAGAACTACGGCCAGGTGGTGGTGAACTTCGGCGAGCCGATCGCGCTCAACGACGTGCTGGCCAAGCACGCGCCCGATTGGGACGGCCAGCCGCTGCCGGAAGACGAAAAACCCACCTGGCTGGCACCGGCGGTGGACACGCTGTCCACCCAGATCCAGACCCGCATCAACTGCGCCGCCGACGTCAACCCGATCAACCTGCTGGCGCTGGCGCTGCTGTCCACGCCCAAGCACGCGATGGGCGAGGCCGACCTGATCGCACAGATCGAGTTGTGCAAGAAGCTGCTGGCGGAAATGCCGTACTCGGACCGTGTCACCGTCACCCCGCACACCCCGGCGCGCATCATCACCCACGCCGAAGAGATCAACGTGCTCACGCGCGTGTCGCATCCGCTGGGCGACGTGCTCAGCGTCAGCGGCGACACCGCGGTGTTGCTGAGCTACTTCCGCAACAACGTGTTGCACCTGTTTACCGCCTCCTCGTGGGTGGCATGCTGTTTCCAGAACAACCGCCGCATGAGCCGCGCCGGTCTGTTGCGGTTGGGGCGCACGGTGTATCCGTTCCTGCAGGCGGAGCTGTTCCTGCCGTGGAGCGAAGACCGCTTTGCCGAACGCATCGAACAGACCATCGACATGTTCGTGCGCGAAGGCCTGCTGCTCAATGTCACCGACGACGACGGCGGCATCCTGGCGCGCAACACCGGGCAGACCGATGAAGTATTCCGTCTGCGTGCGATCGGTCATTCGCTGCAACAGGCCTTCGAGCGCTATTACATCGCCATCTCGGTGCTGGTGAAGAACGGCCCCGGCGTGCTCGGTGCCGGTGAACTGGAAAGCCTGTGCCAACAGGCCGCACAGCGTCTGAGCCTGTTGTACGCACCGGCCGCGCCGGAATTCTTCGACAAGACCCTGTTCCGCAGCTTCATCCAGAAACTGCGCGAGCTGCGTCTGGTGTGGCCGGACGAGAACAGCAAGCTGGTGTTCGACGAGCGCCTGGATGCCTGGGCCAAGGACGCCAAGTTCATCCTGGGCCGCGAGCTGCGCCACACCATCGAGCGGGTGAGCCCTGAAGCGGTCAAGCCGGATGTGGTGCTGCCACCGGCTGAGTAACACGGCGTTGCAGCGGTGCGGTAGCAGGGCAGCGGCGGAGCAAAGCGGCGCTGCCCGACGCCGACGACGCTCCCTTCTCCCTCCGGGAGAAGCTGCCCGAAGGGCGGATGAGGGACGGTCAGCAAGCAAATGCCCCAGTTCCGCCCTCAACCAGATCCGCCGCCGGCGCGCTGCACAAGTCTCACCAACTTCACACAACAGTTCTGCCCGCTTCATCCCCCTCTTGCAGCCGTGCCGCTAGCATCGCGCTACCTTTCATAGCGATCGGGCGCGTTGCACTGATGGGCGTGTCCGGCAGGAGACTTTCATGCGCGCAGCCATCCACACCCAGTTCGGCGACCCGGCCAAGGTGCTTGAACTCGCAGAACGCCCCACACCGCAGCCTGGCAAGGGCCAGGTCCGCATCGCCATGCGGCGTTCGCCGATCCACAATCACGACCTGTGGACGGTGCGCGGCAACTACGGCTACAAGCCCGAACTCCCGGCGATCGGCGGCAGCGAAGCGGCCGGCGTGGTCGACGCACTCGGCGAAGGCGTTGAAGGCCTGCAGGTTGGCCAGCGCGTGGTCGCGGCCGGCGTGCACGAAAGCTGGGCGGAGTTCTTTCTGGCCGATGCACGCGGCGTTGTTCCGTTGCCCGACGCACTCGACGACGATCGCGGCTGCCAGCTGATCGCCATGCCGCTGAGCGCGTTGATGTTGATCGAGTTTTTGCAGGTCGAAAAAGGCGACTGGATCGTGCAGAACACCGCCAACGGCGCGGTCGGCAAGACGGTCGCCATGCTTGCTGCGGCGCGCGGCATCAACGTGATCAATCTGGTGCGTCGCGACGCCGGCGTGAACGAGCTGAAGGCGCTGGGCATCGGGAACGCGGTATCGACTGCGCAGGACGGTTGGCAAGACACCGTTCGCGCGCTGGCCGGCGACGCGCCCATCGTGCGCGCCATCGACTCGGTCGCCGGCAAGGCGGCAGGCGAGCTGATGGGCCTGCTGGCCGAAGGCGGCGAGCTGATTTCCTTCGGCTCGATGACCGGCGAACCGCTGCAGATTTCCAGCGGCGATGTCATCTTCAAGCAGGCCACGGTCCGCGGCTTCTGGGGCAGCAAGGTCATGCAGGCCACCAAACCCGAAGACAAGCGCCGCATGATCGGCGAACTGCTCAAGGCCGCTGTCGACGGTACGCTGGCACTGCCGGTGGAGGCCGTGTTCGACCTGGCCGATGCGGCCAAGGCGGCGGCCGCCAGCGCCGAGCCGGGGCGCGGCGGCAAGATCCTGTTGCGCGCCGGCTGAGCAGCCGCACACGGTAGCCCACTGGTTCTCCCTTCTCCCGCTTGCGGCGGAAGGTGCCCGAAGGGCGAATGGGGGAAAGCGGCGTCGCCCAAACAGACGCACGTCGTGTATCGCCAGGCGCCAACCAAGGCGGCGGCGGCAAGATCCTGATGCGCGCCGGCTGCGCACCCGCACACGCTAGTCCAATAGTCCTCCCTTCTCCCGCCTGCGGGGGAAGGTGCCCGAAGGGCGGATGGGGGAACGCGGCGTCGCCCAAACAGATGCACGTCGCGCATTGCCAGGCGCCAACCAAGGCGCGGCGGCAAGATCCTGTTGCGCGCCGGCTGAGCACCCGCACACGGTAGTCCAATGGTCCTCCCTTCTCCCGCTTGCGGGGGAAGGTGCCCGAAGGGCGGATGGGGGAACGCGGCGTCGCCCAAACAGATGCACGTCGCGCATCGCCAGGCGCAAACCAAGGCGCGGCGGCAAGATTCTGTTGCGCGCCGGCTGCGCACCCGCAGACGGTAGTCCAATGGTCCTCCCTTCTCCCGCTTGCGGGGGAAGGTGCCCGAAGGGCGGATGGGGGAGCGCGGCGTCGCCCAAACAAACGCACGTCGTGCATCGCCAACCAACCTGCCAGGCGCCAATCAGCCCGCCACAGCCGCCATGCAGCACCCGCCTCGGGTCCATGCCGTTACGCTGCCAACGGCGCTCGCCTGCATGCCGCAGCCCAGTCGGGCATCCCCATACGGGGTCAGACGGTCACCCCGCCAAGCGCACGCATGCAAGCAACCAGACCCAAGCGCAAGGCGGCCTTATGCCGGCTCGTCGGGCACCAGCTCCATTTCCAGCCGGATGATGCAGTCCTTGATCTGCAGCTTGCGCTTCTTCAACCGCTTCATCTGCAGCTCGTCTTCCAGATTTGCAGGCATGCGCTGGATCTCCTCGTCCAACGCGCGGTGGGCGCGTCGCAACTCGGCGATCTGCTCGACGATCTCGGCGGGTAAGAGGGTGTCCACGCCCCGAGCATACACAACCTGCGGCGACGCGCGTCACCCGTGCTTGCCAAGCGGCCGCAGGCTGCGACAATGCCCGCGCGCCCTCGGGGAAACGGCGGCGCACCTCATTCCATCATTGCCGCGCGGCTACGGCCGTCGAGAAAGGAGTCTTACGATGCGTTTGCAGTCTTCCCTGCTGGCCCTGGGCCTGCTCACCGCCGCCAACCTGGCCAGCGCCGCCGACGTCGCCAAGTACGACGGCTTTTTGTGCTGCAACCTGCGCGCCGACGGCAGCTGGATCAGCGACAGCAACTACGCCGAAGACGGCAAGCGCGTGCTCCCGGTAGGCACCCCGGTCAGCGTCACCGGCTTTGGCCGCAACCGCGTCAACCTCAAGATCGCCGGCGAAAAGCAGTCCATCGGCAACGATTACAGCCGCGACCTGGACAACACCGCCTTCGCCGCCCGCTACGTCGTCACCGCCGACCCCAAGCTCAAGCTCGCCACCTTCCCGCCCAAGATCCGCCAGGCCATCGTTGATGGCAAGCTCACCGGCGGCATGACCCGCGAGCAGGTGCTGATGGCGGTCGGCTACCCGATCAGCAGCGAAAACCCCAACCTGGAAGCCTCGCTGTGGCGCTACTGGCGCGACAGCTTCTCCGAGTACCAGGTGCAGTTCGGCCCCAGCGGCAAGCTGGTCAAGGTGACCGCAGATCCGCAGTTGATGAACCTGATCTGGGTACAGTGAGGCGCAACGAGCGCAAACGCCGCCCGGCAGCGCCGTTGCTGCCGGCAGCGTCTCGACGCACGGTTCAACGCCTGGGAGAAGGCACGCCATGCACAAAGCAGAGTTGATCATCCCGCCTGATGCACTGGCCGACCCGGATGCGTTCGAGATCGTGCGGCTATGGGCCGCGCACGAGCAACTGCACGTCAGCATCGACAGCGGTCTGGGCGGCGGGGCAGAGGATTTTGGTGAGCTGCTGGCCGACCTGTTTGAGCATGCCTCGCGCATGTTCGCCCAGCGCGACCGTATGCCATTGGCCCAGTGCCGCACATTGATGCTGGACGATTTCCTGCGGCGCGTCGCCGATCCAACCGGTAGCCGGGAGGGAGCCATTCCCCCGGAGCATTAGCAGTGTGTTGACGCCCGCGCGGTGCAGGGTGGGCGCCAGCCTCGCCACCGTCGGCCCTGCCCCAGCGTGTCGAGCTGCAAAGCGCATGCTGGCGTCTCATCATGGGGCCTGCTGGTACGTCTCGTACCCCGTTTGCCGATACGCGGCGCAGATGCCGACGTCATGGGTTGCCCTAGCCACCACCTTCAAGAGAGCGCCATGCAGAGAGATCCTGTTCTATATCCCAAAGACGACAACGGCGACACCCTGTGGCACATCGCCCAGCAGGGAGTGGACCTGACAAAACCCAGGGAGATCGATTTTTCGGTGGTCTTCCCCACCAAGGAATCGGCACTGGAGTTCTCGGTAGCCATGCTCCGCTGTGAGCAAAAGGTGTGCTGTCGCCATTACCCGGAAAACACCGCCTTCCCCATGGACGTCACCGTGTACCCGACCATGGTGCCGACGTACAAGGCCATCGTTGCATTCGAAGAGGAGCTGGCGTCACAGGCCACGCCGTTGGGCGGCTATAACGATGGCTGGGGATTTTCGGAGCAGTAGACCGCAGCGGTTGCAGCTTCCCCACGCCTGCATGCCTCCGGCATAGACGGCAAGCGCGTTTTCATCCTGTCGAGAGAGGCGTTCGTGACAGATCCATACGATTCTTCGCCGGTCCATACATAGATCTCGTCGCTCAACGACACCATGGTGACCACCGCGTTGGAACTGCCGGGTTACCGGATCGTGCGCAACCTGGGCTTGGTGCGCGGCATCTGCTTCGGCATGGCGCTTTACTTATGGGGCGGCGGCATCTTGATCTATCGAATTGTCGTCGAGGCAGCTCCGCTTTCGTCGGTCTTGTGGTTGGGAGCTCTGGTGCCCATCGGCTATCTCTTCGTCCACTGGGGGATTTACGGACGAGGCTACCGAAAGTACGACGTCCTTGACGATAAGCCAGTCCATGAAGAACGAAAGAAGAGATACGGATGGCGTTGGTAACGCCGGTGCGATGGAGAACGCTTCCGCATCAGCGTGCTGACTGCGGCACACGTCGCAGCTGTGACACGTCATAGCCCATCGCGGCGATTCGTTGAACCGCCTGTTGATAGTCGGCATCGGAGACCTGCGGCGTACGCGCCATGTACCAGACGTAGTCGCGCTTGCTGCGCGCCACGATGGTCTGCGTGTACTCGGCATCGCGCCAAGCGATCACGTACTCGGCCTTGAACGGCCAGAGGAACTGCATGCTCCACAGCGCGCCATTGCCGTCCTTTGCCACCTGGCCGACCGGATGCATGGACTTGAGCGGCGCCTGGAAGCTGCCCTTGCGGAAGGTGAAGGTGGTCTGGATGCGGCCATCGGGCCGCAGCGCATAGCGCTCCACCGCGTCATAGGCCTTGCGCTCCGGCCGGGTGGGAATGTGTGCGATCACATACCAGTCGCCCATGAAGCGTGGCACGTCGACGCTGTCCGCGCGGGGCAGGGCGGGGCGCGGCTCGCGCCCGCTTGCACTCCCCCAGATCGCGAGCGTCAGCAACAACAGCATCGAACGACGTGGCATGGCAATCTCCAACTCAAGAGGCAGATGCACGCACTTACGTAATTGCGATGCGTCCGGATGCAACCTCATGCGTTGCAGCACCGGCTTTGGCGCACCATGCAGGCGTTGGCAGCGACATGACGGTCGCGTTCGCCACAGCATGGCAGCGTTGAAGCGCCGCAGCCACGCGTTGCGCATGCGGCAAATGCTCGTTTAGCGCGCCGTTAGCGCTAAGTCTGATGAGTCGCAGTGAGAATCACGATGTGCCTTGAAATCACAGGGGTGACAAGACGCGTCGTTCAGTGCCCGCGCTCGAGCGGTGAGGGGCTTGATGCAACCCGGCAGGCAGTTGCCCAATGGCGCCTCACCAAGGCGACAGCGCACCGGCGCCATATGGATAAATCGTAGCGATTTTGCCATCGGCGTCGTGCTGCAGCGGTGCCATCTTGATACTGCGCAGGTGCGTCTGGCCGCCGGAGAGCACGCTGTCGTGATAGAACAAATACCACCGCTTTTCAAACAGGCAGATGGAGTGATGCGTGGTCCAGCCGACCACCGGTGCGAGCAGCACGCCTTGGTAGACGAACGGCCCATAGGGTGAATCGCTGGTGGCGTAGCAGATCCGGTGGGTGTCGCCGGTGGAATACGACAGGTAATACCGGCCGGCATGGCGATGGACCCAGGGGCCTTCGAAGAAGCGGCGGGCGTGGTCGTCGGCGCGAAGTGGGGCGCCGTGCTCGTCGAGGATGACGATCTTGCGGGTGGGCTCGGCCAGTTCGGTCATGCCCTCACTGAGACGCGCCACGCGTGGGCCGAGCGCGGGCGCGTCGCCGACCGGTTCCTGATGCGTATCTGCATAGACGTTGTTGCGGTAGTGCTGCAGTTGGCCGCCCCAGATGCCGCCGAAATACAGGTAATGCATGCCATCGTCGTCGGCGAACACGGCGGGGTCGATCGAGTAGGTGCCGGCGATGGGCTCGGCTTCGGCGACAAACGGGCCTTGCGGCTGGTCGCCTACCGCCACGCCGATCTGGAAAATGCCGTCGGCGCGCTTGGCCGGGAAATACAGGTAGGTCTTGCCGTTGCGTTGCGCGGCATCCGGTGCCCACATCTGGCGCTGTGCCCAAGGCACGTCGCGTACGTGCAGGACCTGCCCCAGGTCTTCCACAGGCGCATCCGGATGCGCCATGCGAAACACATGGTAGTCGGCCATGTCGAAATGCGAGCCGTCGTCGCTGAAGGCCACGCCGGCATCGATGTCGTGCGAGGGATAGATATACAACGCGCCGTCGAACACATGCGCAGACGGGTCGGCGGTATAGAGGTGGGTGACCAGCGGTGCGGAAATGGCGGTGCGCGTCAGCGCCTGCAATGCAGCGGCTTCCAGTTCATCGGACATGCGCGTACCTGTGCATGAGGTGGGAGAGAGAGATCATGGCGAAACGGATGGGGCGGCCTGGCGGCGCACGCCCAGCTCGTGTTCGATGCGGGTTTCCAGCGGTTTGTCGATTTCGTACAGCGCCAGCAGCGCGGTGCCGAGCAGGAACGGGAGGGAGGCATACACGCTGATGGCCAGACGAATGCCGTCAGTGACGGCCGCGCCCTGCTGCGGCAGTGCTGCGTCATAGCCGTAAAACGCCAGGATGCCGGCGACCAGCGCGCCGCCCACGCTCAGGCCGATCTTCAGGCCGCACAACATCGCCGAAAAGATGATCGCGGTGGCGCGGCGGTGGTTCTTCCACTCCGAGTAGTCGGCCACGTCGGCGATCATCGCCCACAGCAGCGGGATGGTGATGCCGTAGAAAAAGCCGTGCAGCACGTAGGAGGCGAATACCCAGCCAATCGCATCCGGCGGATACACGTAGAACGCCAGCAAAAACAGCGTGGAAATCAGCAGCGCGCCGCCGAAGACGTTGCGCTTGCCGTAGCGATCGGCCAGGCGCTTGGAAAACCCGATGCCCACGATCATCGCCAGGATGCCACCGGCACTGAACACGCTGAAGGCTGAGGTGGGCGCGTCCTGCGGCCACTGCAGTGCCGTCATGCCGGCACCGGTGAGCATGCTGTTGATGCCGCCAATGAAGCGATTGAAACCTGCGCTGTCGAGAAACTGCGCCAGCGCGCCGGCATCGAGGTAGTACTTGAAGTAGTAGATGTACATCCCGCCCTTCATGGCGAGATTGATGAACACCAGGATGGTGAGCGCCAGCATCACCAGCCAGGGTTTGTTGCGCACCAGGTCGGTCAGGTCCTGGCGCACGCTGCTGCGTTGTTCGGTGATCGGCAGCACGCGCTCGCGCGTGGTGAAAAAGGTGATCAGAAAGCACAGCGTGCCGACCGCGGCGAACAGCGCCATGGTGTTGCGAAAGCCTTGCGCCTTGTCGCCATTGCCCAGGATCAGCACCAGCGGCAGCAGCAACACCTGGATGATGAACTGCGCAAAGGTCACCGCCAGAAAGCGATACGCAGACAGGCTGTTGCGCTGCTCCATGCTGCCGGTGAGCACGCCGCTCAACGCCGAATACGGCAGGTTGTTGGCCACGTAGACCAGCATCAGCAAGGTGTAGGTGGCGAAGGCGTAGGTGATCTTGCCGTGCTCGCCGAGGTCGGGCGTGTTGAACGCCGCCAGCGACAATGCGCCGAAGGGCAGTGCCGTCCACAGGATCCACGGGCGGAACTTGCCCCAGCGGGTACGGGTGCGATCGGCCAGGATGCCGATGATGGGCGTGAACACGAACGCGCCGAGCAGGCCGACCACGAAGATCAACGTGGCCGCCGCGCTCGCCGGGATGCGGAACACATCGGTGTAGAAGAACGCCAGGAAGGTGACCAGCGTCTGGAAGATCAGATTGGCCGCCAGGTCGCCCAGGCTGTAGCCGATCTTTTCGCGCACGGAGAGCTGCTGTGACCGATCGTTCATGAGGTGGGGCGGGCTCGAAGAGTGCTGCGGAAAACGCCGCGGCGCGCGCCATGCCTGCTGCCGCAATCCAGCCGGATCGCGGCAACAGGCATGGCGGCTGAAGTGTCCAGCAAAACCGTGCGCGCCGTCGCCAGGGAGGAGGCGACGGCGCGCGCTGCGCGGAGCCTGCGGCAAGACCACGCGCGTGCGGTGGAGCGGCCGCACCGGCCCGGCACCCGCGTCGTCATGGCGATGCGCACGCTCAGAACGTACCGCGGATGCCGAGCATCACCGTACGCCCGGGCTCGTACAGATCGTAGGTGGCGTTGGGCCAGGCGTAGGTGGTGCGCAGCGGCTCGTCGGTGATGTTGGTGACGTTGAGGGTGATCTGCGGCTTGGAGGGCAGCCAGTCCAGCGCATAGCTGGCCGACAGATCCAGCTGGCCGCGTGCATCGGCGTTGAGGCGCGCGTACGGGATGCCGTTCTGATTGGCGCCGGAGATCACCATGTCGTCGTTCCAGGTGTAGGACAGGCGCACCGAGGCGGCGTTCTTTTCCCAGTACACGGTGCCGTTCCACAGGTTCGGCGCAACACCGACCGCCACTGCCGGGATGCCTTCGCCCTCAGAGGATTGGGTGACATGGGTGTAGTTCACGCTGAAGCCCATGCCATCGACCAGCTTGTCCAGCGGCTGCACCCAGATCGCCTCGGTGCCACGGATGTTGAGCACGCCGTCTGCGTTGACCTGGGTCTGCACATCGACCGTGGCAGCGCTCGGGCCACCGCGCTGGTCCAGGCCGGCCTGCTGGATCGGCAGCAGGCTCTCGTACGGCACACCGAGGTCGTTGAACGGAACGCGCCGCACGCCATTGACGGTGAAGCCGCTGATGCGCTTGTTGAACAGCGTGAGGCCCACATAGCCTTCGCCACCGGTGTACCACTCGCCGCCGAAATCCACATTGGTGGACAGATACGGTGCCAGGTTCGGATTGCCCTGCGTTGCGGTCTGTGCGGAGGGGTCGCTGAAGTTGGTGTTGGGCAACATCGCGCTTGGGTCCGGGCGGGTGAGCGTGCGCGAGCTGGACAGGCGTAGCACCACGTTGTCGGCCACATCCCAGGCTGCGTTGAACGAAGGCAGGGTTTCCTTGTAGTCCGAATCCAGCACCTGGATGCGGCGGATGCCGTTGATGGTGACCGGGCCGGTGATGGTCTGGTCGGTGGTGACATAACGCACGCCGGCGTTGATGCGCAGGGTGCGGTTCCACACCTCGGTCTCGGCGTTGGTCTCGATGTAGAACCCCAGGTTCTTCTCGCGGATGCCGCCGGCCGAGGCACCGGTGTTGGCGGAGTTGGTTTCCGGTGCGGAATCGCGCAGCGGGTAGTAGTTGGTGTCGCGCAGGAAGCGGTCGAAGTCGGCGGTGATGAAGCCATCCGGGCCGGGCGTCAGGTACGTGGCCAGCACCGAACTCGGCACCGCCGAGCCAGGCCCGCCATTGCAGACGTTGCCACCGCCGCCGCGGCACACCACCTGTTCCCAGGCCACGCTGTTGTCGAAGCCGCGAATGGTGCGCTCGGCCTGGTCGTAGGCGGCGCCGATCTTGATGTTGCGCTTGTCTTCGCCGAACTGCAGATCGGCGCGTGCGCCACGCGTTTCGGTCACGCGTTTTTCGTTCTGGATATTGACCCGGCCACCGCTCCAGCCCCAGCCCAGGTTGGGGTCGTTGAGATCCAGCGGGCTGCTGATCGAGGGGCGGTCGCCGCCCTGGTTGCGATAGTCCACGGTGGTGAACGGCGAGGTCACCAGGATGCTGGGCGATTCGCGGTCCAGCCAGCTGCGCGTGGCATTGGCCTGCACATTGAGCTTGATGTCCTGCTCGGCACCGAACAGCAGCTCTGCGCCGGGATTGACGCTCCAGAACTTGACGTTCTCGCGATACGGGCGTGCTTCCAGAAAGTACTGCGCATTGGCAAAGGTGGCGCTGGTGACCACGTTGTTCTGGTCCAGCTGCATGCCCAGCGGAATCATGTTGCCGTTGCGGCCGATCAGATTCATGCTGATGCGCTCGGTGGTGCGCTTGGCTTCGGAATACAGCGTATCCAGGTAGAAATGCAGGCTGTCGGAGGGGCGCCATTCCAGCGACATCACCGAGGCATCGCGGTCGCGATCGCCATCCATGTAGACCTGGCGGCCTAACCGCGGAATCAAGGCATCGCTGATCTGGTCGATGCTCAGGCCCGGGTTGCGTGCCAGCAGCCACGCCGCATCGATGGTTTCGCCGGTGGTGAGGCCGCTGCCGGCGGTGGCCGGCACGCGGTCTGGAATGCGCCAGTTGCCGCCGCCATTGACGTTGCAGGCGGCCGGTTGATTGGTGGCCGGCGTGCCCGCCGGCGGGGTGAGGCCGCACTGGGTGTAGGTCAGGCCGGGGTTGGTCCAGCCCACGCTCTCGAAGCCGCGCACGCCGAGCTTGCTGCGCACCGAAGCCACCCCGAACAATGCGCCGAGCGTGCCTGCCTCGTTGGTCCAGCTGCCCATGAAGGCGCCACGCGGGGTGGTCTTTTCGCTGGTGCTGTTCCAGTCGGCCTGCGCCTGGTAGGTGAAGTGCACACCGGGGCGATCGAACGGACGCGCGCTGCGCATGTCCACCACACCGGAGACGCCGCCTTCGAGCATGCTCGCGGTGGGCGTCTTGCTCACCGTGAGCTGGGTGAAGAATTCGGTGGGGAACAGGTTCAGATCGACTTCGCGATTCTGGTTCTGCGCGTTCAGGCCGATCGAGGCGGTGGCGATGCTGGAGCCGTTGAGCGTGGTCTTGGTGAAGCTGGTGCCCAGGCCACGGATGGCGATGTTGAGGCCTTCGCCGTTGACGTCGCGCGCCAGCTGCACACCGGGAATACGGTTGAGCGACTCGGCGATGTTCATGTCCGGAAATTTGCCGATGTCTTCGGCAAACACGGTATCGGCAAAGCCGACCGAATCGCGCTTGGCGTCGGTGGAAAACTGGATGCTGCGTCGGTAGCCGGAGACGGTGACGGTGTCGAGCTGGGTCACCGCGTCGTTGCTGCCTGCCGGGTCCGGCGGCGGTGGCGCGGCGGTGGCATCGGTGGATTGTGCCCAGGCGGCAGCGCTGGTCATGCCCAGCAGGATGGACCCCAACGCGCAGGACAACGCGGTATGTGCGTAGCTGTTCTTCACCGTAATCCCTTCCCTAACAGGTGAGCAGATGTCCCACGCATCGCCCCGGCGCAGGGAGTGCCGCTGCCTGGAATCGGCGCGGCGATGGTGCGGTGGGGAGACGGGCGATCAGTGGCGCTGGATGTTAGCGCTACCAAATTCAGAACATCACGCTGCAGGGCAGCATAGTTGCGGGGGCATGGCCGCAAGCAGCCCGCGCGAGCAACAAAGCCAGCACCCAGACGCATGCATACGGTGGCGCAGTGCTGCACTGCGCGATGGATTTATCGCAATGCCGTGGTAATGGTAGCGCTATCACCCGTGGCGCAAGGCCACCTTCGTGCAGGTGCAGTGGCCGATGAATCGAACCGAAGAACGCGGCAGCGATACGCCCGGCTGGCAGCTGGCTGGCTTACGCATGCACAACGCCCTGCACCCTGTGCAGGCCGCAGGCGGTCCGCTGCGGTGGTGCAGGCCACACGCATGAGCGAGCTGCCCACCGTTGCGCTTGTCACTGCGTCGGCACGGCTGGGCCGGGTGCGCTGGCGCGTGTGCGCCTTGCTGCTGGCGGCCACCACCATCAACTATGTGGATCGCCAGGTGCTGGGCGTGCTGGCGCCATTCTTGCAGACCCAGATCGGCTGGAACGAGATCCAGTACGGCTACATCGTCACCGCGTTCCAGGCTGCCTATGCGTTGGGGCTGTTGTGCAGCGGCGCGGTGATCGACCGTTTCGGCACGCGGCTCGGGTATGCGTTGGCGATCGGGGTGTGGAGCCTGGCAGCAATGGGCCATGCATTGGCGACCAGCGTGGTGGGCTTTGCGATTGCGCGGTTTTTCCTGGGGTTGGGGGAGTCGGGCAATTTTCCTGCTGCGCTCAAGACGGTGGCCGAATGGTTCCCCCGGCGCGAACGCGCGCTGGCCACCGGCATCTTCAATTCCGGCTCCAACATCGGTGCCATCGTTGCGCCATTGCTGGTGCCGGTGGTCGCCACCGCGTGGGGCTGGCAGGCGGCGTTCCTGTTCACCGGCGTGTTGAGTGCCACCTGGCTGGTGGTGTGGTGGCTCACCTATCACCCGCCCGAACAGCAGCCCGGCCTGTCGCCAGCGGAACTGGCGCATATCCGCAGCGATGTCCACGAGCCGGTGCAGGCACGGCTGTCGTGGTTGCAGGTGCTGCGGCATCGGCAGGCCTGGGCGTTCGTGCTGGGCAAGTTCATCACCGACCCGATCTGGTGGTTCTTCCTGTTCTGGCTGCCCAAGTTCCTGCATGCCGAATATGGTTTGAGCCTGCTGCAACTTGGCGCGCCATTGATCGTGATCTTCGTGCTGGCCGATATCGGCAGCATTGCCGGCGGCTGGGTGGCCGGGCGCTTCATCGCGCGCGGCTGGAGCGTCAACCGCGCGCGCAAGACCGCCATGCTGATCTGCGCGGTGTCAGTGGTGCCGATCGTGTTTGCCGCACGTGCCGACAACCTGTGGCTGGCGGTAGCGTTGATCGGCCTGGCAACCGCTGCGCACCAGGGCTGGTCGGCCAATCTGTTCACGCTGCCCTCGGACATGTTTCCGCGGCATGCGGTGGCCACCGTGGTGGGCATCGGCGGGTTTGCCGGCGCGGTGGGCGGCATGCTCATTGCCACCTTCATCGGCTTTTTGCTACAGGCGACCGGAAGTTATGTGCCGGTGTTCCTGATGGCAGGGTCGGCCTATCTGCTGGCGCTGGCAGTGGTGCACTCTCTGGTGCCGCGACTGGACCCGGCGCAGCTGCCGGCGACCACTGCCACGCCTTCTTCGTCCTGAGGAATCATCATGCATCTGCGCCCGTTCACCCTGGCCCTGTTGTTGGCGGCAAGCCTCGCACCGACCGCGCAGGCCGCGCCATTGGCGGCCGGTGCATCCAAGTTTCTGGGCAGCGCCTATAGCCCGCAACAGGCTGCGGGGTTTGCACAGTACTGGAACAAGCTCACTCCGGAGAACGGCGGTAAATGGGGCACGGTGGAAGCGGTGCGCAACCAGATGGACTGGAGTGCACTGGACACCGCGTACCGGTTCGCAAAGGCCAACGGCCTGCCATTCCAGATGCATGTGATGGTGTGGGGCAACCAGCAGCCGGAATGGATCAAGACCCTGCGCCCGGCCGAACAGCGGCGCGAGATCGAGCAGTGGTTTGCCGCCGTGGCGCAGCGCTACCCGGAGATCGATCTGCTGGAAGTGGTCAATGAGCCGCTCAACGACCCGCCAAGCAAGGCCGATACCGGCGGCGGCAATTATCTGCAGGCGCTCGGCGGCAATGGCGACAGCGGCTGGGAATGGGTGCTGCAGTCGTTCCGGCTTGCGCGCCAGCACTTCCCGCAGACCAGGCTGATGATCAATGACTACAGCATCACCAACAGCGCGCAGGCCACGCAGAAGTACCTGCACATCGTGCAGCTGCTGCAGCGCGAGCGCCTGGTGGATGCGATCGGCATCCAGGAGCACGCGTTCGAGACCACGCCCAACGTGGCGATGTCGGTGCACCGCGCCAATCTCGATGCGCTGGCCGCCACCGGCCTGCCGATCTATATCACCGAGTTCGATCTGGATGGACCCACCGATGCGCAGCAGCTGGCCGATTACCAGCGCGTGTTTCCGGTGTTCTGGGAGCACCCGGCGGTGCGCGGCATCACGTTGTGGGGATTTCGCCCCGGGCTGTGGCGCGACAAGGAGGCCGCGCATCTGGTGCGCGGCGACGGCAGTGAGCGGCCGGCCATGACCTGGCTGCGTGACTACGTGGCCGCCCATCCCGGCACGCCGGCGCCATGATGCGCTGCGCCGGTTGCCTTGCATGTTTTCCATTCTGCCTGGTGTCCTGATCCATGCCTGCTTCCTTGCCCCTCGCATTGCACGACGACCGCCTGTTGCCGGCCGACCCAGGCACGCGGGCGATCGCGCGCAGGCTGTACGCGCAGATCGCCAACCTGCCGATCATCAGCCCGCATGGCCACACCGACCCGGCGTGGTTCGCCGGCAATGCGCCGTTCGCCAACGCCACCGAGTTGCTGTTGGTGCCGGACCACTACGTGTTCCGCATGCTGTACAGCCAGGGCATCCGCCTGGATACGCTGGGCATTCCGCGTGCCGACGGCACGCGCGCGCCGGTGGATCCGCGCGCGGCGTGGCGCGTGTTTGCCGAGCACTACACGCTGCTGCGCGGCACCCCGTCGGCGCTATGGCTCAATCATGTGTTCCACAACGTCTTCGACCTGCGCATCCGGCTGGATGCCGGCACCGCCGATCATTACTACGACCACATCACCGCTGCGCTGCAGACGCCGGGCTTTCTTCCTCGCGCGCTGTTTACGCGCTTCAACATCGAGGTGATCGCCACCACCGAATCGCCGCTGGATTCGCTGCAGCACCATGCGGCCATTGCCGCCAGCGGCTGGCAGGGACGGGTGGTGACTGCGTATCGCCCGGACCCGGTGGTGGACCCGGAGCACGAACAGTTCACCGGCGCGCTGCAGCAGTTCGGCGCGCTCACCGGCGAGGACGTGCTGAGCTGGCCCGGCTACCTGCGTGCGCACCGGCAACGGCGTGCGTTCTTCGCCGCACACGGTGCCACCTCGACCGACCACGGGCACCCCAGCGCCGCCACTGCAGATCTGTCGCCTGCCGAGGCGCAGCGGCTATTCGACACGGTGGTGCGCGGTGCAGCCACGCCGGTGGAGGCCGAGTTGTTCCGCGCTCAGGTGCTGACCGAAATGGCGGCGATGAGCCTGGACGATGGCTTGGTGATGCAGCTGCACCCAGGCTGTTTTCGCAATCACAACCGGCAGTTGTTCGACACTTACGGGCGCGACAAGGGTGCCGACATCCCGATGCGCACCGACTACGTGCATGCGCTCAAGCCGCTGCTGGATCGCTACGGCAACGACCCGCGTCTGCGCCTGATCGTGTTCACGCTGGACGAAACCAGCTACAGCCGGGAGCTGGCGCCGCTGGCCGGCCATTACCCATCGCTGCTGCTCGGCCCGGCATGGTGGTTCCATGACGCGCCGGAAGGCATGTGGCGCTTTCGCGAGCAGACCCTTGCCAGCGCCGGGTTCTACAACACCGTGGGCTTCAATGACGACACCCGCGCCTTTTTGTCGATACCCGCGCGCCACGATGTGGCACGGCGCGTGGACAGTGCGTTCCTGGCCAAGCTGGTGGCCGAACATCGGCTGGAGGAAGACGAGGCAATGGAGGTGGCGATGGATCTTGCGTATCGGCTGCCCAAGCAGGCGTACAAGCTGTGAGGCAGCCGCTGCGTGGCCGGTGCGCGTGCGGCTGCAAGCGCATTGCGGCGGCACCGACGCGCGTTGCGGCACGCCGTGGCGCGCAACGGCAGCCGCCGGCGTCATGACAGTGGCACACCCTGCACCTGTAGCAGCGCGGCGCATCGCGGCCAGGTGGGCGTGCATTACAGGACGCGTGCTCGCCTGTGTCTGCCTGGCACTGCCCGCGCTCGGCGCACTCGCGCAGACCGGCGCCCCGCGCGAGCGGGTGTCGCTCAATGCGCAATGGCGCTTTCAGCGTGGCGACCCGCCAGGCAACCCGGTGGTGCTCGATTATGCGGCCCGCCCCCAGGTCACCGGCAGCGACGACGGCAAGGTGGCCGATGCGCGCCCGGATCAGGCGCAGCCGCTGCAATCCACCGCCAAGGATGTGCTCAGGCCATGGGTCCTGCCGACCGCCAATGCGCTGATCGCCGACCCGGCACAACGCCACCAACGCCCGCCCGGCCATCCGGGCAGCAACGTGGCCTATGTGAAAGCGCAGTTCGACGACAGTGCATGGCAGCTGGTGGACCTGCCGCACGATTGGGCGATTGCCGGGCCGTTTCTGGTCGATGGTCCGTACGGGGGTATGGGGCGGCTGCCGAGCTGGGGCATCGGCTGGTACCGCAAAACGCTGGATATTCCGGCCAGCGACCGCGGCCGCTCGCTGTTTCTCGATCTCGATGGCGCGATGGCGTACGCCACGGTCTGGTGCAATGGCCAGCTGGTGGGCGGCTGGCCGTATGGCTACAGCTCCTGGCGGGTGGATCTGACACCTTGCCTTGTCGCTGGGGGCCGCAACCAGCTGGCGATCCGGCTGGACAACCCGCCCGACTCGGCGCGCTGGTATCCCGGTGGCGGGCTGTATCGCAATGTGTGGCTGACCAGGACCGCGCCGCTGCATATCGCGCACTGGGGCACGCAGCTGACCACGCCGCAGGTGTCGGCCGCTGCAGCACAGGTGCAGCTGGCGGTGACGCTGGACAACGCCGCCCCCACCACCGCGCAGGCGCAGGTCAGCACCGCGATCTACGTGCTCGACGCAGCCAGCGGCACACGCACCGGCGAGGCGGTGGCGCACATCGCCGCGCTGCCGGTGGCGGTGCCTGCCGGCGGTCACGCGCGTGTGCAGGGCACCGCGCACATCGATGCGCCACGCCTATGGGGCCCACCGCCCACCCAGCAGCCGCATCGCTATGTGGCAGTGACCGAGGTGCGCCAGAACGGGCAGCTGGTGGATCGCTACGAGACGCCTTTCGGCATCCGCGCCATCGTCTTCGACGCCAACAAGGGACTCCTGGTCAACGGCGAACAGGTACCGATCCGCGGCGTGAACAATCACCATGATCTCGGCGCACTCGGTGCGGCATTCAACGTACGCGCCGCCGAGCGCCAACTGCAATTGCTGCAGCAGATGGGCGCCAATGCCATCCGCATGAGCCACAACCCGCCCGCGCCGGAGCTGCTGGAGCTCACCGACCGCATGGGCCTGCTGGTGGTGGATGAAGTGTTCGACAGCTGGGAAATGAAGAAGACCCCGCTGGATTTCCATCTGGTCTTTCCGCAATGGCACGAGCCGGATCTGCGCGCGATGCTGCGGCGCGACCGCAACCATCCGTCGGTGATGCTGTGGAGCGTGGGCAACGAGGTCGGCGAGCAATACACCGGCGAACAGGGCGCAGCGATTTCGCGCACGCTGCACGCCATCGTGCATGAGGAAGACCCCACGCGCCCGGCCACGGTGGCGATGAACTACGCCTCGCCCGAAATGCCGCTACCGGCGGCGCTGGATGTCATCAGCCTCAACTACCAGGGCGAAGGCATCCGCGATGCGCCCGAGTTCGAAGGCACCGAGCGCATTCGCAAGCCGCCGCAGTATCCGGCGTTTCATGCGCGGTTTCCGCACAAGGCCATCCTCAGTAGCGAGACCGCCTCGGCGCTGAGCAGCCGCGGCGTGTACCTGTTCCCGGTCACGCCGGACACCAGCGCACCGGTGCGCGATGGGCGCGGTGGCGATTCGGCCGTGCATCAGGTCAGCGCGTACGAGCTGCATGCGGTGGACTTCGGTTCCAGCGCCGACAAGGTGTTTGCCGCGCTGGACACGCACCCTTATGTCGCCGGCGAATTCGTCTGGACCGGCTTCGACTACCTGGGCGAGCCCACGCCGTACTACAGCTCGCGCAGCGCGTACTCCGGCATTTTCGATCTGGCCGGTTTTCCGAAGGACCGCTACTGGCTATACCAGGCGCGCTGGCGGCCGGAGGTGCCGATGGCGCATCTGTTGCCGCATTGGACCTGGCCCGGGCGCGAAGGCCAGGTCACACCGGTGCATGTGTTCACCTCCGGCGACGAGGCCGAGTTGTTCGTCAACGGCATCTCGCAGGGGCGCAAGCGCAAGGGCGCACTGCAGTACCGGTTGCGTTGGGACGAGGTGGTGTACCAGCCTGGCGAATTGCGCGTGCAGGCCTACAAGCACGGCAAGCCCTGGGCCGACGATCGCGTGCTGACGGCCGGGCCGGCGGCGCGCATGCAGGTGAGCCCGGACCGCAACCGCATCGACGGTGATGGCCGGGACCTGAGCTTTGTCACCGTGCGCTTGCTGGACCGCGACGGGCGGCCGGCGCCCACCGCCGGCGACCGCCTGCGGTTTCGCATCGAGGGTCCGGGCGAACTGGTGGCCACCGACAATGGCGATGCAACCAATCTGGAGTCGTTTGCCTCAGCGCAACGCAACGCTTTCAACGGGTTATGCCTGGCGATCGTGCGCGCCACGCCGGGCGGGCGCGGCACGATCACGCTGCATGTGGAATCGGAGCGCCTGGATGCTGCGCAAGCCCAGATCGTCGTGCAGTGAGGCCGAGCCTGTGAGGCAACCGCTGCAGCACCTCAATGGAACTCCAACCAGGCACAACGCCATGGCATACCTGATCACCCTGTTGCGTCGCGCACTCGCCACCGCTGCCATTCTCGTCGCCGCACCGGCATTGGCGCGCTGCGACACGCCCGGCACCTCGCTTAAGCTGGCGTATGCCGACGGCTTTCTGCTTGGCACTGCCGTCAATGCCGACATCGTGTCCGGCAAGGACGCCGCCTCCGCGGCGTTGGTGACATGTCATTTCAACGCGGTGACGCCGGAAAACGTGATGAAGGCCGAGGTCGTTGCGCCGCGTCGCGGCGAACTCGACTTCACCGCCGCCGATGCGTTTGTGGACTATGCGCAACGCAACGGGTTGTTCGTGGTCGGCCACACGCTGGTCTGGCACAACCAGACCCCGGCCTGGTTTTTTGTGGGGACGCGCGGCGCGGCAAACACCCCGGCCGCGCAGATCGAGCGCATGCGCGCACATATCGAGCAGGTGGCAGGCCGTTATGTCGGCAAGGTGCAGGCCTGGGATGTGGTCAACGAAATCATCGACGAAGACGGCAGCTATCGTTCGACCAACTGGGTGCAGCGCGTTGGCGACGGCGACACGGTGGTGCGCAATGCCTTCGCCTTCGCGCAGCGTTACGCACCGGATGCGGAGCTCTACTACAACGACTTCAATGCCTGGCGGCCGGCCAAGCGCGAGGGCATCGTGCGCATGGTCAAGATGCTGCAGCAGGCCGGCATCCGTATCGATGGCGTCGGCATGCAGGGGCATTGGGGGCTCAATTACCCGAGCCTGCGCGATATCGAGGACGCCATCGACGCCTACGCCGCGCTCGGCATCAAGGTCATGATCACCGAGCTCGACGTGGACGTGCTGCCGCTCACCCGCGAGGGCCAGGTCATCGGCACCGGGCTTGCGCACGCGCAGTTCCAGTTGCCGGAGTTCAAGCGCTTCCTTGACCCCTACCGCGATGGCCTGCCGCCGCAGGTGCAGGCGCAGTTGCGCGATCGTTACGCCGAACTGTTCGCGCTGTTCTGGCGCAAGCGCGACAAGCTCGCCCGTGTCAGCGTCTGGGGCGTGAGCGACGGCATGTCGTGGAAGAACGATTACCCCGTGCCTGGCCGCACCAATTACCCATTGCTGTTCGACCGCAACCACCAGCCCAAGCCGGCACTGGAGGCGGTGCTGGCAGTGCCGGCCTCCGCCGCTCCCTAGTCGCGTCTGCCAGCGTGCGCAGGGACCTTGCACGCGCTTGATGGCATGATGGACCCACCTGATTGTCCGGACCCTCCGATGCGCTTGCCGCCCTATCTGTTGTTGGCTGTTCCGTTGCTGGCGATCGTCGCCGCCTGCGCCAGGAAGGATCCGCCGCCGCCGCGCTTCCCGGCCATCGGACATGTGGACACCTTCGACCGCAGCTTCGCCGATGTGGTTGCCAGCGATGCGCGTATCGAAAAGCTCACCGAGGGGTTCACCTGGTCCGAAGGCCCGGCATGGGTGCGCGACGGAGGCTACCTGCTGTTTACCGACGTGCCGGAAAACAAGCTGTATCGCTGGTCCGAACAGGCCGGCCTGTCGGTGTTGCTGTCGCCGTCCGGCTATACCGGACCGGAGCAGGCCACACTGCGCGAGGCCGGTGCCAACGGGCTCTACGCCGAGCCGAGCGGCACCGTGCTGCTGGCCGATTCCGGCACCCGCATCGTGGCCCGGCTCGACCCGGTCACGCGCAAGAAGACGCCGCTGGCCACCCGCTTCGAGGGCAAGCGCTTCAACAGTCCCAACGATGTGGTGCGTCGCAGCGACGGGGTGGTGTTCTTCACCGATCCGCCGTATGGCCTGAAGGATCTAAACAACTCGCCGGTCAAGCAGCTGCGCTTCAACGGCGTCTACCGGCTGGACACCGACGGCAGCGTGCATCTGCTCGACGACAGCCTGAGCTTTCCCAACGGCATTGCGCTTTCACCCGATGAGCGCACCTTGTACGTGTCCAACTCGGACCCGGAGCGACCGATCTGGATGGCGTATGCACTCGACACCCAGGGCGCCGTCACCGGCAAGCGCGTGTTCGCCGATGCCTCGGATCTGGTGGCCAAGGACGCGCCCGGCCTGCCTGACGGCATGGCGGTCTCTGCCGACGGCCACCTGTTCGCCACCGGCCCGGGCGGGGTCATCGTATTCAACCCGGCCGGCCAGCGCCTGGGGCGCATCGAGACCGGCGAAGCCATCTCCAACTGCGCCTTCGGCAACGACGGCCACACGCTCTACATGACCTCGCATGCGATGTTGGCGCGCGTGCGCGTCAAGGCGTTGGGGCTGCAGTTTGTGCGTTAGGAACTTGCCCGACCAATTAGTCGGGATAAACCAAAGAAACGGATTGAATTATTGCAGCTATAGAAGCGGCTAACGCCGCCCGTTTGTTCCATTTTGTTTGTAGTTCTGCCGTTGCAATGACATCCCAGCAATGATCGCCGTTAAAGAAAATAACAGTGGCTTTGTCATCAGGATCATCAGGGTCATGGGAAACTTCGGCGGCGCTCGCTTTATACCAAAGTAGTGATGCGATAACCGCAGCGAACGCGGAGGCATAACTTAATAGTGTTTTAAGGCTCATGAATTCCAGAGTCGCTATCTGAGTCGACTACGTCTAGATCTCTGCTATTCGGTGTCCTTGTTGCTCAACACCAACACATCATCTAGCTCCGGTCCGCCGCCGCGGTTGGCGCTGCCGGCAGCCAGATACAGGCTGCCATCGATGGCTGCGGCCTGCGTGCCATGGCGCCCCTGCGGTAGCGCTGCCAGCGTTGTCCAGGCGGCGCGCTGCGGGTCGTAGGCTTCCACCTCGTCATGCGCCTTGACCTGCCGCAGGCTCTCGCCGCCGATGATCAGCAGCTTGCCGTTGCGCGCAATGGCACTGGCGCCCGCCCGCTGCGTCGGCAACGCGGCCGGCGCAACGGACCAGGTGCCGCGTTGAATGTCGTAGATGTCCACTTCCGCAATCGTCTGCGCGAGGGTATTGCCACTCTCGTGGGCCGACCTGCGTCCACCGGCGGCATACAGCTTTCCGTCGATCACGGCCGCATGGAAATGGTCGCGCGCACGCGGCGCGTCCGCCAGCTGAGTCCACTGCTGGGTTCTGGTATCGAAGGCATCCAGCCATGGCACGTACCCGCTCATGTGCCCGCGCGTGTTGCCGCCGACCAGGTACAGCACGCCGGCATGCTCGACCGCGCCTGCGGCGCCGCGACGCCGATGCTGCGGGATTTCCGGGCCTGTCTGCCACGTGTCGGCTTGCGGATCGTAGATCAGCAGGTGGGTCAGCGACGCTTCTTCCGGGTAATCGCCGGTGAAGCCGCCGACGAAATACAGCTTGCCTGCAGATACCACCGCCTGCGCGTGACTGACCATCAGCGGCGGTGCGCTGCCTTGCGACCAGCGACCTGTGCGGGTATCGAAGATCTCCAGCGGGCGCTGGTCACGTCCACCGATCAGATACAGCCGCTCACCAATGGCGACCAGGCTGTTCTCGTGGCGCGCATGCGGTTTGCCATGTGTGGCGACCGGGTGCCACTGCGACGTTGGTGCGGCGGTCTTGGCTGGCGTGACGTGTTCGGCCGTGATGCCGAGCACAGGCACGCAGCCAATGGTCGCGGCGAGCAGCCCCGCGCGGAGCGTGATGTTCAACAGTCGCATGAAGCGCTCTGCCAATGACCATGGCAGACCAGTGTAGCGACAGTGGCCGCACGATCCAGCTGCACAAGCAGCCTGATCCGGTAGCAGCGTGCGCATGGCGAGTTGCACGCATCGCGGCAGATGCGCCCAGTCTCCACGATGCCGGAGCCCAGCTGTTCCACTGCGTCCAGCAACATGGCTCGGTCCAGCGTTCCACCTGGAAGAGCGGCGATGCGCTGCGCCGCAAGCCGTTCGCCCGCATGCCGCATGCGGACCGGTGCCTGCGAGCTCTTCACGTGCAGCAGAACCGCGCTTGCGAACACTACGGCAAATCGACCCGGAGATGCGTGTGGCCATCACTCAAGCAAAGCAGGTTCTGCAAACCGCTCCACCCAAGGCGGTGGCCGCTGCCGCTGCGCGCGGCCTGCGCCTGCGCGAGCAGCATGGGCGCGGCGGCACCGCGATTGGCGTGGCGCGTGCGCGCGATCTCTCAGCGCAGAAGTCGCTGTCTGCACAGACCATTCGCCGCATGCATTCCTACTTCGCCCGACACAGCGTCGACAAGAACGGCAAAGGCTGGGCAGATGCCAAGGCGCCCTCGGCCGGCTATATCGCCTGGCTGCTGTGGGGCGGCGATGCAGGCCAGCGCTGGGCCGCACGTCTGCTCCAGCGTCTGGACGCAGGGGCGAGCAAGAAGGCCGGCGCCTCCACACGTGCAGGTGGTGCCTCGAAAACGGCTGCCAAGAAACAGACGTCGAAGACACGTGGCGCAACGTCGTCGGTGACGAAAAAGACGCCAGCGCGCAAAGCTGCCACAAAAAAGTCAGCAACGAAGAAGGCAGCAACGAAGAAGTCAGCAACGAAGAAGTCAGCAACGAAGAAGTCAGCAACCAAGAAGTCAGCAACGAAGAAGTCAGCAACCAAGAAGTCAGCAACCAAGAAGTCAGCAACCAAGAAGTCAGCAGCGAACAAGCTGGCCAGGAAGTCGGGCGCCAAGAAGGTTTCGGCAAGAAAGACGGCCGTCAAAAAGGTGGCGTCGCGGGGCGCGCCCGGCACCAAGCGTGCTTCAACGACCACGGCAAGGACAACGGCCAGGAAGACGTCGGCGCAACGCGGCACTGCCAGCAAGAGCGCGACGTCCGCAAAGGCCGTAAAAAAAGCCACCGCCAGGAAGTCTGCACCCTGGAAAACGCCCAACCCCAAGAGCGCATCGCGCTCCACATCGCTGTCTCCCGCACAAAAGTCCCAGGCCAGGAAGCGTGCCAAGGCGGCGGGCCGGCCCTATCCCAACCTGGTGGACAACATGGCGGTTGCCAGCAAGCGAACCACCAAGCGTGCGGGCACATCGGGCGCCGCGAAGAAGGCGGCGACAAAGAAATAACCGCAGGCGGCACACTCCGCCATCGGGTCATGCTGCGTCGGCGCTGGGAATGCTGACGCGGCGCGCCTGCATCGTGCACGGCGAAAGCATCTTGCAGACGGAGCAAGCCTTGGTCCGGCATGCGGCCAGGGCCTCGGCGCAGTGCTGCAGGGCTGTGGTGCGCGCCATCGCTGCGTCGACCGTCCCGTGCAGGCCAGGCACGCATGCTGGCAGGCCCGCTAATACGAGGTGCGTTGCCGCTTGCGATCGCCGCGGCATCGATCCGAACAATATTTCACCTCATCCCAGACCTTCTCCCACTTCTTGCGCCAACAGAACGGCCGTCCGCATTGCACGCAGACCTTTTCCGGCAGGTTCTGCTTCTTGGGAGTTGCCATGTCGAGGCCGGATTCTGGGGGCTGGATGGTTGGGGCTCAAGCATGTCATGGCGACGCGCCCGGTCGAAGCCCCTGCCATTCCAATCTGCCGCTGATGCCGTCGGAAGCAGCGGCGCACCGCGCAAAAGTCTGCAGCGAGTGTCTATAGTGGACACCCGTGGCTGTTGCGGACGCCGTCTGAAGTGACAGACGCGCGAGCGCACACAGGCCAGACTCAAACAAGGATGCTTGTGAAGCGTTTTCTGCTCGCGTCGTCGGCCCTGCTATACGTTGTTGCGCTTTGCCTTCCTGCATTGCATGGCGGCGATGAACACCTGGGGGGCTTTGTCATCCTGCTGCTCGGCTGGATGCAGGTGGTCGACGGCCAGTGCATCGCCTGGATGAGTAACCCGCTGTATTGGCTGGCGTGGCTCTGCTATGGCCTCAAGGTGGACAAGATGGCGGCGGCCCTGTTGGTGGCGGCCTGCCTGATCGGACTGGATACCTTTCGCGCAACCCGGTTCGACAAGAACGAGGCGGGCCATCAGGTCATGATCGACCACGTGGGCGCCGCGTTCTATGTCTGGGAGTTGAGCTTTGTGGTCCTGCTCGTCGTGGTGTTGATCCGTCTGTTCAACAAACCCTCCGCGCTGCATGGCGGCGGCGCAGCGTGATCGGGCACAAGCCGTTGCCCGGGCTGCTGAGGTCTGCGATGCACGCGGATCCAAGCGGCTCGTGTGTCCAGGGAGTACCGTAGCGGCGTGTGCCCCGATCCCGCTGCCGACGAGTCGATGATG
Organism: Xanthomonas sp. WHRI 6106; assembly: GCF_040202405.1. Lineage (NCBI taxonomy): Bacteria > Pseudomonadati > Pseudomonadota > Gammaproteobacteria > Lysobacterales > Lysobacteraceae > Xanthomonas > Xanthomonas sp. WHRI 6106. The sequence continues at coordinate 80,077 of NZ_JBEGFC010000014.1, read as the reverse complement.
AACGCCCAGGCCAACGCCGCCGACCAGACCATTCCGATCCTGCCCAGCCGCGCGATTGCGCAGACCCTGGCCTTCTATCGCCGACTGGGCTTTGAAGGCGATGCGCATCCGCATGATGCGGGCTATGCGATCTTGCGACGTGGCGCGGTGGAGCTGCATTTCTTTGCGCACCCGGATCTCGACCCGGCCGCGTGCTATGCGGGCTGTTACCTGCGGGTGGGCAACGTGGATGACGTCTACGCCGCACTGCAGGCGGCAGGGCTCCCGGCGCAAGGCATCCCGCGCATCGACCCGCTTGCCGACAAGCCCTGGGGCATGCGCGAATTTGCGATCGTGGACGAGAGCGGCAACCTGCTGCGGATCGGCCAGGTCATTGCCCGTCGCTGACACGCGCCGCAATCGCAGGGCTGTGTGAGCCAGGTCTGCGGCAGCACGCATGTCGAGCGCGCAGCGGCACGCAGGAACCATCGGGCGCCTCTACACGTGGTCGAGAGGCGCACCGATGGCAGGTGGGCCGCTCCTGCGCGGCGCGGCATGTGCGGTGCGCAGCACACACATCAGCCACCGTTGCCAGGATGCAACGTCGCTCAACCGGCCTCCAGCGAGGCAAGCACGGTCGCCACTTGGCCCGGTGTGGCATCACCCAAGGCGAGATAGGCTTTCCCCAGCGCATCGGCGAAGCGCGAATCTGCAGCCAGCGTGCCAAATACCGCATCCAGCGTGAGAAAACGCGCGACATCAGCGGCGGCATCGCCAGTGGCTGCGCGTCCAAGCGCGCCCAGGGCATCGTTCAAGGGGTCGACTAGCGCCACGCCAATGCATGCCTGCCCGCGCACGAAATGCAACCAGGCGGCGACCGGAAGGCATACACGGTCGATCGGGCGCCCGGCGGCCAGCGCGTCGCCGATCGTGCCCAGCAGCCGCACCGGAATCTTCTGCGAGCCGTCCCAGGCGATCTGGGCGAGCAGGTGGCGGATGGCGGGGTTGCGGAAGCGGGCCAGGATGGCGTCGACGTACTGCTGCGCATCGAAGCCTTGCATCGGTTGTAGCGTGGGGGCGATGTCTTCGCGCATCAGGGCTTCGACAAATGTAGCCAGTTGCCGGTGGCGCATGGCGTCGGCGACGGTTTCCAATTCAAGCAGGCTGCCGAGGTAGGCGAGTGCGGAGTGCGGGCCGTTGAGCAGGCGCAGCTTTGCGCGCGCGTAGCCGGCGATGTCCTCGCTCAGGGTGACGCCTGCGCGTTCTAATGCAGGGCGGCCGCTGCAGAAACGATCTTCGATCACCCATTGGCTATAACGCTCGCGCTGGATCGGCCAGGCGTCGTGCACACCCAGGTGGTCTTGCACGTGCGCGCGCAGCGCATCATCGGTGGCGGGCGTGATGCTGTCCACCATCGAGCGCGGGAAGGTTGCGTGTTGCGCGATCCACGCCGCAAGCGCGCGGTCATGCTGTTCCGCAAGTCGCACCACGGCGCGCTGCAGCAGCACGCCGTTATCGGCCAGGTTATCGCAGCTGAGCACGGTGAATGGCGCAGTGCCGTCGTGCATGCGTTGCCGCAGCCCCGCGACGAGATAGCCGATGGCGCTGCGTGGCGCTGCGGGGTGGGCGATATCGTGGACGATGTCGGGATGGGTCAGGTCGAGCGTGTCGCCGGCCAGGCAATAACCCTTCTCGGTGACGGTGAGCGTGACCAGGCGGACGGCAGGGTCGGCCAGGCGTGCGAGCACGGCAGATTGTTCGTCGGCGGCGCAGAGGACTTCGCGGATGGCGCCGATGACGCGTCGTTGCGGGTGTTCGTCGAGCAAGGCCAGGGTGTAGAGCCCATCTTGTGGACGCAGCGCATCGCGCACGTGCGGGCTATGCAAGGAGACGGCGCAGATGGCCCAGGTGGGGTCTTCGGCGAGTAGGTCGTCGATATAGACGGCCTGGTGCGCGCGATGGAAGGCGCCTGCGCCCAGATGCACGATGCCGACGGTGGTTTTTTTTAGGTCGTAGCTTGGGGTGAGAACGGGGGTGGGTAGGTGAGCGAGCGCTGCGATGGAGAGCGTGGGGATTGGCATGGGGTTTCTTTTAATCGTGGGGTGCTGCAAGTTCGCCTAGTGGCCGTAACCTCAGCCCAACCCCTCTCCCGGAGGGAAAGGGGCTTTGCACGGCGGCTTCTGGGGGCGCCATTACTTGTCGGTGACGGTGAAGCGTTGCTTGCTGCGGATGTCGCTGCTGGAGGCGCCGATCTGCACCTCGTAGGCGCCCGGATCCACGGCGTACGCCTTGCGCTGGTCGTCATAGATGCGCAGCGCGTCCCGCGCCTTGATGGTGAAGCGCACCTCGCGTTGTTCGCCCGGCTGCAGGCTGATGCGTTGGAAACCCCGGAGTTCCTTGATGGCGCGTTCGCGTTGTGGCTTCAACGGCTGCAGATACAGCTGCACCACTTCGTCGCCTGTGCGTTGGCCGGTGTTCTTCAATGTGACCGTTGCCGTGAGCGTGCCGTCGGCGGCCACGGTTTTGCGATCAAGCTGCACGGTGGAATAAGCGAACTGCGTATACGACAAGCCATGCCCAAATGGATACAGCGGCTTGCCGGCGAAGTAACGATAGGTGCGCCCGCGCATGGCGTAGTCGTCGAAGGCCGGCAGGCGCTCGTCTTCCTTGTAGAAGGTGATCGGCAGGCGGCCACCGGGGCTGGCCTGGCCGAACAGCACATCGCCCACCGCACTGCCGCCGCGCTGGCCGGGGTACCAGGCCAGCAGGATGGCGGGCACGTGTTGCTGGGCCCAGTCGATGGCCAGCGCCGAGCCGGTGGTCAGCACCACCACCACCGGCGTGCCGGTGGCCTGCAGCGCCTGCAGCAGCTCGCGCTGCGGCTTGGGCAAGCGCGTGTCGGTGCGGTCGCCACCGGCAAAGCCGGGATAATTGACGTCCATTTCTTCGCCCTCGACATCGCCGGTGAGGCCGCCGACAAACACCACTACTTCGGCATTGCGTGCGGCGTCCACCGCTTCCTGCAGCGGCGGTTTGGCGCCGGGCATGCGCCAGGCCAGGCGCACCCCGGCATCGCGGGTGGCTTCGTAATACTCCACGCGTAGGTCGTAGGCCTTGCCGCCTTCCAGCGCCACGCTGGCAGTGCCGCCGCGCATGCGCGGTGCATCGCTCCATTGATCGATGAGCAACTTGCCGTCCAGGTACAGGCGCACGCCATCGTCGGCGGCAATCTGCAGGTCGTACGTGCCCGAGACCGGCGGCAGCAACTGGCCATGCCAACGCACGCTGAAATCGTCCTTGCCGAGCGCACGGTCGGGCTGCAGTTCGCCACGGCCCACTGCATCGTCCGTGGGCGCGTTGCGGTCCCAGCGGAAGGCGATGCGCGGGTCGATGCGGGTCAGCACCGGCTGGCCGGCAAGCGTGCGGCCATTGAAATAGTCGCCGGTCAGGCCGTTTTGCGTGGCGCCGGCCGCCGGGCGCAAATAGCGCGATTCGATCGGTGCGGCAGCGTTGGGGTCTTCGCGTCCTTCCACCAGGTCGCTGCCGCGCGCATAGACCACATCGGCTTGCGGTGCGGCATCGCGGATGCCTTGCAGGATGGTGACCGGTGCGGCGGGCGTGCCGTAGTAGTTACCCAGCAGCGACATCGGGTCGTCGGCGGTGGGGCCGACCACGGCAATGCGCTTGAGCGTGGGCTTGAGCGGCAACACGCCGTCGTTTTTCAGCAACACCAGCGATTCGCGTGCGGTGCGGCGCGCCAGCGCATCGTGCTGCGGCGATTGATTCATCGAGGCGGGAATCTGCGCCCACGGCACGCTGGCCGGTGGGTCGAACATGCCCAAGCGCATGCGCGTGGTCATCAGGCGCTTGAGCGAGGTATCGATGCTGGCCTCGTCGATCAAGCCGGCACGCACCGCCGCCGGCAACGCGGCGTAGGTGTCGCCGCAATCCAGGTCGGTGCCGTGCTTGACGCCGAGTGCGGCCGCCGCTTCGGGCGTGGGCACGATCTTGTGGTTCTGCCAGATGTCGCGGATGGCGGCGCAATCGCTGACGATGTACCCGTCGAAACCCCAATCGCGGCGCAGGATGCCTTCCAGCCGCGTGCTGGCCGAGGCGGATTCGCCATTGACGCGGTTGTAGGCGCCCATCACCGCAGCGACCTTGCCTTCCTGCACCAAGGCCTGAAACGCCGGCAGATAGGTCTCGTAGAGATCGCGCTCGCTGGGGTTTACATCGAAATGATGGCGATCGGCCTCCGGGCCGCTGTGTACGGCGAAGTGCTTGGCGGTGGCATCGAGCTTGCGGTACGGCCCCTGCTGTGCCTGCAGGCCCTGCACGAAGGTCACGCCCATGCGCGCGGTCAGGAATGGGTCTTCGCCGTAGGTTTCCTGCCCGCGGCCCCAGCGCGGGTCGCGGAAGATGTTGATGTTCGGCGACCAGAACGTGAGCCCCTGATAGCGCTTGTGTTCGCCACGCGCCAGGAATGCGTGATGCTTGGCGCGCGCTTCGTCGCCGATGGCGGTAGCCACCTCGGCCATCAGCGGCGTGTCGAAGGTGGCCGCCAACCCGATCGCCTGCGGAAACACCGTGGCACCGCCGGCGCGCGCCACGCCATGCAGCGCCTCGTTCCACCAATCGTAGGCCGGCACCTGCAGGCGCGCGATGGCGGGCGCAGCGTTCTGCATCTGCGCGGCTTTTTCTTCCAGCGTCATGCGCGCCACCAGATCGGCGGCGCGCGCGTCGAAGCTGCGTTGCGTGTCCAGATACGGCGGTGGTGTGGCGGCCTGGGCAGCACCTGCGGCGCACCCCAGTACGAGCAGGACGCCGTGCGCGAGCAAGCGGAAACGGGCGGGCGGGTAGGAGGGCATGGTCAGTCCTGTTGGCGGTCGGGGTGCGATTGGGCGAACGGCCCGATCATGCTGCCGACGAAGCCGCCGGCCTGTTCGGTACTGAGAAAGCCGGCATCGTCGTTGCGGCGGAGCGATTGCCAGCCGCGGCCATCGGCATCGAAGGCGAAGCTGTACGCGCCGCCATCGCCGCTGATCTGCAGGCGCAGCTGTGCGGTTGCCGGAATGCGGGTCTGCGCAAGCGCGGTGGTGGTGGCGCCATCGCGCTTGTGCAGGAACACCTGCAGCGCATCGCCATCGCGACGGACGCCGAGTGCATACCACGCGTTGGAACTCTGAAACGCGGCCAGCCCCGCACTGACGCCTGCCCGCACGGGCACATCCAGCGCGGTGCTTGCCGTAAAGCGTGTGTGTTGCTGGCGGCGTGCGAGAAAGGCCGGTGTGCCGGCGCTGTCCAGCCCCTGCGTGCCGGCATGCAGCGTCAGCCAGCCTGCACGCGTGCGCAGATCGGCCACCTCGCCCTTGGGCACGCGCATGCTCAGCCACTCGCGCTGCAGCGTGGCGTGGTCGAAGTCGTCATGCCAGGTGAAGTTGCCCGCCAACGGCGCCTGCGTGGCACGTGCCGTCTTCGCGCCGGTGGGCGCCTTGGCGATGTAGGGAATCGGCTGACCCGCCTGCAAGATCGATGGCCAGCCATCGCGCCACTGCACCGGCAGCAAGAACGTTTCGCGCCCGGTGTTGTAGCGGTCGCCGCTATACGGGCGGCTTGCGAGAAACACCGCCCACCACTGCCCATCGGGCGTGTCTACCAGGTCCACGTGGCCGGCATTGCTGATCGGGTGCGCGCGCGCGGCCGGCAGATCGCGTTGGGTCAGGATGGGGTTGTTCGGTGCGGGCGCATACGGCCCCCACACGTTGCGGCTACGCAAGACCACCTGCGAATGCTGCGGCCCGGTGCCGCCTTCGGCGCAGGAGAGGTAGTACCACCCGTCGCGTTGATACAGGTGCGGGCCTTCGATCCAGATCGGCTTGCTGGCCAGATCCACGCCGCCATTGAGCAACACCTTGCGCGGGCCAACCGGTTGCTTGGTGGCGAGGTCGAAACGCTGCATCCAGATCGCGCGATGGCCCTCGTATAACGGCGTGCCCTGCGGTGGGCCATTGTTGAGCAGGTAGGCGCTGCCATCGGTGTCGAAGAACAATGAGGGGTCGATGCCGTCGATACCCGGCAGCCAGGTCAGCGCCGACCACGGGCCCGCAGGGTCGCTGGCACTGGCGATGAAGTTGCCCCCGCTATCGACCGACGTACCCACCACGTAAAAGCGCCCGGCGTGGTGGCGGATGCTGGCGGCGAACATGCCGCGCGACACGCCCAACCCGTCGTAATCCAGTTGCTCGCGGCGCTCGACCACATTGCCGATCTGCGTCCAGTGCACCAGATCGCGGCTCTCGAACACCGGAATCGCCGGGAAGTACGCAAACGTGGAATTGACCAGGTAATAGCGCTCGCCCACGCGGGTGATGCTGGGGTCCGGATAGAAGCCGGCCAGGATCGGGTTGCGGTAGTGGCCGGCCGGCAGCGGAGTTGCGAACACCGCATCGTCGCCACGGTAGTCGAACCAATCAAAGGCGACATCCACGCCGGTGGGTGCCGCTGCCGTTGCCGTTGCCTGCACCGCAGCAGGCGCCGGCGCAGCCATCAGCAGGACCAGTGCTGCCGGCAGCAGGCGCATCACCAGTCCCACATCGCGCCGTCTTCCAGGCGTGCGATGGGTAACTGCTTGGGCACGTACGGATACTTTGCGGCCAAGTCTTCATCGATGTCCACGCCATGCCCGGGGGTTTCGCCGCAGTGCAGGCGGCCGTCGCGGAAGGTGTAGTCATGCGGGAATACCGCGTTGGCTTCGTCGGAGTGGAACATGTATTCCTGGATGCCGAAGTTGGGCACCCAGGTGTCGAAGTGCAATGCTGCGCCCATGCACACCGGCGACAGATCGGTGGCGCCGTGGAAGCCGGTGCGCACCTGGTGCAGCGCGGCGAAGTCCGCCAGCCGGCGCACGTGGGTGATACCACCGGCATGCACAATGGTGGTGCGGATGTAGTCGATCAGCTGCTGCTCGATCAGGTGCTTGCAGTCCCAGATCGAGTTGAACACCTCGCCCACTGCCAGCGGTGTCACGGTGTGCTGGCGAATGATCTCGAACGCCCGCTGGTTTTCCGCCGGGGTGGCGTCTTCCAGCCAGAACAGCCGGTACGGCTCCAGGTCGCGGCCCAGGCGCGCGGCTTCGATCGGGGTGAGCCGGTGGTGCGCATCGTGCAGCAGCTCGATCTCATCGCCATGGTCGCTGCGCAATTGCTCGAACAACTTGGGCACCACACCGAGATAGCGCGGCGTGGACCACACGGTTTCGGTAGGTAGCTCGCTTTCGGCCGGCTCGTAAGGCTTGCCGCCGACTGAAATACCGTAGGTCTTCTTGATGCCCGGCACGCCGCATTGCGCGCGGATGGCGATAAAGCCCATCTCGCGGAAGCGGCCCACTTCATCGCTGGTTTCGGCGATATCGCGGCCGTTGGCGTGGCCGTACACCAGCGCGCCTTCGCGCGAGCGCCCGCCGAGCAGTTGATACAACGGCATGCCGGCCATCTTGCCCAGGATGTCCCACAACGCGACATCGACTGCGGCAATCGCGCTCATGGTCACCGGGCCACGCCGCCAATACGCGCCGCGGTAGAAGAACTGCCAGATGTCCTCGATGCGCCCGGCATCGCGGCCGATCAGGTTGGGTACCAGGTGTTCCTGCAGGTATGCCGCCACCGCCAGCTCACGGCCGTTGAGCGTGGCATCGCCCAGCCCGGTGATGCCCGAGCGGGTGCGGATCTTCAAGGTGACGAAATTGCGCCCGGGGCAGGTGACGATGACGCGCGCCTCGACGATCTCGCGATCGCGGGCAGAACCTTGCAGCGGTGCAGGGGAGTCGGGAGTCTGTGACATCGTGATCTCGCTCAGGGGGAAGGGGTGGCGGTAATGGGACGTTCGAACGGGCCGGCCGGCAGGCCGCTGCGGTCGTACAGCGTGCACACCGGGCTGTCGGCCCAGCAGTAGCGCACGCGCGTTGCGGTCATGCCGGAAGGGATGCGCACGCTGACATCGTGACCCTGCAGCGTGGCGCTGGCATAGCGGCAAGTGCCGGCAGTCTCGCCGCACAGCTCGAAGCCGATCGGTGCGTCGTTGCCATAGCTCAGCAAGGTGGTGTCCACGTCATCGAAGCGGATACGCACGCTGTCGCGCTCGCGCTGCAGGCTGCGCGGCACCGGGCCGGACGGGGCGATCGCCTCGCCATACACCACATGCCGCGCTGCACGCGCCAGGCGCCGGCCCAGCTCCTGCTTGTTGGCCGGATGGATGTCGTAGCGGTCGCCGATATCGATCGCCACTGCCAACCCGGCGTGTGCATCGTCGGCAACGAAGCGCCGCTGCGCCTCGCGCAATTGCGCCCAACCGCTTTCGGTCGGTTGGGTGGGCGGCGTGCCGTAATTGGCCAGCTGCACGACCAGCAGCGGCAATTGCGCACCGAAGCGCTGTCGCCAATCGCGCTGCCATGCGTTGAGCAAGGCCGGGTAATGCACCGCGTCGCCGGCATTGGATTCGCCCTGGTACCACAGCACCCCACGCAGGCCCAGGTGCCCGAGCGGGGCGATCATGCCGTTGTACAAGGTGGTGAGCCCGGCAGCCGACGACCACGGCGCCCGCGGTGGCGAGCCCAGCGCAGGCGGCACGATGCGGTACTGCCATGGCGCATCCAACGCCAGCATGCTGCCATCGGCAAACTGCAGTGCGCGCGAGTGCGCATCGCCCAACAAGCCGCCGCGTCGATAGGTGTTGAGCACATTGAGCACGATGCTGTTGCGCCCGGCATGCAACCGCCCGCGCGGCAGCGGGTAGCGACGCGGCTGGTCCGCACCGTAGCTGCTGCCCACGCCGCGCCCGTTGACCCAGGTCTGGTCCAGTTCGTCCACCGGCCCCAGCAACAACGTCGCGTCCTGCGCGGCCTGTGCCGGTGTCAGTTCGATGCTGGTGCGGTACCACACCATGCCGTTGAAGCCGACCAGCTGCGGCACGCCCCAGTCGTCCCATGCGCCCAGTGCCGGCGGTGCGCCCTGCCAGTCGCCGGGCGCATCCGGCTGCCACGGTTCGCCTTCGCCATGCGCATGCCACCAGGCTTCCCACAGCGCGGCCCACTGCGGCGCGGCCGCCACCGGGTCGGTTGCGTAACGCGCCAGCACATCCAGTGCCGGGCCATCGTCGCCGGCCGCACGCAGCGGCGCGTCGCCGATCCAGGCCTGCAGTTGCGAGCCGCCCCATGAGGCGTTGATCAAGCCCATCGGCACGTCCACGGTCTTCTGCAACTCACGCGCGAAGTAGTAACACGCGGCCGAAAACTCCTTCACCGTCTCCGGCGTGGTGCGCTGCCACGTTGCGACGCCACCGAAGCCGCGTTGCGGGGTTGGGCTGGATTGCGCGGGCACCTTGAACATGCGGATGCTGGGGTGGTCGGCGTCGGCAATCTCGCTGCGTGCATCCAGCGTGCGGTGCACCTGCAGCTCCATGTTCGATTGCCCCGAACACAGCCACACATCGCCGATCAGTACATCATCGATCTGCTGCATCGCACCGTCGGCAGTGCTGGCTGTCAGGCGATACGGGCCGCCGGCCGCATGCGCGGGCAGGCGTGCCTGCCAATGCCCTTGCCGGTCTGCGCGAACCTGCACCTGCGCCGTCTCCAGTTGCACCGTGACACGTGCGCCCGGCGCCGCATCGCCCCACACGCGGATCGGCGCATCGCGCTGTAGCACCGCATGGTCCTGGAACACCGGATGCAGCAGCGATGCATCTGCAGCGCTTACCAACCGCGGCAGCAGCAACGCCGATAGCGCGGCGACCAACACCTTCAGCCGGCATGCGCTCACTTCGGATTCCCCGGTGCGTACGGAAATGTCAGTGCCTGGTAATACGCCAACGGATGCGCTGGCGGCGCCACGCCGGCAGGCAGCGGGCGGCCGGACACGCTCTGGAAATAGGCAATGCTGGCATCGCGCCACCACTGCGCCTCACCCTGCTGGATCGCCAAGAAATCGGCGACCTGCTGGTAGCGCTGTGCATCGATCTTGCCGGCGAGGCCTCGCCAGGTCGTGCGCATCGCAGCCACCTCGGCCACGCCATGGTCGTAACGCCAGACCAGCTCGTCCCACAGTGGCCTGCCGGAGGCCATGCGGTGATCCCACGGCACATGATGGAACCACAGCAGCAAGGCCTCGGGCACGCGCTGCACATCGCCGAACACGCGTGCGACTGGCGGCGCATATTGCGCAACGGCATTGCTGCCGCTGGCGCTGCGATCGAAGCCGATCCCGTTGCGGTCGGCGCGGTGGTAATACACCGGGTCCCAATCCGGACGCTCGCTGCCGGCATCCCACGGTGCCGGGCCGTAATGGTGGCCGCGCCCCATCAGGTGATGCAGCCCGAGCGGGGTCATGTAGTCCACCACCGCCTCGCGCGAGCGCAGCAGCATGCCGACCACCGGTTCGACCACGGCCGGATCGTTGGAAAACGTCATGCGCGCCCATTCCTGCGCAATGGCCTGCGGCGACAGCTGCGGGTCCCACGCCAACCGCCCGTATGCGTACCAGTTGGCCTGATCGAAGATCGAGCCGCTCCAGTTGCGGTCGGCACCGATATTGGCCACGCCGGCAATGCCGGTCAGCCGCGTGCGTTTGCCATCGACGAACAAGCTGCCATCCACGGTCTTTGCAACGGTCGAGCCCTTGCCGCGCGCATAGGTGTCGGCTTGCAAGGTCTCGGAAAATAGCGGGCCCAGATAGGCCAGATGCGTGGAAAAGCCAAGGTATTCCTTGGTGATCTGAAACTCCGGCATCAATGGTGTCTTGCGCATCGCACCGAACAACGGGTGAAACGGCTCACGTGGCTGGAAGTCGATGGCGCCGTTTTTCACCTGCACGATCACGTTGTCGCGGAAGGCGCCATCCAGCGGCACGAATTCGCTGTACGCCTGTTTGGCGCGGTCGTCCGGCTGCTCATGCGAATAGACGAAGGCCCGCCACATCACCACCCCGCCATGCGGCGCCAGCGCATCGGCCAGCAGGTTTGCGCCATCGGCATGGCTGCGTCCGTAATCCTGCGGGCCGGGCTGGCCTTCGGAATTGGCCTTGACCAGAAACCCGCCAAAATCCGGGATGCGCGCATAGATTTCGTCGGCCTTGTTGCGCCACCAGCGCTGCACTTGCGGGTCCAGTGGGTCGGCAGTTTTCAGACCACCGATCTCGATCGGCGCACTGAAGCGCGCACTGAGAAACACCCGAATGCCATAGGGACGAAACACCTGCGCCAGTGCCGCGGCCTTGTCCAGGTACTGCGGCGTGAGACTCCACGCCTTGGCGTTGACATTGTTGAGCACGGTTCCATTGATGCCCAACGAGGCATTGGCGCGCGCATAGTCGGTGTAACGCGGGTCCAGATAGCCGGGCAAGGTTTGCCAGTTCCACAACGAGGCGCCGGCATAGCCACGCTCCACCACGCCATCGAGATTGTCCCAATGATTGAGCATGCGCAGCTGCAGGCGCGGCGCCTCGCGCACATCCAGCGCACTGAGCGGTTGGCCGGTCTGCAGCAGGCGCAGGAAGTGAAACGCGCCATATAACGCGCCGACATCGCTGCCGCCCACGATGGCCGTGCTGCGACGCCCATCGACGCTGACCGTGCGGATCAGATAGCCCTCGCGGCCCAGGCCATCGGTTTTCAGCTTCAATGCCGTCAGCTGCGGGGCGGTCGCGGCGCCCAGCAGGATGCTGCCATCGGCGGTGACGGTCGCGGTGGTGGGTAGCGCGGTGCCCAGTAGCCCCTGTACACCGCGTTGCAGTTCTTCCCGCGCGGCCCGTAGCGTAGGCGAATCACCGGCCACCACCAGGGTGTTTGCGTGCTGGCGTAGCTGCGCGGCATTGCCCAGGGTGTGGTAGCGCAACCATAACTCGTAGCCATCTTCGGCATGCACGGGGGCGACCGGTACCAACACGGCACCCAGCAGTGCCAGCCACAGCAGCGCCAGCGCATGCCCGCGCGCGCGCGCGCGGCCCATCCGGCATGCGCTCATGCGGCGCGCTCCTGCAGGCTGCAGGCGCGTGAGTGCATCTCGCCGCTCTGTCTGCTTCCCGGTACCATGGCTTGCATCGCGCCATGTCGGGCTGCCGCGCGTGTACCGGCAGCAGCACGCGAGCATCCGCCCGCTGTCGCAGTCACCTGAAGAGGCCACGCTTGGAGAAGATCAGGAAGTCGGTCCGCCGCACCAGTCGCGCGACCACCATCGACGAGGTGGCGGCGCTGGCGAAGGTGTCGCCGATGACGGTCTCGCGTGTGGTCAACAACAACGGCAGTGTCCGCGATGCCACCCGCGAGCGGGTGATGCGCGCGGTCGACAAGCTCGGTTACACGCCCAATCTCGCTGCCAGTGCGCTGGCCGCTGCACAGAGCACCCGCATCGCGTTGATCTACAGCGATCCCAGCGGCGCGTATTTGCGCGAGCTGTTGCTGGGTGTGTTGCGCGTGGCCTCGCGGACCTCGATCCAGCTGGTGATCGACTGCTGGGACGACCTGGATGCCGATGCCGAGCGCCGTGCCGCACGCAAGCTTGCCAAGGGCGTGGCCGGCGTGATCCTGCCGCCGCCGTTGTGCGAGTCCAGGGCCGCGGTGCTGGAGCTGGTGCGCGCCAAGGTGCCGGTGGTAGCGATCGCCTCCAATCACTTCAGCCCCGATGTGGCCTGCGTGCGGATCGATGAATTCGCCGCCGCCAAGGAGATCACCGAGCATCTCATCGCACAGGGGCATACGCGCATCGGCTATATCGCCGGGCATCCGAATCTGTCGGCCAGCACGCGACGCTTCGAAGGGTTTCAGGCCGCGTTGTCCGATGCCGGTTTGCGCCTGGATCGACATCTGGTGCAACCGGGCGACTACACCTACAAATCCGGCCTGGTCGCCGCCGAAAAACTGCTGGCACGCAAACGCCGCCCCAGTGCCATCTTCGCCAGCAACGACGACATGGCAGCCGCGGCCATCTCGGTCGCGCACCGCCGTGGGCTGGATGTGCCGCGCGACCTGTCGGTAGTGGGCTTCGACGACACCTCTGCCGCCACGGCGGTATGGCCCGAACTCACCACCGTGCAGCAACCCATCGCCGCCATGGCCGATGCCGCGCTGGACATCCTGTTGAAGACGATACGTGCCAAGGAGCGCACGGCGAAGATGGTCGATCATGTGGTCGCGCACCTGCTGGTCAAGCGGGATTCGGTGGCCGCACCGACACCTTTCGATCCGGCCGAGTAAGAGGAGCGACGGCGCGGCCGCAGTACGGGCGCAGTCGCCGACGGGTTGTGCATGTCCTGTGCGTCCCTGCGGTGGCCGGCGTGATGTCCCCTGCGTAGTACGCGCCACGCTGGCGTCGATCTGGATGCGTGGCTGCATCGCCTGCATTGCCGCCAGGGCAATGCAGGCGGGGTGTCCCATCCACGCCGCGTCCCACGCCGCGCGCGTGGCAACGTTCACCGGATCAGATACTGATTGATCAGGTTTTCGTAGGCTTCCTGACGGCCGCTGATCTGCTTGGGCGCATTGCCGGCGGCGTACTTGGCCAGATCTGCCAGCGTGCTGGTGCCGTTGGCAAAGTCGGCACCGGCGCCGCTGTCGAAGCTGGCGTAACGCTCGGCGCGCCAGGTCTCCAGCGGCGAAGACGTCAGCAGCGCATTGGCCACTTCCAGCCCGCGTGCAAACGCGTCCATGCCACCGATGTGCGCCAGGAACAGATCTTGCGGGTCGGACGACTCGCGGCGCACTTTGGCGTCGAAATTCAGGCCACCCGGTGCCAGCCCGCCCTGGCGCAGCACCACCAGCATCGCGCCGACGGTGTCGTACAGGTCGGTCGGGAACTGGTCGGTGTCCCAGCCGTTCTGCGGGTTGCCGCGGTTGGCATCGATGCTGCCGAGCAGGCCGGCGTCACTGGCAACCTGCAGATCGTGCTCGAAGCTGTGACCGGACAGGGTGGCGTGGTTGGCCTCGATATTGAGCTTGAAATCCTGGTCCAGGCCATGCTGACGCAGGAAGCCGATCACCGTGGCGCTGTCGAAGTCGTACTGGTGCTTCATCGGCTCCATGGGCTTGGGCTCGATCAGGAAGTTGCCGGTGAAGCCGATCGCGCGGCCGTAGTCGCGTGCCAGGGTGAGGAAGCGCGCCATGTTGTCCTGCTCGCGCTTCATCTGCGTGTTGTGCAGGCAGGCATAGCCTTCGCGGCCGCCCCAGAACACGTAGTTTTCGCCGCCCAGCTCCACCGTGGCATCGATCGCCGCCTTGACCTGCACCGCGGCACGCGCCACCACGTTGAAGTCTGGGTTAGTGGATGCACCATTCATGTAGCGCGGGTGCGAGAACAGGTTGGCGGTGCCCCACAGCAGCTTGATGCCGGTGTCGGCCTGGCGCTGCTTGGCGATGCCCACCATGTGCTTGAGGTTGCTTTCGTACTCGCCGATATCGTCGGCGTCCGGCGACAGGTCGATATCGTGGAAGCAGTAATACGGCACGCCGAGCTTGGTGAAGAATTCGAACGCGGCATCGGCCTTGGCCTCGGCACGATCGAGCGCGCTGTTGCCGATATCCCACGGATACGCACGCGTGCCCGGGCCGAACGGATCGGCGCCGTTGCCGCAGAAACTGTGCCAGTAGGCCACGGCAAAGCGCAGGTGCTCGGCCATGGTCTTGTCGCCGATCTTCTTGTTGGCGTCATAGACCTTGAACGCGAGCGGGTTGTCGGAGTCGCGGCCTTCGAAGCCGATCTTGCCGATGCCGGGGAAATACTCTTTGGCGCCGATGAAAACGGTGTTGCTCATGGGGTGGAACTCCTGCAAGGAGGCGAGGGAAGGCAAGGGTGTTGCAAACGAGTGGCCAGTCGCGCAGCGCGGGGGACGCCCATGTGCACCGCCGCTGCGCCAACAGCGCGCGCGGTCGGCACCAACGGGGACTGCGCGCGCAAGATCTGACCCACACCACGCAAAATGTTAGCGCTACCACAATTGCGACCGAAAAAAGCCGCGCGATGGAGCGAAGCTGGAGATTCCATGCCGATTCCGAGTGAAGCGGTCTGCCCGACTTTACCCAGCCCGGCGCCGAAAGGCTTGCTGCGCTGCGAGATACGCAGTGTGGCGTGGCGGCCAGGTGTGGTGATGGCCGGTAGTGGGCGGGCCGGGGGCGTGCGGCCCTCACCCGCCCTTCGGGCACCCTCTCCCGCATGCGGGAGAGGGAACTGCCGGGCGAGGGAGCTGCTGGGGGGAGAGGAAGCTGCCACGAAAGGGAATCGCCAGGAGAAGGAACCGCCGGGCGAGGGATCACCAGGAGAGGGAGCTGCCGGGGGGCGAGGGAGTTGCCAGGAGAGGGAGCTGCCACGAGAGGGAATGGCCACGAGAGGGAGGCGCCGGGGTGAGGGATGCGCCGGGGTGTAGGGAGCTGCTGGGAGAGGGCCGGCAGGAGAGCGCTGGGTGGGAGGCGCTCGCCACAAACAAGGGCTTGCTCCCTTCCCCCGTTTACGGGGGAAGGTGCCCGAAGGGCGGATGGGGGCAGCCACCCTGGCCTCACGACCCAATCCCAATCCCCCCGGCAGCTACAATGGCGGGCTTATGACCGCTGTCCTGCCGCTGCCGCAACCCCTGGCCGACCCCGCGCCGCGCAACCCGCGCCAGCGGCCGATGTCCGAACAGCTGCGCCTGGGCAAGCGCCTGCAACGCCAGGTGGGCCAGGCGATTGCCGACTTCGGCATGATCGAAGCCGGCGACAGGGTCATGGTGTGCCTGTCCGGCGGCAAGGACAGCTACACCCTGCTGGACATGCTGCTGCACCTGCAGCGCAAGGCGCCGGTGCCGTTCACGCTGGTGGCAGTCAACCTGGACCAGAAACAGCCGGATTTCCCTGCCCACGTGCTGCCCACCTATCTGCGCGCGCTAGGGGTGCCGTTCGACATCATTGAGCAGGACACCTACTCGGTGGTCAGCCGGGTGATTCCGGCCGGCAAGACCATGTGTTCGCTGTGCTCGCGGCTGCGCCGTGGCGCGCTGTATGCCTACGCGCAGGCACATGGCGTGACCAAGATTGCGCTCGGCCATCACCGCGACGACATCGTCGCCACGTTTTTCATGAACCTGTTCCACCACGCACGCCTGGCGGCGATGGCGCCCAAGTTGCGCAGCGACGACGGCGCGCATGTGGTGATCCGCCCGTTGGCCTATGCGCGCGAGGCCGACATCGCCGACTACGCGCAGGCGCGGCAGTTTCCGATCATTCCCTGCAACCTGTGCGGCAGCCAGGAAAACCTGCAGCGCCAGCAGGTCGGCCGCATGTTGCAACAATGGGATCGCGAGCAACCCGGGCGGGTCGATCAGATCGCGCGCGCGCTGGGCGATGTGCGCCCCGAGCAACTGGCCGACCATCGCCTGTTCGATTTCCTGAGCCTGGGCCGCGCGCCCGGGGCCGCCGCGGCCGTGCCCGACGCCAGCGGCGCTTGGCTGGCCGCCGGCGACGGCCCACACAACAGCGACTGACGCGCCCGCCCGGTCGCCGTCGGTCTCCCACCTCCACGTTTGTCTTCTTCGGTCTTACGCATGTTCTTTCGCAATCTCACTTTATTCCGTTTCCCGACCACGCTGGATTTTTCCGAAATCGAAACGCTGCTGCCGCCAGTGCAGCTCAAGCCGGTCGGCCCACTGGAAATGAACTCGCGCGGTTTCATCTCGCCGTTCGGCCGCGATGAGCAGGAAGTGCTTTCGCACCGCCTGGAAGACTTCCTGTGGCTCACCGTCGGTGGCGAGGACAAGATCCTGCCCGGCGCCGTGGTCAACGATCTGCTCGAGCGCAAGGTCGCCGAGATCGAGGAAAAGGAAGGCCGTCGCCCCGGCGGCAAGGCCCGCAAGCGCCTCAAGGACGACCTGATCCATGAGCTGCTGCCGCGCGCCTTCGTCAAGAGCTCGCGCACCGACGCCATCCTGGATCTGCAGCATGGCTACATCGCGGTCAACACCTCCAGCCGCAAGAGCGGCGAGAACGTGATGAGCGAGATCCGCGGCGCGCTCGGCAGCTTCCCGGCGCTGCCGCTCAACGCCGAAGTCGCCCCGCGCGCCATCCTCACCGGCTGGATCGCCGGCGAGCCCTTGCCCGAAGGCCTGAGCCTGGGCGAAGAATGCGAAATGAAGGACCCGATCGAAGGCGGCGCGGTGGTCAAGTGCCAGCATCAGGAACTGCGCGGCGACGAGATCGACAAGCACCTGGAAGCCGGCAAGCAGGTCACCAAGCTGGCGCTGGTGCTGGATGACAACCTCTCCTTCGTGCTCGGCGACGACCTGGTGATCCGCAAGCTCAAGTTCCTCGACGGCGCGCTGGATCAGCTCGAGCACAGCGAAGACGACGGCGCGCGCGCCGAACTCGACGCACGCTTTGCGCTGATGAGCGCCGAAATCCGCCGGCTGTTCCTCTTGCTGGAAACCGCGCTGAAGCTCAGCAAGGCGGAGTAACCGGGTTTCGACCTGTGGCGGCATTGGCAGGCGCGAGTCGATGCGTGCGTCAAAAGCGCGGTGAGTCGAGTGCGCGGCGCCCTCACCGCTCGCGGGACACGCCTTCAACCCGTCCATGGGGCTCGGTGGCGGCATCCATGCCGCCAACGGTCCCGCAATCGGCGAGAACACCACGCCAGACAGTTGGCTGGTGGTTTTGTTGAAAAGCAAAGACACCGCGTCGCAGCTTGCTGGCCGCTGGTTCATATCCATGCGCACCGACCATCTCCACTGGTCCTTGCCCGCCCACCGTCGCGGGACCTTGAGCGGCATGGATGCCGCGCCAGAGCTTACAAGGACGTACTTGCAGCGTGTCCCGCGATGGTGGGCGGGCAAGGACCCTGCAGCAAACGCGCAGCCTCGGTCGAGTGCGCGGTGCCGTCACCGCTCGCGGGACACGCCGTTAACCCGTCCATGGGGGCTCGGTGGCGGCATCCATGCCGCCAACGGTCCCGCAAGCGGCGAGGACACCGCACCAGACAGTTGGCTAGTGGTTTGTTGAAGAGCAAAGACACCGCGTCGCCAGTTATTTAATCGCTTTTTGAAGACTCTGCGCACCGACCAACTCGACTGGTCCTTGCGCGCTCACCGTCGCGGGACCTTGAGCGGCATGGATGCCGCGCCAGAGCCTCCAGGGACGGATTCACGGCGTGTCCTGCGATGGTGGGCGGGCAAGGGCCTTGCAGCAAACGCAAAGACGTCGAGGGCGCGGCGCCTTACCGCTCACGGGAAACGCCGTAAAACCCGTCCATGACGGCTCGTTGATCGCATCCACGCCGCCAATGCTCCCGCAAGCGGCGAGGACACCGCACCGGAGCGTTGGTCGGCTGCTTTCTTGAAGACGTATCGTCGGTGCGTCCTGCGGAGGTCGAGGGCAGGGCCATGCAGCCAGGCCGCATGTCCACCCAATTCGGCTGCGCCCATCTGCCAGTGGGCATGGTCGTCTGGTGAGTCGCTCTAAGTCGCGCCAACATCGAATGCATCACGTGCGCCGTCTCACCACCTGACACATCGCAGCGCTATCCTGTGCCCATGTTCAAACCCGTCCGCCGCCTGATTGCGCCGCCGTCGCAGGTTGTCGAACGCGACTGCGTGCGCGTGCAGCTGGACGGCCGCGACATCGACGTGCTGCGCGTCCGCGATCCGCGCGCGCGCCGCATCAAACTCAGCGTCGACGAGCGCGGCGCGCGGTTGACCTTGCCGCTGCGTGCAAGCCTGGTGTCCGGCGAGCGCTTCCTGCATGCGCACCTGGATTGGCTGAGCACGCAGCTGTCGCGCTACCAGCAGGTCGATGCCTTTCCTGCGCTGGAGCGCGGGGTGCCGGGGCTGCTGCCCTTGCGCGGGGCGCTGCTGCCGTTGAGCTGGCACGACGGCCGCTACGCGCGCATCGACATCACCGATGCAGGTGCGCAGTTCTATGTGCCCACCCGCCTGGGCGATGCCGGTCTACGTCGCACACTGAAGGAATTCTACGAAGCGCAGGCCCGCGCCGATGTCGGCCGCTGGTTGCCCACCTATCTCCCCGGCCTGCCGCGCGCACCGGCACGGTTGCGTTTGAAGGTGATGTCCTCGCAGTGGGGCTCGCTCGCCCCGGATGGCTCGATGGCACTGGACCTGGCACTGGTGCTCGGCCGCCCGTCCGCGTTCGAATACGTGCTGGTGCACGAGCTCTGCCACCTGCTGCAGGCCAATCATTCGCCGGCCTTCTGGGCCGAAGTGGAACGGCGCTTCCCCACCTGGCGCGACGAACGCAGCTACTTTCACGAACACGGCCGCCAGCTCAAGGCGCAGCTGCGGCGGTTGTTGCAGGTCGCCTGATGCAAGGCCGCAGCGATGCCCGTCTGCCAGGTGCGCAGCGCTCGCGCTGATCCGTTCGCGCTAAGTCCAATCAACAGCGATGCAAAGCCACTGCGCGGTCTGCCTTGGCGCGCGGCAAGGCCGCTAGCGCCATTCGTACGCTGCAGCCCAGGCGAGGTGCCTTCGGGCCAGCGGTGATAGCCAGGCAAACTGCTGCGCCAGGGCGCGCTCGGCCATGGCAACGCCTGCGTCCGAGGAGCGGGCCGTTGTCCAATGACGTGCGTTGCAAGCTGTCGACCAGACCTGTTCGAACAACGCACGATCGTCCGCCCCAAGCGTTGGGTCGGCACGAACCGCACCGCCAAACGTCCAGGGCGCATCCCACCGGTCGAAGCACTCAATTGCAATCCCCACGCGCCGCATGACGCATCACGCTCCTTGCAGCTGCCTGCATCACCTCTGCGGTTGCGGCAGATCCGCAAGAAACCCATTGATCACCGCCGCCACCGGTGCCGGGGTTTCCATATGCAGATGGTGCGTGCCCGGCAGCAGCGTCAGACGCGCGTCGGGCACCATCGCCACGCGGTGATCGCGCAGCGCATCGGAAAAATACGGCTGCGCCGGCGTGGCGAAGATGGCCTGGGTGGGGCACGCGATGGAGGCCAGCACCGCGTCGATCTGCGCCTCGGTCATGCGGATGGCGGTGGGCAGGGTCAGGCGCGGGTCGGTGCACCAGCTGTAGCCGCCTTCCACCGCGCGCAGGCCGCGCTCTACCAGCAACCGTGCAGCCGGCTCGGTGAGCTGGTTGGCCATCATGCGTGCGCGCACCGGGGCCTCCATCGAGGCGAACACCCGCAGCGGCCGCTGCGCCAGGGTGCGCGTCGAACGCACCGAGTCGCGCAATCGTTCGGCCGTGCTCTCCACCGGCTCGGCCAGGGCGCCCAGCGCCTCGATGACCAGCAGCGCCTCGATGCGCTCCGGCGCGGCAGCGGCCATCAGGCTGGCAACGCCGCCACCGAGCGAATGGCCCAACAACGTGAAGCGGTCCCAGCCCAGCGCATCGGCCACCTGCAACAGGTTGTGGATCGCGCTGCTGAGCGTGTACTCGGCGCCCACCGGCAGCCACGTGCTATGACCATGGCCGGGCAGATCCAGCACCACCAGATCCAGCGCCTGCGCGTGCAGATGCGTGCTCAGCGGTACGAAGCTGGCCGCGTTATCGAGCCAGCCATGCAGGGCCAGCACCCGGCGCGGCCCGCGCTCGGTGCTGCGCAACCCGGTGATACGACCGATGGCCAGCTCGCACGCAAACGGCTCCAACCTCACGCGCGACGCGCCAGTGCAGCCAGTGCCTGCGCGTGCGCATCGCTGGCATTGAGGCAGGGGATATAGCTGAGCGTGGCGCCGCGTTCGGCCAGCGTTTCGGCAAAGCCCAATGCCACTTCCTCCAGCGTTTCCAGGCAGTCGGTGGCAAAGCCCGGGCACACCAGATCGAAGCTGCGCACGCCGCTCTCGGCCAATGCCCACAAGGTCGGTTCGGCATACGGCTGCAACCAGCGTTCGGCGCCGAAGCGCGACTGGTAGCCCATCTGCCATTCGTCCGCGCCCAGGCCCAGCGCCGCCACGATCGCCTGCGCACTGCGCTCGCATTGCTGCGGGTACGGGTCGCCGGCATTGGCCACCCGTTGCGGCAGGCCGTGGAAGGAGAACATCAGCTTCTCGCTGCGCCCATGGACCTGCCAGTGCGCGCGGATGGAGTCGGCGATCGCCGCCACCCAGCCGGCGTCCTCGCAATAGTCCTGGATCACCTCGACCGCGATCTCCGGCGCGCTCGGGCGCCACGCATCCACCACGTCCTGGATCGAGGCGGTGGTGGTGGTGGAGTACTGCGGATACAGCGGCAACACCACGATGCGCCGGATGCCGCGCGCGCGCAGGGCATCGAGCGTCTTGCGCAATGCCGGCTCGCCGTAGCGCATCGCCCACTCGACGTGCCAGTCGGGCAGCGCCTGTTTCAGGCCATCGGCCAGGCGGCGGGTATACACCGCCAGCGGCGAGCCATCGGGTAACCACACCTTGGCGTATTTTTCGGCCGACTTGGGCCCGCGGACGGGCAGGATCACTCCGTACAGCAGCGGTTTCCAGAACAGCGGCGGAATGGCGACCACGCGGCGGTCGCTGAGGAACTCGGCCAGGTAGCGGCGCACGGCCGGGGCGGTCGGCGATTCGGGGGTGCCGAGGTTGACGACCAGCAGGGCGGTATCGGGAGTGGTGTTCATGCGGGCCATTCTGGCAGAGCCGGGCAGCACTGCCGAGAACACTGCACCAATGACGGCGATCGGCCGCGTCTTGCAGCCGGTTGCGCTCACCACCGATTCATTGCGCCACCACTAACGTCGCGGCATTGCTATCTTTGACGCATCGTCCCCTGGAGCTTGTCATGCCTCGTTTGTCGCGCCTGGCCCTGTTGTTGTCGCTGACCTTCGCCGCCGGCCATGCCGTGGCCGGCCCGGAAGAAGACCAGCGCGCACGTAATGCGGTGCGGGTGCTCAACGAGATCATGAAGATTCCCGAGCAGTCCATTCCGGACAAACTGCTCGACGAGGCGCGCGCCATCGTGGTCATCCCCGACACGCTCAAGGCCGGGCTGGTGATCGGCGGCCGTCGCGGCCACGGCCTGATGTCGATGAAGAACGCCGACGGCAGCTGGTCGCAGCCGGTATTCGTCAAGCTCACCGGCGGCAGCATCGGCTTCCAGGCCGGCGTGCAGTCGTCTGACGTGGTGCTGGTGTTCCGCAACGACCGCAGCCTGGACAACATCGTCAACGGCAAGTTCACCCTCGGCGCGGATGCCGGCGTGGCTGCAGGTCCGGTCGGCCGGAACGCCGCGGCCGCCACCGACGGCCAGCTCAAGGCCGAGATCTGGTCGTGGTCGCGCGCACGCGGGCTGTTTGCCGGCGTGGCGCTGGACGGCGCGGTGCTGCAGATCGACGATGCCGCCGACCTCAACGCCTATGGCGGGGGTGCCACCCCACGGATGATCTTCGAAGGCCGCACCAACGAGCGCCCGTCCACCGACGTGATCGCTTTCCGCGACCGTCTGGAGGAGGTCACCTACACCGCACGCGCCAACCGCACCAGCGATGGCGACGACGACACCGCACCGGTGCCGCCGCGGGCGCCAGGCGCGGCCCCGGCGGCGCAATCCGCACCGCCGCCGCCTGCCAACGAAGCCAGCACGGTGCCGATGCAGCCCAGCACCACCCCGCCGCCGCAGCAGGGGTTCCAGCCGGTGTCCGATGGTGAAATCCGCACCGAATCACTAGACGGTAACCGCTGAGGCGTTGTCATCCCCCTGCACGGTGCGCTGGGGTATCCTGCGCCTTCCTTCTTTTCAGCAAGCGAGCAGATCATGGGCGGTTTCAGCATTTGGCACTGGCTGATCGTGCTGGTGATCGTGTTGCTGGTGTTCGGTACCAAGCGGCTCACCAGCGGTGCCAAGGACCTCGGCAGCGCGGTCAAGGAATTCAAGAAAGGCATGCACGACGACGATAAGCCGGCCGGCAAGCTCGGTGACGACTCCCGCACTGCCGAGCAGGCGCGTGAGGCGCAGGCCGAACGCGACCGCGACGCGCGCTGATCCGGAGCAGCGTCGGTGTTTGACATAGGTGTTGGCGAACTGACGCTGATTGCGATCGTCGCCCTGGTGGTGCTCGGTCCCGAGCGCCTGCCCAAGGCGGCCCGATTTGCCGGACTGTGGGTGCGCCGCGCGCGCGCGCAGTGGGATTCGGTCAAGCAGGAACTCGAACGCGAGCTGGAAGCCGAGGAGCTCAAGCGCAGCCTGCAGGACGTGCAGGCCTCGCTGCGCGAAGCCGAAGACCAGCTGCGTCACAAGCAGCAGCTGGTGGAGCAGGGTGCACGCGCACTGCACGACGACGTGGGCCGCGATATCGATATCCGCAGCAGCGCAACGCCGGTGGCCACGCCACTGGAGCTGGCGCATGCGGATCTGTCGACCGGCGCCGATGCCGAGCCGGTTGCTGGGCCTGCCTCAGGTGCTGCCATCGCCGCACCGGCGGCGGCAGCGCCGGTGATTGCACAGGCACAGCCCATTGCGCCGGCGCCCCACCAGGCAGTCGTGCCGGCGCCGCATGACCCCGTGGTACCGGCACCGCATGCAGCGCATCTCACCAGCGCGCCTGCGCAGGGCCTGGCCGCCGCACCGCCTGTCGAGCCGGGCACGCTGCACGTGTCCACCGCACCAACCCCGGCCGACCCGGCCAGGATTCAGGAGAAGCACCCGTGAGCCTGTTCGACGACGCACAGGCCGAAAGCAGTCTGATCGAGCACCTGGTCGAATTGCGCGCCCGCCTGGTGCGTGCCCTGATCGGCTTGGGTGCGGTGCTGCTGGTGCTGTTGCCGTTCTCGCGGGCGATCTATTCCTGGCTGGCCGCGCCGCTGATCTCGCAGCTGCCGCTGGGGCAGACCATGATCGCGATGAACCCGGCCGGCGCGTTCTTCGCCCCGCTCAAGCTGACCTTCTTCGTGGCGGTGTTTTTCAGCGTGCCCTGGCTGCTGTACCAGGCCTGGGCGTTTGTCGCGCCGGGGCTGTACCAGCGCGAAAAGAAGCTGGCATTTCCGCTGCTGGCCTCGGCGGTGGCGTTGTTCTACATCGGCTGCGCGTTCGCGTATTTCCTGGTGTTGCCGGCGGTGTTCCACTTCCTGACCACGTTCAAGCCGGACGTGATCGCCATTACCCCGGACGCCAATTCGTACCTGGACTTCGTGCTGGCGATCTTCTTCGCCTTCGGTGCGAGTTTCGAATTGCCGGTGGCGCTGGTGATCCTCGTGCTGCTGGGCTGGGTCAGCCCCAAGCAACTCAGCGAAGGCCGCGGCTACGCCATCGTCGGCATCTTCATCCTGGCCGCCGTGCTTACCCCACCGGACGTGGTGTCGCAGCTGATGCTGGCCATCCCGATGTGCCTGCTGTATGAGCTGGGCATCATTGCCTCGCGTGCGGTAGGGCCGAAGAGCGCCTAATTCGCGCTCGGTCTGCGAGCTGATCTGGGAATGCAAAGAACCACATCAGAGCAGTTGTTTGAAACATTCTGCGCGCATCATCGGCTGTACTGCCAGCGGATTGCCGAGACATCCAGCCGTACCCCCGACTATCACGTGTGGCTTGGCAGCACGTTGGTGGCGGTGGAGATCAAGCAGATCGAGAGTGATCGCGGAATCGATCCAGATGGCGTGTGGTCCAGGACGATCGGTTGGCATGTGCGCCAGAAGATTGTCGAAGCGCGGGGGCAGCTACGCGCGGCTGCCGGTGCCGGCATGCCGACGGTGTTGCTGATTTACAACACCGTCGATCCGTTTCAGCTATTCGGCACCGAACGACACGACTTCATCAGCGCGATGTATGGCGAGCTGACAGTACGCATCGATACATGCGGTAACGCTGCGAGTGACTTCTTCCACGGCCGTAATGCCACCTTGAGAGAGAATGCCAATACGTCCTTCAGCGGCGTGGGACACCTTCGCGAAACCCGCTCCGGTGCAGAGGTGATCATTTACGAGAACGTGTTTGCAGCGCATCCATTGCCGTTCGGCGACATACCCGACTGCATCACGGCCGTTCGCGTGGAACTCAATCGGACAGACTGACACCACGCGGACAGGTCGAATTGCGTAGGAGCGCACCCGGGCGCGACGGGCGTTCCTGGGAAAGCTTCGTCGCGCCCAGGTGCGCTCCTACGGCTCGCAAGATCAAGCCGCAAACACATCCGGCCGTGAGGGTTTGATCGGCTGGGCGGCGGCGCCTTCGTGGGTGAACATCTGCTTCCACGCCGCGTAGACCGACCCGGCAAACACCGGCATCAGCACCGCCATCAGCAGTAGCTGGGCCAGCCACATCGCCACGGTCTGGCCGGCGACCAGGCCGACGATCAGCGCCACGATCATCACCGCGAAATAGATCGCGAAGATGGCGATGAAAGCCAGCACGAAGAACACCAGCATTGCCGGCAGGTTGTGCAGGCTGGCACGCAGGCTTTCGCGCAGTGCGTGGCCGCCGGTGCTGCGGTCGAACATCACCTGCGGCGGCATCACGAACAGCGCCAGCGTCATCGCCGCGAAGGTGGCGATGGTCAGCAGCAGCCACAGCAGGATGCGCCCGGCCGGCAGGCTGGCGGCAAGCTGCTCGATCTGCACCGGGTCGGGTTGGGCGCCGGACTGGCTGATCTGGTTGATCTTCACCATCACTTCGGACAACTGCTGCAGCCCGCTGGCGCCGATCATCGCCAACAACAGCACACCCAGCAGCAGGCCGGCGATCAGCTGTGGCAGCAGCGACACCAGCAGATGCGGCGCGCGGCCGTCCTGCAGGCCATGCAGCAGATGCGACGGTTTGGCGACGCGGCCTTCGTCCACCTCGCGGATCGCCCACAGCAGGCCGCCCATGAACAGCGGGCCGGCCAGCACCAGCAGGAACTGCAGGGCCGGGCCGAGCAGCGGCACCAGCACCGACAGCGACACCACCAGCGAGGCGGCCACACTCCAGATCACCCCCAGCGAGCCAAGCGCCAGCGGCGCCCGCTTCAACAGCGAGAAACCGGTCAACAGCCATTCTGCGCCGGCAGATGCCGGCACCTTGCGAATTTCGCTCATTCCCATTCCGGATCGATACGCGCGCCGGACCATCCGGCGTGACGCGATTATCGCTGCTTTTACGTGTGCGCGGCGGGACGAGCGTTCACTGTTTGCAGGCCGCGGGCGTGGTGCACGAACCGGCGCAGCAGCTTGCGGGCCACCGGCGCGGCGGTGACCTCACGGGCCACGGTGCGGGCGCAATGGCCGTGGCGGGCAATGCAGTCCGCGCGGGCCTGGACGTAGCCACGCATGTGGTGGGTGGCGAACTCCGGGTGGAACTGCACGCCCCAGGTGGCCCGGCCCCAGCGGAACGCATGGCAGCGGTCCTGGCGCGAGTGCGCCAGCACGATGGCGCCGTCCGGGGCGCGCACCACCGTCTGCAGGTGGGTGGCATGGGCCGGAAACTGCGCCGGCAGGCCTGCAAACAAGGGGTCCTGCCCGGCTGGCGGATGCAGTTCCAGGGCGATCGTGCCGGACTCGCGCCCGGCCGGGTTGTAGTCGACCTCGCCACCCAGCGCATGCGCCAGCAGTTGATGCCCGTAGCAGATGCCCAGCAACGGCATGCCCTGGTGCGCGGCGGTGCGCAGCCAGCCGGCGCTGCGTTCGCTCCAGTCGGCGCGGTCGGTGACGAAGGCGGCCGAGCCGCTGACGATGACGCCGGCAAAGTCAGCCGGATCAGGCAGCGGATCGCCATTGGCGACGTCGATGGCCACCGTTTCATGCTCGGCCAGCCCCGCCGCCACGCGAATCCAGTGCGGAAAACGGCCGTAGCGCTTCATCTCCGGCACGGGCTGCCCGGTTTCGATGATCAGGAACGGCAAAACAGACATGCGCGAAGATCCGGACACGACAGATGTGCCCGATTGTAGGCGGCAGGGGCGGCTTTGTTTCAAGCGTCTCCCCCGGATGGGCCCTGCGCGTCATTGCCGAATGACATGTCTTGATTCCCTCCAGTCGGGGTCGACGGGATCACCCACGGCGGTGACATGCCCTCGATATCGGCAGATAGCGGCGCGACTGGATTGTCGGCGCGTTTCGCCGCGTCGCGGCCTGAGGATGCCGTGGCCTGCTTGAACGGGAGAGGCATGGCTGGGTTGACCGAATTTCGACGCGAAGCCGCGCCCTCCACGCTGCGCCTTTGCTGCAGGGCCCTTGCCCGCCCACCATCGCGGGACACGCTGCAAGTACGTCCATGTAGCTCGGTGGCGGCATCCATGCCGCCAACGGTCCCGCGACGGTGGGCGGGCAAGGACGGTGGAGATGGTCGGTGTGTCAGTGCAGGCGACATGCGACAGGCGACGTTCGCTGGCTATATCACTGGGCGCGGCCAGCTTGCAGCACCCAAACGCGAAGCCGCACCGTCTTCGCACCATGCCCAGCTTCTATAAAACCGCTGTCCAACTGTCTGGTGCGGGGTCCTCGCCGCTCCCTCGGCCAAAGTGGCTTGGCTACTCCCGGGGCGGCAATACCGACAGCACTTCTTCCACCGTGGTCAGCCCGGCGGCGACCTTTTCCAGCCCGGTGCGCCGCAGCGTACGCAGGCCTTCGCCGCGGGCGGCGTGGCTGAAGCTGGCCAATTCGGTGTCCGGGCGGATCAGGGTGCGCAGGCGGGGAGTGACCGGCAACAGTTCGTACAGGCCCACCCGGCCCAGATAGCCGGTGCGGCGGCATTCCAGGCAGCCGACCGGTGCGTGCACGTTGAGTGGTTCCGGCAGCGCTTCGCCCGGCTCGCGAATCGCCGCCCAGTCGGCGTCGCTGAGCGTGTGCGGGCGCTTGCAGTGCACGCACAGGGTGCGCACCAGCCGCTGCGCGAGCACGCCGTTGAGCGTGGAGGCCACCAGGTAGTGCGGTACGCCCAGGTCCAGCAGGCGCGTGATCGCCGAGGCGGCATCGTTGGTGTGCAGCGTGGACAGCACCAGATGCCCGGTCAGCGAAGCCTGCACCGCCATCTGCGCGGTTTCCAGGTCGCGGATTTCGCCGATCATGATGATGTCCGGGTCCTGGCGCAGCAGCGTGCGCACGCCGCTGGCGAAATCCAGGTCGATGTTCTGCTGCACCTGCATCTGGTTGAATTCCGGCGCGATCATTTCGATCGGGTCTTCCACGCTGCACACGTTCACGTCCGGCGTGGCCAGGCGCTTGAGCGTGGAATACAGCGTGGTGGTCTTGCCCGAACCGGTGGGGCCGGTGACCAGCACGATGCCGTGCGGCCGTTCCACCAGCGCGCTCCAGCCGGCGGCCTCTTCGGGGCTGAAGCCGAGCTGCTCGATGCTCTTGAATGCCGAATCCGGGTCGAAGATACGCATCACGCATTTTTCGCCGAACGCGGTGGGCATCGTCGACAACCGCATTTCCACCTCGCGCCCGCCCGGCGAGCGGGTCTTGATGCGGCCGTCCTGCGGGCGGCGGCGCTCTGCCAGGTCCATGCGGCCGAGCACCTTGATGCGGCTGACCACCGCAGTCATCACCGAGGGCGGCACTTCCAGCACCTTGTGCAGCACCCCGTCGATGCGGAAGCGCATGCGCCCGGCCTCGCGGCGCGGCTCCAGGTGGATGTCGCTGGCCCGCTGCTCGTAGGCGTATTGCAGCAGCCAGTCGACGATATGCACGATGTGGTGATCGTCGGCATTGACGTCGCCCGCGCGGCCCAGTTCCACCAGCTGCTCGAAGCTGGGCAGGCCCGCATTGGACTCGGTGCTGCGCGCATCGCCGCGCGCGCCGCGCACCGACTGGGTCACGCCGAAGAACTCCATCGTGTAGCGATGCAGGTCCAGCGGGTTGATCAGCGCCAGCTCGATACGGCGCCGGCTCAAGTGCTGCACGTCGGCCAGCCATTCCAGCGCCAGCGGCTCGCTGGTGGCGATCAGCACCCGTTCGGCATCCAGCGCCAGCGGCAGGATGCGGTGGCGGCGCGCATACGCGTGCGAGACCACGCCAGTGACGGCGGCCACATCGATGCGGGTGGGGTCGATACGCAGGTAACGCAGGCCGGTGCGGGTGGCCAGCCATTCGGTCAGCCGTTCCAGCCCGAGTTCACCGGCCGGTGGCTGCGCGGCATGCAACTTCAGATTAGCCAGCAGCACCAGCGGATGCACGTCGCTGGCGTTGCGCGCGCCGGCCGCGGAGAACTGCACGCGCTCGTGTTCGTGCGGCACCACCATGCCATCGGCCAGCAACGCGGCGGCCACCGAGTCGAACATCAGCCGGCCGCGCGGCAGCAGTGCCACTGCGTTATCCGGATCGGCGGTACGCCGCTGTTCCATGCTGGTTGTCCCCTGCCGCGATCGCCCGCGGCGAAGCGCTGCGGGTGGGCCGGTATACTAGCGCACCCCTTTCGCACGGCCCTTGCTGCATGTCCGATTCCCCCCGCGTTCCAATCACGTTCCAAGGCCTGATCCAGACCCTCAACCAGTACTGGGCCGACCAGGGCTGCGTGCTGATCCAGCCGTTGGACCTGGAAGTGGGCGCGGGCACGTTCCACCCGGCCACGTTCCTGCGCGCGCTGGGACCGGAGCCGTGGAATGCGGCGTATGTGCAGCCTTCGCGCCGTCCCACCGATGGCCGCTACGGCGAGAATCCCAACCGCCTGCAGCGCTATTACCAGTACCAGGTGGCGATGAAGCCCAACCCGGACAACATCCAGGACCTGTACCTGGGCTCGCTCAAGGCGCTGGGCATCGACCCGCTGGTGCACGACCTGCGCTTTGTCGAAGACAACTGGGAATCGCCCACGCTCGGTGCCTGGGGCCTGGGCTGGGAAGTCTGGCTCAACGGTATGGAGGTGACCCAGTTCACCTACTTCCAGCAGGCTGGCGGGCTGGAGTGCAAGCCGGTGCTGGGCGAGATCACCTACGGGCTGGAACGGCTGTGCATGTATCTGCAGAGCTGCGACAACGTCTACGACCTGGTGTGGACCTACGGCCCGGACGGCGCGGCGGTGACGTATGGCGATGTGTATCACCAGAACGAGGTGGAGCAGAGCACCTACAACTTCGAGCACGCCAATGTGGCCGAGCTGTTTCACCGTTTCGATGCCTGCGAAGCCGAGGCCAGGCACCTGGTCGAGGTCGGCCTGCCGTTGCCGGCGTATGAGCAGGTGACCAAGGCCAGCCACGCGTTCAACCTGCTGGATGCACGCCGCGCGATCAGCGTCACCGAGCGCCAGCGCTACATCCTGCGCGTGCGCGCGCTGGCGCAAGGCGTGGCGCAGGCGTATTACGCGCAGCGCGAGAAGCTGGGGTTCCCCGGGGTGAAGAAGTAACGAGAGCCCCTCTCCCACCGGGAGAGGGGTTGGGGTGAGGGTACGGGGCGCAGCCCTCATGCACTCAAACTCCCAAGGCTTCGCCCGTACCCTCATCCGCCCCTGCGGGGCACCTTCTCCCAAGGGGAGAAGGAAGCAATAAGCCCCTCTCCTGCGGGAGAGGGGTTGGGGTGAGGGTACGGGGCGTAGCCCTCATGCACCCAAACTCCACAGAGCTTCGCCCGTAACCTCATCCGCCCCTTCGGGGCACCTTCTCCCGACGGGAGAAGGGAACACGTAAAGGTCCACCTGACATGAGCGAACAACTTCCCCTGCTGATCGAACTGGGCACCGAAGAGCTGCCGGTCAAGGCGCTGCCGGGCCTGGCGCAGGCTTTCTTCGACGGTGTGCTGGCCGGGCTGGAAAAGCGCGGCGTTGCGGTCACCTGTGGCGATGCGAAGCCGCTGTCCACGCCGCGCCGGCTGGCGGTGCTGCTGCCGGGGGTTGCCACTGAGCAGCCGGAGCAGCGCTCCGAAGTGCTTGGGCCGTATCTCACTATCGCGCTGGATGCCGAAGGCCAACCGACCAAGGCGCTGGCCGGATTTGCGGCAAAAGCCGGCATCGACTGGACCGCGCTGGAGCGCACCAGCGATGCCAAGGGCGAGCGTTTCGTGCATCGCGCAGTGACGCCGGGCGCGCGCACTGCCGACCTGTTGCCTGACATCCTGCGCGAAGCCATCGCTGCCATGCCGATCCCCAAGCCGATGCGCTGGGGCGCGCACGACTACGCCTTCGCGCGGCCGGTGCAGTGGCTGGTGCTGTTGTTCGGTAATGCGGTGATTCCGGCCGAATTGCTGGGTGTGCGCGGCGATCGCGTGACGCGTGGGCACCGCTTCATGCATGAAGGCGCGGTGTCGTTGGCCGCGCCGGGCGACTACATCGACGCGCTACGTGCGGCGCATGTGCTGGTGGACGCCGACGCGCGCCGCTCCCGCATCGTTGAAGAGGTGGAAGCAGCCGCCAGGAAGGCCGGTGGCAGTGCGCGCATCAGCGACGACAACCTGGAGCAGGTGGTCAACCTGGTCGAATGGCCGTCGGCGGTGCTGTGCAGTTTCGAGCGTGACTTCCTGGCGGTGCCGCAGGAAGCGCTGATCGAGACCATGGAGATCAACCAGAAGTTCTTCCCGGTGCTGGATGACGGTGGCAAGTTGACCGAGCAGTTCATCGGCATCGCCAATATCGAATCCAGGGACGTGGCCGAAGTGGCCAAGGGCTACGAGCGCGTGATCCGCCCGCGCTTTGCCGACGCCAAGTTCTTCTTCGACGAAGACCTCAAGCAGGGCCTCGAAGCGATGGGCGCAGGCCTGGCCACTGTCACGTATCAGGCCAAGCTCGGCAGCGTGGCCGACAAGGTCGCGCGTGTGGCGGCGCTGGCCGAGGCGATCGCGCCGCAAGTGGGCGCCGATCCGGTGCAGGCGCGCCGCGCTGCATCGTTGGCCAAGAACGACCTGCAGTCGCGCATGGTCAACGAGTTTCCGGAATTGCAGGGCATCGCCGGCCGCCATTACGCCAAGGCCGCTGGTGAGCCCAGCGAGATTTCGCTGGCTATCGACGAGGCCTACCAGCCGCGTTTTGCCGGCGATGACATCGCACTGTCGCCATTGGGAAAAGTGCTGGCAATCGCCGAGCGTCTGGATACCTTGGCCGGTGGGTTTGCGGCGGGTCTGAAGCCGACCGGCAACAAGGACCCGTTTGCGCTGCGGCGTAATGCGTTGGGGTTGGCGCGGACGGTGATTGAGAGCGGGTTTGAGTTGGATCTGAAGGCCACTTTGGTGACTGCTTCCAAATTGTTGCCATGGGATCGCCTGATCAAGAAAGCGACGCTGTCGAACGAAGCAACGATTGCTGACATCGACTCGACGCAGCACGCGCAGCTTGCGGGGGAAATCTTCGACTTCATCCTCGACCGCCTACGCGGCTACTACGCGGACAAAGGCGTGCCCGCAACGCATTTCAATGCAGTCGCTGGCTTGTTCTCGGTCGCGCCCGAGGGCGCTCCTGCACCGGCCAGCGTGGGAGCGCACCTGGGCGCGACCCACGGCTCCCTCTACGACTTCGACCGCCGCATCGATGCCATCGGCATCTTCGCCACCTTGCCCGAAGCCGAAGCCCTGGCCGCCGCCAACAAGCGCATTCGCAACATCCTGCGCAAGATCGAGGGCGAGATTCCCGGCGACATCGACACCAGCCTGCTACGTGAACCGGCCGAAGAAGCCCTGGCCGAAGCCGTGGAAGCGGCGATAGGCGACACCGGCGACGCGCTGCATCGCCACGACTACGTCGCCGTGCTCGCCCGCCTGGCCCGCCTGCGCCCGCAGGTGGACGCCTTCTTCGACGGCGTGATGGTCAATGCCGAAGACCCGCAGCTGCGCGCCAACCGCCTGGCCCTGCTCAAGAAGCTCGGCGACCGTCTCGGCAGCGTGGCCGCCATCGAGCACTTGTCCAGCTGACGGGCAATGCGCGTGACGGTGCCGCTGCCGTCACGCGCCGGCTGGGGACGACAGCGCCTGACCGATCATCAGTGGTGCGCTGCAGCGTTGCTGCCGTAGTGCGACCCCGTGGCACAGACGCTTCACCCGCGGAGAAGGGACAACGCCACATCACTGCGCCATGTGCGGGCTGACGGTACGCGGGTGCTATCTCCGCCGATTCCCGGGAAAGCCTACGGCGCTGTCCTCTCATCCGGCGAGCCTCCTGTGCAGGCGTGTGCATGCGCACGTGACAGACGACATGGCACTCTCGACCCCTAGACGTCCCATTAACAGACCTTCGCGGTCCTGCCGGTATCCTGCGCCGATGCGATTCATCTTCCGGGTTCGACCCGTTCTTCTGCTGCTGTGCGTCCTGGCTGGACCGGCCCTGGCGCGGGCAACCATCGACAAGATCGAGATCAAGGGGTTGGACGACGGCGACGATGCCGAGATGATCGAGAACATCGAGGTCTCCCTGTCTCTGTATGAGGCCGTGGGCAAGGAGCAGGGCGAGTCGCGATTGGAATATCTGCTGGCCCAGGCCGAGCGACAGACGCGCGAGGCGCTGGAGCCGTTCGGCTACTACTCGCCGACCATCGAGCTGGCGGCGCCGCGCAACGGCGACCGGGTCACGGTGGTGATCACGGTGGACCGCGGCGAGCCGGTGCGGGTGCGCACCTCGCATATCTCCATCACCGGCTGGGCCGAGCAGGACCGCTACCTGGGGCAAGATCTCAAGCAGTTCGAACCGCGCGAAGGCCAGGTTTTCAGTCATCCGCAATATGAGGCCAGCAAGGTGCGCATCACCCGGCGCCTGGCCGAGCGTGGCTATTTCGATGCCGATTTCACCCAGCGCCGGGTGGCGGTGACGCGCGCCGAACACGCTGCCGACATCGATCTGAACTGGGACAGCGGCCGCCGCTACGACATGGGCAAGGTGCGTTTCGACTACGACTACTTCCGCGACGGGCTGTTCGACCCGCTGGTGTACTGGGACGAGGGCAGCTACTACCACGAGGGCAAGCTGGACCGGCTGCGCGAGTCGCTGACCAAGCTGGATTACTTCAGCAGCATCGACATCCAGCCCAAGCCCGAAGAGGCCGATGCCGATGGCCGCGTGCCGGTGGACGTCAAGCTCACCCGCGCCAAGCGCACCATCTACACCTCCGGCCTGAGCTACGGCAGCGAGAGCGGCGCCGGTGTGCGCGGCGGGGTGGAGCGGCGCTATGTCAATTCGCGCGGCCACAAGATGGATACGCAGCTGGACTACGCGCAGAACCGCAAGAGCCTGACCACCAGCTACCGGGTCCCCGCGTTCCGCTGGCTCGACGGCTGGTACACCGCCTCGGCGCGGTTGTATGACGAGCAGACCGAGTACATCGACCTGCGCAATGTCAAGCTCACCGGCAGCCGCAGTGGCCAGATCAACGAGCGCTGGAGCGCGATCGCGTCCATCAACGCCTTGCGCGAGCGCTGGCGCTTCAGCAGCGGCAACGACTTCGAAGGGGCGGTATACGAAACCTCCACCCTGATCTATCCGCAGTTGCAGGCCAACTACGTCAATGTCGACGACCGCCTGTTTCCGCGCAGTGGCGTGTCGGCGCAGATGTTCATCCGTGGCGGCGCCGAGGGGGCGGGCTCGGACACCAACTTCGGCCAGCTGTATGGGCAGCTGCGCTGGTTCCTGGGCGCCGGCGACAACGGGCGGGTGATCCTGCGCGGCGAAGGCGGCACCACCTGGACCAGCGACCTGGTCGCCATGCCGCCGAGCCTGCGCTTCTTCGCCGGTGGCGCCAACAGCATCCGCGGCTATGCATTCCGCGAAGTCGGCCCGCGCACGCCCAAGCCGGACGAATTCGCACTGGGTGCCAAGAATGCGGTCACCGCCAGTGCCGAGTACGAGCATTACCTCAAGGGCGGGCCGTGGGGCGGGGCGGTGTTCGTCGACAGCGGCAGCGCGTTCGACAACACGCCCGACTGGCATACCGGTATCGGCTTCGGCCTGCGCTGGCGCTCGCCGGTGGGGCCGGTGCGCGTGGATATCGCGCACGGCCTGAACGACCCCGACTCGCAGTTCCAGCTGTATATCGATATCGGTGCCAACCTGTGAGTACACCCACGCCGCCCTCCGCGCCGCGCCGCGCGCGCTTCTACCGCCGGCGCCGCTTCTGGGTGGGCTCCGGCCTGACCGTGCTCGGGCTGGTGCTGCTGGCCTTGATCGCGATCTATTGGTTGCTGCAGACCGTGGCCGGGCGCGATGTGTTGCTGGCCCAGGTGGTGGCGCGCCTGCCGGTGGGCGCCAGCTTTACCTACGGCACCGTCGAAGGCCCGGTAGCGGGCCCGTTGACCTTGCGCAACGTCGATTTCAAGTACCAGGACATCCACTTCACCGCCGAGCGCGTGTACCTGGAGCCGGATCTGCGGCCGCTACTGGGGCGCAAGCTGCAACTGGATGCCGTGCAGGTGAGCAATGCCACCTTGAACCTCGGCAAGAGCGACGAGCCGTTCACCTTGCCCAGTTGGCCGGAGTCGCTGCCGCAGATCAACGTGCCGCTGGCGATCCAGGCCGACAAGATCGATGTGCAGAACCTGCGCATCACCCAACTGCGGCAGCCGATGATCGTGCTGCACACCGTGCAGGGCGGCCTGGAAGTGGCCACCGGCGAACTGCGCACGCGCGATCTGGTGGTCGACACCGACATGGGCGACTTCCGCCTGCATGGCGACTACCTTCCCAACGACGATTACCACGCCGATCTCACCGCTACCGCAGTGCTGCCGGCCGCGCGCGGGCGTACGCCGGCCAGCCTGGGGCTGGTCGCACGCGGCGATCTGGACAAGATGGAAGTGGCCATCGCCGGCCGCGCGCCGGCACCGCTGCAGGCCAGCCTGGTGTTCACCGGCCGCGACGACCCGACCTGGGCGTTCAAGGCGGTCACCGAGGCGCTGGACACCTCGCTGTTGATTCCGGCTGCCGATGGCGCGCCCAGCGCGCCGGCCACGCCGATCGCAGTGAACCTGGCCGCCTCCGGCAAGGGCGGCAAGGCCGACCTGCAGGGCAGCATCACACAGGGCGAGTTGAGCGCCACCCTGCAGCCGTCGCATATCAGCCTGGCCGATCAGGTACTGACCGTCGAACCGCTGGTGATCGACACCTTCGAAGGTCGCACCCAGCTGCGCGGCACCGCCGATTTCCGCGATACCCAGAATCCGAGTTTCCGCTTTGCCGTCAACGCCAGCGGCCTGCGCTTCACCCCGACGCCGGACCCGGCCACCCCGGATGCACCGCTGGTGCCGGTGGAGTTGCAAGAGGCGCGCCTGGGCATTGCCGGCACCTTGAAGGCCTGGGCGGCGATCGGCCGCGCCACGCTGCAACGCGACGGCCAGCAGGCCGCGCTGGTGTTCGATAGCCGCGGCAACGATCAACGCGCGCAGCTCAAGCAGGTGCAGGCGAAAACGCCGGGCGGTTCGCTGGATCTTACCGGCGAGGTGGGCTGGACGCCGGAGCTGCAGTGGGACGTCACCGCGCAGCTGGCCAAGTTCGATCCGGGCTATTTCGCGCCGGGCTGGAACGGCAATCTCTCTGGCAAAGTCGCCTCCAAGGGCCGCCAGCTGCCGGCACCGGCCGGCGGTGTCTCGCCGGGCTTCGAGGCCACTGCAGAGATCCCCAGCCTGACCGGCCAGCTGCGTCAACGCGCGCTGTCGGCCAATGGCAAGTTCGCACTGCGTGGCGAACAAGGCGAGGGTGAGTTGCAACTGGCGCTGGGCAATAGCCGCATCAACGCCAAGGGCAAGGTGGGCGACCAGCTCGACATCGCCGCGCAGCTGCAGCCCTTGCAGCTGGACGATGTGCTGCCGGGTGCCACCGGTGTGGTGCGCGGGCAGCTGCAGGTCAGCGGCAAGCGCGATGCGCCGGACATCAGCGCCGACATCGCCGGCAATGGCTTGCGCTGGGGCAGCTATAGCGCGCAGAGCATCAGCCTGCGCGGCCGCCTGCCGTGGCGCGGCAGCGACGGGCAGCTGGCCTTGCAGGGCGCTGCCATCGAGGCGGGCGTGGTGCTGGACAGCGTGCGCGTGCAGGCGCGCGGTGCGGTGGAAGCCTTGCGCCTGGATGCCGACATTGCCAACAGCATGGCCAGCGTCGCCTTACAGGGCGATATGCGCCGCAATGGCGAGCGTTGGCAGGGCCAGGTCGCCACGCTGCGGATCGCCCCCGCCAAGGGCGATGCCTGGGCGCTGCGCCAGCCGGCGCAGTTCAGCACCGATGGCGCCGCATTTACCTTGGCCGATACCTGCCTGGGCGCGGCCACCGGCGGCGCGCTGTGTGCCAGCGCCAACTGGCCACGTGAGGGCATGGTGGTGCATGGCGATGCACTGCCGCTGGCGCTGGTGCAACCGTGGTTGCCCAAGCAGGAAGGCCGCCAGATCTATCTGCGTGGCGAGCTGTCGCTGGACGGCAGTTTCAAGCCGCGCGGCAACGCCTGGGAAGGCAGCCTGCGTATCGCCTCGCCGGAAGGCGGCATTCGCCTCGGCGAAACCCGCTACGCCGCGGTGGCCGGCAATCCCAATCGCGGCGAGTTGCTGCGCTACGACCAGTTCAGCGTGCAGGCCGATTTCACCCAGCAGCAGATCCAGGCCAAGCTCGGTATCGGCTTCCAGGGCGCGGGCTTTGTGGATGCCAAGTTCAACACCGGCTGGGATGCGTACGCACCGCTTAACGGCGAGCTGTATCTCAACATGTCGCGGCTGTACTGGCTGGAGCTGGTCGTGGCTGACGTGGTGCGGCCCAAGGGCCTGGTCGAAGGCCATGTGAGCCTGCGCGGCACCCGCGACAAACCGCTGCTGGGCGGCGACGCCACGCTGAGCGATTTCACCGCCGAGTACCCCTCGATGGGCCTGACCCTGAGCGAAGGCAAGGGGCGCTTCGACGCGCTGCCGGATGGCTCGGCCAAGATCACCGCCTCGGCCAAGTCCGGCGAGGGCACGCTCAACATCGATGGCGGGCTGTCGTGGTTCGGCACCAGCACGCCGCTGCTGCTCAATATCCGCGGCGAAAACGTGCTGGCCTACAACACCAGCGAGTTGCGCATCATCGCCAATCCGGACATGCAGTTCGGCATCACCGACAACACCATGCAGCTGCGCGGCAAGGTCACCGTGCCCGAAGCCGATATCGACCTGGAGCGGCTGGATCGTGGCACCTCGGTGTCCGAAGACGTGGTGGTGCTGGACCCGGTGGACCCGGAAGAAACGCCGGCCTCGCCGCTGGATATGGACCTGGCCATCGTGCTCGGCGACAAGGTCAACATGAGCGGCTTCGGCCTGAAGGGCGGGCTGAGCGGGCAGATGCAGATCCGCGCGCGCCCGGGGCGCGAAATGACGGCCAACGGCGGGCTGGATGTGCGTGGCCGCTACAAGGCCTATGGCCAGGACCTGACCATCAGCCGCGGCCAGCTGACCTGGAACAACAACATCGTCTCCGACCCACGCGTGAGCCTGCGCGCCGAACGCAAGATCGGCGATGTCACCGCCGGCATCGACGTCAGCGGACGTGCCGAATCGCCGCGTGCGGATGTGTGGTCGGAACCGGCGATGTCGCAATCGGAGGCGCTGTCGTACCTGGTGCTCGGCCGCGGCCTGTCCACCGCCAGCAGCGACGAAACCCAGCAGGTCAGCGCCGCCTCGGCTGCCCTGTCGGCTGGTAGCAGCCTGATCGCCTCGCAGATCGGCGCCAAGCTCGGTCTGGACGAAGCGGGAGTGAGCGAATCCAGCACCGTCGGCTCGGTGGTGGGCTTCGGCAAGTATCTCTCGCCGAAACTCTATGTCGGCTATGGCGTGTCGATGGTCGGTAGCGGCTCAGTGCTGACGCTCAAATACCTGCTCAGCCGCGGCTTCGATATCGAGGCCGAATCGAGCACCGTGGAGACCAAGGGCTCGGTGAACTGGCGGCGGGAGAAGTAACAGTCAATCGCACATCAGTGCATCACATGGTGTGCGTGGCGCCGCATGTGTCAGGTCGAGACCTGACACATGCAGATATCAAGGGATGTTCGGCCATGCGTGAGGCATCGCCAGGTTGAGCGCTGCAGTTTTATCTACAACCTCTTCAGCCGCATTGTCGGGCGCGGCACACCGGCATCGCGCAGGCATTACGCACTTTTTATGCCGGCGCACCAGCGCGCGAATGGCCCCTTTATGCCCATCGGTCCTACCTTGCTACTCCCGCACTGTGGTGCGTTGAGCCAAATACGATGTGCATCCTGATTTTGCGAGGTCCTCAGGCGATTCCGGCGCCATCGGTGCCGATGCAATTGCCTGAGTGTGCTGGCCGTGCGTTGCGCACGCTGGCGTGTGCCGATGTGGATAGCTTAATTGCCGAGTTGCATGCGGCCGGTGGCGATGCCGAGGTGGAGCTGGTGTTGCTGGATTCGGGTGATCTGCCCTTGTCCGAGCGCAGTTGCGCGCGGGCCTTGCGGGCAGCCGTGGATGCATTGCCCACGCCGTATATCGAGCTGCATACCGATGCCGATCAGGAGCTGGAGCCGTGGCTGCATGCGCAGCATGCGCCGCTGGCGGTGGTGATCACGCCGCACGATGCGCCGCGTGCGTATGCGATGTCGCTCGGCATTGCTGCGCGCTGTCTGCCATCGCTGCACGCGCCGTTGCGCGTGGCTGCCTGAGGAGGCGCCATGTCGATCATGATCGTGCGTGGGCCGGAGGCATCGCTGCCGTTGGTGCGTGGGCCGCAGCCGTTGCCGCGGGCCGTCATTCGCCAGCTGGTGCAATGCGCCGGCGATGCGGGCAAGACCGTGGCATTGCGGGCCTGTGGGTCGGAGCAGGAATTGCTGGATGCCCTGCGCGTGGCGGGGCAGGCGCGGATGGAGATCGCGTTGATCGATCCGGGCAGTTGCGTGGACAGTGCGCGTCTGCACCGTGTGCTGGGCGCATTGCCGTATCCGTTCGTGGAGACCCACGACGACAGCGCGGACCGGCCGGAGCGGTGCCTGCCACCGGGGTTTGCGCCCTGCATTGCAACCGTGCGCGGCTACTGCGCGCAGAGTTATCTGCTAGGGCTGGAAATCGCGCTGGAGCATCTGGGCTGCACGGAGATCCAGGGCGATGTCCATGTCGGGACCTGAGCCGCGCCAGCTGCATTATTTTGCAGACTACGAAGGCTATTGCGATGGCCGGCCGGTGGTGTGGGGTCAATTGACGCACAGCGTGGACGTGCCTGCCGACGGCGAGCTGGATGCAGCGGGATTGGTGTGCGCGCTGCGCCGCCGGGCGGCCGAGGCGCATGGGTTGGAGGCGGGGCAGATCCGGCTATGCCAGGTGACCCGGCTGTAGCGGCCCTGCCGCTACAACAGCGCGGCCGGACGCTGCGCCGATGCTTTGGCAGGCACCCACACGTGACCTGGGTTGGGTGCGGATCAAAGCCGCGTGGCGCTGCCTTGGCCGATCGGTATGCAGGGTGTGCGCATCGCATCGCCTGGAGGAATGAGCGCCCACACAGCAGCAGCGATTCAAAGATAGTGCCGCTGCGCTGTGGCCAACTGCACCGGATGGGAGCTCGAATGTCCCTCGCTATGGCCATGCCCGAGTAGCAAGACATGCAGCATGCTCCTGCGCATCGAGCGCGAGGATCACGACAACTGCAGACACAACGACGCCACCCGAAGGTGGCGCCGTTGTCATGCCATGCTGCGCGTCAGGTCGCGCAGAGCATCCACGTTGACCCCTACTTGCCTGCGGGGGCGTCCGGCACGAACTTGATCAACTGGTTGGCCGTGGCTGCGACGCCGAAGTTGTTGCGTGCATAGCCGGAGCCCCAGTACAGCGCACCGTCCACGATCGATGGTGCGCTCATCACCGAGCCGGTGGCCTTGTAGTTCCACAGCGTGGCGCCGGTGTCGCTGTCCAGGGCCACCATGTTGCCTGCCATCGAGCCGGCAAACAGCAGGTTGGGTGAGACGCTGATCGGTCCCTGGGCACCTGCCGGCACGGCCGGGTTGACCGGGTTGATGCCCGGCGTCTTGACCTGCCACAGGATCCGGCCGGTGGCCGCATCCAACGCTGCCCACGAGCCGCCGTTATGGCTGACGGTATTGCCCGGCGCCAGCGTGTAGGGGGTATTCAAATTGTTGTTGATCCCCACATACACGCGCGATTTGTAGGGGTCGAACGCCGCGCCCCACTCGATGCCGCCGGTGGTGCCACCGGGGCCGACCTGCGTGGACCACACCTTGGCACCGGTCTTGGCGTCGAAGGCCCAATAGATGCCGCTCTTCTGGCCGGCGCCGACCAATTGCTGCAGCTTGCCCTCGCGCTGGACGGAAAACAGGTTGATGCCTGCGCCACCGAAATCGTAGTCGGGCCCGGTCAGATTGGTCGCCTGGGTATTCGGGCACAGGCCATTGGTGGGAGCGAGGATGCAGGACAGGTTCCAGGCGTCATACCCCTGGTTCCGGTTGGCCCAGACCAGCTTGCCGGTGTCCAGATTCAGCGAGACCACCGAGTCGACATAGTTGTCCGGCGCCATGCAGTCGAGTTCATCCTGCACCGTCAGTTCGCTGCCACGGTACGAACGTGCGTTGGACACGCAGTTCCCGACGCTGGCAGGAATGTTGTAGTTGTTGCCAGTGCCGAAGTAGATGCGGCGTGCGATGGGATCGACGGCAACCTGGCCCCATGTCGACGCACCGGTATAGCCCTCGGGAGCGTTGTAGAACTGCCACACCTTCTTGCCGGTAGCGAGGTCCAGTGCCACGACGCTGCCGCGGAACGAGAACCGATGGGTCGGATCAAGACTTTCGTAGTCCCTGGACGACACGCCCAGGTACACGCGGTTTCCGTAGACCACAGGGGACGAGGTGATCTGGGCCTGCGGATTGGTTTCCACCTCGCTCTTCCACAGCAACTTGCCGGTCTTCTTGTCCAGGGCCAGCACGGTGCCGCCAGCCATGTCGCCCAGGATGATGCTCTTGGGGGTAATGGCCGGCGTGGTCCGCGACAGCGACGTGCTCTTGCCGGTGTAGTCGGACAGCTTGGCCTGCCAGTTCGGCTTGCCGGTCTGGGTATCGACGCTGTACAGCGTGCCGCCCCAGTCGGGGACATACAGCGTGCCGCCCTCGATGCTGGGCGTTGCCGAGATGTCGCCGGTGGTGGTCAGGGTCCACGCCGGCTTGAGCGAGGGTACGGTGCTGCGATTGATCTTCCACTCGCCTGGCGCGAAGCGCTGGTTCAAATAACCACCGCCGGCAATCGGCCAACTGGTGGGACTGGCGAAGGGCAGCGCATTGCCGAAGCTGCGCCAGACCTCGCCGGAGCGCGCGAACGCCTGCGTATCCAGCGACGACACGGGTGCCTGCGCGGTTGTGGCGCCAGATTGGGCGAAAGCCACTGCGCTGGCGAGCAGGCAAGGGATGAGCGTCAAACTGCGTAAGCGCAAACGGCGATTGGGATTTGTCATCACGGCGTGTCCATTGATGGAAGGAAGCGCTGGATCCCCCCGGATCTGCTGGATGAAGATCGCCGATTGCGGCGACCGTGCAACACGGCCTGGTCGCTGCATTCAGAGAGTGGTCGGGTCTGCTTGGATCTGGTCGTACCAGCTCGCAAAATTTGCGTTCAATGCGTGCGTTAATCGCACAAATGGTGATGATTCATCACTATTTTGCTTGAGTACGATAGAAAAAATGATTCAGCCAGAAAGCGCCGGATGTCCATGCAAATCAGCGGTTTGCAAAAAGTAACCAGGAAATGTTGCGCCACCTTGTGCGGTGGATCGACCCGGCGGTAAAGCCGCGATCGCTGCGCGCTGCGAGGCGATCTCTGGTGGCGGTGGTGGTGGCATTGCCACGCAGTACTGCACGCGTTGCGCGTTCTGATGCCCACTCCTCTCTGACGATATGAGACTGCTTTCGCGCCGTTGTCACACGTGCCTTGGAGCCCTCGCCGTCGGCGCGCGCCGAATATTCAGGAGTCAAGGAATGGGCGATGCCGCTGTGTCGTCCGCACCCACGGGCTTGGCCCGCATCCTCATCCGGTGCTGCGCGCCATCCTGTTCCCATGTGAGCAGGAGACGCCCGGGCGTACGATGCCGGGCTGCGTTAGCTGGTGCGTCAGGCGTTTTGAGGCGAGGGCGCGGCGTTGTGCATCTCAGTGGGAGCGATCAGCGCCAGCTGCGTGATCGCATCCTGCACCACTTCCGCCACCGTGGCGTCCACATCCACCGACACCACGTCCGCTTCGTCCAGCGGCAGCTCCAGGGTCTGCAGCTGGCTGTCGAGCAGGCTGGGCGGCATGAAGTGGCCGGCGCGTGCGCTCAGGCGTGCGGCAATCACGTGCGGGGCCGCATGCAGGAACACGAAGCGCATCGGTATGCCGCTGCCGCGCAGCAATTGGCGGTGCGTACCGCGTAAACCCGAGAACGCCAGCACCACCGATTCGCCGGCATGCACGCAGTCGCGCAGGGTGGCGGCTAGCAGTTCCACCCAGGGCAGGCGCATGGCATCGGTGAGCGGTTGGCCGGCGGCCATCTGTGCGCGTGCGGCAACGCTGTGGTAGTCGTCGGCATCCAGAAAGCGGTAGCCGTAATGCGCGGCGAGTGCCTGCGCGATGGTGGTCTTGCCGCTGCCCGACACGCCCATCACGACGATGGCCAGGGGCGAAGCGGACGCGGGCGTGGCGGGGACGGCGGTGTCCATCACGTCAGGTTATATCTCCGGATCGATTCGGCATTTGAGCGGATTTCACGTTGGCGGCAGCCGATGCGTGGTGTAGCGTCGGCGCTCCTTGCCAGGTGAGCGGGCACCCAGCGTAACGGCGTGCCCGGCCGGGTACAACGCATGAAGGTCTGCCGATGACGTCACCCCCCGCAACGTCTCCTGCATCGGCGCCCCTGCGCTGGCGCGAAAAGCTCGGCTACGGCGCCGGCGATCTGGGCCTGAATCTTTACTGGGCCAACATCTCGGCGTTTTTGCTGATCTTCTACACCGACACCATGCACCTGCCGGCTGCCGCAGTCGGCACGATGATTTTGTTGACCAAGATCGCCGATGCGATCGCCGACCCGGCCATGGGCGCCATCGCCGACCGCACCCGCAGCCGCTGGGGCAAGTTCCGCCCGTATCTGTTGTGGGGCGCGGTGCCGATGGCAGCGACCGGCGTGCTTGCCTACACCACCCCGGAGCTGGATCAACACGGGCGCATGGTGTGGGCCACGCTCACCTTCCTGGTGATGATGCTGGCCTACACGGTGGTGAGCATTCCGTACTCGGCGTTGTCGGGCGTGATCACCGCCGACAGCAAGCAGCGCACCGGTCTGATCAGCCTGCGCTTCATCGGCGCATTTGCGGGCACCACGCTGGTCAATTACTTCACGATGGACCTGGTGCGCTGGTTCGGCGGCGGCAACGATGCGCTGGGCTGGCAGCGCACGATGATGCTGTATGGCGCCATTGCGGTGGCGCTGTTCGTCGGCGTGGCCCTGACCACGCGCGAACGCGTGCAGCCGCCGCCGCAGCAACGCACGCCGGTACGCCGCGACATCGCCGACCTGTTGCAGAACAAGCCGTGGTGCGTGCTGTTCGTGCTGTCGCTGATCATCATGATCACCATCACCATGCGCGGCGGTGCGGGCGTGTACTACCTCAAATATTACGTGCAGCGCCCGGATCTGGTCGGCTTGTTCCTGGGCTGCTATTCGGTGGCATTGGGCGTCGGCGCGGCAATCACGCCGCTGCTGACCCGGCACTGGGACAAGCGCCAGCTGATGTGCGGGCTGATGGTGATGGTCGGCCTGCTGAGCTGTGCGATGTTCTTCGTGCCCGCCGATG
The DNA here is from genome assembly GCF_040202405.1 of Xanthomonas sp. WHRI 6106. NCBI lineage: Bacteria > Pseudomonadati > Pseudomonadota > Gammaproteobacteria > Lysobacterales > Lysobacteraceae > Xanthomonas > Xanthomonas sp. WHRI 6106. The sequence goes on along the minus strand of NZ_JBEGFC010000014.1, from coordinate 35,544 downwards.
CGGTGTGGGCCATCTTTGCGTTGAACATGCTGATCGGCCTGGCACTGGGGCCGAAGTCGCCGCTGGCGTTTTCGATGTACGCCGACAGCGCCGATTACACCGAATGGCGCACCGGCCGGCGCGCCACCGCGATGACGTTTGCGGCGGCCACGTTTTCGCAGAAGCTTGGCGGCGCGCTCGCCTCGGCCGGCATCGCCTGGGTGCTGGCCGGCATGGGCTATGTGGCCAACAGCGCGCAGTCCACCGGCTCGCTGACCGGCATCGTGCTGCTGCTGACGGTCATCCCCGGCGCAGTGGCGCTGATGGCGGCCTGGACCATGCGTTTCTATCCGCTGGATGACGGCTTGCTGCGCCGCATCCAGCACGAACTGGCCGCGCGCAAGCGCGACGAACCGGAGCACCCCTGACCGTGTCTGCACTGCCCACTGCTGCGTCCGACGATCTGTCCACCTTGCTGGCGCCCAGCGCCGACGGCGCGCGCTACGCGCTCTACAGCCCCACGGCCATGCCCAATGCCGGCGGGTTCCTGTGGAACCGCCGCATGATGTTGCAGCTCACCTGTCGCGGTTATGCCACCGGCCAGTTCATGCAGCCGGAGCCGTCCAAGTACGCGCATGCGCCGGTGCTGGAGGCGCGCAACTTCATGATGCCGGAGCAGCCGTATTACGCGCACCATCCCGGGCGCTTTTTCTATCTCAAGGATGAAGACACTGGCGCGTTGTATTCGGTGCCGCACGAGCCGGTGCGCGCGCAGCCGCAGGCATTCGAATTCTCCGCCGGCAAGCACGATGTGCGCTGGCGCGTGCAGCACGACGACATCGTGGTGGAGCTATGCGTGGCCCTGCCCACCGACGATGCGGTGGAGCTGTGGGAATGCCGCGTACACAACGCTTCCGGGCGTGCGCGCAGGCTGAGCCTGTACGTGTATTTCCCGGTGGGCTACATGTCGTGGATGCATCAATCCGGCGGCTACGAGCCGGCGCTGGGCGGCATCGTCTGCCGTAGCGTGGCGCCGTACCAGAAGGTGGACGACTACTTTCGCCAGCGCGATTTCAAGGACTGCACCTTCCTGCTGCACGAACAACCGCCGGTGGCCTGGGACGCGCAGCAACTGGCGTTCGAAGGCGAAGGCGGGTTGCATGCGCCCTCCGCCATCCAGGCCGAACAACTGGGCAACAGCGAGGCGCATTACGAAACCCCGGCGGCAGCGCTGCAATACCGCCTGCATCTGGAAGCGGATGCGGCGAGCGTGTACCGCTTTGCGTTCGGGCCGGCCAAGGACGATGCAGAAATCGCCGCGCTGCGTGCGCGCTATCTGTCGGAAGCAGGCTTTGCGCAAGCGGCGCGCGAGTATGCGCAGTACCTGCAGGCCGGCCATGGCTGCGTGCAGATCACCACGCCGGATGCGGCGCTGGACAACCTGGTCAACCACTGGTTGCCGCGGCAGGTGTTCTACCACGGCGACGTCAATCGCCTGACCACCGATCCGCAGACGCGCAATTATCTGCAGGACCATATGGGCATGGCCTACCTGCAGCCGGCTACCGCGCGTGCGGCGCTGCTGCATGCGCTGTCGCAGCAGGAACCCAGCGGCGCGATGCCGGACGGCATCCTGCTGGTGGAAGGCGCCGAGCTCAAATACATCAACCAGGTGCCGCATACCGACCACTGCGTGTGGTTGCCGATCTTCCTGAGCGCGTATCTGGCCGAAACCAATGATGCCAGCGTGCTGGAGGCAGTGGTGCGCACGCAGGACGGCCAGGCGCTGAGCGTGGCCGAGCGGCTGGATGCGGCGATGCAGTGGCTGTTGGACGCACGCGATGCACGCGGCTTGAGCTTCATCGCCCAGGGTGACTGGAATGACCCGATGAACATGGTCGGCTGGCGCGGCAAGGGTGTGTCCGGCTGGCTGACCGTGGCCACCGCGTATGCGCTGCGGCTGTGGTCGGACATCTGCGCTGCGCACGGACGCAGCGCGCAGGCGGACAGGTTTGGCCAGGCGGTAGGCGCGGTCAATGCCGACGCGAACCGCGAGCTGTGGGACGGCAACTGGTATGCACGCGGCATCACCGACGATGGTGTGCGCTTCGGCATCGCCGAGGACGTGGAAGGACGCATCTATCTCAATCCGCAGAGTTTCGCGCTGTTGGCCGGCACTGCGGATGCACAGCAACGCGCGGCGCTGCTGGAGGCCGTGCGTGAGCAGCTGCACACCCCGTATGGTCCGGTGATGCTGGCGCCGGCATACACGCACATGCGTGACGACGTGGGGCGGCTGACCCAGAAGTGGCCGGGCGCGGCAGAGAACGGCGCGGTCTACAACCACGCGGTGGCGTTTTATCTGTACAGCCTGTACCAGATCGGCGAGGCCGACCGCGCGTGGGAGATCCTGCGCGCGATGCTGCCGGGCCCGACGCGCGAGGACGTGCTGCAGCGCGGCCATCTGCCGGTGTCGCTGCCCAACTATTACCGCGGTGCCTGGCATCAGTATCCGCGCACCGCCGGGCGGTCGAGCCAGTTGTTCAACACCGGCACGGTGGCCTGGGTATATCGCTGCGTGCTGGAAGGTCTGTTCGGGTTGGTCGGCGAGGGCGATGCGCTGGCGATCCGTCCGCAGCTGCCGTCGCACTGGCCGCAGGCGCAGGTCACGCGCCAGTTCCGGGGGGCGCAGTTCGAGGTGCAGCTGCAGCGCGAAGCCGGACGCGTGGCGACGGAGGTGCTGGTGGATGGCGTGGTCAGCGCGGACCAGCGCGTGCACGCGGTGACCGCCGGCCGGGTGTATCGGGTGCAGGTGCGGCTGCCGGGCTGAGCGCCCCTCACCCGCCCTCCGGGCACCCTCTCCCGCAGGCGGGAGAGGGGAGCGGCCAACACCGGGTGGCCACTGCATCATCGGCTGATCGCGACAACGGCGCAGCGTCGCCCGACCGTAACGATGCATCTTCGCCGACCGTAACGGTGCATGCCGCCCGGCCGTAACAGTGCATGTCGCCCGACCGTGCACGCTCTGGTCAGCCATGAGGCAGACGCCCCCCTGCCGGCTGCCTGACCTGGTGGGCCGGAGATGCGACAGGCGATTGCATGGCACACCGCACTGCGGTCCCTTCTCCCGCCTGCGGGGGAAGGTGCCCGAAGGGCGGATGGGGGGCGTCTGACCTTCAGCCCGATGCCCCTGACCAGCTTGGTGGGCCGGAGATGCAACAGCCAGTGCATGGCAGACCGCAACCGCGTTCCCTTCTCCCGCCTGCGGGGGAAGGTGCCCGAAGGGCGGATGGGGGGCGTCTGACCTTCAGCCCGATGCCTCTGGTCAGGGGCTGATTCAAGCGCGGCGTCCCGGCAGCGCGCAGGCGTGCAACGCCTACATTACGGCGCCATGCCTCCTGCAAGACGGCAGGAACTGCCAGAGGTGGCCGTAGGGCTTCGCCCTCCACCAAACAGTCCGGCACGATTCCCCAATCCCCAATCCCCAATCCCACTGCGTAAACTGCCAGGCTCGCATCGCGCCGCCTAGGAACGCCCCTTGGTATCAAGCTGGATCCTGCTGCTGGTCTCCGTGGGCTACGCCGCGTTGCTGTTCGGCGTGGCGTGGTGGGGCGACCGCCGGCCGATGTATCCGGAGCGGCCATGGCTGCGGCCTGCGGTCTATAGCCTGGCACTGGCGGTGTACTGCTCGTCGTGGACCTTCTACGGCGCAGTCGGCTCGGCGGTGCGCAACGGCATCGGTTATCTGCCGATCTATCTGGGGCCGTTGCTCTTGCTGCTGTTCGGCTGGCGCATCATCGAGCGGCTGGCGCTGATCGCACGCGCCGAAAACACCGTGTCCATCGCCGATTTCATTTCCTCGCGCTATGGCCGCTCGCGGCGGCTGGCGGCGTTGGTGGCGGTGATCGCGCTGGTCGGCATCGTGCCGTACCTGGCGCTGCAGTACAAAGCGGTGGCAATGAGTCTGGAGGTGCTGACCGGGCATAGCAGCGCCGGGCGCGGCATCTTCGCCGACCCGGCGTTGTATGTGGCGCTGTTGATGGCCTTGTTCGCCACCTTGTTCGGCACCCGCCAGGTGGATGCCACCGAGCACCATCACGGCATGATGCTGGCCATCGCGCTGGAGTCGGTGATCAAGCTGATCGCCATCGTGGCGGTGGGCCTGTTTGCCTGGCTGTGGTTGAGCGACCACCAGCTGCATATCGCCGATTCGGCGCGCACCCTGTTCGAGCACACGCCATCGGTGGGGTTCATTTCGCAGACGCTGCTGAGCTTTCTGGCGGTGATCTGCCTGCCGCGGCAGTTCCACGTGGCGGTGGTCGAATGCAGCGATGTCGGCGATATCCGCCGCGCGCGCTGGTTGTTCGGTGCGTACCTGGTGATCATCTCGGCGATGGTGGTGCCGATCGCCTCGGCCGGCATCGCGCTGTTCGGCAAGGGCAGTGCGGTGGTGGACGATGCGGTGGTGCTGGCGCTGCCGCTGAGCCAGGGCAATACGGTGCTGGCGTTGGTGGCCTACGTCGGTGGTTTTTCGGCCGCCACCGGCATGGTGATCGTGGCCAGCATCGCCCTGGCCACCATGGTCAGCAACGATCTGGTGATGCCGGTGCTGCTGCGCCGCCGCGTCAGCGCCAACGCGCGTGCGGCAGTGGCCTCGCGCGTGCTGTGGATCCGCCGCGTCGCCATTTTGCTGCTGGCGCTGGTCGCCTATGGCTATCACCGCAGCGTGGCCAACGACACCACGCTGGCCGCGTATGGCTTGATGGCGTTTGCGGCGGTGGCGCAGTTTGCGCCGGGCGTGATCGGCGGGTTGTACTGGCGCGGCGCCAGCCGCAAGGGCGTCGAAACCGGCATGGTGCTCGGCTTCATGACCTGGATCTATACGCTGCTGCTGCCGGCCGCCACGCGTGCGGGCTGGTTGCAGCCGGAGTGGTTGGTGGACGGGCCATTCGGCATTGCGTGGCTGCAGCCGCAGCAGTTGTTCGGCATGCGCGGCTGGGACCCGCTGGCGCACGGCACCTTCTGGTCGTTGCTGATCAACGTCGGTGCGATGATGCTGGTCTCGGCGCGTTGGCGCCCCGGGGTGGACGAGCGGCTGCGTGCCGCGCCCTTCCTGGACCCGTATGCGCAGCGTCCGGCGGTGGCCGGCGAATGGCCGGGGCATGTGCGGGTGGGCGACCTGCAGGCATTGGCCGAGCGCGTGGTGGGCGAGCGGCATGCGCGCCGTGCGTTCGTGGAGCAGGCGCAGTTGCTGGAGCGCGAGCTGCAGCCGACCGTGGTGGCCGACCGCGCCTGGGTGCAGTTCACCGAGCGCCTGCTGGCAGCCTCCATCGGTGCGGCGTCCGCGCGGCTGGTGCTGACCAGCCTGTTGCGCGGTTCGGGCATGGAGCTGGGTGAAGTGGTGGCGGTGCTGGACGAGGCCGGCCAGGAGCTGCGCTTCAACCGCGAGATCCTGTCCACCACGCTGGAAAACATCAGTGCCGCAGTCAGCGTGGTCGACCCGGACATGCGCCTGACCGCGTGGAATCGGCGCTACCAGCAGCTGTTCGGGTACCCCGACGGCATGCTGTACGTCGGCCGCCCGGTGGCCGACCTGATCCGCTACAACGCCGAGCGTGGCGAGCTGGGCGAGGGCGATATCGAAGACCAGATCGACCGCCGTATCCGCCACATGCGTGCCGGCTCGCCGCATGTGTTCGAGCGCACCCGCAGCGACGGCAAGGTGATCGAGATGCGTGGCCAGGCGCTGCCCGGCGGCGGCTATGTCACCAGCTACAACGACATCACCGACTACAAGCGCGCCGAGCGCGCGCTGCTGGACGCCAACGAGAACCTGGAACAGCGCGTGGCCGATCGCTCGCGCGAGGCCGAGCTGGCGCAGCAATCTAAGACCCGCTTTCTGGCCGCCATCAGCCACGACGTGTTGCAGCCGCTCAACGCCGCACGCCTGTTCGCCTCCGCGCTGCGCGAGAGCCACCAGAACAACGAAGAACAACGCCATCTGGCCGAGCGCGTGGACGCCTCGCTGCGTGCGGCCGAAGAACTGCTCGATGGTTTGCTCGATGTCTCGCGGCTGGATGCCGGTGGCCTGCGGCCAACGGTGGAGGATTTCGATGCCAGCGCACTGATGCACGAACTGGCTGCGCAGTACGCACCGGTGGCCGCCAGCCGTGGCCTGCGCCTGCAGGTGCACAGCCGCATGATCTGGGTGCGTAGCGACCGCCGGCTGCTGCGCCGGGTGATGCAGAATTTCCTGGCCAACGCGCTGCGTTACACGCGCCAGGGGCGCATCGTGCTGGGCATGCGCGGGCGCGGGCAGCAGGTGGAGCTGCAGGTGTGGGACACCGGCCCGGGCATTCCGGAACATCACATGCGGCAGATCTTCGAAGAGTTCCGCCGCTACCAGCAGCCGTTCGATTGGGGCGAGCAGGGCCTGGGATTGGGCTTGTCGATCTGCCAACGCATCTCGCGCCTGCTCGACCACGACTTGAGCGCACGCAGCCAGGTCGGCCGCGGCAGCATGTTCTCGATCCTGCTGCCGCGCGTGGCGGCGGTTCCGGTGGCGCCGCTGTTGCCGGTGCCGGCCACGCGCGCGTTGCCCAGTGGCGATTCATTGGCCGGCTTGCGCGTGCTGTGCGTGGACAACGACCGCGAAATCCTCGACGGCATGCGCGCGCTGCTTGGCCGCTGGCAGGTGGAAGTCATCACCGCCAGTACCGTCGATCAGGCGCTGGAGCGTGCGCGCGAACAACCGGACCTGATGCTGGTGGACTATCACCTGCACGACCGCCTGGATGGCCTGGACACGCTCGACGCCGTGCAGGCCGCGGCAACCGCGCCGATTGCCGGCGCCTTGCTCACCGCCGACGGCCGCGACGAGCTCAAACAGCTTGCGCGCGAACGCGGCTACCGCCTGCTGACCAAGCCGGTGAAACCGGCCTCGCTGCGCGCGTTTTTGAGTGCGTATCACGACGCGAAAACGCGCTGACGGGTACATCCCTGCCATCACCGCGACATGCGGCGATGCAGTCGGCATCGAGTAAACATCCCACGATGCCGATCGCGCGGAGCGCATGCCATGCATCGTAGGAGCGCACCTGGGCGCGACGGGGCTTTCCCGGTAATGCCCGTCGCGCCCGGGTGCGCTCCTACGACAACTGCCTGCGCTTATGCCGCGCCGCTGAGGTGCTCGTAGAGGATCACGCTGCCAACGATCACCAGGATCACGCCGCCGAGGATCTCGGCGCGCTTGCCGATCAAGGCGCCCAGTGCACGCCCCAGCATGATGCCGGCGGTGACCATGCTGAAGGTGCACAGGCCCACCACCACCGCCACCACGCCGATGTGCACGTCGAGAAATGCCAGGCTGACGCCGACTGCCATCGCGTCGATGCTGGTGGCAAAGCCGGTGGTGGCCAAGGCCAGCAAGCCGTGCCGCTTCGGCGTCTGGGAGGCTGCGTCTTCGGCATCGTCCGGTTCGTTGCGCAGGCCGGCCACGATCATGTGCACGCCCAACGCGCCCAACAGGCCGAAGGCGATCCAGTGATCGAAGGCCTGCAGGTGGCTGGAGGCGGCACGGCCCAGCAGCCAGCCGATCACCGGGGTGATGGCTTCGATGCAGCCGAAGACCAGGCCGGCGCGCAATGCATCACGCCACTGCGGCTTGCGCATCGCCGCGCCCTTGCCGATGGCGGCGGCAAAGGCATCGGTGGACATCGCAAAACCGATCAACACAATGGAAACGGGAGACATCGACACGCTCGGGTTGGGCACGTTCACAACGGCATGCGCCCGCGCCAACCATCGTCAGGCACGCATGTCGTTGGTCTCGCCAAACCACACTGGTTGCCTGCACCACGGCGCAACGGCCGAGGATGTTGATGCAGGCGCTTTCGATGGACGAAAGCAGGCTACTCCCCAAGGGGCGCGCAGTGTAACAACGCAAAATGCGCTTTCGGGCGTTTTGCCCGCACGCGAAGGTCGGTCTGATCTTTATAGCCTTGGCTATCGTAGCGGCCGCTATGCTGGCTTCCTGCGGGAAATCACGCTGCTCGCCACTGCACGGAACAGCCGCGTCGAGCACCGCGGAGGCGCTGCCCAGGCCACTGCAACGGACAGCCGCGTCGATCTGCCGCAGTCGCAGCTGAGGTGCGTGCAATCACGGTCGTTCGAGTGCCATCGCAGGTCCACGCGGCATTGCCCCGTCTTGTCGGTCACCCCATCGCCGGTGATCGCGCACGTGCGACATCGCCCCAAGCGCCAAGCCCGCTCTGGCCCCGATTCACCCGCCCAATGCACGTGGCGGGTGATACATCAGCGCATCGGAAATCTCGGCGGTTGCCGTACACAGGGCTTGCAGCGCTGCGCGCGCGTTGACCAGCTCCGGGCGACGTTCGATGAAGGGCACCGTCAGCGTGTAGGTGGCGCTGCCGTGCTGCAGGATCGGGGCGGTGAGGTCGATCACGCCGACGACCGCTTCGCTGGCATGCATCGCATAGCCATCGCGACGTGTTTGCTGCGCGTCCTTCAGGAACTGCACGCGGTCGTAGGCAACCGCGCTGGCGTCCAGCGCCTCCAGCCAGCGCGCCTGCACATCGGCTTGCTGAAACGCGAACAGCACCAGGCCGGACGTGGAGTGGGCCAGCGGGCGACGATGTCCCGGGCGCACCACCAGGCCCAGGTCGCTGGGCACATCCATCTGTGCGATCACCACGATCTGGTCGCCCGACGGCGCCACCAGATGGCAGGGCTGGCAGATCGCATCGGCCAGGCGCCGCATCACCGGCAGCGCGGCTTCGGTGACGTTCTGTACCTGCGGCTGCTGCATGCCGAGCATGAACAGCCGGTTGGTCAGCACATAGTCGCCCTCGGCGTCGCGCATCAGGTAGCCGCGTTCTTCCAGCACCTGCAGCATGCGGAAGATCTCCCCGCGCGAGCGCCCCACACCCTGCGAGATCGCCCCCATGCTCATCGGCCGCGCGTCACGCGCCAGCAGCTCCAGGATGTCCAGGCCCTTGTCCAGGGCCGGCGCGCGGTACTTGGCGGGTTCGGTGCTCATCCGTTTGCGGTTCCAGGGCAGGGTGCGGCGCGCCAGGGTACAGGCATCGCGGGCACGGGTCAGTGGGATGCTGTGCGTGCAAATATAAACAAAGATTTTATATTTGCATGGCGTTGGCGTGCGCAGTACGCTCGCTGGATTGCAACGCAAGCGCCACAGCCTTGGGAGGGGATCGGTCGCATGCATCACAGTGACATTGCCGCGTCACCGCGCGGCAACCTGGCGCGTACCGCCATGGTTCCCCTGTTGTTGATCGTCAGCCTGTTCTTTTTATGGGGCATGGCCAACAACCTCAACGACATCCTGATCAAGCAGTTCAAGAAGGCCTTCGAACTGACCGACCTGCAGGCCGGGCTGGTGCAGAGCGCCTTTTACATGGGCTATTTCGTGTTCGCGATGCCGGCGGCGATGTTCATGCGCCGCTATAGCTACAAGGCTGCGGTGGTGCTGGGCCTGCTGCTGTATGCGTGCGGTGCGTTTCTGTTCTATCCGGCTGCGCAGGTGCATACCTACTGGCTGTTCCTGTTGGCCTTGTTCGTGATTGCCAGTGGCCTGGCGTTTCTGGAAACCACCGCCAATCCGCTGGTGACCGTGCTGGGGCCCGCCGACGGCGCGGCGCGACGGTTGAACCTTGCGCAGGCGTTCAACCCGCTAGGCTCGATCACCGGCGTGCTGGTGGGCCAGCACTTCATCTTCTCCGGCGTGGAGCACAGCCCGGCCGAGCTGGCAGCGATGGCGCCGGCCGCGCGCGAGGCGTTCTTCGCCACCGAATCGGCCGCCGTGCAGATGCCGTACCTGATCATCGGTGTGGTGGTGGTGCTGTGGGCGATCCTGATCGCGCTGGTGCGCTTCCCCACCGGCGCACCGGAGGCGACCCCCGGCGAAGCACCCAGGCGCGCCCGCTTTGGCGAGTTGCTGCGTAACCGGCTGTTCGTGTTTTCGGTGGTGGCGCAGTTCTTTTACGTAGGCGCGCAGGTTGGTATCTGGAGCTACCTGATCCGCTATCTGCAGGATGCCGTGCCGGGCACGCCGGAAAAAACTGCAGCGACCTATCTGACCATCTCGCTGGTGCTGTTCATGGCCGGGCGGTTCGTGGGCACCGCGCTGCTGCGGTATCTGGCGCCGGCCAAATTGCTGGCCAGTTTTGCCACGATCAATTTGGTGCTGTGCGCAGTGGCTATCGTGCTGCCGGGCTGGACCGGGCTGTACGCACTGGTGGCCGCCAGCGTGTTCATGTCGGTGATGTTCCCGACCATCTTCGCGCTGGGGCTGGACGGCATGCATGACGACGCACGCAAGTTGGGGTCGTCGTTGCTGGTGATGTCCATCATCGGCGGCGCGTTGCTCACCGCGGTGATGGGCGGGGTGTCGGACATGGCCGGCATCCATTGGGCGATGGTGGTGCCGGGCGCATGCTTTGCGGTGATCTTGTTGTTCGCGCTGCGTGCCCGTCGCGCGGCGCCCGTGATTGCAGGAGCCTGAGCATGCCGCGTCTTTGCTATGTGCTGGACCTGCACGACGATGCGGCGCTGATCGCCGAGTACGAGCGCTGGCATCGGCCCGATGCGGTGTGGCCGGAGGTCGTGGCCTCGCTGCAGCAGGCCGGCATCCGTGAGCTGGAGATCTTTCGCAGTGGCGACCGGCTGGTGATGCTGATGGAGGTCGGCGAAGACTACGACCCGTCGGCCAAGGCGGCGCGCGATGCGGGTGATCCGCGAATTCAAGCCTGGGAAGACCTGATGTGGCGGTTCCAGAAACCGCTGCCGGGCAGCGCGCCTGGGGAGAAATGGCGCGAGGCGGGGCGGATCTTTGCGTTGAGCGAGGCAATCCAGGCGAAGCGCTAAGCCCGCGCCCTCATCCGCCCTGCGGGCACCTTCTCCCGCAGGCGGGAGAAGGGCGTGCTCGGCGTTGGCACCGGGGCGGTGGTGTGTCTGTGCCATGCACCCCCATCTGCTTGGTGTCTGTAGTGGGCTGCGTGTCAGCCGTTCGTTGTTCCGTGCGCTGAGCCCGCGCCCTCATCCGCCCTGCGGGCACCTTCTCCCGCAGGCGGGAGAAGGGTGAGCTCGGGGGTGGCACCGGGGCGGTGGTGTGTCTGCGCCATGCACTCCCATCTGTTTGGTGTCTGTAGTGGGCGCGTGTCAGCCGCTCGTTGTTCCGTGCGCTGAGCCCGCGCCCTCATCCGCCCTGCGGGCACCTTCTCCCGCAGGCGGGAGAAGGGCGAGCTCGGCGTTGGCACCGGGGCGGTGGTGTGTCTGTGCCATGCACCCCCATCTGCTTGGTGTCTGTAGTGAGCTGCGTGTCAGCCGCTCGTTGTTCCGCCAGGCCCAAGACCTGGCCCCAGAAGTGCCGACCGCAGCGCAGAGCCTGCTGAATCACCATCCCGCCCGGCCATGGCCGGCCTGCGCGCCCCCAGCCCTCCGGCCGCTGCTTCCTTCTCCCGCGCGCGGGAGAAGGTGCCCGAAGGGCGGATGAGGGGCCGTAGCCTCAGCCTTTCGCGCTGGCAGCCAGATCTTCGACCCAGAAGCGTCCCTCGGGGTAGCTGAATTCTGCAATCGAAGCAGCGTGCATTTCCGCGGAAAACCCAGGCGCTTCCGGGGCCAGATAACGGCCGTGCTGGATGCGCACCGGGTCCAGGAAGTGCTGGTGCAGATGGTCGACGAATTCGATCGCGCGGTCTTCCATCCGGCCGGTGATGGCGACGAAATCGGCCATCGCCAGATGTTGCACCAGCTCGCACAGACCCACACCGCCGGCGTGCGGAAACACGCGCACATTGAACTTGGCAGCCAGCAGCAGGATGGCGAGGTTTTCGTTGACGCCGCCGACGCGTGCGGCGTCAATCTGGATCAGGTCCACCGCGCCGGCCTGCAGCAGCTGCTTGAACACCACACGGTTCTGCGTGTGTTCGCCGGTGGACACCGGCACCGGGGTGATGCCCTGGCGGATGGCGGCGTGGCCGAGCACGTCGTCCGGGCTGGTGGGTTCCTCGATCCAGGCGATGTCGAATTCGGCCAGTTGGCGCATCCAGTCAATTGCCGGGCCCACGTCCCAACGTTGATTGGCATCGACCGCCATTGCGATGTCCGGGCCGATCGCTTCGCGCGCCAGGCGGCAGCGGCGGATGTCGTCCTGCACGTTGGCGCCGACCTTGAGCTTGATGGTGCGGAAGCCATCGGCCACCGCTTCCTTGGCCAGCCGCACCAGCTTTTCGTCGGAGTAGCCGAGCCAGCCGGGCGAGGTGGTGTAGGCCGGGTAGCCTTGTTCGATCAATTGCGCGATGCGTTGCGCACGCTGCGGCTGTGCAGCGCGCAGGATGGCCAGCGCTTCGTCGCGGGTGAGTGCGTCGGTGAGGTAGCGGAAGTCGATGGTGTCGACCAGCTGCTCGGGCGTGAGTTCGGCGATGTAGCGCCACAGCGGTTTTTTCGCGGCACGTGCAGCCAGGTCCCAGGCGGCATTGATCACTGCGCCGATGGCCATGTGCATGACGCCCTTTTCCGGGCCCAGCCAGCGCAGCTGCGAATCGTTGGTGAGCCGGCGCGCGAACGCGCCGAGGTCGGCGATGACCTCTTCCACGCGCAGGCCGACCACGTGTTCGGTCAGTGCGGCCACCGCAGCGGTCTGCACATCGTTGCCGCGGCCGATGGTAAATACCAGGCCGTAGCCGGCCAGGTCGTCCGGCGCATCGGTGCGCAGCACGACATAGGCGGCGGAGTAATCCGGATCCGGATTCATCGCGTCCGACCCATCGAGCTCGCGCGAAGTGGGGAAGCGGACGTCGTAGGTCTCGAGGGCAATGATGGTGCTCATGAAAGTCCTGGCGATGGCAAGCGGGAAGTGAAAACGCACGGAAAACAGATGGGTGAAAGAACGAAGGGTCAAGAAACGACAGCAGCGAAGTGCGCTTGAGCCCCTCTCCCACCGGGAGAGGGGTTGGGGCGAGGGTACGAACGCGTAGCGCTGGGGGTGTTGAGGCGCTGCAGTGACGTAGGCATTTGCAACTCAGCCCAATGAACCTATTGCACGACCAACTGCATTTTGCGATCGGCGCGCTACAACGTTTAGACACTTAACGCGGCAGCAAACTCCGTGAGAGCAACGTGCGTGTGATGCGTGAGCACGAGCGTCGAACTATCAGGGCCACATAACAAGTGGACTGACGTCGAGTTGCGCGCATCCGTGGCGACGTACCCTCACCCCAACCCCTCTCCCGAGGGGAGAGGGGCTTTGCTTTGTTGCACGATTCGTGTTGTGTGAGTACTTCGGCCTTCGCGTGAGAACATTCTGAGAGGTGGGACGCACTGCAATGCAGTACTCCCTCAGTCCTTCCAAAAAACCTCAACCCGCATCACGCGGATGCGCCACCACCGGCTGACGCTGACGGCCCAGGCCTTCGATCTCCAGCTCCATCACGTCGCCCGGCTTGAGGTAGACCGGCGGCTTCTGGCCCAGGCCTACGCCCGGCGGGGTGCCGGTGCTGATCACATCGCCCGGCATCAGCGTCATGTAGCGGCTGATGTGGCTGACCAGTTCGGCCACGCCGAACACCATGGTGCGGGTGCTGCCGTTCTGATAGCGGTGGCCGTTGACCTCCAGCCACATCGACAGGTCCTGCGGGTCGGCGATTTCATCGCGGGTGACCAGCCACGGGCCGATCGGGCCGAAGGTATCGGCGCTCTTGCCCTTGACCCACTGGCCGCCGTGTTCGAGCTGGAATTCGCGCTCGGACAGGTCGTTGATCACCGCGTAGCCGGCCACATGGTTCAAGGCCTCGTCCACCGAGACATCGCGCGCCACGTCGCCGATCACCACGCCCAGCTCCACTTCCCAGTCGCTCTTGACCGAGCCGCGCGGGATGATGACGGTGTCGTTGGGGCCGCACACGGCGGTGGTGGCCTTCATGAAAAGAATCGGCATCTTCGGCACTTCCATGCCCGATTCGGCAGCATGGTCGGCGTAGTTCAAGCCAACGCAGATGAACTTGCCGATGCGGCCCACCGCGGCGCCGTAACGCTGCTCGCCTTCGATCAGCGGCAGCGTGGTCACATCCAGCGCGCGCAGCTTTTCCAGGCCGGCGTTGGTGATGTGCTCGCCGGCCACATCGTCGATGACGCCGCTCAAATCGCGGATGCGGCCTTCGCTATCGATCAGGCCGGGGCGTTCGTGGCCTTCGGCGCCAACACGTACGAGTTTCATGCAGTCTTCCTTTGCAGGGGAGGAGTGGAGCGTCCCATCACACGGCGCGGACGGGTGCGTAAGGTGCGCTCGGAACAGGAATGCGGGTGATGCATGCTGCAAACAGCGGTGACGCCAGGTATGAAATGCGGCCTGGTGTCAGCGGACAGAGAGCGATCAAGAAACGTAGCAAGTGGTTGTGCGCTTGTCGCTGCACAACGTTTTGCCTGCGCCTCTCAGTTCGACCAGCCGCCATCGATGATATGGGTCTGGCCGGTGGTGAACGACGATTCGTCCGAGGCCAGATACACCACCAGCTGCGCGATCTCGCGCGGGTCGCCCAGGCGGCCCATCGGCTGGCGGTCGGTGAAGCTCTTCCACACGGCCTGTTCGTCGCCGCCCAGTGCCTGCACGCGCTGCGCCAACGAGGGCGTCTTGATGGTGCCCGGGCAGATCGCATTGCAGCGCACGCCCTGCGCCACGTAGTCGGCGGCAATCGCCTTGCTCAGGCCGATCACGGCGGCCTTGGTCACGCCATAGACGAAGCGGTTGGGCACGCCCTTGATGCTGGAAGCCACCGACGACATGTTGATGATGCTGCCGCGGCCGCGTTCGAGCATGCCCGGCAGGACCGCCTTGCAGGTGTAGTACATCGCATCGACATTGATCGAGAACGAGCGGCGCCACGCTGGCTCGTCGCAGTCGAGGATGCTGCCCTGGTGCACGTAACCGGCGCAGTTGAACAACACATCGAACGGGCCGTGCTCCGCGACCAGCGCAGCGATCGCCGAGGCATCGGTGACATCCAGGAGCTGGGTGGTGATGGCGTCCGATTCGGCCGCCAGCGCCTGCAAGGCCGCGGCGTCGATGTCGGTGGCGATCACCTGCGCGCCGGCGCGTGCGCAGGCCAGCGCGCTTTCGCGGCCGATGCCGGCGCCAGCGGCGGTGACCAGGCAGCGCTTGCCCTGCAGGCGGGTGGTGGGTGTGGTGGGGATCGAAACTGTCATACCGATAAGGTTCCGTGGGTGGGGGCCGCCGGCCGTGGCAGACGATAGAACGTACGTGCGTTGTCGCCGAAGACCGCATCGGCGTGGGCGGCGGCATGCCGGGTGACGAGCTGTTGTGCAAGATCGACCCAGTGCGCGTAATCGGCGCGCAGGGTCAGCACCGGCCAGTCGCTGCCCCACAGCAGGCGCTGCGCACCGAAGCGCGCGAACAGATGCGCGACATACGGCTCCAGCGCGTCGATGCCGGCGCCGCGTGCGGCTTCGGTGAGCAGGCCGGAGAGCTTGCAATGCACGTTGGGATGCTGCGCCAATGCGGCCATGCCGGCGGCCCAGGCGACGAACTCGCCGGCCGCAATCTGCGGCTTGCCGCCGTGATCGACGACCACGCGCAATGCCGGATGCCGTTTCAGGCGCGCCTGCAAGGCCGGCACGTGTGCCGCGCGGATCAAAGCATCGAAGGCCAGATCGTGTTCAAGCATCGCATCGAAGGCGGCGTCCAACTCGGCGCCCGCCAGCCAGTGCACGTCGGCGATGTCCTGCACCATCGGGCGCAGGCCCTTGAGCAGGCCGCCGCCCGCGCGCACCAGCGCGCCGATGCGGGCGGCGGCGTCGGGCGCGGCAAAATCCACCCAGCCGACCACGCCGGTAATGCGCGGCGCATCGTGCGCCAGTTCGAACAGGTAACAGGTTTCGGCTTCCGTTGCGGCGGCCTGCACCACGACCACGCTGCCAACGCCGGCCGCATCCAGCGCAGCGCTGACATCGTGCGGAGCAAAGTCGCGATACAGCGGCGCAAGCTCGGGCGTCAGCCAGGCGTAATCGCCACGTGCCAGATGCCAGAAGTGCAGATGCGCATCGACGCGGTTCATGGCGTGGGCAGGTCCGTATCGAGCAGGCCGCCGTCGCGCAGGCGCTGCCATAGCGCAGGCGGAATGGTCGCCTGCAACCGTGCGGCAGCCGAGTGCACCTCGGCCACGGTGCGCATGCCGGCCACCACCGTGGTCACTGCCGGATGCGCCAGCGGGAACTGCAACGCGGCCGCGCCGATATCCACCCCGAACGCGGCGCAGGCGGCATACAGGCGCTGCGCATGCTGCAAGGTGGCGGTATCGACCGGGGCGTAGTTGTAGGTGGCGCCGGGGCCGCGTACATCGCTGAGCAGGCCGGAGCTGTATGGCCCGGCCGACAGGATCGACGCGCCGTGTTGCTGCGCCTGGTCCAGCAGCGCGCGTGCGCCGTGCTGTTCCAGCAGGGTGTAGCGGCCGGCCAGCATCACGCAGTCGAGCGGAAACCGCGGCAGCACCTCCAGCGCCACGTCCTGCTCGTTGACGCCCAGGCCGATCGCCCCGCACGCACCGGACGCCTTCAACTCCGCCATGGCCGGCAAGGCCTCCTCCAAGGCCTGCTGCAGCACACGGGCATGGTTGTCGCCGTGGGTCAGCGCACCGATGTCGTGCAGCAGCAGCACGTCGATGTAGTCGGTACCCAGGCGCTCCAGGCTGGAGGCGAAGGCGCGCCGCACGCCGTCGGCGCTGTAGTCGAACTCGGCGCGGCGCCCGGCCACCGCAAAACCATCGCGGCCGGCAACGGCCTGGGCGTCGTCGTAGACGCAGCGGCCGACCTTGGTCGACAGCGTGTACGCATCGCGCGGCACGCCGGCCAGGCCGCGGCCCAGGCGCGCTTCGCTCAAGCCGTAGCCGTAGTAGGGCGCGGTATCGAAATGGCGGATGCCGGCCTCGAACGCGCCCGCCACTGCAGCCAGTGCGTCGGCCTCGTCCACTTCGGCATACAGATTGCCGATCGGCGCGGCGCCGAAGCCCAGCGCCGACAGCTGCACGTCGGTGCGCCCCAGGCGCTGCCGCGCGACGGTGCTCATGCGCACTGCTCCGAAAAGACGGCGCAGGCGGAACCGGAGTCTGGAAAGCGGTAGCTGGGCATCACAACGTCCACCAGCCGGTGGGCGTCCGGCTGTTCGCATATGAATATGGCAATCATCAATGAACAGATCACGCTGCAGTGCAGCATGGCGGGTGGGGCTTGCGGGCAGTTGCCTGGGTGGGCGCCGCAGGCGGCGGGGGCGGTCGCCGGGCCGGGCATCGCTTCCGTGTGGTTCCGGCCGAATGCGCGAGAGGTGTGGTCCGCTCGGCCGGGCTACTGGTTGTGACACCTCCAGGCAGCTTCTGGATACCCAGTCAGGTGCAGTCCAGCGATAAACGTCGCACCGCCTCCGGCCGGTGACGGTCCGACGAGCTCACGGTGCCGAACGCGATGACGCATCGTGCCGTCATGTCCTTGCGGAGAAGAGCGTCATCCAGCCCAACGCACGGACACCCGCCTGCACAGCAGGTGCGCGTGCATCCCGATGCTGCTGCGCAGTCCCGCTCGCTGCAACGCGCCACTGCCCGGCTATTTCAAAATCCGCATGCCGCATCACCAGTTCCTATAACGCAGGTCGTGCGGTTGCCCCCAGCCCGCCCATAGGGCTAGATACCAGCCCTCATCCGATGAAGCGGGCACATGCCAGACACGACACGGCGAGACTTGTTCAAGGTACTGGCCGCCAGCGCGCTGGTCACGCCCTTGTCGGCTGCCGCGCAGGCGCCGTCTGCACCCTGCGCTCGCACCCCGCAGTGGGCACGCGGCATCGAAGGGCAGCGCAAGGCGGACCTGGGCAACGGCACCTACCTCAACCCCATCGTGGCCGGCGATCACCCCGACCCCACCATCCTCAAGGATGGCGACGATTACTACATGACGTTTTCGTCGTTCTTTTCCTACCCGGGCATCGTGCTGTGGCACTCCACCGACCTGGTCAACTGGGCACCGATCGGCCCGGCGCTGCATCAGGAACTAGGCACGATCTGGGCGCTGGACCTGTGCAAGCACGACAACCGCTACTTCATCTACATCCCCGCCAATCCGGACGACCACGGCTGGAAGATCTTCGTGATCTGGGCCGACGACATCCGCGGGCCGTGGAGCGCGCCGATCGATCTGGGCATCGCCGGCTGCATCGATCCCGGCCATGTGCTGGGCGAGGACGGCAAGCGCTACCTGTTCGTCAACGGCATCCGCAAGATCCGCCTGCGCGACGACGGCCTGGCCACCGACGGGCAACTCGAACCGGCCTACGCACCATGGCGCTATCCCGACGACTGGATCGTGGAGAACTTCGCCCCCGAAGGCCCCAAGCTCACCTGGCACAACGGCTGGCTGTATCTGGTGACCGCGGTCGGCGGCACCGCCGGGCCGGTGACCGGGCATATGGTGATCGCCGCGCGCTCGCGTTCGGTGCATGGGCCGTGGGAACACTGCCCGCGCAATCCGCTGGTGCGCACCTTGTCCGAGCAGGAGCCGTGGTGGTCGCGCGGGCATGCCACGCTGGTGGAGGGCCCGCGCGGCGATTGGTGGCTGGTCTATCACGGCTACGAAAACGGCTTCCGCACGCTGGGCCGGCAGACACTGCTGGAGCCGGTCGAATGGACCGCCGACGGCTGGTTCCGCGCCACCGGTGGCGACCTGTCCAAGCCAATGCGTACACCCGCACTTGCAGCTGTCGGCGCGCGTGCCGCGGCCAGCGGTTTTGCATTGTCGGACGATTTTTTAAGCGACCGTTTCGGCACCCAGTGGAGCCTGCATGCGCCCAAGCCTGGGGAGCAGGCACGGGTGCGACGTGCGAATAAGGCGTTGACGCTGGCCTGCGCGGGCACATCGCCCATCGACAGCGCGCCGCTCACCTGCGGCGTGCCCGATCGCGCCTACGTGGCCGAGGTGACGCTAGAGCTGGTCGGCACTGCCGAAGGCGGCATCGTGCTGTTCTACAACCACAAGGCCTTCGTCGGCATCGGCTTCACCGCCGACACCATGAAGACCTACGAATACTCCGAAGAACTGGTGTGGGCCCGTACGCCCAACACCCACCGCCGCATCCGCGTGCGGTTGACCAACGATCACCACATCGTGCGCTTCGACTACTCCTTCGACGAGGGCCGGCAGTGGACGCGCCACCCCACCCGCATGGAAGTGTCCGGCTTTCACCACAACGTCTTTGGCGGGTTCCTGAGCCTGCAGCTGGGCGTGTACGCCGCGCAGCAGGGCGAGGTGGTGTTGCGCGACTTCCGCTACCGCGCGCTGGGCTGACCGCGGACGGTTGGATCGGTGCCTGACAGGTGCCGCCTTGCTCGCGGTTAGCTGAGCGGCTGGTGCGCGGCGTCACCGCGGCGGCCAGCATGCGCACGATGACAACGCGATGGCCGTCATCGAGGGTTGCACGACGGTGGCCTGCATTGGCAGCGCAGCACCGCCATCGCACTGCAGAGGGCGGGGCCCGGATGGCCCCGCCGCCGACTCAGCCGCAGCAGTAGCAGACGTTGCCTTGCCCGAGATCGCCACCGAACTCCGGGCACTCGGCCTTGCAGGCCCATGCACTACACGATTCGACTTTCGGCTGTGCGTTGTCCACGGCCATCACCTGGAAGGCACCGAATCCGGTGCTGGCCAGAAACGTGGCCGCCATCAACGCACTGCGCAAGCTTACCCAACGCTTTTTCATGCATTACTCCTTCACCGTTGCAAAAGCCGCTGGCGCATCCGTGCGGCGCAACGCGGCAACCAGGTCCTGCACCCGCTCCGTGGTATCGAACACGCCAAGATGGGAATGGCGCACGCGCCCGGCCCCATCGATGGCCATCAGCAGTGGCACGTTGCGCGCACGGAACAGCATCAGCGCGCGACGGTCGGTCAACGTGACCACCGGAAAATCGAACCCATGTACATGCGCATAGCGCGCGGCTTGTGCGGCATCGCAATGGCAGACACCCAGCAGTTGCGGCCGCCCCGGTAGATTGGCCTGCAGCTCCCGCGCCGCGCGCAGCACCGTTGGCGCCGAACGCTGGCAATACGGGCAGGTGGTGGTGAAGAAGAACAGCACCTGTGCCGGGCCCTGCGGCGCACCCAGCAGATGGCGCTGACCATCGCCATCGATCGCCTCGATCCGGGGCACGTACATGCCCTCGTAAGGGGTGCTGATGCGCGTCTGCAACCACTGCTGCTGCACCCGCAGCTGCCGGTTCTGCCACGCCAGCACCGCGATCAGTGCGCACGCCACCAGCAGGCCCATCCAGAGCCACGGAAATCGTCGCGTCATGCCACCCCAACTCCAAAGCGTCCCTGGTGACCGAGCCTTGCCCAGGCATCAGCACATGGTCAATGGTGATATCGACAACTGCGATGTCGCACGGCGCGCAGCTGTGGAGACGATCACGCCGCCGCGCTTGGGCTTGCCACTGTGGAGCAACGTCGCGCAGTGGGTTTGCGCAAAACACCGCAGCAACCAGCCACGCACCAGGTGGCACGGGCGGCTGTCGCAGCGCCAGCTGCTATGCACGGTGCATGGCATGGCGTGTACTGTGGCGCGTTGGTGCCTGCCCGTCTCGGGAATCGATGGACACGCGTCACTGCCGCGCTGGCGGTGTCCTGCATCATGTCGAGTGACTGGCAGATGCGGGCCCAGGCGTCGTGGCGCTTGCGCGCGGCGGGGCTGTCTTGAGGATGCCGTCGCGCCAGGGCGCTGCCATAGCGGCGTGTCGGCGTGATGCCTGTTGCTGCGTGACCTGGCAGGTGCAGGGTAAGGCGTCGTCACGCGCTCGCGTGCGCTGAGGCTGTATCGATGATGCCGTCGCGCCCGGGGGCGCTCCTGCAGCGGTGTGTCGGCGTGGTGCCTGTTATTGCGTGACCTGGCAGATGCAGGGCCACGCGTAGGAGCGCACCTGGGCGCGACGGGGCTTTCCCCGAGACGCCCGACGCAGGCACATGTCGCGCGGGTTACTCCTCTTCCGGCGGCAGCACGATGCCATCCGAATCGATGGCGAGCTTGCCCGCCATCAGCACCGCCTGGGTGCGGTTGGTGACGCCAAGCTTGCGCAGGATCGCGGTGACGTGCGCCTTGATGGTGGCTTCGGACACGCCCAGGTCGTAGGCGATCTGCTTGTTGAGACGGCCGGCGCCCAGCATCTGCAGTACGCGGAACTGCTGGGGGGTGAGATCGCGCAGGCGCTGGCCGACCTCACGTTCTTCGCTGTCGGTCGGCGGCAGGTTCTGCGCTTCTGCAGGAATCCAGCGTTCGCCATCGAGCACGGTGGCCAGGGCGCGGCCAATGGTGTCCGAATCGGCAGACTTGGGGATGAAGCCGAACGCGCCATGGTCGATCGCACGCCGCATCACGGTGGGTTCTTCGCGTGCAGACACCACCACCACCGGCAACTGTGGATGCAGCGAACGCATATGCACCAGCGCGCTGAATCCCTGCGCGCCGGGCATGTTGAGATCCATCAACAGCAGATCGGCATCCGGCTGCGCATCGGCCAGCGTATAGAGGGCATCGACATTGTCGGCCTCGAACAATTCCACCCCCGGCATCACCCGCTGCACTGCCCCGCGCAAGGCTTCGCGGAACAGGGGATGGTCGTCAGCGATCAGCAGGGTGGTCATTTTGGGGCCGGGATTGGGGATTGGGGATTCGGGATTCGTAAAAGCGCGGGATTCTGGATTCGGACGTTGGGATTCGTAAGAGCGGGGATGTCGAAGAGCGAATCTCGATTCGCAATCGCCGATGTAAGAACCGCCTCTGCGCATTGCAGTAAAACAATGCATGGTCGAGGAGCGGGGTAACCAGGCAATGGGAACCCGCTTCTGCGAATTCCCAATCCCAAATCACCAATCCCCGCTCCTCAGCCAATCCCCAATCC
Source organism: Xanthomonas sp. WHRI 6106 (assembly GCF_040202405.1). Taxonomy (NCBI): domain Bacteria; kingdom Pseudomonadati; phylum Pseudomonadota; class Gammaproteobacteria; order Lysobacterales; family Lysobacteraceae; genus Xanthomonas; species Xanthomonas sp. WHRI 6106. Next base: position 13,582 of record NZ_JBEGFC010000014.1, on the reverse strand, counting down.
CGAATGCCGAATCCCGGCCTCTCAGCGCGTCAGCCTTTCATTGACCAGCGAATCCACCACCGACGGATCGGCCAGGGTCGAGGTGTCGCCCAGCTGGTCCGGAGCGTTTTCGGCGATCTTGCGCAGGATGCGGCGCATGATCTTGCCCGAGCGGGTCTTGGGCAGGCCGGGGGCCCACTGCAGGTGATCGGGCGAGGCGATCGGGCCGATTTCCTTGCGCACCCAGCCCACCAATTCCTTATGCAGGTCTTCGCTCGGTGTTTCGCCGGCGATCAAGGTCACGTAGGCGTAGATACCCTGGCCCTTGACGTCGTGCGGGAAGCCGACCACGGCCGCTTCGGCCACCTTCGGGTGCGAGACCAGCGCGCTTTCCACTTCGGCGGTGCCGATGCGGTGACCGGACACGTTGATCACATCGTCCACGCGGCCGGTGATCCAGTAATAGCCATCGGCATCGCGGCGGCAGCCATCGCCGGTGAAGTAGCTGCCCGGATAGGTACGGAAATAGGTGTCGATGAAGCGCTGGTGGTCGCCGTAGACGCTGCGCATCTGACCCGGCCACGAATCCAGCAGCACCAAATTGCCTTCGGTGGCGCCTTCCAGGATCTTGCCCTCGGCATCGACCAGCGCCGGCTGCACGCCGAAGAACGGCAGCGTGGCCGAGCCGGGCTTGAGATCGACCGCGCCGGCCAGCGGCGAGATCAGGATGCCGCCGGTTTCGGTCTGCCACCAGGTGTCCACGATCGGGCAGCGGCTGTCGCCGACCACCTCGTAGTACCAGCGCCAGGCTTCCGGATTGATCGGCTCGCCCACGCTGCCGAGCAGGCGCAGGCTCTTGCGCGAGGTCTTCTTGACCGGCGCTTCGCCATCGCGCATCAGTGCGCGGATCGCGGTGGGCGCGGTGTAGAACAGGGTGACCTGGTGCTTGTCGATCACTTCCCAGAAGCGCGACACGCTGGGGTAGTTCGGCACGCCTTCGAACATCAGCGCCGTGGCGCCGTTGGCGAGCGGGCCATACACGATGTAGCTGTGGCCGGTGACCCAGCCCACGTCGGCGGTGCACCAGTAGATGTCGTCCTCGCGCAGGTCGAACACCACTTCATGCGTGTAGCTGGCGAACAACAGATAGCCGGCGGTGGTGTGCAGCACGCCCTTCGGCTTGCCGGTGGAACCGGAGGTGTAGAGGATGAACAGCGGGTCTTCCGCATTCATGCGCTCGGGTTCGCACTCGGCCGGCTGGCCATCCACCACATCGTGGAACCAGCGGTCGCGCGGTGCCTGCATCTCCACCGCGCCGCCGGTGTGGCGCACCACCAGCACGGTTTCGACGGTATTGGTGCCGGGGATCTTCAGCGCCGCATCCACGTTGGCCTTGAGCGGAATCTTCTTGCCGCCGCGCAGGCCCTCGTCGGCGGTGATGATCAGCTTGCTTTGGCAATCGATCACGCGGTCGGCGATCGAGTTGGCGGCAAAGCCGCCGAACACCACCGAATGCACCGCGCCGATACGCGCACAGGCCAGCATGGCCACGGCCGCGTCGACGATCATCGGCAGATAGATGGTGACCCGGTCGCCCTTCTTGACGCCGAGATTGCGCAGGGCGTTGCCGAGCTTGCACACGCGCTCATAGAGCTCGCGATAGGTCACCGGGTAGGAGGCGGCGTCCGGGCTGTCGGGTTCGAACAGCAGCGCGGTCTTGTCGCCGCGCGTGGCCAGCTGGCGGTCCAGGCAGTTGACGCTGGCGTTGAGCTCGCCGTCGCCGAACCAGCGGATATGGAAGTCGTCCAGCGCGAAGCTGACGTCCTTGACCTGGGTGGGCTGCTTGAACCAGTCCAGCCGCTGCGCGGCCTTGCCCCAGAACTGCTCGGGGTGCTCGATCGATTCGCGGTACAGCGTTGCGTACTGCTCGCCATTGACGCGTGCGCCCTTGGCGAACGCGGGATCGACGGGATAAACATCAGCCATGGCACCCTCACTTGCGATGATCTTGTCGGAAGAGGGCGCTGCGGCTGCCCTCGGTAGGTAATCAGTGTGCCGCATCCGTTCTGTCCCGGTGGTCAACGGCGCCTTAGACCATGGTCGTAACCAGGTCAGTGCGCCAGCGCACATCCATTGCGGGCTCTGGTGCGACGATCGGTCACCTTGCGGAATGCTGCGTTGCAGCTACGACCAAAGGCGAATAGGCTGCAAACCGCGGACTGCCTCACGCTCCGCACAGCATCGCCATCAAGCGCGAGGCCTTCATCGGGGAGAGGGGTCCATGAAACACCGTACTGCACCGCTGGTGCGCCATCCATTGGCTGCCGCCTTGTTCGTGGCCAGCATCCTGCCGGGTGTGGCGTTTGCACAGACGCCGAAGGAAAAGGCGCTGGAAGCACGCATCGCCGAGCTCGAACGTCAGGTTCAACTGCTGGTGACCGCGCAGCAACAGCAGCAGGGCCAGATCGCACAGACGCAGACCCAGGTCAGCGAAGTGCGCACCCTGCAGGCGCAAGCGCCTGCAGCGGCGCCCGCGCCTGCGGTTCCGGCCGGCAAGCGGCCGATCCAGATTACCAGCATCACACCGAACGCAGCGGCGGGGACAACGTTCCGTTACGGTGGTTTCATCAAGGCTGACTTCATGACCACCCGCACCAGCGATGGTGCATTGCCCGAAGGCGCGGTGGGGCGGTACCTGTACATCCCGACCCAGACGCCGGTCGGTGGGCAGGCGTCGAGCACCGACACCGATTTCCATGCCAAGTTCTCGCGCTTCAACCTGGGCGTGGACACCGTCACCGAAAACGGCGACAAGCTCACCGGCTTCATCGAGCTGGATTTCTTCGGCAACGCGCTGGCCAACCAGGTCAACAATCTGTACGGCGGCACCCTGCGGCATGCCTACATGAGCTGGAACAATTGGCTGGCCGGCCAGACCTGGTCCAACTTCATCGACGCCACGATCCTGCCGGAAGCGGCCGACATCGTCGGGCCGACCGATGGCGCGCTGTTCAGCCGTCAGACCCAGATCCGCTACACGCGCGGCGCCTTCAGCGTGTCGGCAGAAAACCCGGAAACGCTGACCACGCCCTACCAGGGCGGCAACACCATCCTGGCCTCGGACCACGGCGCCATGCCGGACCTGACCGCGCGCTACAACTGGAAGGGCACCTGGGGCACGTTCGGCCTGTCGGCCATCGCACGCCAGTACCGCACCCGCAGCGCGCTGACCAACGACACCGAGTTCGGCGGCGCCATCGCCGGCGGCGGCCGCTGGATCATCAATTCCAGCAACGACCTGCGCTACCAGCTCAGCTACGGCGAAGGCCTGGGGCGCTATCTGGGCCTGGGCAACGGTTCGGACGTGGAGCTGGATGTGGACGGCAACATCCACACCGTCAGCACCGTGGCCGGCTGGGTGGCGTGGCGCCACGACTACAGCGCCAAGCTACGCAGCACCATCATGTATTCGCGGGTGGATTACGACCACAGCCTGGCCAACACCGGCGGGCTTGCCAGCAAGTCGCAGCAGAGCCTGCGTGCCAACGTCTTCTATTCGCCGCTGCCCAAGGTGGATGTGGGTGCAGAGCTGATGTACGGCCGCCGCGAAGCCGAAAACGGCGACTCCGGCGACATCTCGCGTCTGCAGTTCACCACCAAGTACAGCTTCTAAGGTTCACCCCGCCCGCCGCCCGCCACGCATGTGGGCGGGCCGTGCCGCCCGCACTCCAGGAGACAGACCATGACCGTCTCGAATGATGCACTGATCGCCAAGATCGATGCCAATCCGAAGTACCACGCGCTCAAACGCCAACGCAACACGCTGGGCTGGACGCTGACCGTGCTGATGTTGCTGGCCTACTACGGCTACATCGGCCTGATTGCCTTCGACAAGGAATTCCTTGCCAAGCCCATCGGCGACGGGGTGACCTCGATCGGCATTCCGATCGCGATCGGGGTGATGGTGTTCACCATCATCATCACCGCCATCTACGTGCGGCGCGCCAACAACACCTACGACCAGCTGACCGCGCAGATCCTGGAGGACGCCCGCAAATGAGCAAGACTTCGCGCCTTCTCCTGATTTTGGCCGGCCTGCTGCCGGCCGGCCTTGCGCTGGCCGCCGGTGGCGACATGGGCCAGGTCGACAAGCAGCCCACCAACTGGGTGGCGATCGGCATGTTCGGCTTCTTCGTGCTGGGCACCTTGTGGATCACCAAGTGGGCGGCGGCCAAGACCAAGTCGGCCGCCGACTTCTACACTGCCGGCGGCGGCATCACCGGCTTCCAGAACGGCCTGGCGATCGCCGGCGACTTCATGTCGGCGGCCTCGTTCCTGGGCATCACCGCCGCGGTGATGGCCAACGGCTACGACGGCCTGATCTATGCGATCGGCTTTCTGGTCGGCTGGCCCATCCTGACCTTCCTGATGGCCGAACGGCTGCGCAACCTCGGCAAGTACACCTTCGCCGACGTGGCCGGTTATCGCTTCGCGCCGACCGCGATCCGCAGCTTTGCCGCGTCGGGCACGCTGGTGGTGGTGCTGTTCTACCTGATCGCGCAGATGGTCGGCGCCGGTGCGCTGATCAAGCTGCTGTTCGGCCTGGACTACTGGGTCGCGGTGACGCTGGTCGGCGTGCTGATGATGGTCTACGTGCTGTTCGGCGGCATGACCGCCACCACCTGGGTGCAGATCATCAAGGCCGTGTTGCTGCTGACCGGCGTGACCTTCATGGCCGTGGCGATCATGTGGCACTTCAACTTCAGCTTCGAGGCGCTGTTTGCCGAGGGCGTGCGGGTGAAGACCGCGATTGCGGCCAACAGCGGTGCATCGCCGGAGGACGCGGCCAAGGCCGGCCTGTCGATCATGGGCCCGGGCGGCTTCGTGAAGGACCCGATCTCGGCGATCTCGTTCGGCATGGCGCTGATGTTCGGCACCGCCGGCCTGCCGCACATCCTGATGCGCTTCTTCACCGTTCCCGATGCCAAGCAGGCACGCAAGTCGGTGCTGTGGGCCACCACCTGGATCGGCTACTTCTACATCCTGATCTTCATCATCGGCTTCGGTGCGATCGCGCTGGTGCTGACCAACCCGCAGTTTGCGGACGTGGCCACCGGCACCATCCACGGCGGCAAGGGTGCAGCCAACATGGCGGCGGTGCTGGTCGGCAATGCGGTCGGCGGTAACGTGTTCATGGGCTTCATCTCGGCGGTGGCCTTCGCCACCATCCTGGCGGTGGTCGCAGGGTTGACCCTGTCCGGCGCGTCGGCGGTGTCGCACGACCTGTACGCCACGGTGCTCAAGAAGGGCAATCCGGCGCCGGGCTCGGAGCTGAAGGTCTCGCGCGCCACCACCCTGGTGCTGGGCGTGATCGCGGTGCTGCTGGGCATCGTGTTCGAGAAGCAGAACGTGGCCTTCATGGTGTCGCTGGCCTTTGCCATCGCCGCCTCGGCCAACTTCCCGGTGCTGATCTTGTCGCTGCTGTGGAAGAACTGCACCACGCGCGGCGCGGTGACCGGTGGCTTCCTGGGGCTGGTGTCCTCGCTGGTGCTCACCGTGCTGTCGCCGTCGGTGTGGGTGGACACGCTGGGCAACGCGGCCGGTTCGGCGCCGTTCCCGTACACCTCGCCGGCGCTGTTCTCGATGATCATCGGCTTCGTCGGCATCTGGCTGTTCTCGATCCTGGATCGCAGCCCGCAGGCGGCCAATGAACGCGCCGCGTTCAAGGCGCAGCAGATCCGTGCCGAAACCGGCCTGGGTGCCAGTGGTGCCTCGGGCCACTGAGTGCGGCGTTGTACAGGTGATCGCAGACGCCGGCCTTGCGCCGGCGTCTTGCGTTTTGGCGATATTGCGGCCCGGTGCCGGCATGGCAGCCACGCCTTGCGGCGCGACGCGCAGGCGCGCGATACGGCAGCCTCATTGCGGCAAGGGCACGTGCACAGTCTGACAATGGAACCGCCCGGGGAGTGCGGCCGCGTGCAGCGGCGCCGGCTGACGTGGCGATGCATTGCCAGAAGTGCTGCGCCTCACCGGCTGTGTCGCTGCGCCGACCGTGCAGGCGTAGCGCCTGCGCCCGGCCCCGACCAGCTCGGGACGTCTTTCGGCCCGGCCCTGAGGCATGCGCGGGCGGCGCGGTACCATTGGCGGTTTGGACCACGGCCCCCTCCATGAAAATCGTCTCCTGGAACGTCAACTCGCTCAACGTGCGCCTGCCGCACCTGCAACAGTGGCTCGGCGCGTTTGCGCCGGACGTGGTGGGCGTCCAGGAAACCAAGCTGGAAGACCACAAGTTCCCGGATGCGGCGCTGGCTGCCCTGGGCTATCGCAGCGTGTTCTGCGGGCAGAAGACCTACAACGGCGTGGCGATCCTGTCGCGCTCGCCGGCGCTGGACGTGCAGATGGGTATCCCGGGCTTCGACGACGTGCAGCAACGCGTGATCGCCGCCACCGTGGACGGCGTGCGCATCGTCAACCTGTACGTGGTCAATGGCCAGGACGTGGGCACCGAGAAATATGCCTACAAGCTGCGCTGGCTGGATGCGGTGCACGACTGGATCGCGCAGGAGCTGCAACGCCATCCGCAGCTGGTGGTGCTGGGCGACTTCAACATCGCCCCGGATGCGCGCGACGTACACGATGCGACGGTGTGGAACGAGCACCACATCCTCACCTCCACTGCCGAGCGCGCCGCGTTGCAAAAACTGCTGGCGCTGGGCCTGCACGATGCATTCCGGTTGCATCACGATGAAGCCGAACAGTTCAGTTGGTGGGATTACCGCCAGGCCGGGTTCCGCCGCAATCTCGGCCTGCGTATCGACCTGACCCTGGTGTCGGAGGCCTTGCGCGCACGTGCCATTGAATCGGGCATCGACCGCGAACCGCGCACCTGGGAGCGTCCCAGCGACCATGCGCCGGCCTGGGTGCGGCTGGCGGAGGCAGGCGCATGAGCGAGCGTCATCTGCGTCGCAGTACCCACAAGGTAGGCGATGTCACGCTGGGGCCGGTGCACCGCTTGAGTTGCCATTGCGGCGCAGTGCAGATCGATCTGGAGTTGCCGCACGGCCTGCTCGACCCGCGCCGTTGCGATTGCTCGATGTGTCGCCGGCGTGGCGCCATCGTCGCCTCGGTCACCCTCGACGGCCTGCACGTGGTGCAAGGCCAGGACGCGCTACGGCTGTATCAGTTCAACACCCACGCCGCCGCGCATTACTTCTGCGGCGTGTGCGGCATCTACACCCATCATCGGCGCCGTTCCAATCCAAACGAATACGGCTACAACGTCGGTTGCCTGGAAGGCGTCAATCCGTATGCGCTGAACATCGCGGTGCCGGTGGAAGATGGCGTCAACCATCCTGCCGATCGCGCCGCCACCGGTCGCTGAAACGACGACGCCCGGGCGGGCCCGGGCGTCGTGGCAACCGACGCTGCGCCGATCAGCGCACGCGGCCGCGGGTAAACAGGTTGACGATGGCCAGCAGGATCACCGCGCCCACCAGCGACCAGACGAAGGTCCACAGGGTGATGGCCTGGTTGATGCCACCGCCGAACAGAAAACCGGCAATCAGCGCACCCACGATGCCGACGACCACATTGAGAATGATGCCCTGCTGCGCATCGCGACGCATGATGATGCTGGCCAGCCACCCTACGATGCCGCCGACGATCAACCAGATGATGATGCCCATGTTGCCGATCTCCTCATGTCTGTGCACCCGACGTGGTGCATGGGCGCCATTGGACGCACCGCGCCGTGAAGCAGCTGTCGAGCGCGGCCGCCGGGCAGGCGAAGCAGTTGGGTTGGTGGGCGGCGCGTGACAGCGTACGCAAGCTGGCAGCACGGCCCGGTGCAGCTCTGGCTACGGCCGCACCGGCCCGGCGAACGCGGCGAGCCGCAGGCGCGGCAACTGCTGGGCCCGGCATTGGGCCTGGATCCGGCGCAGGTGCCATTGCAACGTGACGCACGGGGCCGCCCGACCCTGCAGCCGGCCTTGCCGGACTGGGATACCGGCTGGAGCCACAGCGGCGATTACCTGCTGGTGGGGCTGGGGCAGGGCGTGCGGCTGGGCGTGGACCTGGAGCGGATCCGCCCGCGCCCGCGCCTGCTGGAGATCGCGCATCGCTTCTTCCACCCCGACGAACTGGCGCTGCTGGCCGCCTTGCCGGCGGACGCACAGCAGGCGCTGTTCTTTCGTCTGTGGTGCGCCAAGGAAGCCCTGCTCAAGGCGCATGGGCATGGCCTGTCGTTCGGCCTGCATCGGCTGGCCTACGCGCTGGCCGCCGATGGCGCCCTGCAGTTGCAGTGGTGCGACCCGGCGCTGGGCCAGGCCGCGCGCTGGCAGCTGCACGAATGGTGGGCCGCACCGCAGTGCCGCGCCGCGCTGGCGCTCTACCCTCACGCGGCCGCGTGAGGCCCCGCGCCATACGGCAGGATCGGCTGACGGAACTGTGCCACGCCATCCAGGTCGCGCAAGGTCACCGTCAGCACGCCGCTGGCGCCATCGATCTCCACCTCGCCGAAGAACTGGTACCCGGCCAACGGTGAGGTATTGGGTGCAGGCGGCGCCTTCTGGAACACCACCGTGGGGCCGAAGGTGGCATCCAGCGCGTTCGGTCCGAAGCTGCCGGCATTGAGCGGGCCGCCGACGAATTCCCAGAACGGCTCGAACTGCTGAAACGCGGCGCGGTCGGGGTGGTAGTAATGGGCTGCGCAGTAATGCACGTCGGCAGTGAGCCACACCGTGTTGCGGATGCGCGCACGGCTGATGAAGCGCAGCAGCGTGGCGATTTCCTGCTCACGGCCACGCGGCACGCCGGGGTCGCCATTGGCGATCGCTTCCCAGCGCGGACGCCCCTCTCCATCTTCGCCATCGGGCACCTGCAGGCCGATCGGCATGTCGGCGGCAATCACCTTCCACTGCGCGCGCGAGCCGGCCAATTCGCGCTGCAGCCACGCCAATTGCTCCGGCCCGAGAAACGCGGCATCGGGGCCGGGTTGCGGTTGCAGGTTGTCGCTGTTGGCGCCGCGGTAGCTGCGCATGTCCAGCACGAACACGTCCAGCAACGGGCCGTAGGCGATCTTGCGATAGATGCGCCCGTTGCCATCGGCGCGCACGCCGCGCAGCGGTGCGTATTCCAGGAAGGCCTGGCGCGCGCGTTGGGCCAGCACGTCGATCTCGCGCACCTGGTAGCGCGCATCCAGCTGCTTGCCGGGCGACCAGTTGTTGGTGGTTTCGTGGTCGTCCCATTGCCAGAGCTGCGGCACCTCGGCATTGAAACGGCGCACATGCTCGTCCAGCAGGTTGTACCGGTAATTGCCGCGGAATTCGTCCAGCGTTTCGGCCACCTTGCTCTTGGCCGCAGTGGTGAGGTTGCGCCAGCGCTTGCCGTCTTCGACGGTGAGTTCGGCCGGAACCGGGCTGTCGGCGTAGATGGTGTCGCCGCTGTGCAGGAAGAAATCCGGGTTGCGTTCGCGCATGGCGCTGTAGATGCGCATGCCGCCGATGTCCGGATTGATGCCGAAGCCCTGGCCGACCGTGTCGCCGCTCCAGACAAAACGCACGTCGCGCCGTGTCCGCGGCGCGCTGCGCAGATGACCATGTACCGGCGCGCTCAGTACCCCGCTGTCGGCGTCCTCGAAGCGCACCCGGTAGAAGATGTCCTGACCACGCGGCAGGCCGCTCAGGTCCACGCGCGCAGTGAAATCGTGGGCGGCCACCGCCATCGGTCCATCCACCCGGCGTGCCTGGCGCAGGCTGGGGCGCGTGTCCCATTCCACCCGCATCCGCGCCGGCCGATCTGCACGGCTCCATAGCACCGCGCGGTCTTCCAGCGCATCGCCGCTCTGCACTCCGTCGGTGATCAGTGGACGCCCGGAAGGCGCGGCCAGGCTGCGCGCGGACCAGCCGGCAGTGGCTGGCAGCAACAGGCCGGCACCCAATCCTTGCAGGAGGCGGCGGCGGGCGCGATCGGAGGCGGGCATGGCGTTCTCCAAGCTCTGGCAGCGGTGTCCAGATATAGCGCCGCTGTCTTACCGGCACGTGTCCATTGCGGTCGGTGCAGCGCGTGTGTCCAGCGTTGCGAAGAGGCGTCGGCCGGGTCGGCCCGGACAACCCAGTAGCATTCTCGCCTGCACGCGCGCGCCCGCACGGCACCCCAGCTGCGATAATCGCGCCATGAACGATGCCGCACTCGCCCCCGATGTCTCCGCCGCGCTCGAGCGCGGCCTGCAGGCCCAATCCCTGGATGCGGCCTTCGCCGCACCGCTGCTGCGTTACCTGGCCCTGCTGGTGCGCTGGAACAAGACCTACAACCTCACCGCCGTGCGCGACCCACGCGAGATGGTTACCCGCCACCTGCTCGATTCCCTGGCCATGCAGCCCTACATCGCCAGCGGCACCCTTGCCGACCTGGGCACCGGCCCCGGCCTGCCCGGCATCCCGCTGGCCATCACCCGCCCGCAACTGCAGGTGACCCTGGTGGAAAGCAACGGCAAGAAGGCGCGCTTCATGCGCGAGGCCCTGCGTCACCTGGAGCTGCGCAATGCGCGGGTGGCCGAATCGCGCGCCGAAGCGCTGGACGAGCCGGCCGCCTACGACCATCTCACCGCGCGCGCGCTGGACACGCTGGCCGGCATCATCGATGTCGGCGGTCACCTGTTGCGCCCGGGCGGTAGCTTGCTGGCAATGAAGGGCGTCTATCCGCACGAGGAAATCGCCGCATTGCCTGCCGGCTGGACCATGAGCGAGGTGCATCCGCTGCAGGTGCCCGGCCTGGAGGGCGAGCGGCATCTGGTGGTGGTGCGCAAGGCCTGAGCCGAGCCGACGCCAATCGGCATCAAGCGGCCCTCACCCCAGCCCTCTCCCGCAGGCGGGAGAGGGGGCAACACCGACCTCGCCAGTAACGTCAGTTGCCCGCCCGGTGGAAAGACGTCAGTTGCCCCGCCCCGACGGGAAGACACCAAACAACCCTCGACAACCGTCATGTCCCTTCCCCCGCCTGCGGGGGAAGGTGCCCGCAGGGCGGATGGGGGCAGCGCCCGACACTCCGGCCAATCAGCGCAACAGCCCAAGCGCTCGCGCAAGCGAAAGGCGGAATGAGCACCGCCTCGCCAGCAACGTTAGTTGCCCCGCCCGGTGGAAAGACGTCAGTTGCTCCGCCCCGGCGGTAAAGACAACCAAACAACCCTCGACACCGTCAGGTCCCTTCCTCCGCCTGCGGGGGAAGGTGCCCGCAGGGCGGATGGGGGCAGTGCCCAACACTCCGGCCAATCAGCGCAACAGCCCCACATGCGCTCCAAGGCCGGCGAGGGAGCTCAACAGCCACCACAGGGAGCTCAACAGCCACCACAGCGCATCTGCCCGCATTGGGACTTCCGGCCCATGGCAGCGCGGGCGTGGGCTGCCATGATCGGGCGTTCGCTCCAGATCAGGCTTTCCGCACGTGACCTCTCCGCTCGCCGTCGCACTCTCGCTCGCCCTGCTGGGCACCTCGTTCGTCGCTTCCACGCAGGCCGCCACGCCGCCCGCGCCGGCCACGCTCACCGCCGAAGCGCCCGCTGATGCACGCTTCCGCGCGATCTACGAAAAAGAGTGGGCCTGGCGGCAGGCCGAAACCGGGCAGGCCGACGAAGACAGCGACACCACCGGCGACAACACGCATCTGCCGGACGTCAGCGCGGCCGCCCAGCAGGCGCGCCTGGCGGTGTGGGACGGCGTGCTCAAGCAGCTTGATGGCATCGACCCCAGGCAGCTCTCGCCGGCCAACCAGATCAACTTCGCCATCTACCGCCCACAGGTGGAAAACCTGGCCGCCGACGTGCGCCTGCGCCTGTACGAAATGCCGTTCAACTCCGATAGCTCGTTCTGGTCGAACCTGGGCTTCATGGCGCAGCGGCCGATGAAGACCGCTGCCGAATACCGCGCCTACATCGCGCGCCTGAACGATGTGCCGCGCTATTTCGACCAACAGATGGTCAACATGCGCGCCGGCCTGGCGCGCGGGTTCAGCGTGCCGCGCGCGGTGCTCGATGGGCGCGATGTCTCCATCGCCACCATCGCCGAGGTCAAGGACCCCACCGAATCGACCTTCTACGCGCCATTCAAGCAGCTGCCTTCGCAGATCCCTGCCGCCGAGCAGGCGCAACTACGCGAACAAGCCAAGGCCGCGCTGAGCACCGCCGTCCTTCCGGCGTACAGCAAGCTGCTGACGTTCTTCCGCAACGACTACATGCCCAAGGCGCGCACGACGCTGGCGGCCGAAGCATTGCCCGACGGCAAGGCCTTCTATCGCCAGCAGATCCGCGAATACACCACGCTGGAGCTGAGCCCCGAGCAGATCCACCGGATCGGCCTGGACGAAGTAGCGCGCATCCAGTCGCAGATGAACGCGATCATCAAGCAGGTGGGTTTCAAGGTCAGCTTCGCGCAGTTCCTCACCTTCCTGCGCACCGACCCGCAGTTCTACGCCAAGACCCCGCAGGAGTTGCTCGATCGCGCGGCGTGGATCTCCAAGCGCGTGGACGGGCAGGTGGGCAAGTTCATCGGCACCCTGCCGCGCGGGCGCTTCACCATCAAGCCGGTACCCGACGATATCGCCCCGTTCTGGACCGCCGGCCGCGGTGGCGCCACGACGTATTGGGTCAACACCTACAACCTGCCATCGCGGCCGCTGTACAACCTGCCGGCGTTGACCTTGCACGAGTCCTCGCCCGGGCATTCGCTGCAGGGCTCGCTGGCGCTGGAGCAGGGCGAGCAGCCCGCGTTCCGCCGCGAAAACTATATCTCCGCCTACGGCGAAGGCTGGGCGCTGTACACCGAAAAGCTCGGCCAGGAGATGGGTATCTACGAGACGCCTTATGAAGAATTCGGTCGGCTCACCTACGAAATGTGGCGTGCCTGCCGGCTGGTCATCGACACCGGCGTGCACCACGACGGCTGGAGCCGCGCGCAAGCGCTGGCCTACCTGCGCGACCGCACCGCACTCAGCGAGCACGAAGTCACCACCGAGGTGGACCGCTACATCTCATGGCCGGGCCAGGCGCTGAGCTACAAGCTGGGCGAGATCAGCATCGTCAAGCTGCGCGCCGAGGCCGAACAGCAACTGGGCGAGCGCTTCGACATCAAGGCGTTCCACGACGTGGTGCTGAAGCAGGGTTCGGTCACCCTGCCGGTGCTGGAGCAGCAGGTCCGCGCCTTCATCGCCGAGAGCAAGGCACGCCCGATCAAGTCCAAGCCAGCCGCTGCCAACGCACCGTGATGTGCTGGTAACTGCGTCTGAGGGCATCGAGTTGGGATGCCCGCGAGCGGTGAGGGCACCGCGCCTTCGAGGACTTTGCGTTTGCTGCAGGGCCCTTGCCCGCCCACCATCGCAGGACGCGCTGCAAGTACATCCCTGTAGCTCTGGCGCGGCATCCATGCCGCTCAAGGTCCCGCGACGGTGGGCGGGCAAGGACCGGTCGAGTTGGTCGGTGTGCAGAGTTTTCAACAAGCGATCAGCAAACTTGCGACGCTGTTTCTTCGCTCTTCAACAAACCACCAGCCAACTGTCTGGTGCGGTGCCCTTACCGATTGCGGGACCGTTGGCGGCATGGATGCCGCCACCGAGC
>NZ_JBEGFC010000013.1:51602-170065 GCF_040202405.1 Xanthomonas sp. WHRI 6106 | reverse complement strand
GGCAGCCCACGCCGGCTCTCGACACCTACGCTGCCACATTCCGAACAGATAAGGCTCGGTGGCGGCATCCATGCCGCCACACGGTCCCGCAATCGGCGAGGACACCACGCCAGACAGTTGGCTGGCGGTTTTGTTCAAGAGAAAAGGCACCGCGTCGCCAGTTTGCCAAGCGACTGGTTGAGAGCCATGCGCACCGACCAACTCCACTGGTCCTTGTCCGCCCACCGTCGCGGGACCCTTGGCGGCATGGATGCCGCCACGGAGCCTACAGGGATGTACTTGCGGCGTGTCCCGCGATGGTGGGCGGGCAAGGGCCCTGCGGCAAAGGCGCAGATGGTCCGCTCTCCGCCTGATCCGCCTTTACTGAGCAATGAGGTAGCGACAACTGTATCGTGCGTCTCGCGATCACTTGGCTATCTTAAAGTCTGGTCGAGGGCGCGGCGCCTCACCTTCGCGGGACCCGTGGCGGCATGGATGCCGCCACGGAGCTACAGCGACGTACTTGCGGCGTGTCCCGCGACGGTGTGCGGGCAAGGCCCTGCAGCAAAGTCGCAGTGCATCCGCCCCGTCCTGATCCCCACTCCAGCGCGTCACCACCGCGCGAGTTGTCAGTCGTCGCTGGGTGTATCGAACAAGCAATTGCGGCGGTCATCGCCGTCCGGCACGGCCACGCCAATGCGCGCGGCGGCACTGCGGTAGTTATCCAGGCGATGGATGTCCCGTAGCCGCGCGAGGTCGTCTTCCTTGATGTCGTGCCACCCCCAGCGCTGGAACTGGCTCAGGAACCACTGGCCATCCGATAGCCACGGCATGTTGACCGCGCCATCGCGATGGAAGGCCAGCGCCGTCGCATCGACGTTGGCCGCATCGGCGTCGGCATTGGCATCCAGGCACGCGGCAAGATGCGCTGCCGACACCCCGATATGCTGCGGCTCGGCCAGCCACTGCGCACACTGGCTCCGGTTGTACGGCCCCGCATCCAGCCAGCGGCAGGCGTCCAGCACGCAGGCGGTCAGCTGCTGCGTCAGCTCCGGCTGCAGGGCGGCGAACTCGCGCCGGCACGCCAGCACCTTCTCTGGATGGCCAGGCCAGAGCTCGCCACTGCGGATCACCCGCGCACCACTGCCCTGCGCCTGCGCCACCGCTGCCCACGGCTCCCCGGAGCAATACCCATCGACCAGCCCACTGGCCAGTGCCTCGGGCATCCGTGGTGGCGGGATGGTGAGCACACCGACATCGTGCATCGGGTCTACCCCGCCTGCAGCCAGCCAGTAGTACAGCCACAACGCGTGCGTGCCGGTGGGAAACGTCTGCGCGAACACCGCGCGCCGACCCAGCCCGGACAGTGCCTGCGGCAGTGTCTGGCCGTTGGCCAACGCCTGCGCCAGGCCCGGCGCCATGGTGATCGCCTGGCCGTTGTGGTTGAGCGTCATCAACAAGGCCATCGGACATTGCGGCCCGGCGATGCCCAGGTCGATGGCGTACACCAGGCTGGCCAGGGCATGCGCCGCATCCACCTCGCCGGCCAGCAAGCGGTCGCGCACGCCGGCCCACGAGGCTTGCCGCTGCAGCTCCAGGTGCAGGCCATGCGCACGGTCCAGGCCCAGCCGCTGCGCGGCAACCAACGGGGCGCAGTCGATCAGCGGCATGTAGGCCACGCGCAACACAGGAACGTCAGGTTGGCTCATGTCATCATCCCAGCAATTCGGCCATGGCCACGATGCGTCGCGCCACCTCGGCCAGCTTGACGCCCTGCTTCATCGCCTGCTGGCGCAGCGCAGCGTATGCATCGGCCTCGCTGAGGCCGCGTTTTTCCATCAACAAGCCCTTGGCGCGGTCGATCTGCTTGCGGTCCTGCAACGCCTGCTGCACATCGTCCAGGCGTTTGCGCATGCTGCTTTCGTGCGCAAAGCGCGCCAACGCCACCTGCACGATCGGCACCAGCCGCGCCGGCGCCAGGCCATCCACCACATACGCCGTCACGCCCGCACCGACGGCGGCATGGATCAGCGCATCGTCCCCATCGCCGGAGAACATCACCACCGGGCGCGGCGCATGGGCATGCAGCATCGACAATTGCTCCAGGGTGTCGCGCGAGGGCGAATCCACATCGATCACCACCACATCCGGCTGCTGGCTTTGCACCGCGTGCAACAGCGCACCGACCGAGGCCACGTCGTCGAGCACCGTGTAGCCGGCGCGCGTCAATGCCTGGCGCAGTTCGCCGATGGGCTTTTCGGTATCGTTGACGAGCAAAACACGCATTGGCGGCAGCGAGGCGTGTGGACGTGCGCCGATGGTGCCATGCAACATGCCGTCGGTGCGAGTCATCCTTTCGGAGCGAGTCTGATGCCGTTGTTTCCGTTGTTCGCAAATCTGCAGGGGCGTGCCGTGCTGGTGATCGGCGGTGGAGAGGTTGCCACGCGCAAGGTGCTGGCGCTGCTCAAGGCCGGCGCGCACATTCGCCTGTATGCACATGCGCTGTCGCCAGAGCTTGCAGAATTGATGCAGGCCGGGCGCTTCGAGCAATTGGGCGGCACGTTCGACCCGGCGTGGATCGACACGGTGTGGCTGGTGGTCGCCGCCACCGACGATACCGAGCTGAATCAGCGCGTGGCCGCAGCGGCCGGCGCACGTCAGCGCCTGGTCAATGTGGTGGACGACGCCGAGCTGTCCACCTACCAGGTGCCGGCGATCGTGGACCGCGACCCGCTGGTGATCGCCATTTCGTCAGCCGGCGCCGCGCCGATGCTGGCACGGCGCCTGCGCGAGCGGCTCGAGCGCGAGCTGGATGCATCGGTTGGCCGGTTTGCCGCTCTGTTCGCGCGTCATCGCGAGCGTATCCGCAGCCAGTTCCCCGAGATGAACCGTCGCAGGCGCTGGTTCGATCGCGTCATCGACGGGCAGGTGCCGCTGCTGTTGCAGGCCGGCGACGATGCCGCCGCCGAGGTGGCCTTCAACACGGCCCTGGACGATGCCGGCGCCGTGCCTGCGCGCGGCAGCGTGCAACTGGTCGGCACCGGCCCCGGCGACCCGGGGCTGCTGACCTTGAAGGCGCTGCGTGCGATGAACCTGGCCGACGTGCTGCTGGTTGCCGCCGATGTCCCCGATGCGGTGCTCGAGCTGGCGCGCCGCGATGCAACACGGCGTACGCTGCCGGCAGATGCGCAGGCACAGCAGGCCTTGCTACTGGAACTGGCCAACGATGGCTTGCACGTGGTGGCACTGCGCGGCGGCATGGGCTACGACGACGCAGCGGCGGCGCCCATCGAAGCGGCGCTGAAAGCCGGCGGGCTTGCCTGCGAGCGGGTGCCTGGCCTCTGCCGCACGCCATGTGTGCGCCTGGCAGGGTGAACGTTGCGCGTCATGCAGGCGTGTCGCCCAAGAACACGCAATAAAACCCACCCGTAGCGGCCAGGCTTGAGCAGCCGGTACGCGGACGCCGCGGGACCAGCCGCACTCCGGTTCACCCGCGCCGCCCGCACCCACCTGCGAGTGCTCACGCCGTTTTGTCGGCCGCTCACGCCGCAGCGCTGCAGGCGTCGGATGCCTGTGCACTGCCCCGGTCCGCTGGTCGACTTATCTGGCTGGCAACAAGCGCACCCGCTGAGCTGCCCGCTACGCCTTCGGAAACCGCGTGCGCGTACTGTCGCGCACATCCACGTCGAAGGTCACCTGCAGCGTCATCGGCTCGGCGTGCCCAGCGCCCGCATCGAAACAGAAGCTCAGCCCATCGCGCCTGGGCAGTTGGCGCGCATGCTCTTCGAGTGCACCGCGCGGCACCTGCAATTGCCAGTGGTCGGTGGCGCAGTTGCACGCGGCATGGCCGCCGGTGAGGCTCACGCTATGCCGCACCAGCCGTGCACCCTGCCCGCTCGGCAGGCGGCTCAGATTCTCCACGCTGCGTCCGGCGAGCAAGGTGGCCAGCTCGGCCTCGTCGATACGGAACCGCAGGTGCTGGCCGTCAATCTGGATTTTCATGGATGAGCTGACTCCACTGCTCGGGCGTATTGCAATTGACGAACGCGGCGCGTTCGCTGGCGGTGACTGCAAGGCGATGACACTGCAGTGAACGCTGCAGGGCGCGCAGCGAACGTGACGATGCCTCGCCTGCCATCAGCCCGGCTAACGTCGTGCGCACACGAGCATCCACAGCCAGCCGCATCGGCAGCATCTGCTCTTCGAAAGTCACGCAGCGCTGCGCTGAGGGGGCCAGCAGCCGCGCCAGCAAGGCCGTGGACAACAGCGGCATGTCCACCGGCACCACCACCAGCGTGGTCGCATCGGGTACACGCTCGATCACGCTCGCCAGGCCGCCGAGCGGGCCCAGGTCCGGTTGCGTGTCGGCGATGCCGTCGTACTCCGGGCGCAGGCCGCTGACAAGCACCGCCTGCGCCCCGGCGCCGCGCAGCAGGGCCTGCATCTGCGCAATCAGCGGACGCCCGTGCCAGGGCAGCAAGGCCTTGTCGCGGCCCATGCGCGAGGAGCGCCCCCCGGCCAGCACCACGCCGGTCCATGCAGGGAGCGCGCTCATGCAGTGCGCACAAGCGGACGAATGGACACTGGCCGCTTCACAACAACGGCACCGGGGCCGCCGGCTGCAGATGCCCCAGCCCGAAGACGTCCACATGGGTGACGGGTGCGGCCGCATCCGCCTGCGGCTCCAGCACCGCCCAGACATTGGCCTGCAACAACGGCGCGACCCGAAACGACTCCTGCTGCGGCAGGATGTGCACGCCCAGCACGCCCGCCGCGTTGCACTGCAGCCGGGCACGCAAGTGCTGGCGCCAGATCGGCCGCGCCTGCATCGGGGTGTCCAACGCCACGCGCAGTCCCCCCTCGGCAGGCATGCCCAGCAATCCACGCAGCGCCGGCTCGACAAAAAACCGCAGCCCCGCCGCGCTGGCCATCGGGTTGCCCGGCAACCCGACATACAGCACGCCATCGCCAAAGCGCGCCAGCAGCACCGGCTTGCCCGGGCGCACCGCAACCTTGTGGAACAGCAGGCTGGCCGCATGCCGGGCCAGTGCATCGGGAACAAAGTCGTAGCGCCCGCGCGACACCGCGCCGGTACTCAGAATCACATCTGCGCCGGCACCACGCGCCTGCGCAAGTGCGGCGTCGAACGCGGCATCGTCATCGCCCACCTGCCCCTGCCATACCAGCTGCGCCCCCGCCGCGCGCAACTGGCTGCGCAGGTAGCTGCTGGTGCCATCGCGGATCTGGCCGGGCTGCAAGGGCTGCGTGGGGTCGCTGATCAATTCGCGCCCGGTTGCGATCAGGGCGACGCGTGGCCGGCGTACCACCTTGACCTGCGCGCACCCCAGGCCGGCCAGCAGCATCAGGTGCGCACCACGCAGCACGGTACCGGCACTGATCACCGCGTCCTGCAGGCGCACATCCTCGCCGCGGCGACGGATATGCTGCCCCGCACGCACGTCGGCGCGCAGACGGATGCGCCCAGGGCCCGAGCCCACCTGGCTCAACACGTCCACCTGCTCGATCGGCACCACCGCATCGGCGCCGGCGGGGATGCCAGCGCCGGTCATGATCTCCCACGCAGCGCCCGCCTCGGCATCGAGCGCATCGGCGCCGGCGGCAATGGTGCCGGCCACGTCGTGCGCGCTGCCGGCCGCTGCACCACGGCCACCCGTGGCGATGGCAAAACCGTCCATCGCACTGTTGTCGAAAGGCGGCAGCTCGGCCGGGCTGGACAGCGTCTGCGCAAGCACCCGGCCCTCGGCCGCGGCGCTGCCCACCCACTCGCCGGCGAGCGTGGTGACCTGCTGCTGCACGAGGGCAAGTGCTTCGGCGTAGCTGATCATGAGCGAAACACTGCCGACCGAGAGACGTGGCGGCTAGGATACCGGGCTGCAGCGTGGACGGTACAGCCGGGCTGGCCGGGTGCACGCGGAACTGCGTGGGTAGCGCGCACAGGCGCCGCGCTTGAACTTGCTCGTACGCGCTGCCCACATCATGCGTCGCACAGTCGCCGGCATCTCCCTCACCATTACAGCGCATGCACTTTGTCGACCTCGTCGGATGGCTGGCCAGCGCCATCCTCATCGCCACCCTGATTCGCCAGATCTACAAGCAATGGACGTCCGATGAGGCGCAGGGGGTGTCGCGCTGGTTGTTCATTGGCCAGATCAGCGCCTCGGTGCTGTTCATTCTGTACAGCTATCTGGTGGGCAATGCCGTGTTCATCGTCAGCAATGCGCTGATCCTGCTGACCGGTATTACCGGATTTGTGTTGCACCGGATCAAGCGGCGGCGACTGGGCCTTGCTGGTTGAAAGGGTTTGACTGAGTCAGTCACTGCGCCTTGCCGTTGGAGCATCGAAACACGCGCATGCAAACCAAAGGTTGAGCGTCGCTCGAAGGCGCCAGCAACAGCAGCCGTAGGCGAAAGGTGGTACCGGCCCGGCTGCGTCGCTGCAGGGACATGCCAGCGCCACCGGTCGTTGGCGCGCGTGAGGGGCCAGGCGTAACGAAGTGACTGTGGCTGGCTCCGGATGTGCGCCACAGCGAGTGACCACTGTTTCCTGCGCGACCCGCTACGACGTGCCGACGCGACGCGTACGCTTCCTCGCTGCCGCCTTGCGGGCGGGCGCAGCCTTGGCGGAAGGTGTATTGCTGGCCTTGCCTTTGTTCGTCACCGCGCCTGCACCGGCAGTCTTAGCCACGCGCTGGGCGACCGCCTTGGTTGCCTTCTTGGCTACCGCCTTGCGCGCTGACGTTTTCTTCGCCGCCACGCGTTTGCGTGCGGCCGGCGCTGCCTGCGTGCCGACAGTCGCTTCAGGCATCGCATCGGGCATGCGCACGCTGATCCAGGTCGGCGCATGATCGCTGGCCTTCTCCAGCGCCCGCACCCACTTGTCCACGCCGGCATTCTGCAGGCCCGGCGCCAGTGCGCGGTTGAGCAACAGATGGTCGATACGCAGACCGCGATCACGCGCGAAGTGCTGCCGAAAATAATCCCAGAAGGTATAGATCGGCGCGTCGCCATGCACGGCCAGCAGGCTGTCCGTCCAGCCCTGCTCCACCAATGTCTGGTAGGCCTGGCGGCTTTCCGGTTGCAGCAAGGCGTCCTTGCGCCAGCCCTTGGGGTCATAGATATCGGCATCGGTGGGCACCACATTGAAGTCGCCGATCAGGGCCACGGGATGCGGCAGGTCCACCAGCGTCTTCGCATGCCGGATCAGGCGCTCAAACCAGGCAAGCTTGTAATCGAACTTGGGCCCGGGCTGCGGGTTGCCATTAGGCAAATACAGGCAGGCCACCACCACGCCATGAATCGCCGCCTCCAGATAGCGGCTCTGCGTGTCGCTCGGGTCCCATGGCAGGCCGCGGCGGATCTCCACCGGGTCGGCGCCACGCGCCAGCAACGCCACCCCATTCCAGGCGCGCTGGCCTTGCCAGATCACGCCGTAACCCGCATCGCGAATGGCCTGCTCCGGAAAGGCCTCCTGCGCCGCCTTCAGCTCCTGCAGGCCCACTATGTCAGGCTGCTCGCGCGTGAGCCATTCCAGCAGATGCGGCAGGCGGCTGGCGATCCCGTTGACGTTGAACGTGGCGATCTTGCGGATGGTGGTTGCCATGGCGTGCAGGCCGATGCTCGCATTCGTAATGCACGCAGCATGGCGGCCAGCGCATGAAGCCGATGCTCAAGCGAGGTGAAGCTGCGCCGCGTCAACCCGTCAGCGCTCACGTCGTGCCCACTGCCGCCGCTCTTAGCCTGGGCATACTCACCCCTATTGGATTGCCATGCGACATTCAGCCTTGTTGATCGGTCTTGCCCTGTGCGCCAGCTGTTCGCGCAGTCCACCATCGGTCACCCCGCCGGGCGCACCGGAAAGCGCCAAGACCAATGTCCTGGAGGCCGGCGCCAAGGTACTGCAACCCAATGGGCCGGTCGGCAAGCTCGACATCTATCTGGTGGGCTTCCATCCGATGAAGGACGCGCCGGACCAGCAGATGGAAGCGCATCACTACTGCCAGCAGGTCAACGAAGACCTGGCGCAATGTGCGCTCTACGACGGCAACACCGCCCGCGCCAATCTCACCGGGGTGGAGTACATCATCTCCGAAGCGTTGTTTGCGCAGCTGCCCGAACCGGAGCGGGCGTTCTGGCATCCGCACAATGGCGAAATCCTGTCCGGCCAGCTCTCCGCTCCCAACCTACCGTTGGTGGCAGAGAAGGAGCTGATGCGCAGCAAGATCAACAGCTACGGCAAGACCTGGCACACCTGGCATTCGCGCAAGGACGGCGGGCCTGGCGATACGCTTCCGCTTGGCGAGCCGATGCTGGCCTGGTCGTTCAACCGCGATGGCGAGTTGCAACAGCCGTTGATCGATCAGCGTGATCGGGCCACGTCGGTCTCCACCGCCGAGCGTCGCGCCAATCGCAAGGACCTTACCCCGCTGGCAAAGCCGCAGCACGGGGTGGACGCATTACGCGGCCACTTCAACGACGCAACAGCCATCCCGGGCGTTGTCGACGCAGACGCAGCCGGCGACTGACGCCAGTAGAAAACCCTGCTGCATCTGCAGCAGGGCGACTGATCGCTGCAGGCGCGGTGAGCGCGAGCTAGGGAACAAATCCGGCACGCACGCAGCCGTCGTGTTTGTGCTTGAACATGTCATAGCCGCGCACGGCATCTTCCAGCGGCATCTTGTGGGTCAGCAAGAAGCCGGACTTCAGCCGCCCGGCCTGTGCCAGCTCCAGCAACCTGGGCACATACCGCTGCCCGTGCTGCTGCGCGGTACGCACGGTGAGCCCCTTGTTCATCACGGCGCCCAGCGGAAATTTGTCCATGACCCCGTACACGCCCAATACCGAGAGAATGCCGCCCTTGCGGCAGGCCAGGATCGCCTCGCGCAGCGCCTGCCCGCGGTCGGTATGCAGATGCAGGGCCTGCTTGACGCGGTCATACGCATGGCCGATACCGGTGCCATGGGCCTCCATGCCGACCGCATCGATGCATGCATCCGGCCCGCGGCCAGCGGTCATTTCGCGCAGCACGTCCACCACGCTGTCGACCGCCGTGTAGTCGATCACTTCCAGGCCCAGCACGTCGCGCGCCATCGCCAGGCGCTCCGGTAGCCGGTCGATGCCGATCACGCGCTCGGCACCCAGGATGCGGGCGCTCTGCATCGCCATCAGCCCCACCGCGCCGCAGCCCCAGACCGCAACTGTATCGCCGGGCTGGATATCGCAGAAATCCGCGCCCATGAAACCGGTGGGACCGGCATCGGACAGAAACAAGGCGTCTTCATCGGAGATGCCGTCAGGCACCTCGAAACAACCCACGTCCGCATGCGGAACGCGGATATAGGTCGCGTGCGAGCCCGCATATCCCCCGAATGCGTGCGTGTAGCCGTATATCCCGGCAGTGGGATGGCCCAACAGCGGCTCCTGCAGGTCCCAGCTGGGGTTGGTGTTGTCGCACAACGAGAATTCCTTGCGCTCGCAATGCCAGCAGCCGCCGCAGGAAATAAACGACGGCACCACCACCCGTTGCCCGACGCGCACGTGCTTCACCGCACGCCCGACCTCGACCACCGTACCCATGAACTCGTGGCCGATGACATCGCCCTCGCGCATGGTGGGCAGATAGCCATCGATGAAATGCAGATCCGATCCGCACGTGGTGCTGAGCCCCACTTTCAGAATGACATCGCGTGGGTTGACCAGCACCGGATCGGGCACGGTTTCCACGCGCAAATCGTTGACGCCGTTCCAGCAAAGCGCTCGCACGGAGTAGCCTCCTCAGGAAGTGGGGTGCGCGCTGCCGCGCGCCGACGGGGTATGCAACAAGCTGGGCATCTCGCCGGCTTCCAGCCATGCGCGCAGGCGGCGTAGGCCCTTTCCAGCCAGGACGTACGGCGCCGGGCTCACCAGCTTGGTCAGCAGTTGCGCGATGACCCCATCCACGGCGTACTGCAGGGTCAAGATGGCCTCGCAGCCCTCGCGTCCACGCGCCGGTTGTACCTGCAACAAGATGTCCAGCCGCAGCCCATGCGCGCCCTCAACCTCGTAGCGCACCGATTCGCCCATGCGCGCTTCGCCTCGGCGCAGCTCCACCGCCAACTGCTGATGCAAGGGTGCGTGCAGTGTCCAGCGCGAGGCACGGCCGTCGCCGGACACCAGGTCTGCAGCTCCCTGCAACAGCGCTT
Organism: Xanthomonas sp. WHRI 6106; assembly: GCF_040202405.1. Lineage (NCBI taxonomy): Bacteria > Pseudomonadati > Pseudomonadota > Gammaproteobacteria > Lysobacterales > Lysobacteraceae > Xanthomonas > Xanthomonas sp. WHRI 6106. Next base: position 159,887 of record NZ_JBEGFC010000013.1, on the reverse strand, counting down.
GCTGCACGTTGGCGTCGCACCATGCATCCAGGATCTGATGCGGCTCGGCACGCATGGTCATGCTGCGCACGATCCGCGTGCCGTTGCCGTCGGCGATGACTGGGTTGAGCGTCGAGGCAGACATGACTCAGCGGGCTCCGCCCTTGGTGCCGGCCTGCAAGGCCTTGGCGTCGGCCAGATGATCGGCCACATGATGACGGGTGGTCTGCAGGTGCTGACGGACCTGCGGCGAGGTGGCATCGGGGATCAGCTTCTTGTCGAGCGCGGCCAGCGCATCGGTGTGATCCTTGACCATGGCCGTCACATAAGCGGCCGAAAACGCATCGCCTTCGAGCTTCTGCAACTTGCCTAGCTCGGCCTTGGACTTGGTCATCTGCAACTTGGCGCCCATGGCCGAGGTATCGGGCTGCCATTTGGCGATCTTCTGGTTGTTGTCGGTGTGCTCCTTGACCATACGGGTTGCATAATCGTGCACGCCGCCCTGTACCTGTTTCTGCAACGCAAGGTTGGACGCATTGATTTCACCCAGATTGATCGCGCTCAACATGCCCAGCGCCTCGCGCTCGTCCTCGCTCGGCGCTGCGGTGCCGGTCGGCTGCTGAGCGGACGGCCTGGCGCTGGGCGCCGTGTCCTGCGCCTGGGCAGAGAGACTGATGCCGGCGCACAGCGCCATCATGGCGAAAAGCGGGCGACGTGTCTTCATGGCAAAACTCCAGCTGGATGAGGTGCCTGTCATGCTGGGCCGCATGACGTGACTCGGTCGTCGCGCTTGCGTCGTAATGTGGCGAAGGAATGTTGCTGCGCCGCACCGCGTCCTCACACGGCATGAAGGTCGCGCGGTGTGCGTTTTTCGCCCGGCTGGACATGGCTGAGCACCATGCCGCTGCGCGGCAGGCTCGGGAAGCGGTTCAGGGGATAACGCAGGTCCTGCACCGGTAGCACGTAGTCGCTGGCGGCCAATGCATCCACTGCCGCCATCAGCAGCGAGATGGTCGGGTTCTCTCCGGGACACCGATGGTCGCGGTCGAACACACCACCACCCTGCGCGACAAAATCAAACGCGCTGCCCTGCCACTGCCGAAAACGTGAAGGGTCCAGCACATGCGGCTGTCGCCACACGCTCGGGTGGTGGTTGCTTCCGTACAGGTCCAGCATCATCCGGTCGCCTTGCCGGAATGGCCGGCCGCGCCATTCGAACGGTACCCGCACCCGCCCCGCAACCATCGGAAAGAACGGATAGTGGCGACGCACCTCCTGCACCAGGTTCTGCAGCAATCCCGGCTCGCCGGCGCGTAACCGCGGGCGCAACGTCGGGTCTTCATGCAGCGCGAGCGCGGCAAAGCTGATCCAGCGTGCAATCGCCACAATCGGCCGCAGCAGATTGATCAGCTCGGTCGTGGCCACGGCCGAGCTCACTGGCTGCCCATCGAGCTCACGGTGCGTCACCACGGCCGCTGCAATGCTCGACTGCGCAGGGGTTTTTGCTCGGCGCAGATGACGTACGCTATGCCCTACCCACTGTTCGACCCGCCGACGACCGTGCCAGCCGCGTAACCAGCGCAGGCCGACTGCACCGGCGCCGTCGATCATGGCCGCCACATCGCGTGCCATCGCGCGGCTGTCCTGCCCGTGTAGCGCCAACCCCGCCCAGCGACACGCTGCGCGATACAGCACATGCTCGGCTTCGTGCTGCAGTACGACGTAGGCGCTGCGTGCCCAACTGCCGGCCTGCTGCTGCCACTCGTCCACAAAACAGTCGACCAGGCGCGAGGTCTGCGCCGGCGATAGCACGGCCATGAATAACTGCTTGCGGTGCAGGTGCGCATTGCCATCGAGCTGCTGCACGCTGCCCTTGCCCTGCAGCAGGCGCAAGGTCGTGGGTGGGAGCGCCGCAACGCGCGTGAAGCGCCCCGGATGATAGAACGTGGCAACCGCATCCGGGCCGCGTGCAAACACGACCGGCCGCAATGCCAGCCGCGCAGCAAACGCGTCGCTGCCCAGTACGTCGCATTGTTTGCCGACAAACAGATAGCCATCGCGCAGCAACTGCGGCAATACATCCCAGTGGGGTGCCTGTGCGATGGCTGCATCGAGTGGAGCGACATCTGACAACCGTGCCTGTGGGCACTGGTGCGGCGTGGTCGGCGACGGCATCGTGAGTTCTTGTGCATGACCGGGCCACGCTGCGGTTTGCCTGGCTAGCAGTGCGTGAACCGCCGCAGGCTGCGGAACGCGGCGCATGCGCCGGCTTCACGTCTCGCCGAAACAGCGTGTTAGCGGCGCATCGCGTCGCTGGCCAGGCAGCCAGTTGGCTTCACTGGCTCGCAATCCCAGGGCACATTGGCCCATCCGGGCAAAGGTAACCACGTGCACCCCGAGCACACGGCCGGCTGATGCGGCGACGGAAGTAGCCGGTGCCGCACTGGTGAGAATCGGCCGACATCGGGAGCCTCTACCAGGCAGTCACGCCAGCGGAAGCATTCGCCAGATCACATTGGATGCGCGAACGGCGCTCCGGTCACGCGCCGGGGTCGGCGGGCCCAAGCTGGTTGGCCGCCAGAATCTCGTCGATGCGCTTGACGATCTGCGCGGCCTGTTCCTGGGATTCGGCCACGCCGGTGATCTTTTCGGCACGCGCATGGAACACATCCCAGAAATCGTCCGGATGCTGGCTGCGCATCTCGGGTAATTGCTCTTCCAGCTGTTTCAGTTGCGCATCGATGTCGGGGGTCATGAAGGATTCCTTGTACATAAAGCCGAAGACGGAAGGCCTGGCGATCATCAGACAGAATGCGGCTGCGCTGAGCATGCCAGCGCCTGCGCCCTGCCGCGGGCGCGAAGCTGACGCCGCACCGTCCGTGTCGTGCTTACGGTACCGCTGCGGCGGTGAGCCTGATGCCAAGGCCGGTCATAGCCGGAACCGAAAGCCCAGCGTATAGGTGCGCTCCGGCGATGCGATCTCGCGCGGGAAATCGCCGCCACGACGGCCAAAGTAATTCGTGGTCGTGGTTCCCAACAGATTGGTCGCCTCGGCAAACAGGGTCAGGTGCTCATTGAGCTCGTAGTTGAATGCCACGTCCAGCCACTTCTCCCGCCCCTGATTGATCTGCTCGGGCTGGTCGCCGGAGCTGTTGAACTCACCGCGTAATCGCCGCGCCAGTTGTAGGCCACGCGCGCAGAAAAGTGCGCGTACTCATACATCAGGATCGCGTTGTAGGCATTCTTGGACACGTTGGTCAGCGGCTGACGAATGCCCTCTGGCGAGTCGGCTTCTGCAGAAATATAGGTGTAGTTGAGCTGGCTGCCAAAGCCGGACCACCAGCCCGGCAGGAAGTCGTAGAACTGCGTGTACCCCACTTCCACGCCCTTCAACGTGCCTTCGCCCGCATTGCGCGGCCGGCTGATCGAATACACGACGCCGCCGATTGGCTCGTCGGCCGCATAGTTCTGGATATAGCCATCGATCCTGCGATGGAAGCCGGCCACCGACAGTAACGAGCCCGGGCGGAAATACCATTCCAGCGACACATCGGCATTGCGTGATTCCACCGGGCGCAGCTGTGGATTGCCGCCGTTGCCGCGTGCCGGCAGCGATTCGGTGGATTGGTACAAGGCCAGCTGCGGGTTGAGGTCGGCAAACTCCGGCCGCGTGATGGTGGTGCTGCCGGCCAGACGCAGCATCAGGTTGTCGTGCAGGGTCAGGTTGGCGCTGTAGTTGGGCAACACCTTGTCGACGCGCCGATCGATGCTGACCGGGCTCAACACACCATCCAGCGACTGGCTCCCCTGCAGCATGGAATCCAGCCGCGTCGCGCGCGCACCGATACGTCCATCCACCGGGATAGAGCCCATGGAAAAGCTGTAATTCACCTGCGCATAAAGCGCGTAATTGTCTTCTCGGTCGTCAAAGAACAGTGCCGGATTCTCGTCCGGCGCATCCGCGCCATGCCCCATGGCCGAGCGCAAGTGTGCGCTCTGCTGCAGCAGCACGTCCTGATTGGCTGCGGCCCAGCGGTCGCTGGTAAATGCACGCGCACCGTCGAGCATGTTGCCCGGCGTTACCGATGCCAGCCCAGGCACACCGCTCAACAGCAGCGGCGCACCGCTGCTGTTGTTGCGCGCACCGGTGTCGCCGGAATGGTTGGTCGCCGTGCGCCTGCTGGCGCGCGCACCGACCTCCAGCGACCGCAGTGGCCCAAGCTCGAGCGTGATGTCGGCATCGCCGCGCCACGCCCACTCCTCGCCTTCCTGCGCGTTCCAGCTGTCGTAGTACTGCGTCAATTCCCAATTGCCCGGCGCGGCGATGTCGTACCTGCTGCCGTCGGCCTGGGTGATCCAGGTGTCGGCTGCGCCGCCGCCGGAGCGCATGTGCAGCAGCGGCGCCTGGGTGGTCATGTCCAGCGTGAAAGAACGGTTCTTGGCGGTGCTGTAGGTATAGGCAACCTCGCTGCTCAGGCGCATGCGCTCGCCGCTCCAACGCCCGCCCAGGGCGGCCTGATAGGTATCGGAGGCGTTCTTGTGCGCCTGCGTGCTCGACAGGGTACGCATGTCGCGCGCGACCAGCCCATCCAGCACGTTGGTGCCGGGCCGCACGCTCACCGACGCGGTGTTTTCCGGTGTCGCCAACCCGGGGAATGGCAGCCAGTAGTTCACCTGCGGCCGATTGTCGTAACCGATGTACAGCGTGTCGACATACACCTCGCTGTTGTCGCTCGGCGCCCACTGAAAGGAAAAATTGGCCGATTTGCGCTTGCGGTCGCCGCGCGCCATCAACCCGCCCGTGCTGTAGGGCACGTAGAGTTGCTGGCTGGGATCGACCGGATTCGGTTTGAGATCGTAGGTGCCGTAAAGCGTGTTGGATTCCTGATACGGCCGACGCTGGTACGACACGCTGCCCATCCAGCCCATCCGCCCCACCTCGGTATCGCGGCGCTGGCTCAGCGTGAGGCTGCCGTTGGGAACGGTCTTGCCGGACTGGTCGCCGCGCAATGCGCTGACGCTGCCGGCGATGGTGCTGTCCTGATCGAAATCGAACGGCCGTCGCAAGTGCACGTCGACCACGCCGGCAATGCCGCCTTCCTGAAACTGCGCGCCGGTGGTCTTGTACACATCCACGCTGCGCAGCAACTCGGCCGGCACATCGGCCAGCTCCATGTCGCGCCCCACCGTGGTGAACACGTTACGCCCGTCCAGGGTGGTGACCACGTTGGGCAAGCCACGCACCAGCACCTGCCCCACCTCGCCACCGGCGCGCGCCACCTGCACGCCGGTGACACGCTGCAGCGCTGCAGCCACGCTGTTGTCGGGCAGCTTGCCGATGTCTTCGGCCACGATCGAATCGCTGATCTCCGGGTTGGACTGCTTGGTTGCAATCGCACTTTCCACGCTGCTGCGCACGCCCTTGACCTGTACCGCGTCCAGGGTGGCAGTGGGCTGCGCGGCGTCGGGCGTGGTCTGCTGCGCCTGTGCGCTACCGCTCAACGCCAGCCCAATCCAGAGCGCCAGCCGACGGCGGGCAACGAGGTGGCGCGCAACAGCGTTGCGCGGGGATGCGATGAACATGTGTCTCTCCTGAGGCGGTCGTTGCGATGGCCCGCGAGGGAGCGCGTTACGCAAGACGGGGCGAACCGGGCCGGGCAAGCCGCACTGCCCTGACGGGTGCGAATTACAGCCGCGCCGCACGCAATGCAGCGTGATCCCGGCCACGCGCACGCCTGCACCGTGACGCGGCGTTCATCGGCTTGCGCCGGCTTCGAGCAAAGCGACACCACACTGCAGGTACGGCGCCTGCGTTTGCGCGACAATGGGGCCATGAGCAGCCACGACATCTCTCCCGCCGACGCGCGCGCGCGCGCCCTGCACGGCGCCCTGCTGATCGACATCCGGCAGCTGCACGAACGCGCCGGCGGCCAGGCCGAAGGTGCGCTGGCGATCGCGCAGACCGATCTGGAAACCGCACCCGACCAGCATCTCTCCACGCCTGCGCGCGAGATCGTGCTGATCTGCCAAAGCGGCAAACGCTCCGCACACACGGCCGACGTGCTGCGGGCGCACGGGTACGGCAACGTCACCTCCGTGCTGGGCGGCACCACTGCCTGGCTACGCGACGGGCTGCCGGTCGTGCGCCCGACGCTGCCAGCGGACGAGCAGGATTTTCTCGAGCGATATTCGCGGCATCTGCGCCTGACCCAGGTGGGCGTGGAAGGGCAGCAGCGGCTGTCGCGCGCACGCGTACTGCTGATCGGCGCGGGTGGGCTTGGCTCGCCAGCCGCGTTCTATCTGGCCGCCGCCGGTCTCGGCCACGTGCGCATCGCCGATGACGATGTGGTGGACCGCAGCAATCTGCAGCGCCAGATTTTGCACACCGAAGACAGCGTCGGCCTCGCCAAGGTGAACTCCGCGGCGCAACGCATCGCTGCGCTCAATCCGCGCGTACAGGTCGATGCGGTGCAGACACGCGTCACCGCGGGCAATGTCGAAGCACTGCTGCACGATGTCGATGTGGTGATCGATGGAGCGGACAACTTTCCAGCGCGTTATCTGCTCAACGACGCCTGCGTCAAACTTGGCAAGCCTCTGGTGTACGGCGCGGTGCAACAGTTCGAAGGCCAGGTGAGTGTCTTCGATGCGGGGCGCCATCGTGGCTACGCACCCTGCTACCGCTGCCTGTTTCCCGAACCGCCACCGCCGGAATTTGCGCCCAGTTGCGCCGAGGCCGGCGTGCTCGGCGTGCTGCCCGGCGTCATCGGGCTCTTGCAGGCCACCGAGGCGATCAAGTTGCTGCTTGGCATCGGCGACAGTCTGGCCGGCCGCCTGCTCAGTTTCGACGCGCTGTCGATGCGCTTCCGCGAGATCCGCCTGCCACCTGATCCGCAGTGTCCGGTGTGCGCGCCAGGCGCGGTATTTGCCGGTTATGCCGATTACGCCGCGTTCTGCGGTAGTGCGGTTGGTTGAAGGTGGGCGGGGAATTGAACGTGTGATGTCGGTTGGCCGACTGACTGATTAGCGGTGCGATCCGGGTTCATTGGTGTGAGGATTACGGTAGCTTGGGCAGCACAAATGGCTGTCTTCCGGCATACCCTCACCCCCGAACCCTCTCCCGCAGGGAGAGGGGCTATAGAGCGACTCGCTTTGACTGTTCAAGGCTTCAGCTGCAAAGCCATGTAACAATATGCACGCCAGGGAATGCGCACCCTGCGCATTCACGCTCGGCGCCAAGCACGTCGCATGCTTTGCGCCCTCCCATCATCCTTCGAACAACGCACTACATGGCCGAGCACAGTCGATCCACGGCGCGCTCACAACGCGTAAGGAATCACCCGCACGATCTCGCCGGCCTCGAAACGCCGCGCCTGCTCGGGCAAGACGATCAATGCGTTGCTGTCGGCCGCGCCACGCAATAAGTGCGAAGCGTCGCCGCGGTGCGGCAGCGCGGTCAGACGTCCGTCTTCGCCGCATTCCAGCCGTCCGCGCAGGAACTCCAGGCGTTCGTGGCGCTTTTCCCAGGGGGCTGCCAACGCCGCATGCCAGACCGGCCGCGGCTCGCTGCGCCCCTGCAATCCATCCAGCAACGGCACCCCGTAGGCGATCAGCGTTGCCAGCACCGACACCGGGTTGCCCGGCAGGCCCAGCACCAGGCAGCGGCCAATCTGCCCCAGCACCGCCGGCATGCCCGGGCGCATGCGCACGCGCCAGAAGTGAATGCGGCCCAGCTCACCGATCAGCCGCGGCAGATAATCCTTTTCGCCGGCGGAGACGCCGCCGCAGGTGATCACCACATCGAACGCCGCCGCCGCATCTTCCAGCATCGTGCGAATGCGCTGCGGGTCGTCCGGCAAGGTCGGCCACGCAGTTGGCGCGTAGCCCAGCGCCCGTAGCTGCGCCATCAGCATGTCGCGGTTGCTGTTGTAGATTTGGCCCGGCCCGAGCGGCATGCCCGGCTCGATCAACTCGTCACCGGTGGCAAGCACCGCGATGGTCGGGCGCGGCGCCACCGCAAGGCGCGACACGCCAAGTGCCGCCGCCAGGCCAATCCGCGCCGGCGTCAGCACCTGCCCGGCCTGTATCACCAGATCGCCCGCGCGTACGTCGCTGCCGGCCAATCGCACGGCTGCGCCCGGTGCAGGCATGGTGCGAAACCGCACGGTGCCGTCGTGCTCGTCGGCCTCTTCCTTGGGAATCACGGTGTCGGCGCCATCGGGCAGCGGCGCGCCGGTGGTGATGCGCAGGCATTGCCCTGCGCCCAGTGTTCCAGCCCAACGCTCGCCGGCGAACTGTTCGCCAACCAGCTGCAACGACGCATCGCCTGCAGCAACATCAGCATGCCGCAGCGCAAAGCCATCCATTGCACTGTTGGCGAATGGCGGTAGTGGCAGCGGTGCAATCAGATCGGCAGCGGAAATTCGCCCATCGGCACGCGAGGTAGCGATGTTTTCATCGGGCGAACGATTGCTGGCCGCGACAGCACGCAGAATCTGCAGCGCCTGCGCGTAAGGGATGCGGGAAGGATAGTCGGTCATGCCGCGCAGGATACCAGTGCCCCACTACCGCGAAAGACGGCGGCATCGCTCGGTTGTTGAAACCACATGTGCCTTCGAACAACGCACGCCATTGCACGTGAACTCAAGATTTCGGCCAAGCACCACGGTCGCCAAGGCTGGAAACAGGCACATGCACGTGGTGGCGACTGTTTAGCCGTTGCTCGCACACTCACGAACGTCGCTCAGAGCTTGGTGGTCCCGATCTACAGGAGCGATCTGCAACTCACAGCTCGACAGACCATCGAGCTTCCAACACCGCCTGAAACATTGCGTATCAGGCGGCCTTGATGCACTTACTTACCTTTAACGTGCCGGATCAGGCGCCGCTTGCGTGCGACCTGACGTTCGGTCAGCACGTTCTTCTTACCCTCGTAGGGGTTGGCACCCTCGCGGAAGATAAAACGCACCGGCGTGCCGACCAGCTTGAAGCGCTTGCGGAAGAAGTTTTCCAGGTAACGCTTGTACGACTCAGGCAACACCTTCAGGCGCGTGCCATGCACGATGAAGGTCGGCGGATTCGCGCCGCCCGGATGCACATACCGCAGCTTGGAGACATGCCCACGGATGCTAGGCGGCGGATTGGTCTCGTAGGCGATTTCCAATGCCTGGTTCACTTCGCTGGTACTGAACTCGTGCGTCGCCGAGGCGTGCGCGCGGTGGATGGCCTGGAACAGCTCGCGCATGCCCGAGCCATGCAACGCAGAGATCCGCACCGCCTCGGCCCAGCTGACGAAACCGAGCTTGCGCGAAAGCAGATCTTCGGCCTGCGCGCGTTGGTAATCGCTTTGCCCGTCCCACTTATTGATTGCAACGACCAAGGCACGGCCGGCATCCAGGATCGCACCGAGAATCGTCGCATCCTGATCGGTCACACCTTCGGTGGCGTCCAGCATCAACACCGCGACCTGGCATTGCTCGATCGCCTGCAGCGTCTTGAACGCACTGAATTTCTCGACCGCCTCTTCCACCTTGCCGCGACGGCGCAAGCCGGCGGTATCGATCAGGCGGTACTGGCGATTGTCGCGCTCCAGATCCACCGCAATCGAATCACGGGTGGTGCCGGGCACTTCGGACGCGATCATGCGCTCTTCGCCCAACAGGCGATTGACCAGCGTCGACTTGCCTACATTCGGGCGGCCCACGAAGGCGATCCGCACGCGAGCCGGGTCGTTGTCCAGCAACTCGCCGGACCCTTCCTCGGGCAGGCGTGCGCCCACTTCCTCTAGCAGTTCGTCGATACCCTGACGATGCGCCGCAGACAACGCCACCACGTCGGAGAAGCCGTAACGCGCAAATTCCGAGCGCACGGTCTCTTCGTCGGTGCCGTCGATCTTGTTGATGACCAGCACGGTCGGCCGCGCCAGCTTGCGCAGCCAGGCCAGGATCTCGTCATCAAGCGAGGAAGCACCTTCGCGGCCATCGACCACGAACAGCACCAGATCCGCTTCGCCGGCGGCGGCACGCGCCTGACGCGCCGTGGCGCCGGCAAGGCCTTCCTCGTCGCCGGCGATACCGCCGGTATCGACAACGATGAAGGGTTGCTGCTCGTCCAGCCGGCAGACGCCGTAGTTACGGTCGCGGGTGACGCCGGGCTGGTCGTGGACCAGCGCGTCGCGGGTGCGCGTCAGCGCATTGAAGATGGTGGACTTGCCGACATTGGGCCGTCCAACCAGGGCGACCAGGGGCAGCATCGCGAGGTCCTTATTGTGCCAACCGGAAGGCGGAGAGATCGCCGTCGGTGTTTTGTACCAGCAGAATGCCATCGACGACCTGCGGCTGCGCCAGCAGCGTGTCGCGTCCAGCGCGAGCGCGCGCGGCCAGTGCACCGTCGCTGAGTTTCAGCCAGTGCAGGTAGCCCTTGTAGTCACCGACCACGGCGTAGTCGCCCTGGATGGCAACACCGGTCAGCGAGCGACGTGCCAGGGCAGCCTGCGACCACATCGCCGCGCCGCTGCTCTTGTCCAGGCCCCACACCGAACCGGCGTTATCGGACACCACCACCACGGCCGACGACACACCGACGCCACCGGCGCCGCCGTGATCGCGCGTCCATAGTGGGCGACCGCTCGGGCCTTCCAGCGCCAGGGTTTCGTTCTTGAAGCTGGTGGCGTACAGCGTGGTGCCATCCAGCACCGGCGCACCATCCACGTCGGACATGCGCTCCAGCTCGGTGCGGCCTTCCGGCACGCCGATGGCCTGCTCCCACAACGGACGGCCGTCTTGCAGCGCCAGCGCGCTCAAGGTGCCGCTGTCGTTGCCCACGAACAGCACGCCCGGGCCGGTCACGATCGGCGCGTTACCGCGCACCGACAGCGTCGGACCTTCTTCGGCATGGAACCAACGACGCTCGCCGGTGGCTACATCGAAAGCGCTGACGCGTCCATCGTTGCTGCGTACCAGCACCAGGCTCTGCGCAATGGCCGGCGCGGCGATCACTTCGTTGGGAACCTTGGCACGCCACTTTTCGGTGCCGTCGGCCTGGTTCAACGCGATCACATCGCCGGACAAGGTCCCGATCACCACCAGGCCTTCGCCCACGCCCGGGCCACCGGACAGGCGCTGCTTGAACTTGCGATCGTTGCGCTCTTCCTTCTTGGGCTTGTATTCCCATACACGCTTGCCGGTCTGCAGGTCCAGCGCCTGCACGCCGCCGGTGATGGCCGCTGCATACACCTTGCCATCGGCCACGGCCGGGCGCTGACGCACGCCGATATGCCCCTCGCCCTTGCCGACGCCGGTAGACCAGATCTTGTCGACCTTGACCGACGGCTCGAACTTGACCAGCTCGGCAGGTTCCTGCGCCTTCTTGGCAGCAGCATCCTTCCCGGCAAACCAGCCCTTGACCGTGCTGCAGCCGGCCAGCGACAGACCCATCACAGCAATCAACGCAACGCGCTTATACATATCAACCTGCTTCATCAAATCTGCTCCGCCGGATCAGGCACCTTACCGCCCACATCCATCAGCTTGGTTTCCAGCAAGCGGCGCTGCGGCGAGGCCACATCCACCGTGGTCAATGCCTTGGCGTACAGCGCACGCGCCTCGTCCGGCTTGCCCTGGGCCACCAGCGCATCGGCGCGGATCTCCAGGCTGGCGTGGTCCTGCGCATCGGCCAGCAGCTTGATCGCTTCATCCGGCTTGCCACTTTCGGTGAGCACACGCGCCAGGCGCTGCTGCACGATCTGCTTGAGTTCGCCTTCGGCGGGCACGTCACGCAGGGTCTTGATCGCTTCGGCATTCTTGCCGGCATCGACCTGGGCCTTGGCCAGGCGCAATGCGGCCAATTCGGCGTAGATACCGCCCTTGCCGTCGTCCAGCGCCACGATGTCCTTGGCTGCTTTCTCCAGATCCTTGCCCTGGATCGACTTCACCACCGCCTCGTAGCGGGTGTTGGCTTCGACCAGTGCGGTCGTGGTGTGCTTCTGCCACCACTGCCAGCCCAGGATCAGGGCCAGGCCGAGCACCACACCGCCCACCAGTCCCGCCCCATTCTTTCTCAACCAGGAACGAACGCGTTCGCCTTGTTCGTGTTCGTCCAGCAGATCGTCGATCGCCATGCGTACTCTCGCTCCGTCATCCCGGAGGTGCGGAACATCAAAAGGGGAAAATGAAAAACCGCAGTCCGCTTCACTCGGAAGCAGGTACCACGGAGCCGTCGGAGGATACCGCAAAACGAGCCACGTTAGCGCGCTGGAACGGTTTCACATCGACGATACTGCCGCCTTGCTGAACCTGTACCGCCGACGCATTGCCCAGCACGATGCGGCCCACCTGACCTGGCGAATAACTGCGGCGTTCGCCAGCGCGGATCAGCGCCTTTTCGACCGCGCTGCCGTCCGGTGCCAGGATCTGCACCCAGCTGTCGCCGCTGAAACTCAGCGACAGGTCGCCGGTTCCGGCAGCTGCCGGCGCTTCATCGGCGGAGGCAGTGCGCGGCACCGGCGTCATCGACGCGATATAAGGCGCCGGCTGTTCGCGCGGTGCGGCAGCGGGCTGCGTCGCGGCAGCGGGAGCGCCGGCCTTGGCCGCAACCGGCATGCTGTCCAGCGATACCGTGCTTGGCGCCTTGCCATCCAGGTGCGAACGCGTTGCGTACCAGACCGGCACGGCGAACACACCGGTGATGACCACATACATCGCCTTGCGCGCAGTGCTTTCGAGAATGCGCCGGGCACGCGGGGTATGCGTATGGCTGACCAACTTGACCGGTTCGATGGGTGCGATGGTCGCCTGCTGCAGCAGCGGCTCCAGGTCGACCTGCAGCAGGCGCGCATAACTGCGCAACTGGCCGCGTACGAACACCGGCGCACCCAGGCGCTGCCACTCTTCCTGCTCCAGCGAATGCACCACCCGCGCAGGCATGCGCAGCTTGCCGGCGACCTCGTCCACGCTCAGACCTGCAGCTTCACGCGCCTCGCGCAACTGCGTTCCGCAGCCCTTTTCCTGCTCGAAAGGGTTCGGATTGGAATCACTGATCACAATGCATTGGCCCCGGGGTTAGCGGTCGCTGCGTCAGGAAATTCCTTGACCAACCGCTGTTGGTAACGGCTGGCAGCTACCTTGTCGCCTAGCCCTTGCTCAATCTGAATGGCGAGTTGTAACACGGAAGCCGTTGCCCGTGCAGCCGCAAGCCGCCGTTCGATGAAGGCGCGCGCCTCAAAAAAATGACGACGCCCCGCTTCCAGGCGCGCCATCGACTCCAGCGCATAGGGATTATTCGGGTCCAGTTCGAGCGCCTTGCGCAAATCGCTGGTTGCGCGTTCGGGTTGGCCGGCCTTGATCGCACAGCCACCGGCATTACCGAGCGCAGACGCTGGAGATGCATAGGTGCGGTCGGTCAGCGCCCGGTCGAACCACAGCAGCGATTCGGCAGGCGAGCCGTTGGCGCACAGCCAGGCACCGTAGTTGTTCAGTACATCGCCCCGCTGCGGCGCCAATTCGGCCGCACGGCGATAAGAAGCGCCGGAGCCGGCCACATCGCCCCGCCCCCCTTGGATCAGCGCCAGCATGCCGATGGCATCCACCGACTGCGGATCCTTCTTCAGTGCGGCTCGAACCTGCTCCTCGGCACCTGCGTAGTCGCCGGTTTGTAGCCGGTTACTTGCAAGCCCCAGCTTTTCCTGTACGGCAAGGCGATTCTTGGTGGCCTTGTCGTCGCGGAACGAGTACACCGGCGCGACTTCCTCCACGCTCTTGGCCGAGCCGGCCTTGGCATTACGACCACCGCAACCGACCGCACACAACGCGATCGCCACGGCCGCCATTAACGCGAGTTCACGCTGCCGCATCTCGATCGGCCTGCCCTTCCAATGTGCGGCGGAACTCCGCCTGGCGACGGGTACGGTCCATGACCTGCCCCTTGAGTTGCCCGCATGCCGCATCGATGTCGTCGCCACGGGTGCGGCGAACCATCGTCAGCACCTGCGCATCGAGCAGGATCTTCTGGAATGCGCGAATCTCCGTCTCGCCCGAGCGCTCGTAACGCGTACCAGGGAACGGATTGAACGGAATCAGGTTGACCTTGCCGGCGTCCTTGGACTGCACCGCATTATCGAACTGCCGCATCAACCGGGCCAGCTGGCGCGCATGCTCCGGCTGGTCGTTGATGCCCTTCATCAAGGTGTATTCGAAGGTCACCGAATCGCGCTTCTTGCTGCCGCGCAGATAGCGCGCGCAGGACTCCATCAGCTCGGCGATCGGGTACTTCCTGTTCAACGGCACCAGGCTCTCGCGCAGCGTGTCGTTGGCGGCATGCAGGGAGACTGCCAGCGAGACGTCGCTTTCGGTCGAGAGCCGGTCGATCATCGGCACCAGGCCGGAGGTCGACAGCGTCACCCGCTTGCTGGCCAGGCCGTAGCCCAGATCGTCGCGCATCACGCTCATCGCGCGCACGACGTTGTCGAAATTCATCAACGGCTCACCCATGCCCATCATCACCACATTGGTGAGGCGGCGCTGTTGATGCGGCACGTTGCCCAGGTGACGCGCAGCGACCCACACCTGACCGATGATCTCGGCGGTGGTGAGGTTGCGGTTGAAGCCCTGGGTGGCGGTTGAACAGAACGTGCAGTTCAAGCCGCAGCCGACCTGGGAGGACACGCACAGCGTGCCGCGGCCCTTGTCGGGGATGTACACGGTTTCGATGGCGTTCTTGCCGTCGGTGCCCATGGCCAGTAGCCATTTGTGGGTGCCGTCGGTAGAGGGCTTGTCGAACACGACGTTGGGGACGAGGACCTCGGCATGCTGGTGCAACTTCGCACGCAATGCCTTGCCGAGGTCGGTCATCTGGTCGAAATCGGTGACGTAGCGATGGTGGATCCACTTCATCACCTGATGGGCACGGTAGCGCGCTTCGCCGAGCGTGTCGGCGAAGAAGCGCTCCAGTCCCTCGCGGTCGAGGTCGAGCAGGTTCTGCTTGCGCAGTTCCGGGGTACGGACGGGAACGTCCTGCAGCACGGAGGGGATCACGACCTCATTCACGATTCGACTCTCTCGGCCTCAGCGCGAGACCACTTCGGTGGCGGC
The DNA here is from genome assembly GCF_040202405.1 of Xanthomonas sp. WHRI 6106. Taxonomy (NCBI): domain Bacteria; kingdom Pseudomonadati; phylum Pseudomonadota; class Gammaproteobacteria; order Lysobacterales; family Lysobacteraceae; genus Xanthomonas; species Xanthomonas sp. WHRI 6106. The sequence goes on along the minus strand of NZ_JBEGFC010000013.1, from coordinate 144,822 downwards.
AAAGAAATACGCGACTTCGTTGGCAGCGTTCTCGACCGAATCCGAGCCATGAGCGGCGTTGGCATCGATCGAATCAGCGAAGTCGGCGCGGATGGTGCCCGGCGCAGCGTCTTTGGGATTGGTCGCGCCCAGCAGGTCACGGTGTGCGGCAACGGCGTTCTCGCCTTCCAGCGCCTGGATCATCACCGGGCCGGAGATCATGAACTCGACCAGCGCATTGAAGAACGGGCGCTCACGGTGCACGGTGTAGAAGCCTTCGGCTTCGCGACGCGACAGCTGCTTGTACTTGGCAGCCACGACCTTCAGGCCAGCCTTCTCGAAGCGGCTGTAGATTTCACCGATGACGTTCTTGGCAACGGCGTCGGGCTTGATGATGGACAGGGTGCGCTCCAGCGCCATGGGAAGTTCTCCGTTGGGCGGGCCACTGAAGGCCCGAGGTTATCATGAAAAAAACCCGCGTCAAAACGCGGGCTTAGGCTTCTTTGCGATGGTCAATTCTATCGTGTCGCCCATCCATTTGCACACCGCCCCCCTGAATCGTGCTGCATTGCCGCATGACGCGCCTGCAACCAAGCCCGTAGACTCAAACAATCGTTTGATTGAGCCTTACCCCAGCGCATGCCCAAGCCTGCCCACTTCTCCACCAAGGACCGCATTCTCGGTGCCGCCGAGGAGCTGTTCGCCCAGCATGGGTTTGCAGGTACCTCGCTGCGGCAGCTGACCACCCAGGCCGACGTGAATATCGCTGCGGTCAACTATCACTTCGGCTCCAAGGAAAACCTGGTCAACGAGGTGTTCCGCCGCCGGATGGACGAGATGACTGCCGCACGGCTGCAGCAGCTGGAGGCAGCAAGGAAAACCCGGCCCGGCGAACTCACTGCCGTGCTCGCCGCCTTCGTCGAGCCGGCACTGGCGATGGCGCAGGACCGCCAGAACGGTGGCGCCTTCGTGCGCGTGATTGCCCGCGCCTACGCCGAAAAGAACGACAACCTGCGCAAGTTCCTGTCCGACCATTACGGTCATGTGCTGCGCGAATTCGGCAAGGCCATCGCCGTCTGCGTGCCGGGCCTGAGCAAGGAAGAGCTGTATTGGCGGCTGGACTTCCTGGCCGGCGCACTCACCTACGCCATGGCCGACTTCGGCTTGATCAAGCGCCCGGCGGGCGTCAGCGAGGCCGACCACCGCACGCGCGCGGCGCGCGAACTCATTCGTTTCGCGGAACCCGGGTTCCGCGCTCATTCCACACCGTAAACGCTCCACCAAGAGGCCATTGCTATGTCCAATCCGTTGCTAGTCCGTCGCGCCGCCGTGCTCGGTGCCGGCGTCATGGGCGCGCAGATCGCCGCGCACCTCACCAATGCCGGTGTCGACACCGTGCTGTTCGACCTGCCTGCCAAGGAAGGTCCGGCCGACGGCATCGTGCTCAAGGCCATCGCCAATCTCGGCAAGCTCAGCCCTGCCCCGCTCGCCAGCAAGGCGCTAGCCGAAGCGATCACCCCGGCCAACTACGAAAGCGGCCTGGAGCAGCTGCGCGACTGCGACCTGATCATCGAGGCGATCGCCGAGCGGATGGACTGGAAGCAGGACCTGTACAAGAAGATTGCTCCGTTCGTGGCCGATCATGCCGTGCTGGCCTCCAACACCTCCGGCCTGGGCATCAACAAGCTTTCCGACGTGCTACCCGAGCAGCTGCGCCACCGATTCTGCGGCGTGCATTTCTTCAACCCGCCGCGCTACATGCACCTGGCCGAGCTGATTCCGGCCAAGGGCACCGACAAGGCCGTGCTCGAAGGTCTGGAAGCGTTCCTGGTGACCACGCTCGGCAAGGGCGTGGTGTATGCCAAGGACACCCCGAACTTCATCGGTAACCGCATCGGCGTGTTCTCGATCCTGTCCACCATCCACCACACGCAGGAGTTCGGCCTGGGCTTCGACGAAGTCGATGCGTTGACCGGCCCGCTGGTGGGTCGCCCGAAGTCGGCTACCTACCGCACTTCGGACGTGGTCGGCCTGGACACCATGGCGCACGTCATCAAGACCATGGGCGACACCCTGCCGGACGACCCGTGGCACCAGTACTTCACCTCGCCGAAGTGGCTGGAAGCGCTGATCGCCAAGGGCGCGCTGGGCCAGAAGGTCGGCGCCGGCATCTTCCGCAAGGTCGGCAAGGACATCGTGGTGCTGGACCTGCAGAAGCAGGATTACCGCGCCGCTGATCGCACTGCCGCGCCGGAAGTGGTCGAGATCCTGAAGATCAAGAACCCGGCGGAAAAGTTCGCCAAGCTGCGTGAAAGCCAGCACCCGCAGGCACAGTTCCTGTGGGTCACGTTCCGCGACCTGTTCCATTACAGCGCCTATCACCTGGCCGACATCGCCGAGACCGCGCGCGACGTGGATCTGGCGATCCGCTGGGGCTACGGCTGGTCGCTCGGCCCGTTCGAAACCTGGCAGGCCGCCGGCTGGAAACAGGTGGCACAGTGGATTGCCGAAGATATTTCCAGCGGCAAGAGCATGAGCAGCGCGCCGCTGCCGAACTGGGTGTTCGACGGCCGCGATGGCGTGCATGGTGCGGAAGGCTCGTACAGCCCGGCGCGCGATGCCAAACTGCCGCGCTCTGCCCTGCCGGTCTACAAGCGCCAGCGCTTCCCCGATCCGTTGCTGGGCGAGCAGTTCTCGCCGGGCGAGACCGTGTTCGAAAACGACGGCGTGCGCATGTGGCATGACGGCGACGACATCGCTGTGGTCAGCTTCAAGACCAAGATGAACACCGTGTCCGACTACGTGCTCAACGGCCTGCAGGAAGTCGTCGGCCGCGCCGAGAAGGACTTCGCCGGGTTGGTGATCTGGCAGCAGAAGGAGCCCTTCTCTGCCGGTGCGGACCTGGCCGGCGCGCTTGGCCTGCTGCAGGCCGGCAAGGTCGATGCGTTCGACGCGTTGGTCGCCAATTTCCAGGCCACCAGCCAGCGCATCAAGTATGCGCAGGTGCCGGTGATTTCTGCGGTGCGCGGCCTGGCACTGGGCGGCGGTTGCGAGTTCCAGATGCATAGCGCCAAGACCGTGGCCTCGCTGGAAAGCTACATCGGCCTGGTGGAGGCCGGCGTCGGCCTGCTGCCGGCCGGTGGCGGCTTGAAGGAAATCGCGGTCCGCGCTTCGATTGCGGCGGGTCCGGGCGGCGACGTGTTCGCCGAGTTGAAGAAGACCTTCGAAACCGTCGCGATGGCCAAGGTGTCCAACTCGGCGGTCAACGCCAAGGAGCTGGGCCTGCTGCGTGCCACCGACAAGATCGTCTTCAACAGCTACGAGGCACTGCACATCGCCAAGGCCGAAGCCCGTGCCCTGGCCGAGGGTGGCTACCGCGCTCCGCTGCCGGCCCGTCGCATCCAGGTCGCCGGCGATGTGGGTATCGCCACTTTCAAGATGCTGCTGGTCAACATGCTGGAAGGCCGTTTCATCAGCGAATACGACTACGAGATCGCCACCCGCATCGCCACCGTGGTCTGCGGCGGCGAAGTCGATCGCGGCGCGTTGGTGGACGAAGAATGGTTGCTCAAGCTCGAGCGCAAGCACTTCGTCGAACTGGCGCAGCAGGAAAAGACCCAGGCGCGGATTGGGCACATGCTCAAGACCGGCAAGCCGTTGAGGAACTGAGATTCGGGATTGGGGATTGGGGATTCGTAACAGCGCGTCCCCAGTGCTCCACCATTCTCACTTCCACCAAATTCATCCGCCGGGCAGGAACATTCGGGCACGCGGATTCGCTTTGACGAATCCCAACTCCCGAATCCCGAATCCCGGCTATCGGAGATAGCCATGAGCAAGCAGATTCAAGACGCCTACATCGTTGCCGCCACGCGTACGCCGGTCGGCAAGGCACCCAAGGGCGTGTTCCGCAATACCCGTCCCGACGACATGCTGGCGCACGTGCTGCGCGCAGTGGTCGCGCAGGCGCCGGGCATCGACCTGTCGCGGATCGACGACGCCATCATCGGTTGCGCCATGCCCGAGGGCGAGCAAGGCATGAACGTGGCGCGCATTGGCGTGCTATTGGCCGGCCTGCCGAATTCGGTCGCCGGTCAGACCATCAATCGCTTCTGTTCGTCCGGCATCCAGGCCGTGGCGATGGCGGCCGACCAGATCCGCCTGGGCAATGCCGACCTGATGCTGGCCGGCGGAACCGAGTCGATGTCGATGGTGCCGATGATGGGCAACAAGGTCGCCATGTCGCCGAGCGTGTTTGCCGACGACCATGTGGCCATCGCCTATGGCATGGGCATCACTGCCGAAAAGGTCGCCGAGGAGTGGAAGGTCTCGCGCGAAGATCAGGATGCGTTCGCATTGGCTTCGCACCAGAAGGCGATTGCCGCGATTGCTGCCGGCGAGTTCCGCGACGAGATCACCCCGTACGAAATCCATTCGCACCAGCCCGAACTGGCGGGCAATGTCATCGCGCTGCGCAAGCGCCTGGTCGACACCGACGAAGGCCCGCGCCCGGACAGTTCGCTCGAAGGCCTGGCCAAGCTGCGCCCGGTGTTCCGTAACGGCCAGTTCGGCGGCAGCGTGACCGCTGGCAATTCGTCGCAGATGAGCGATGGTGCCGGCGCGGTGTTGTTGGCGTCCGAGCAGGCGATCAAGGATTACGGCCTGACCCCGCTGGCCCGCTTCGTCAGCTTCTCGGTCGCCGGCGTGCGCCCGGAAGTGATGGGCATCGGCCCGATCGCCGCCATCCCCAAGGCACTCAAGCAGGCCGGTCTGACCAAGGATCAGCTCGACTGGATCGAGCTCAACGAAGCCTTCGCCGCGCAGGCGCTGGCAGTGATCCGCGACAGCGAACTGGACCCGTCCAAGGTCAACCCGCTGGGCGGCGCGATCGCGCTGGGCCATCCGCTGGGCGCCACCGGCGCAATCCGCGCCGCCACCCTGGTGCACGGCCTGCGTCGTCGCCAGCAGAAGTACGGCATGGTCACCATGTGCATCGGCACCGGCATGGGTGCAGCGGGCATCATCGAAGCGCTGTAAGTCAGGCATCGCAAGATCGGCCGCCATGCCGCTCTCGTCAAACAGGTCAGATGCTCACCGAAGGCGTGCGAAAGCACGCCTTCGGATTTTTCGAAGAGCACGGCTTACCAAGCACGCAAGACGCGTCTGCCTGTCGCGAGGGTGCGGCAAGCCGCGACCTAGCGTGCAATCAACCACTGCCCGGCACGCGCACCGGCAAACACCAACGTCAGCCCGGCCACCAGGGTCACCGCCAGATACACGCCGATCAGCGTCGAGCGGTCGCTGCGCGCGAACATCAGGCACTCCATCATCAGCGACGAAAAGGTGGTCAGCCCGCCGATCACGCCGACAATCAACAAGGCGCGTAGCGGCCAGCTCGAAGGACCACGCGCCTCCAGCCACACCATCAGCACGCCGGCGACGAACGAGCCCACCAGGTTGACGGTCAATGTTCCCCACGGGAACCCGCTGCCAAAGCGCTGCAGCAACGATGCGCCGATCGCAAACCGCAGTCCCGACCCCAGCGCTCCGCCGGTCATTGCCAGCAACAGTTGCTGCCACCACACCGGCGCGCTCATGCGGTAACCCCGCAGTCGGCGGCCGGCAGTGTCTTTGAAGAACCAGCATGCAAAAACGGCATCATCCATCCTCGGTCAAGAAGCGATGCCGGGCACGGACCTGCCGCCCCGGCGGGGTGGGCAGGCATCATCAGCGCGCAGAGCGCGTGCGGTTCAAGGAGGAATGCCATCTCCTGCGGCCACGATTATGCCGTGGACTTGCCGGCCTTGTCAGCCCGCGCCTGGGCGCGCGCGGCGCGTAATCGATCAAGCTTTTCCTTGAGCTTGATCTCCAGCCCGCGCGGTACCGGGTTGTAATAGACCCGCTCTCCCATCGCATCCGGAAAGCCGGTCTGATCCAGTGCGATACCGCCTTCGGCATCGTGGTCGTACTGGTAATCCTGGCCGTAACCAAGCGTCTTCATCAGTTTGGTCGGTGCATTGCGCAGATGCAGCGGCACCTCTTGCGTGCCGGTGGCGCGCACTTCGGCCTTGGCCTGATTGAAGGCGGCATAGCCGGCGTTGGATTTGGCAGTGCTGGCCAAATACAGCACCAGCTGCGCGAAGGCCAGTTCGCCTTCCGGGCTACCCAGGCGCTCGTAAATATCCCATGCCTCCAGCGCCATGCTCTGCGCGCGCGGATCGGCCAGACCGATGTCCTCGATCGCCATGCGGGTCAGCCGGCGCGCCAGATAGGCCGGGTCACAGCCGCCGTCGAGCATGCGGGTGAGCCAGTACAGCGCGGCATCCGGGTTGGAACTGCGTACGGACTTGTGCAGTGCCGAGATCTGGTCGTAGAACTGTTCGCCGTTCTTGTCGAAGCGACGAGTGCGGTCGGCCAGCACCTGCAGCAGCGTCTGCGGCGTGATTTCGCCGCCCTCGCCGGTCGCCAGCTCGGCGGCGATTTCCAGCAGGGTCAAGGCGCGCCGCACATCGCCATCGGCGGCGCCGGCGATTTCCAGCAACGATGCATCGCTGACCTGGATCGTCTCCTGGCCCAACCCGCGCTCGGGATCGTGCAAGGCCCGCTGCAGCGCTTCGACGATGTCCTGCGGCGACACCGCTTCCAGCACGTGCACGCGGCAACGCGACAGCAATGCCGAGTTCAATTCGAACGAGGGGTTCTCGGTGGTCGCGCCGACGAACAGAATCGTACCGCGCTCGATGTGCGGCAGGAACGCGTCCTGCTGCGCCTTGTTGAAGCGATGCACCTCATCGACGAACAGCACCGTGCGCCGACCACCGGCAAAGCGCTGCGCGGCTTCGGCAAGCACCTGCCGCACCTCCGGCAATCCCGACAACACCGCAGAAATCGCCTTGAATTCGGCATCCGCGTAATGCGCCAGCAGCAGCGCCAGCGTGGTCTTGCCGCAGCCCGGCGGGCCCCACAGGATCATCGAATGCACGCGGCCGGATTCCACCGCGCGGCGCAGCGCGCTATCGGCTGTCAGCAGACGCTTTTGACCGACCATTTCATCCAGCGTGCGCGGACGCATGCGCTCGGCCAGCGGACGCAGGTGATCGGCGTCCACGCTGAGCAGATCGGCGGTGCCTTCAATGGGGGATCTGGTTCGTGCCACGCCCCATTCTATCGCGCCATCGCGTTAGGGCATTGCGGTGACGGTGCGCGTTGGCGGCATGCACCGTGCCGGCCACGCATGGGTCTTGAATGCGAACGACGATGTGGCGGCAGACGCCTTTGCAGAGAAAGACATCTGCAGGTGCCGTGCAAGCGACCCGTTACTGCGCGTCGCCTACCACATCCACACCCTTGGCCGGGGTGTAGCGGAAGGTGTCGGCGGCAAATGCAGGATTGCGTTTCCACCCGCTGAAGCTGATCGCGGTGCGCTGGCCGACCGCATCGACGACTTCCATCCTGGCCAGGCCGTCCTTGCCGAACCCGAGCGAGGCCATCTGGAAGCTGGCTTCGGTGTCGACCTTGGGCGTCAGCGACAACCACCGCAGCCCGTCGCGCGGTGCGGCTTCTTCGCTGACGTCGTACTGCTTGTCCAGGCGCGCCGGGTCGATCAGGGCCACCAGCGGGCTGTTCTGCTCTTCGCTGCCCTGCGCACGCACCGTCACCTGCTCCAGGTCGGGGTCAAACACCCACACCTTCCTGCCGTCGGCCACGATCAACTGCTTGTAGGGCTTGGCGTATTCCCAACGGAACAGGCGCGGTGCCGATAAGGCCACCCGCCCGCTCGAGCGCTCCTTGACCCGGCCATTGCCATCGGTGACCTGCTGGTTGAACTGCCCGTCCAAGCCTTTCAGGCCGCGCGTGAACGTATCCAGCTCCTGGCGCGCACCGGCAAACGCGGTACCGGCGAACAGGGCGGTGGCGAGGACGGCATAACGGAGCTGGCGATGCATCGCGGTCTTCCTGAAGGAGTGCGTCAATTCTGAAGCTTCGTAGATGAATGGGTGAGCGCTATCGCATCGACCTGTTCATGCGGCGCACTCGCCCGCCGTCATGGCGCGGTCTGCACCTTGGCGAGATCGCCATACACGATCTGCCCGCGAAAACCGCGTCGCACCTGCTGGTAGAGCTCGCGAAACGCGCGATAGTCCTGCGGCTGGCACAGCGCCTGCGGCCCACGCACGGCAGCACGCTGCAGGCGATGCACCGCCGTGACGGTGTGCCCCTGCCGCGTCCAGTCCACTGCGTACTCGCCCGCGGCATTGCGAAACCTGCTGCTGCGCGGAATGGCGATGATCGGCACCGTCTCCGGGAAGGTCACCACGTAGGTTTCCTCACGCACGCTGTCATTGCAGTAGAACGGGGTCAGATTGTCTTCGGCCGAGGTGGTGGTGTAGATGCCGCGCGTGGATTCGGCCCCCGGCATGTCCGGCAAGGTCATGCCGCCGACCACCGAAAAATCCACCGCGTCGTCGGCCTGGAAGCGATAGCGATAGTTAAACGGCGCGTCCAGATCCAGCGGATCGCCCTGGATCAACAGATCGCCGGTGCCGTCGAAGCCGGACTGGGCAATGATCGACTCTTCGATGCGGTTGCGGTTTTGCGCATTGAGCTGCACGAACATCGCGCGCAGGCCCACCTCGCCGGTTTGCCCGCTATCCAGTGTGGTCAGGCCCTGCAGGCCGCCCTGCGGCGTGAACCGGTACTCGGTGCGCGCGACATAGCGATTGACCTTGCGGTCGTTCGGCGGCGTGTGCGTGACCTTGCCGTCGCGCGTGTGCACTACCGGCGCACCGAGATCGCCGGCCGGCAACTGCCCGAAGCGTGCGTACGGGTTGGTTGAATCGACATACAGATCGAACGCCGGGATGTAGGTGATGGCGTGATTGAAGCGCCCCAGCACCGGGATCGGCGGCAGCGTCGGCCCGCCCTCGGCGCCGATCAGCACCGGCGTGCTGGCGATGCCCTTGGCCGCCAGCAGCGCTTCGAGGATGACGGTGTGGTCCTTGCAGTCGCCGTAATGGTTGGCCAGGATGCTGTCGGCGCTATTGGGTTCCAGCCCGCCGTTGCCCAGATACACCGCGACATAGCGGATGTTGCGCGCCACCCAGGCGTACAGTGCCGCCGCCTGCGCGCGCGGGTCGTCGATGCCTTGGGTGACCTGGTCGGCCACTGTCTGGATCGCCGGCGTGACCGCCGCCGCGCGCCCACCCTTGACGTGATAGGCCAGGCCCATCTGCGACCAGCTGTCAAAGGTGCTGGCCATCAAGGTGGGGCTGAACTCCCAGGTCGCCGCGCTCCAGTTCTGGTTCTTCATCGGCACGGCGCGTTGATACCGCCACTCCCAGCGTGCCTGATCGCCGCGGACCACCGGCTTGGTGCCGCCCTGCAGGCCGCGCACGGACAAATGCATCGGCAGCGCCTTGGGCGCCACCAGGGTAACCACCGCATCGTCGTACTGCGCAAACACGCTGAAGGTCTCCCACAGGCTGAAATAGCCGGGGAAATACGGGGTGTTCTGCGCCCGACGCACGCGGTAGACGATGCGCGCGCCCGGCGCCAGATTCGGGAACACCACCACCTTGACCTTGCGATCGGCGTACATCGCCGCCGAGGCGCTGGAGTAGCTCTCCTGGGTATAGATCTTGTCGGTCGCCACGTCCTGGCGCAGGCCTTCGGCGGTAACGGTGTAGGCCGCCAGTACCTCGAGGGTTTCCATCTTCTCGCTATAGCTCAGCCGCACCTGGCTGAACTGCTCCACCGCCGACTTGGTCTTCAGCAGGATCTCGTACTCGTCGGTCTCCACGCTGCTTGCGTCGGCGCGCACTTCGTAGTCGGCGCGATAGCGCACGAAACTGTAGTTGGTATCGGCCTGCGTGCGCGGTGCAGCTGCGGCAGGCGCGGCCTGCTGTTGCGCCTGGGCAAGCAGCGGCGCGGAGACGATCAGCACAAACAACAACAACGGACGACGCAGCATGGGTCTCGATCGCGGCGGGCCGGAGCGGCCCTTCGTCAGACAGGGTAGCCGGTGTGCCGCGCGATGACAGGCATCGACTTCCAACATTGCCGCATTGCCGGGCCCGGTTGCGCTCGCCACTGCACTGCACGCGGTGGACCGCCGCGGCCTGGGCAGGCCGCCTCAGTGAGCCGCCAAGGCCAACCAGAATGACCCAGGGCGCAGGCGTCGGGCGCGGCGGCGGGCTGCAATCTGCACGCCCCGTAACGCCACCCGTCCCGATCGCCGGCTAGCCCGCTGCGATCGCCGCCGCACTCACTTGGGCGGCGGCGGTGCCAGCACCGTGCGGTCGCCGTTGTGTTCGGGCGGGCTGACCACGCCAGCGGCTTCCATTGCCTCGATCAGCCGCGCAGCGCGGTTGTAGCCGATCTTCAGGCGACGCTGCACGCCGGAAATCGAGGCGCGTCGGGTCTCCGTCACGATCCGCAGTGCCTCGTCATATAACGGGTCGGACTCGTCGCCGCCACCGCCACTGCTTTCCGGCAGGCCGGTGGCACCGACCACCGTGCCATCGCCCATGGTCTGCACTTCGTCCAGTACGCCGTCCACATACGACACCGGCCCGCTGGCCTTGAGGTGCTCGACCACGCGATGCACTTCTTCGTCGCTGACGAAGGCGCCGTGCACGCGGTCCGGCAGCGCGGTGCCCGGCGGCAGGTACAGCATGTCGCCATTGCCCAGCAGCGCCTCGGCGCCGGACTGGTCCAGGATGGTGCGCGAGTCAATCTTGGAGCTGACCTGGAATGCCACGCGGGTCGGGATATTGGCCTTGATCAACCCGGTGATCACGTCCACCGACGGACGCTGCGTGGCCAGGATCAAGTGGATACCGGCCGCACGTGCCTTCTGTGCCAGACGCGCGATGAGCTCTTCGACCTTTTTACCGACGATCATCATCATGTCGGCGAATTCGTCGATGAAGATGACGATGAACGGCAGCGTTTCCAGTGGCCGCGGCGCTTCGCCCAGTTCCGGATTCGGCTTGAACAGGGGGTCCATCAGCGGCTGGCCGGCATCCTCGGCGTCCTTGACCTTCTTGTTGAAGCCGGCCAGGTTGCGCACGCCCACGGCGCTCATCAGCTTGTAGCGCCGCTCCATTTCGGCCACGCACCAGCGCAGGCCGTTGGCGGCTTCCTTCATGTCGGTGACCACCGGCGCCAGCAGATGCGGAATGCCCTGGTAGACGCTCAGTTCGAGCATCTTCGGGTCGATCATCAGCATGCGCAGTTCCTTGTGCGAGGCCTTGAACAACAGGCTCAGCACCATCGCATTGACCGCCACCGACTTACCCGAGCCGGTGGTACCGGCCACCAGCAAGTGCGGCATGCGCGCCAGATCGGCCACGGTCGGGCGTCCGGCGATGTCCTTGCCCAGCGCAAGCGTCAGTGGGCTGGCCGACTTGTCGTATTCCTTGGAGCGCAGAAGCTCCGACAGGAAGATCATCTCGCGGGTGACATTGGGAATTTCCAGGCCGATCACCGACTTGCCCGGAATCACGTCCACCACACGCACCGACTTCACCGACAGCCCGCGCGCGATGTCCTTGTCCAGCGAACTGATCTGGCTGACCTTGATGCCTGGCGCCGGCTCGATTTCGAAGCGGGTGATCACCGGGCCCGGATAGGCCCCGACCACCTGCGCCTCGATGCGGAAGTCCTTGAGCTTGAACTCGATCTGCCGCGACAGCGTTTCCAGCGTTTCTTCCGAATAGCCCTTGGCCTGCGGCTTGGGATCGTCCAGCAGCGCCAGCGGCGGCAGGTCCGAGCCGTCGGTACTGACGCCCTGGAACATCGGAATCTGGGTGTCGCGCTTGGCGCGTTCGCTTTTTTCCACCACCGGTGCCGGCGGCGGCTCGATCTTCACCGGCTCGCGCTTGGCCTGCTTGACCGCATCGACCTTGCGCACTTCCTCGCGCTCCTCGCGCATCACCCGGGTCTGCTGCCACTCGCTGGCCTGGTGGGTCTTGCGCTGCATCAGCGGCCCCAGCGCCAGCACCCACCTGCCGATGCGCTCCATCACCGCAAACCACGACAGGCCAGTGGCTAGGGTGATCGACACCAGCAGCAGCACCAGCACGAACAGGTTCGCGCCCAGCGCGCCGAAGCCGGCGCTCAGTGAGTTGCTCACCAATCGCCCAAGGATGCCGCCCGCCCCCGCGACGTCGCCATTGAACAGGCGCAGGTGCAGGAAGCCGGTCGAGGAGATCAGGAAGCCGACCATGCCGACCAGGCGCAACGCCGGCCCCAGGTCGGCCTCGGCCTGCCCTTCCTTGTCCATGCCGAACAAGGCAATCCAGGCCACCGCGCCCAGCACCACCGGCAGCAGGAAGGCCACGTAACCGAACAGCTGCAGCAACACGTCGGCAATCCAGGCACCGACACGGCCGCCCATGTTGTGCACCGGCGCGACCACGCTGCCGGTCTGCGACCAGCCCGGGTCGGCGGCCGAATAGGTGAACAGGCTGGCCAGCAGATACAGCAGCAATGGCGCTACCGCAATCAAGGCCAGATCGCGCCAGAGCTTTTGCCGACGCGGATTGTCGGCCACCGCCGGCTTGCGCGACGACGACTTGCCCTCTGCGGGCTTGCTGCGTTCGGGAACCTGCTTTGCCACCTGTAGCCAGACCTTAGAAAAATGCTGTTAGTGGTTGATAATAAACGACTGAGGCCATGCTGACAGCTGTTGTATGACCACCGGTTGCCTCGCCGCGTGCGGATCAACGAAAAACGCCGCACGAGGCGGCGTCGGACATGCACTGCGGGCGGACCATGCCATCTGCGGCTCAAGCAGTTCCATCGCGCCGCCTTGATTCACCGGGTGGGGACCGCCACTCTATGCCGCCACGGGGGCGCGATTGACCTGCGCCATCCCTATCAATTCCTAGATCGCGAGTATACATGAGCGCCTCTTCTGCCAGTCCTGCCAAGCATTCCCGCCTGCTGATCCTCGGCTCCGGCCCGGCCGGCTGGACCGCCGCGGTGTATGCCGCGCGCGCCAATCTCAAGCCGGTGGTCATCACCGGGCTGCAGCAAGGCGGTCAGCTGATGACCACCACCGAAGTGGACAACTGGCCCGGCGACCCCCACGGCCTGATGGGCCCGGACCTGATGAACCGCATGCAGATGCACGCCGAGCGTTTCGACACCGAGGTGATCTTCGACCACATCCACACCGCGGACCTGTCGCAACGGCCGTTCCGCCTGGTAGGCGACAGCGCCGAGTACGCCTGCGACGCGCTGATCATCGCCACCGGCGCCACCGCCAAATACCTGGGCATTCCCACCGAAGAGGCCTTCAAGGGCCGCGGCGTTTCGGCATGCGCCACCTGCGACGGGTTCTTCTACAAGGATCAGGACGTGGTGGTGGTCGGCGGCGGCAACACTGCGGTCGAAGAAGCGCTGTACCTGTCCAACATCGCCCGCAAGGTCTACCTGGTGCACCGCCGCGATACCTTGCGCGCGGAAAAGATCATGCAGGACAAGCTGTTCGCCAAGGTTGCCGCCGGCAAGATCGAAACCGTCTGGCACCACGCCATCGACGAGGTGCTGGGCAACGATGCGGGCGTGACCGGGGTGCGGGTCAAGTCCACCATCGACGGCAGCACCCGCGACATCGACGCGCATGGCTTCTTCGTCGCCATCGGCCACCATCCCAACACGCAGCTGTTCGATGGCCAGCTGGCCATGAACAACGGCTACCTGGAGATTCGCTCCGGCCTGAACGGCGCGGCGACGGAAACCTCGGTGGCCGGCGTGTTCGCCGCCGGCGACGTCGCCGACCAGCACTACCGTCAGGCGATCACCTCGGCCGGTTTCGGCTGCATGGCCGCGCTGGATGCCGAGCGCTATCTCGACAAGAGCGCCTGAGGTGTCCGCTGACCGCCGTTGGCGCTGTGCGGCCAGCGCCAACGGCAGGCCGCGCACATGCGCGTGACCGCCCGCTGGTTGCGTCGGCTGGATGAGCTGCCGGCCGGTGCCTGGGACGCGCTGCACGATGGGACGCACCCCTTCATCAGCCATGCGTTCCTGCAGGGTCTCGAGCGCGAAGGGTGCCTGCGCCCGGACTGGGGCTGGAATCCGCTGCACCTGACATTGTGGGAAGGCGACACCCTGGTTGCTGCGGCACCGGGGTATCTGAAGAACAACTCGCACGGCGAGTTTGTGTTCGACCACGCCTGGGCGCATGCGTATGCACGTTATGGGCAGGAGTACTTTCCCAAGTGGTTGTGCGGGGTGCCCTACTCGCCAGTGACCGGCCCGCGCCTGTTAGGCGCAGCCCGGTGGCGCGGACAGTTGCTTACTGCGATGCAGGCATTGGTCGAGCGCAGCGGGCTGTCCTCGGCGCATGTGAATTTCCATCCGGCCAATGAGGATTCCGCATTCGCTGACGACTGGCTGGAACGCAACGATCTGCAGTACCACTGGCACAACGCCAGCGGCTGGAGCGACTTCGAGTCGTTCCTGGCAGCAATGGATCACAAGCGACGCAAGAACATCCGCCAGGAGCGCGCCAAGGTGCAGCGCGCCGGCGTGCAGCTACGCGCCGTGCATGGCGACGAAGCCAGCGACGCCGATCTGGACGCGATGTACGGCTTCTATCTCAAGACCTTCAACGAATACGGCAACTCGCCGGCGTTGACGCCGCAATTCCTGCGCCATCTTGCGCAGTATCTGCCGCGCCAGCTGGTGATGTTCCTGGCCGACCTGGATGGGCAGCCCATTGCCGGCGCGCTGTGCCTGCGCGGACGCGACACCCTGTACGGGCGTTACTGGGGCGGCGAGGCGCTGCCCGGCCTGCATTTTGAAACCTGCTACTACCAGGGCATCGAATACTGCCTGCGCGAAGGCCTGAGCCGCTTCGAGCCGGGCGCACAGGGCGAGCACAAGATTGCGCGCGGCTTCCTGCCGACCGTGGTGCGCAGCCGGCACTGGATTGCCGACGCCGGTTTCCGTGAGCCGCTGGCGCAGTGGTGTGCCGATGAGCGCCAGGCTGTCGCCCGGCACGCGCTTGAGCTGGCCGAGCACAGTCCGTTTCGCGACTGACGCGCGGTGATCGCGACATGGATCGCGCCAGCCTTTGCCGCGCGAGGACTCGCCCCATGCCACATAAGTGGCCTGCGCAAGGTGGATGGGGATCGTCGTCAGCGCATGGCAGCCACTGTGGCGCGCAGCCGTCAATTGGCCGGCGTTCGGCCCGTGCTCGCCCTGGCCCTGCTTGTGGCCGACTTGCATGGCATACCGCGCGCCACACGCCACGCTCTAAACTGCCGCGATGTCGCGCCCCCTTCCCTTTCTGCTTCCCGCCGATCCGGCCGCACCGTTTCCGCCGGCCGACCAGGCATTGCGCGAGCCGGACGGCCTGCTGGCCATCGGTGGCGACCTGTCGCCGCAGCGGCTGCTCAACGCCTACGCACATGGCGTATTCCCGTGGTTTTCCGACGGGCAGCCGATCCTGTGGTGGAGCCCGGACCCGCGCATGGTGTTCAGCACCGATGGCGTGCGCCTGTCCTCGCGCTTCAAACGCCAGCTGCGCAACAGCAGCTGGACCGTGCGCGCTGATACCGCCTTTGCGCAGGTGATCGCTGCCTGCGCCGCGATTCCACGTGCCGGCCAGGATGGCACCTGGATCACCTCACCGATGCAGCGCGCCTACATCGGCCTGCATCGGCTGGGCCATGCGCACTCGGTGGAGGTATTCGATGGCCAACGCCTGGTCGGCGGCATCTACGGCGTGGCAATCGGCCGGATGTTCTTCGGCGAGAGCATGTTCAGTGCAGAAAGCGGCGGCTCCAAGGTAGCGCTGGCAGCGTTGGCTGCCGATCTGCAGTCGCGCGGCTGGCCGCTGCTGGACGCGCAAGTGGAAAACCCGCACCTACTGAGCCTGGGTGCGCAGCGCGTGCCGCGCTCGCAGTTCCTGCAGTTGGTACAGCATCAGGTGGCCCAGGCAGAGCCGGCAGCCAGCTGGTCCGAGCGCTACGGGGAGCGCCCCGCAAGCGCCTTGGGTGAAGTCCGCTTAACATAAAATTTGCGCCGCGGGGAGATGGGGCGTAAAATGCCGTCCCTTACGGCCCTGCCGGGCCAGCCGTGACTGCACAGGATTACATGTCGAAAGACGACTCCATTGAATTCGAAGGCAGCGTCAGCGAGACGCTTCCCAATACCACGTTCCGGGTCAAGCTGGAAAACGGGCACGAGATCATCGCCCATATCTCCGGCCGTATGCGCAAGAACTACATCCGCATCCTGACCGGTGACCGGGTCAAGGTCGAGATGACCCCGTACGACCTGACCAAAGGCCGTATTACCTACCGCATGAAGTAAGCGGTTTGGGTGCCGAGACGCGAGGCGGCCCATGGCCGCTCTTTGTCGTGGCTGAGATTTTTGATTCGGATCGAAGCTGCTATCGCTTCTGGGCGTTGACGCCTAGGGTATACGCACAACAAAAAAAGCCGCTCGTTCGAGCGGCTTTTTTGACAGCAATCGCTGCGATCAGTCGACCGTGGCAGGCAGCAAACGCTCCGGCTCTGGATGCGCTTCCACGACTAGCTCGCCGTCCTTGACGTCGATGTTGACCCGTCCGCCTTCCACCAGCTTGCCGAACAACAGCTCGTCGGCCAGCGGACGCTTGATCTTCTCCTGGATGACGCGCGACATCGGGCGCGCACCCATCAACGGGTCGAAGCCGTGTTGCGCCAGCCAATCGCGCGCGGTGGGTGTGGCCGACAGCGACACATGCTTTTCCTGCAGCAGCATTTCCAGCTCGATGATGAACTTGTCCACCACGCGCAGGATGTGGTCGAAGCCCAGCGGCTGGAACTGCACGATCGCATCCAGACGGTTGCGGAACTCAGGCGTGAACCCGCGGCGGATCGACTCCATCGCATCGGTGGAATGATCCTGCTTGGTGAAACCGATCGATCGACGCGACGCCTGGGTGGCACCGGCGTTGGTGGTCATCACCAGGATCACGTTCTTGAAGTTCGCCTCGCGCCCATTGGTGTCGGTGAGGATGCCGCGATCCATGACCTGCAGCAGGATGTTGAAGATGTCCGGATGCGCCTTTTCCACCTCGTCCAGCAACAACACGCAGTGCGGGGTTTTGACGATCTTTTCGGTCAGCAGGCCACCCTGATCGAAGCCGACATAGCCCGGAGGTGCACCGATCAGGCGACTGATCGAATGCGCTTCCATGTACTCGGACATGTCGAAACGCACCAGTTCGATACCCAATTGCAGCGCCAGCTGCTTGGTGACTTCGGTCTTGCCCACGCCGGTCGGGCCGGCGAACAGGAAGTTGCCGATCGGCTTTTCCGGATTGGCCAGCCCCGAACGTGCCAGCTTGATGGAGCCGGCCAGGGTTTCGATCGCCGGGTTCTGGCCGAAGATCACCATCTTCAGGTTGCGCTCCAGGTGCTGCAGCACGTCCTTGTCGGTCGCGCTGACCTGCTTGGCCGGGATGCGCGCCATCTTGGCGACGATGGTCTCGATTTCTTCGATATCGATCAGCTCCTTGCGCTTGCCTTCCGGCAGCAGCCGCTGACGCGCACCGGCTTCGTCGATCACGTCGATCGCCTTGTCCGGCAGCAGCCGGTCGCCGATGTGCTTGACCGACAGATCCACCGCCGCCTGCAGCGCATCGTCGGCATAGGTCACGCCATGGTGCGCCTCATACTTGGGCTTGAGGCCCTGCAGGATCTCGAAGGTTTCGCCCACGGTCGGCTCGACGATGTCGATCTTCTGGAAACGACGTGCCAAGGCACGGTCCTTTTCGAAGATGCCGCGATACTCCTGGAACGTGGTCGAGCCGATGCAGCGCAACTCGCCCGACGACAGCGCCGGCTTGATCAGGTTGGACGCATCCATGGTGCCGCCGGACGCCGAACCGGCACCGATGATGGTGTGGATCTCGTCGATGAACAGGACCGCGTTGGGGACCTTCTTGAGCGCGCTCAACACGCCCTTGAGGCGCTTCTCGAAATCGCCACGGTACTTGGTGCCGGCGACCAGTGCGCCCAGATCGAGCGAAAAGATCACCGCGTCGGCCAGCACTTCGGGAACGTCGTTGTCGACGATGCGCTTGGCCAGGCCCTCCGCAATTGCGGTCTTGCCCACGCCCGCCTCGCCCACGTACAGCGGGTTGTTCTTACGGCGGCGGCACAGGACCTGGATGGTGCGCTCGATCTCGTCACCGCGCCCGACCAGCGGGTCGATCTTGCCGTTGCGGGCCAACTCGTTGAGGTTGGTGGCGTACTCGGCCAGCGCATCGCTCTTGGCCTCCCCTTCCCCACCCTCGCTCTTGGGCTCGCCATCGGCCGCCGACGGCTGTTCGCCGTCCTCGCCCAGCTTGGCGATGCCGTGGGACAGGTAGTTGACGATATCCAGGCGGGTGATGTCCTGCTGATTCAGGAAATACACCGCGTGCGAGTCCTTCTCGCCGAAGATCGCGACCAGCACATTGGCGCCGGTGACTTCCTTCTTCCCGGAGGACTGCACGTGATACACGGCGCGTTGCAGCACACGCTGGAAGCCCAGTGTGGGCTGCGTGTCGCGACCATCGTCCTCGGCCAGGCGCGAAACCGAGGCCTCGATGGCCTGCTCCAGGTCGTTGTGCAGGCGCAGTTGGTCCGCGCCGCAGGCCTTGAGCACGGCTTGCGCGGAAGGGTTGTCCAGCAGCGAGAGCAGCAGGTGCTCGACGGTCATGAACTCATGACGCGCCTCGCGTGCTCGCTTGTAGCACTGGCCGATGGTTTGCTCTAGGTCTTTGCTGAACATTGGTCACTCCGAACGGCTGTTGCCAACAATATGCGGCTTTTGTTGGGATTTTCCACAACCCTATCGGATAGGCATGTTCAGACGGCGTTAGCACGTGATTGCAGCCACACTGTTGCGCTGCTGGAATGATCTGGCGAATGCCTCAGGTCTGTTCCATCGTGCACAGCAGCGGGTGCTGGTTCATGCGCGAAAACTCGTTGACCTGGGCGACCTTGGACTCGGCCACCTCACGGCTATAGACCCCACAGACGCCGCGCCCACGGGTATGGACGTGCAGCATGACCTGGGTGGCCCGCTCCAGGTCGAGGTTGAAGAATTGCTGCAGCACCGTCACCACGAAGTCCATCGGGGTGTAGTCATCGTTCAGCAGGAGCACCTGATAGCGCGGCGGTGGCGCCACTTCAGGCTTGCTGGCTTCGACGGTGAGGCCATGATCGTGTTCGTGGGAGGTCTTCCGAGGCATCGGGCCATTATACGGTTCATCGCCGTGCGCATTGGACGATTTACGCTGCGGCCCGCACAATTTGTCTCCGATTCCCCGACTGGCCCTCGATGACTGACACCCTGACCGCGCTGCGACCGGCGCCGTCGTTCGCCTCCCCCCGGCACGTGGCTCCGGTACTGCATGCGATGCCGGGCCTTGCACCGCGCGCCGACACCATGGCTGCGCCGGATGTGCTGGCCCACCATTTGTTTGCGCAGGAGCGTCACCGATGAGCACCACCGATCCGCGTTGGCACCCGGACGTCACCGTGGCCACCGTAGTGGTGCGCGATGGCCGCCTGCTGCAGGTGGAAGAGACCATCGGCGGCCGCCTGTTGCTGAACCAGCCTGCCGGCCACCTGGAGCCAAACGAAAGCCTGCAGGACGCGGCGGTGCGCGAAACCCTGGAAGAAACCGGCTGGGACGTGCGGCTCACCCACTTCATCGGCATCTATCAGTGGGAAGCGCCTAACGGCCAATGTTTTCTGCGCTTTGCCTTCGCAGCCGAGCCGGTGACCCATCATCCCGAGCGCAGCCTGGACACCGGCGTGGTGCGTGCGCTGTGGGTGACACCGGACGAATTGCGCGATGCGACCGAGCGGCTGCGCAGCCCGCTGGTGTGGGAGGTGGTGGCGGATTACCTGGCCGGGCAGCGCCATCCGCTGGCATTGGTGCGGCACGTCGCATGAGCACGCCGCGCATCGTGGTGGGCGTGTCCGGCGGGGTGGATTCGTCAGTGGCCGCGTGGAAACTGGCCAGCCAGGGCGAGCCGATTGCCGGGCTGTTCATGCAGAACTGGGCCGATGACGGCAGCGGCGATTGCCGCGCCGAAGACGATCGTCGCGATGCGGTGGCGGTGTGCGGTGTGTTGGGTATTCCGTTTCACTTCCGCGATTTCTCCGGCGAATACTGGAGCGGCGTGTTCGAGCATTTTCTGGCCGAGTACGCGGCCGGGCGCACGCCCAACCCGGATGTGCTGTGCAACCGCGAAGTGAAGTTCAAGCACTTTCTGGACGCCGCCCAGGCGTTGGGCGCCGAGCGTATCGCCACCGGGCATTACGCCCGGGTGGCCCACAGCGGCGGACGCTGGCGACTGCTGCGCGGTGCCGATCGCGGCAAGGACCAGAGCTATTTCCTGCATCAGCTGGGGCAGACCCAACTGGCAGCCACCTTGTTCCCGATCGGCGACCTGGAAAAGAGCACGCTGCGCCGCATCGCCCAGGATGCCGGCCTGCCGACACATGCCAAGAAGGATTCGACCGGCATCTGCTTCATCGGCGAGCGCGATTTCCGCGAGTTTCTGGGGCGCTACCTGCCCGCCCGCACCGGCGAGATCCGTGACCCGCAGGGACAGCGCATTGCCGAGCATCCGGGGGTGTTCTATTTCACCCTGGGCCAGCGCGAGGGCCTGAACATCGGCGGCGTGCGCGGCCGGGCCGCGGCGCCGTGGTACGTGGTCGGCAAGGATGTGGCCAGCAACGTGCTGTATGTGGATCAGGACCGCGACAGCCCGCTGCTGCAGTCGCGCTGGCTGCAGTCCGAGCAGGCCCACTGGGTGACCGGTGCGCCGCCGGCACGCCGCTTCGACTGCACCGCGCAGACACGTTACCGCCAGCCGGATGAGCCGTGCACGGTGGACGTCCAGGACGATGGCAGCGTGCAGGTGCGCTTCGAGCGGCCGCAGCGGGCGGTGACGCCCGGGCAATCGCTGGTGCTGTACGACGGGCAAGAATGCCTCGGCGGCGCGGTCATTGCCGCCACCGACGCGCCGCTGGAACGTCAATTGGCAGGATCTTCTTTCTCCCCCGAGGGTGTGGCTTGATGAGTGTTTCCATGGATCACCGTGTGCTGGCGCTTGCCGGCGTCGCCCAGGCCCTGCAGCAGGTGCGGCGGATCGCCGAGACCGGGCATTCGGAGGCCGCGACGGTGCGTACCGCCATGGACAGCGTGTTCCGGGTGGACGCAGCGTCACCGGAGGCCGTGTATGGCTCGGCCGCTGCGGTGGCGCCGGGTCTGCGCTTGCTGCACAACTATTTCCGCAACCAGGGCCAGGACGATGTACTGCCGCGCCTGGCGCTGGCCGTGCTGCAGCTGGAGCGCCGGTTCGTCCGCGACACCGCGACCGTGGCCACGGTATCGAGCGGGATCGACGCCGCTGCACGCCAGGCGCAACAGCTGAACGACAGCGCGCACCCGGATGTGCTCAGTTCGCTGGGCGGGCTGTACGCGCAGACCATCAGCCACCTGCGCCCCAAGGTCATGGTGCAGGGCAACCCGCACTACCTGGGCCAGGCCGGGGTGGTCGCCGAAATCCGCGCGCTGTTGCTGGCGGCAGTGCGCTCTGCGGTGCTGTGGCGGCAGATGGGCGGCAGCCTGTGGGACTTCCTGTTTGCCAAGCGCGCGATGAGCGAGGCAGTCGATCGCGCCTTGCGGTGAGAGGACGCAGAAGACGGTTTCAAGCGCCCGCAACGGGCACTGGCGTGAGCCGCTGACGGCAACGCGGGCGAGACGATGTGGCGATCGTCGCTAAAGACAATGGGGGCAGTGCCGATACAGCAACCGTGACTCTGCCGAGAACGCCCATGTATTCACGTCCACTCATCCGTCTGGCCGCCCCTTTGGCCCTGACCTTGCTGTTTCCCTTCGCTGTCGGATTCGACTGGCCCGCTTCGGTGCGCTGGGCGATCCTGGCGACCATGACCCTCAGTTGGTTGGGTTTCGCTGCCTGGGTGACGTATTCCCAGTTCCGGCGTAATCCGGACCAGACCCGCATCCTGCGCGAGCAGGACCAACTGCTCAACGAACTGCGCACGTTCGTCAGCAACGAAGTCGACGGTTCGCGCTCGGAAGTCGAGCGTGCCCGCGAACTGATCCGCCAGGCCGTGTCCGGTCTGGGTGGCAGCTTCGAAGCGATGAACCGCAAGTCGCGCCAGCAAAGCCAGGCACTGGCCCGCATCGTCGACCGCGCCGGTGACGATGGCAGTGCCGGCGTCGACGTCGCCCGCTTCGCCCAGCACGCCAGCTCCCGCATGGAGCAGTTGGTGGAAGCGCTGGAACAGGTAAGCGGCCAAAGCACCAACACCGTCCATCACATCGATGAGATGGCCCAGCATCTGGATGGCATCTTCGCGCTGTTGGAAGACGTCAAGTCGATTGCCGACCAGACCAACCTCCTGGCCTTGAATGCCGCCATCGAAGCAGCACGTGCCGGTGAAGCCGGTCGCGGCTTCGCCGTGGTCGCCGACGAGGTGCGCAACCTGTCCGAACGTTCCACCACCTTCAACGAGCAGATCCGCAAGCTGGCACACAGCTCCAAGGAATCGATCGCCAAGGTGCGTGAAACGGTCTCGCAGCTGGCATCGCGCCACATGGACCGCTCCCGTGAGGCGCGCCATGAGTCGGCCGCCATGCTGGAGAACGTCGCCCAGATCAACGCCTCGTTGGGCGATGGCATGCGCGAAATCTCCGAATGCGCACGCTCCATCGATGGCAGCGTGGCCGAAGCGGTGCGTGCCCTGCAGTTCGAGGACATCGCCACGCAGACACTCAGCGGCATCCATACCCACCTGGATCGCCTCACCGCGATCAACCGCGAAGCGGTAGCGCTGCAGGAACTGCTGCATCGCAATGGTGGCGTGTACGACAGCGATCTGGTCGCCTCGCTCGCCAAGGTCTCCAACCGTCTGCGCGACATGCGTGTGGAATGGGAACGCCCGCCGCACAAGCCGGTGGCACAGCAGGGCATGGGTGCCGGCACGGTCGAGCTGTTCTGAGACCAATGCCGCCGCGCAGCTTCTGATTCCGACATTCCCCGGCCTTCCGGGGATTTGTCGTTCCGCAACGACCTGGTGTTTCGCTCATGACGCTTCTCGCCCCGCCCCTCGATGACGCTCCCACCGCCGCGCTGCAGGCAGCGGCACTGGCCGCCGCACATGCCGAGCGCATCGCGCAAAGCGCAGCCGCCAAGCCGGGACTGCGGCGTGTCCGGATGCCGGCCGCACTGGAACGACTGGAGCTGGCCGCTCTCGCCGAAGTCAAGGCGCTGATCAACCCGCGCCGCGATTGCAGCGAAGAGGAGCTGCTGTTTGCCACGGTGGCCTGGGATCTCGGGCTGGACGGGGCCGCAGTGGGCGCATCGGGACGCTGATGCAGTGACGGCGGGGCGTGCCTCGGCAGGCGCCCCGCGGTGTTGTGGAACTGCCTAATTCCGAGGGGTGCCTGTCGTCATCCAAGGGTTCCCTGTCGTCGGCCGTGCCGAATCGCCGCCACTCTCGCTGGCGGGCGCGTGCGGCGACCATCCCCGCCTTGACCTGCCCTGCCCGACCGGATCGTCGCGCATGGCCGGCTGGCCCCGGCGGTCACCTGGATCACCTGGGGATGATTCGTTCCGAATCCTGAGCCTGGGTGTCCGTCAGTCAAGCGGCGAACTCGCTTTGGTTCTCAGGGTGAGCGCCACAGATGCCATGAAGAACGCTTGCCTGGGTCACTGCCGCGGCAGCACTCGCGCGCGTGTCAGATGCAGCAGACGATGAGCCGTCCATTGAATTTCGATGGGACGCTCGTCCCGCGCATACGCCTGCTCGCCAGCCAACCGCCACTTCCTGAGCGATGCCCAGCGCCAATCACCAGGCCCGCGTCGCAACCGCCTTGCCGGCGGCGCGTATCTGCTGCAGGCACACCGCAGCTGGAAACACACTGACGATGCGCTCGCACGCATGAAGACAGATTGCGAGGATTCGAGTGCAGGATGCAGCGTCAGCGGATTGGTTCGACGTTGCTGACAAGGGTGGCATCAAGGCGTTGCGCGCACCTTGCCGCTCTAGACACGCGTTGGGGCGGTCAACGCGCGCATGATCGGAAACTGGCGTTCAGGCCCGCGGCTTAGTTCGTGGTGCCAGAGCGGGAGGCCCACCGCACGACGACAGGCCGCAATCCTGCGGCAGCAAGCGGATAAAACGTCTGCTGGGGGCTGTGCGGCATCAGGATGACGGCGCTGGCCTGGCCTGGGCGTCAGCTGGCAATCACCAGCCGCGCGCCCAGCCGCATGCCGGCTTCGGCCTCGCGCAGCCACTGCGCCATGTCGCGCGGCGACAGCGGGCGTGAGTAGAAATAGCCCTGGATTTCGTCGCAGCCCTGCTGGCGCAGCAAGGCATCTTCCTGCACGGTCTCCACGCCTTCGGCGACGACCTGCATGCCCAGCGCGTGGCCCAGATGCACGATGGCCTGGGTCACCTCGGCGGTGTTGGCGTCGTCGAGCATGCCCTGTACGAAGCTGCGGTCGATCTTCAGACGCTGCACCGGGAAGCGGTTGAGGTAATGCAGGTTGGAAAAGCCGGTGCCGAAGTCATCCACCGCCAGCAGCACGCCGTTCTGTTCGAACAGTTCGAAACAGCGCCGCAGCGAATCCGAATCGCGAATGAGGGCCGATTCGGTGAGCTCCAGCTCCAGACGCGATGGTGACCAGCTGTTGTCGCGGCAAATCTCCAGCACGCGCTCGGCAAAGCCGCGCTCGCGTAGCTGCACGGCCGAAACGTTGACCGCGATACGGCTGAAATTGAGCCCGGCACGGTCCCAGACCACGGCCTGACGGCAGGCTTCACCGATGACCCATTCGCCCAGCCGCACGATCTCGCCGCATTCTTCGGCAATCGGGATGAATTCGGCCGGGCTGCAGGGGCCATGGCCCGGGCGGTTCCAGCGCATCAGCGCTTCGATCGCCGGCGAGGCATCGCCCACGGTATTGACCAGCGGTTGATAGACCAGGGTGAATTCTTCGCGCTCGAGCGCGCCTTGCAGGGCGTGTTCGAGCTCCAGCCGGCGCTGCGCTCGCATGAGCACGTCCTGGCTGTAGTAGTGGAAGGTGTTGCGGCCCGATTCCTTGGCCGCGTACATCGCCGCATCGGCGGCACGCAGCAGGCTGTCGAAGTCCGACAGCCCCTCGCCCTGCAGCGCGATGCCGATGCTGGCGCCGAGCTTGAGGGTGACGTGATCCTTGCGCAGCGGTTCGCCCAGCGCGCTGATCAGCTTGCGCGCCACGTGGCCGGCATCTTCCGGCTCGGACAGGTCGCGCAGCAGCACGATGAATTCGTCGTCGCTGAAGCGCCCGAACAGGTCGCTGTTGCGCAGATGCTGATGCAGGCGCGCCGAGGCGAGCTTGAGCAGGTTGTCGCCGGCTGCATGACCGAACGAATCGTTGATGCTCTTGAACCCGTCCAGATCGATCAACAGCATGGCCAGCACCTGGCCGCGCTCATGCGCTTCGCGGATCGCGTTTTCGGCCTGCTCGCGCAGCAGGAAGCGGTTCGGCAGGCCGGTCAGGCGGTCGTAATGCGCCAGCAGCTCGATACGCTCATTGGCCTCGCGCTCGCGGGTGACATCGCGAAACAGGGCGACATAGCGCGGCGGCAGACCTTCGCGGCGGTCCAGTTCGATCAGGACCTGCACCCAGATACGCTGACCGGAGTTGCGGTAGAAACACAGCTCCAGCTGCTCGGGCAGGCCACCATCGGAAATGCGCAGCAATGCCGCCTCGAATGCGTCGCGCGAATCCTGGGTGTACAGCGCAAGCGCCTGCTCCAGGGTGATGTTTTCCTTGCGCAGGCCGTGGATGCGGTAGCACTCCTCGGTCCACTGCATGCGACGGGTATCGACCTCGATTTCGCAGCCGCCAATCTTACCCAGCGCGGACACGCGGTTGAGCAGCTCGGTGCGCCAGCGGATCAACGCATCGGTCTGCCGCTGTTCGGTGACGTTCTGCAGCTGGCCAAGCACGCGCACCATGCTGCCGTCGCCATCGAATACCGGCTGCGCCCATACCCGCAGATGATGCGGATTGACGCCGGGCAGGCCGTTGATTTCCAGCTCGAAATGGACCGGCAAGCCTTCGTGCTTGATCTTGCGCCAGGCGCTGCGCAGTTGCGCCAGCGAGGACCGGGCGAGCAGGCGCAGCAGATCGCGGACGCCGTGCAGGCGCAGCTGGGCCATGCCGAGCTGCTGCAGGAAATCCTGTGAGACCCACAACGCGTCTTTGGTCGAATCCCAGCTCCAGCTGCCCATGCTGGCAATGCGCTGGGCGTCTTCGAGCTGGGCCTGCTGCTCGCGCAGCTGCTGCTCGAGTAATTTGTGGTGATGCACGTCGGTGTGCGTGCCGACCATGCGCAACGGGCGGCCGTCGGCGGTGCGCGAGACCACGCGGCCACGATCCAGGATCCAGCGCCACTGCCCGTCGTGCTGGCGCAGGCGGAACTCGGCCACATAGGTCTCGGTGCGCCCGTCCAGGTGCGCCTGCACCGCCGCGCTGACGTGCGCGTGGTCATCGGGATGGATCAACCCCGACAACGCGGTGAGATTGTTCGGCAGTGGCTGCTCGGAGTAGCCGAGCATGCGCGTCCAGCGTTCGGAGCGGTACACCACGTCGGCCGGGATATCCCAATCCCACAAACCGTGGTCGGCACTGTCCAGGCCCATTTCCCAGCGGCTGGTGCCATCGGCCCCCATCGGCTCGGGAATGCTCAAGGTGAAGGCCATGACCTGGCCGTGCTCGTCGCAGACCGCACGCAGCCAGCCTTCCAGACGTCCGCCGCCGGTTCCCGGCAGCACGCAGGCGGTCATGCCACCGCTGTCGGCCACCTGGGCGCGACTGCTTTCCAGCACTTCGGCATACGCACCAAGGGTCGCCGGCAGCCCAAGGGACTGCGCAACGCGATTGGCCGCCAGGGGCTGGCCATGCGCATCCAACAACACCACCGCCGAAGTCAGCGGGTGCTGCAGCATGCTTGCAATGACGCCTGAGTCCACTCTGGAACACTCCGAAGGATCGACCCCTGCCTCGGAGTCGCAATGGATAACGGCCGTTCGGCGGATTAGTTGAGGCACCTGTTTCCAGCGCGACCGAACCGGACCGAGTTACGGCTAAGATGGCCACATCGCCAGCTCCAAAGGTCGTCCGCGGACCCATGCACCAACCTGTCGCCGTGCCCGCGTTTTCGTCCCCTCCCGTGTCCCGACTTCGCCTCGCCGAGCGCCTGCAGCAGGGCTTGTGGACCCTGACCGGTCTGTACCTGCTGATCGGTGTGGTGTGGCTGCTGCTGGGCAACCGGTTGCTCAACCTGGCCGGTGCGGCGGCGCCGGAACGCTGGTCGGATGCCAGCTTCCTGCTGCTGTCCAGCATCGTCATCCACCTGGTGCTGCGCCGCTTCGTGGCACTGATCGTGGACGAGCATGCGCAGCTGGCGCAGTCGGAGGCCGTGCTGCGGGCCAAGTTCATGGCGCTGCCCAGCCCGGCCTTCATCTATGACCTGGCGACCATGCGCATTCTCGATGCCAACCCGGCGGCGCTGGAATTCTTTGGCTGGGAGCGCGACGAATTCCTGCAGCAGACGCTGCAGGCGATCTGGCCCAATGCCGATGGCGAGCGGCTGGAAGAGATCATCACGCAGATCCGCAGCAAGGGCGAGGTCACCTGCGTCTTGAACGAAGACCTGCTGACCCGCAGCGGGCTGCGCCATGTCGAAGTCCGTAGCAACCAGCTGCATCTTGCCAGCGGCCCTGCCCGCCTGGTGGTGACGGTGGACCGCAGCGAAGAACGCCAGGCGCAGCATCTGCGCGACGAGGCGCTGGAGCGACTGGAAGAAGCGCAAGGCATCGCACGGCTGGGCTCGTGGCAGCTGGATCGGGCCACCGGTCTGGGCCGCTATTCGTCGGCGGTGTACCGCATCCTGGGGCGCAGCGTACCCATGCACCGCCGTGAACATCGGCTGGAAGAGCTGCTGACCGCCTCCGACAGCGCCACCCAGACCCGCATCGAACGCATGATCGAAGACATGTGCACCGGCGGCGAGGTGCAGATCGATGTGCTGCTGCCGCTGACCGGCGGCGATTCGCAGCCGCGCACCGTGCACTTGCGCGCAGAGAGCGTGACCCTGCCCAGCGGCGCCCGCCACGTGCATGGCACCTTGCAGGACGTGAGCGAACGCGAACAGTCGCGGCGCCTGCTGCGCGAGCGCGAAGAACAATTCAAGGAACTGGTGCGGGTGCTGCCGGACGGCGTGCTGATCCTGGCCGACGAGCATGTGATGTACGCCAATGCCGCCGGCTCCGCCCAGTTTGGCTTCCAGGGCGAAACGATTCTGGGCGAGCCGTTGCAGACCCTGGTCGGCGACTCCGACCTGCCGATGGTGCGCGAGTACCTGCGTGCTGGCAGCGACCGCAACGAGCCGGTGTCCAGTGCGCGCGCCATGCGCCGTCGCGACGGCAGCACGTTCTATGCCGGTCTGTCGGCCGGCGACATCCGCTATGGCGGGCGCAGTTGCAAGTTGCTGGTGGTACGCGACCTGAGCGAACCCGAGCGCATGCGCGATGCGCTGGCCGAGAGCAATGCCGAATTGCAGGCGATGGCCAAGCGATTGTTCTCGCTGCAGGAGGACGAACGCCGCGCCATCTCGCGCGATCTGCACGACGACATCGGTCAGGCGATCACCGCGATGAAGCTGTCTGCACACGCGGCGTTGGACGAGCTCGATCCGCAGGCGCGCCGCGAGGACCTGCTGGAGGTGGTGTCGCTGGCCGACAGCACGGTGACCAAGTTGCGCAATCTGTCGATGTTGTTGCGTCCGCCACAACTCGATGCACTGGGGCTGGAAGCGGCCTTACGCTGGCAGGCCTCGATGCTGTTCCGCGCCTCGCAGGTGCGGCTGGAGCTGGATATCCAGGCGCTGGACGTGCGCCCGGGCAATGAGATCGAACAGGCCTGCTTCCGCATTGCGCAGGAAAGCCTGACCAATGCGCTACGGCACGCCTGCGCGGGCGAGGTGCGCATGAGCCTGCAGTCGATCGACAGCGAGGGTTTTCGTCTGGAGGTGGTCGATGACGGTGATGGCTTCGAGCCCGAAGGTCCGCGTGGGTTGGGGCTGATCGTGATGCGTGAGCGTGCGCAAACCGTTGGCGGTGTGCTCGCGATAGAATCGGCTCCCGGAGCAGGCACGCGCGTGACGTTGCGCCTGCCCTATCACCCGGCCGGCGAGTCCGTCCACGAAGATGGTGGACGTTGAGTCATGTGGAGCCCTGTAATCCCGCCCGGATTGGAAATCGTCAAACCGACACGCCTGGGCGCAGGCAATCCCGAACTGCTGCACCTGGTCGACGCTGCCGCTTCCGGTGGCCAGCCGTTGATGATCTTCCACGTCGATATCGATCACTTCGCGTCGATCAACGAGAACATGAGTGGCGAGGTCGGCGATCAGGCGCTGACGCTGGCCGCGCGCCGGCTGCAGGAATTCCTCGGCAGCCGCGGCAAGCTATGGCGGCACGGTAGCGACGAGATGGTCATCGTGGCGGTACGCCGTGACGACACGCCGTTGCCGGAAGATTTTGCCGAAGAGATCCGTCAGCAGCTGGAGCTGCCGTTGTCGGTATTGCCGTACACCTTGTTCATGACAGGCAAGGTCGGGATCAGCCTGTGTCCGGAACATTCGACCTCGCTGTCCACCCTGCTCGACTACGCCGAGGAAGCCAGTTATCAGGCCGCGCGCGAAGGCGGCAACACAGTGCGGCTGTACACGCGCAATTCGGCCACCAACGCGCATAGCGAAAGCATCATCGCGCGGCAGATCGTCGATGCCATCCCGCACGGCGAGTTGCGGCTGCGCTACCAGCCGCTGGTCAGCGCACGCGATGGCCGCATCGTGGGCATGGAAGCGCTGCTGCGTTGGCAATCCCCGACCCTGGGCATGCTGGTGCCGGAGCGTTTCATGCGCACCGCCGAGCGCCTGGGCGTGATCGTGCAGATCGGCGAATGGGTACTGCAGAACGCGGTGCGCCAGGCGCGGCTGTGGCGCGACCAGGGCTTTGACGATTTCAGCATCGCGGTCAACGTCTCCACGCTGCAGCTGCTGCGCCCGGGCTTCTTCAACGAAGTGATGGCCATGCTGCAGACCGCCGGCGTGCCGGCGCAGTTCGTGACGCTGGAGATCAACGAAAGTGCGTTGACCAACAACGTCAACTTCGTCCACGAGACGATGGCCAACCTGCGCAACGAAGGCATCAGCCTGAGCCTGGACAACTTCGGCACCGGCGATTCCAGCCTCAGCGCGCTGGTGCGCTATCCGGTGGACCGGCTGAAGATCGACCGCAGCTTCATCAAAAGCGCGCCGGCCGGCAGCCGCGAGGCGGCGATTGCACGCGCGATCATTGCGATGGGCCACCAGCTGGGCATGACGGTGATCGCCAATGGCGTGGAGTCGCAGGCGCAGCTGGGCTTCTTGCGCCGCAACGACTGCGACATCTTCCAGGGCTATCTGTTCGGCGAGCCGATGTCGGCCGAGTCTGCAGGCATGGCGCTGCGGCGCCGGTATCTCCGCCCGGAATCGTTTGCCGAAAGCCGCCCGGACCGCACCCTGCTGCTGCTGGATGACGAAGAAAACGTCCTGCGTTCGCTGGTGCGGCTGTTCCGCCGCGACGGCTACCGCATCCTGGCCGCCGGCAACGTACGCGACGCCTTCGACCTGCTCGCCACCAACGACGTGCAGGTGATCCTGTCCGACCAGCGCATGAGCGACATGAGCGGCACCGAGTTCCTGGGCCGGGTCAAGATGCTCTACCCAGACACCGTGCGCCTGGTGCTGTCCGGCTACACGGACCTGGCCACCGTCACCGAGGCGATCAACCGCGGCGCGATCTACCGCTTCCTGACCAAGCCCTGGAACGACGACGAACTGCGCGAGCACATCCGCCAGGCGTTCCGCACGCATGACGAGCTACGTAACGGCCGGGAGTAGGGATTGGGGATTCGGGATTGGTTAGAAGCGGAGTGCTGTGCGATTGCTTCAAATAGCCCATTGGCGATCAGCAATAGCAACAGCCGCTTCTGCGAATCCCGAATCCCTAATCCCAGCGCTTCAGCGCTACTGCGAATCCCAAATCCCGAATGACCAATCCCGGCGCGTTAGCTACTTCGGCTGCCGGATCGGCAACACGATCCGGAAACTGGCGCCCTGCCCCGGCGTGCTTTCCACGTCGATGCGGCCGTGGTGCTTGTTGATGATGCCGTAGGAAATCGACAACCCCAGGCCGGTGCCGCTGCCCACCGGTTTGGTGGTGAAGAACGGGTCGAAGATGCGCTGCAGCAGATCCGGTGCAATGCCGGCGCCGCTGTCCTGGAACTGGATCCAGACGTTCTCCGCTTCATCGCGGCCGGTGGTGACGGTGATCGTGCCGCGCTCGACGATGGCCTGGCCGGCGTTGAGCAACATGTTCATGTACACCTGGTTGAGCTCGGACGGCAGGCACTCCACCAGCGGCAACTCGGCGTAATTGCGCTCCAGGGTGACCTTGTACTTGAGCTCGTTCCAGATGATGTTGATCGTGGATTCGAGGCCGGCGTGCAGGTCCACCATCTTCCACGACTCGGACCGGTCCGAGTACGAGAAATCCTTGAGGTCGCGCACGATGCGGGTCACCCGCTCGATGCCTTCGCGCGACTCGGCCATCAGCTGCGGCAGATCGCGGCTGATGAAGTCGATGTCGGCACGGTTGCGGATCTCGTCGATTTCCGGGATCAGCGCCTTCGGGTCCGGCGCCTGCAGCGCGCGCTCGTAGGCTTCGATCAGGGTGAACAGGCTGCGCAGGTATTCCTGCAGGCTGCCGAGATTGGAGTGCACGTAGCCGATCGGATTGTTGATCTCGTGCGCCACGCCGGCGGCCAGCTGACCGATGGAGGCCATTTTTTCGGACTGCAGCAGTTTGTCCTGCGCACCGTTCAAGCGCATGTAGGCCTGGCGCAGCTCGGCATGGCGTTGTTGCAGCTCGCGCTCGTAGTCCTGCTGGCCTTCGATGTTATGGAACAACGCAAGAAAATGGCCGACGCCCTGCTCTTCGTTGTAATACAGATGCGCAATGACCACGCGCTCGGCCACCGGCAGGCTACCGGTCCAGCTGCCCTTGCTGCGCGCCTGATTGAGCGCATCCGACGGCAATACCTGCGAAATGCGCTCGCCGAGATTGCGATCGTCGGCCGGGTCTTCCTTGCACAGGCTCTGACGCGCGATGGCGTTGGCCAGGATCAGCTGCCCGTCAGCGCGGAACAGCAACACGCCTTCGAGCATCTGATCGCCGAAGGCGCGCAGCGTGGTCGAGGACGGCAACAATGCTTGATTGAGAAAGAACTTGGCGGTCACGGGACGAGGCGGCAGCAGGGACACCTCAATATACGCCGAACCCTTGGCACGCCATATCGTCGCTTGGTCTTAGAGCGGCGACCAAAACAGGGGCGCGGTGGTCATGCGGATGGGTGCGAGGTGTCATCCGGCGTGCTCGAGATGCGATCCGGATGGTGCTGCCTGGCGACAGGCAGGCATGCGATGCGTGCCATCACGATCAACGCACATGGGCGGCGGTGCGCACACGTCGCGGGTTGCGAAGTTGGCAAGCGTGCACGGCCGATGCGCCGGTTTTACCGGCGGCAGGCCTGCAGGGCGTGCACGCACCCTGGCCTGCGGCGGACCATCAGCAGCGGCCGGCGCGCGGTTGGCGCAGCGCGGGCAACTCAGGCAACGGCCAGCGAACGTCCGCCGCGCAGCACGTTGGATTGGCCCTTTGCGTCATACGACGGCGCACTCTCGGTGCGGCCCAGGTGACGCAGTGCCCAGTTCACTTCACGGCGCCGGCGTGCCAGCAGCGCGCCATTGGCGCGGTTGGCTTCGGCCAGCTCACGCAGGCGCTCTTCTTCGCCTTCGGGCATTGCCGCTTCGAGCGAACGTAGTGCCGACAGCTTGTCCTGCGTGTGTCGCATCAAGCCATCGATGTCGTTCTCGAGTAATGCCTGGCGTTCGCCGGCCAGCGCATCGCTGAGACGTTGCAGGAACTCGTTCACGTTCATCCTTTCAGTCGGGAATCAACCCGCCAGTTGCTGATTCAGATCCATCATGCGGCTGGCGATGGCATCCGGGTTGATGGAGTAGCTGCCGTTCTGCAACGCCTCTTTCACCGCCTGGACGCGACCGGTGTCGATCGCCGAGGACTGCGAAAGCTCGCGCTGCAGGTTCTGCAGATTGGTGGCCTCGCCGGTCAGCTTGACGCTGTCGGTCGGCGGGGTTGCGGCAACCGGGGACGCGCGATCTTCGCCAGCCGAAGCGATCTTGCTGCTCGTGGCCGCGGTGCGAAGGGTGGCAGCGGTCGGTAGATTACCTTCGATTTTCTGGGTCATGTCAGGAACTCCTCTACAGGTCGTAGGGGATAACGGCACCCAGAAAAAAAACTTTATAGAAAATTTTTACCTGGAGACCACAACGGTTCCGCTCGCTTCGACGATGCCCTGCACCACCCGGCGCGACGAGGAATTCTCTACCGACACCCGTTCGTTTTCACCGGCATCGGACAGCGCGCGACCACTCATGCGTACTTCCAGGCCACCGTTGCGCGCCACCAGCGGGACGGTGTCGCCGCGCCGCACCAGCCGCTGCGTCACCAGATCGTTGGACGAGAGCAGCGACCCGGCCGGCAGGATGCGGCGGGCCGACTTGCCCACCGCGGCCACCGGATCGGCCAGCACTGCGCCGACGATGCGGGCGGCGTCACGCTTCTCGATACTGATATCGGCCAAAGAGATGGTTTCTCCAGCGCTGATGCCGCGGCGCAACACCAGCACATCCTGGTTGCGGCGCACCTTCAACGGCACGAACAGGCGCCAGCCAGCCGGCTGCGGGCAGGCCACTTCCACCGTATTGGTACCGGTGGGCTGGGCCTGCAGCGCGATCGGGCAAGCCGGCATGCGCAGACCCGGATCGAGCGTGGCCTCGGCCTCCGCGTCCGGGCCAACAGTGGCCAACGCCGCCGCACGAATGGAATCGACAGACTGGTAGCTCTGGGCCCAGGCCGGAGCGGCAGCCAACAAGATGACAAGCAGGAGCAGGCGCATGGGACCAGATCCGGAGGAAGACCCGGAAGACATTGCAAGAGGTGTGCCTGTTTTTGGCCGGGATTGGGGATTGGGGATTGGGGATTGGGGATTGGGGATTGGGGATTGGGGATTGGGGATTCGTCAGAGCGGGCTGTTGCCGGCTTTTACGGGTGCGAGGCGCTGGCGGCATTGCGGTGCGCTCCCAAAGGCAGGTTTGATCGCTGCTGCCCATGCAGTGGGCTTCAATCAATCTCTAGGCCAGTCCTTAAATGGCCCCCGCCCCCTAGACCGTTCCGTCTCCATTCCCCGCTGTTACGAATCCCGACTCCCCAATCCCCAATCCCGACAGCGCCCCCCCGACCAACCACAAAGCCCTCAAGTTTCCCGAGGGCGCTGTCGATATCTGCCCCATGACCCACGATCTGCTCAACCGCATCGACCAGCGCACCCGACTGGCTGGCCACAATCGCCTGGCGCTGCTGCTGTTTCGGCTGGGCGGACGCCAGCTTTTTGGAGTCAACGTCTTCAAGGTGCAGGAAGTGCTGCGCCGGCCGGAGCTGTTCCAGGTGCCGGGCCTGCCGACCGAGTTCGCCGGCGTGGCCGACGTGCGCGGGCGCTCGGTACCGGTATTGGACTTGGGCCTGGCCATCGGCCACCCGGAGCGCGATTCGCACTCCGAGAACGGGCCTGGCTACCTGGTAGTGGCCGAGTTCAACCGCTCGGTCCAGGGCTTCCTGGTCAGCGGCGTGGAGCGCATCGTCAATATCGCGGTGGAAGACATCCACCCGCCACCGGAACTGGGCGCCGAAGCCACTTATTTGACGGCCGTGACGCGCTTCCAGGGCGAACTGATCCAGGTCATCGACGTGGAAAGCGTCCTGGCCGACATCGCCAAGGTCAGCAAGGACGTGCAGCTGGACCCGTCGCTGCAGCTGGTGGCCTACGACCGCCAGTTCCAGGTGCTGGTGGTGGACGATTCGCGCGTGGCGCGCCAGCAGATCCGCAGCGTGCTCGACCAGCTGGGCGTCTCGGCCACCCTGCTCTCGGACGGCCGCCAGGCACTGGATCACCTGCTGCAGGTGGCCGCATCCGGCGAGAATCCGGCAGACCGCTATGCCATGGTGATCTCCGACATCGAGATGCCGGCCATGGACGGCTACACACTGACGACAGAAATCCGGCGCACGCCGGGCCTGCAGGGCCTGTATGTGCTGCTGCACACCTCCTTGTCGGGCGTGTTCAACAATGCCATGGTCGAGCAGGTGGGCGCCAACGCCTTCGTGGCCAAGTACAGCGCACATGAGCTGGCCGATTACGTGCTGGCGCGTCTAAAAGTGGTTGCCGAAGCCGCCTGATCAAATTGTGCGGCCGTCGCAGCCCACGGGTGACGGCCAGCCCGCACTTCCGAAAGGCCTGGGAATACAGTGGTTGCCGTACGCAAGCACACGCCTTGAACAGGCGACGGCGCAGTTGATCACACGCTGCGCGGAGTTATTCCCGCCAGACAATCCTGGTTGGCCTGCAAGTTGCACAGCCAGTGGCAGCCCCTACCCGAGCAGCAGCACGTCTGGTGATGGCAGCCAAGCGCAGCTGACAGATCCACTGCGCAGCTGCCAGGCGAGCGCGGCCGGTGCTCGAATCGGCCTGTACCACGCGTGCACTCCGATCGTCAGTGCGGCAGCTGTACCTACCTGATGGCTGCTCGCGAGGTTTAGCCGCTCCAAGACCGTCCGTCGGCCACTGCGGATGTGTTGCCAGCTCCGCACCCATACCACCTCGCTTTGGCACAAACATTGCTTTCTCCCTTGCAACACTTCGCGGGAGAGCACCGTGTCCAGTCCCTTCTCTTCATTCCTCGGCGTCCATGGCGACGCGTTGGCGCTGCGCGAGCAGCGCATGAAGCTCATTGCCAGCAATCTGAGCAATGTGGACACCCCTGGCTACAAGGCCAAGGATCTCAACTTCGAAGCGGCGCTGAAGTCGGCCCAGGGCGTGCAGGACGGCGGCCTGATGCAGGCCACCGATGCCAAGCACTATGAAGTGGGCGGAGCGGCCGGGCTCAACCCGTTCCAGATCACCCGCGAATCCGACCAGCCCAGCCTCGACGGCAATACCGTCGATCCCGATGCCGAACGCGCCGCCTACGGCCGCGCCGCGCTGGAATACCGCGCGTCGCTGAGCTTCCTCGAATCCAAGGTGCGCTCGATGCTCACCGCGATCACGGGCCAATAAGTCATGAGCAACCTTCCCATCTTCGATGTGGCCGGCTCGGCGCTGCACGCGCAGTCGGTGCGCCTGAGCACCATCGCCTCCAACCTGGCCAATGCGGACTCTGTCGCCGGCTCGGCCGAAGCGACCTACAAGCCGATCGAGCCGATCTTCCAGGCCCAGCAGAGCCGTCAGGACCCGAGCCTGACCTCGGTCAACGTCAAGGAGATCACCACCACCAATGCGCCGCCGATCCGTCGCTACGAGCCCGGCCATCCGCTGGCCGATGCCGACGGTTACGTGTTCTCGCCCGACGTGGACCCGGTCTCGCAGATGGTCAACATGATTTCCGCCTCGCGCAATTACCAGGCCGGCGTGGAAATGCTCAATACCGCCAAGGAACTGGCGCTCGCGACCCTGACCATGGGTCGCTGACCCGTCCTAGCCATTCCCTAACGGAACACTCCAGATGAGCACGATCGGTAGCGATCTCTACAAAAGTCTCGGCCTGAGCACCGGCAGCACCGTCGCCAAGAAGGAAGAAGCACTCGGCCAGGCCGACTTCCTCAAATTGATGACCGAGCAGCTGCAGCACCAGGACCCGCTCAAACCGATGGAAAACAGCGCGTTTCTGGGCCAGTTGGCGCAGTTCTCCACCGTGCAGGGCATTGGCGACCTCAATACCAAGGTCGGCAATTTCACCACCTCGATGAACAGCGACCAGGTGCTCAAGGGCGCGGCGCTGGTCGGCCACAACGTGCTGGTGCCCTCCGCGCAGGTGGCGATCGACGCCACCGGCTCGGCCAAGGGCGTGGTCGCTGCGACCTCGGCCGGCACCGTCAACTTCGAAATCACCGATGCCAACGGCGCGTTCGTCAAGCAGCTCAGCGTGCCGGCCAGCGCCGCCGGTGAGGTGCCGTTCGCCTGGGACGGCACCGACGCCAACGGCAACCGCATGGCCGCGGGCAAGTACGGCATCACCGCGACCCAGACCGACACCGCCGGCTCCAAAAGCAAGTTGTCCACCTACGTCGATGCACCGGTGGACAGCGTCACCATCGGCTCGGACGGCCTGTATCTCAACCTGACGGGGCTTGGCACCTCCCCGCTCGCCAACGTGCTCCGCGTCAGCTGAGCCGGCAACCGACACTTAAAGGAACTCATCCATGGCTTTCAATACCTCGTTGTCCGGCATCAACGCAGCCAATGCCGATCTGAACGTCACTTCCAACAACATCGCCAACGTCAACACGACCGGGTTCAAGGAGTCGCGCGCCGAATTTGCCGACATGTTCCAGAGCACCAGCTACGGCCTGTCGCGTAACG
Source organism: Xanthomonas sp. WHRI 6106 (assembly GCF_040202405.1). Lineage (NCBI taxonomy): Bacteria > Pseudomonadati > Pseudomonadota > Gammaproteobacteria > Lysobacterales > Lysobacteraceae > Xanthomonas > Xanthomonas sp. WHRI 6106. Next base: position 107,153 of record NZ_JBEGFC010000013.1, on the reverse strand, counting down.
CGGTGGGTTCGGGCGTGCGCGTCAGCAACGTGGCGCAGCAGTTCTCACAGGGCAATATCGACCCGACCGGACGCAGCCTGGACCTGGCGGTCTCCGGCGAAGGCTTCTTCACCGTGTCATCCAATGGCGCCAAGATGTACACCCGCGCCGGCAACTTCCAGACCGACGCCAACGGCTATGTGGTCAACCCGCAGGGTGCACGCCTGCAGGTGTTCGCGCCCAACCCGAGCGGCAACGGTTTCGACGTGGGCCGCCTGTCGGATTTGCAGCTGCTGACCACCGACAGCCCGCCCAAGTCGACCTCCACGGTCAACCTGGCCTTCACCCTGCCCGGCAACGCCACCGCACCGACGGTGACCCCGTTCAGCCCGGCCGACGACAAGACCTATAGCCACTCCACCGGCGGCATCAACGTCTACGACTCGCTGGGCGTCAGCCACGTGCAGACATCCTACTTCGTCAAGACCGCCAACCCGAACGAGTGGCAGGTGCACAACTACGTGGACGGCGCCGCAGTTGGCGCACCGACCACGCTGCAGTTCTCCGACACCGGTGCGTTGACCACCCCGGCCAACGGCATCATCGCCATGGACCCGTTCACCCCGAGCACTGGCGCCGGCGTGCTGAACATGCAGCTCAATGTCAGCGGCTCCACCCAGTACGGCGAAGCCTTCGCGCTGCGCGACACCCGCCAGGACGGCTACGCCAGCGGCAAGCTCAACGAGATCAGCATCGACACCAGCGGCGTGGTGTTTGCGCGCTACTCCAATGGCGCCGACAAGCCGCTGGGCCAGGTGTCGCTGGCCAGCTTCGTCAATCCGCAGGGCCTGCAGTCGCAGGGCAACAACATGTGGGCCGAAAGCTACACCTCCGGCGCCGCCCGCGTGGGCGCCCCGGACACCTCGGACCTGGGCCAGATCGAGTCCGGCTCGCTGGAAGCCTCCACCGTGGACCTGACCGAGCAGCTGGTGAACATGATCGTGGCCCAGCGCAACTTCCAGGCCAACTCGCAGATGATCTCGACCCAGGACCAGGTCACCCAGACGATCATCAATATTCGTTAAGAGCCGGGAGTGGTGATTGGGGATTAGGGATTCGCAAACGCTGGTATCACATCCATCGGATGCCAGCCCGCGGCCCCAACCTCACCGCCAGCAACAGCCCGCTTTTACGAATCCCAAATCCCGAATCTCAAATCTCGGTGTCCCATGGATAAAGCCCTCTACGTTGCGATGACCGGTGCCCGCGCCTCCCTGCAGGCGCAGAGCACCGTGTCGCACAATCTCGCCAACGTCGACACGGTGGGGTTCAAGGCCGCGTTGGCCAATACCGAGGCGTTCAAGATCCAGGGCAAGGGCTATCCGTCGCGGATCGATGCGCTGCATGTGGACCAGGGCTTCGATCGCAGCCAGGGCCATCAGAAGGTCACCGGCAACCCGCTGGACGTATCGCTGCAGCAGGACCGCTGGCTGGCGGTGCAGTCGCCCGACGGCAGCGAGGCCTACACCCGCAATGGCGAGTTGGCGCTCACCGCCAATGGCCAGTTGGTCACCGCCAACGGCCACGCCGTGCTTGATGAAGGCGGCAATCCGATGACGATCCCGCCGCACCAGGCCATGGAAATCGGCAGCGACGGCAGCATTTCCATCATCCCGCAGGGCGAAGGCCCACAGACGATGGCCATCGTCGGCAAGATGAAGGTGGTCGACGCCCCCGCCGACCGTTTGACGCGGCGCCCGGACGGGCTGATGCGCAACACCAGCACCGACCCGGCACAGGCGTTTGCGGTGGCCACCGGCAAGACCATCAACAGCGGCATGCTGGAAGGCAGCAACGTGGATGCGGCCGGCGCGCTGGTGGAGATGATCCAGCTGCAGCGGCAGTTCGAAATGCAGGTCAAGATCATCAAGAACGGCGACGACAACGCACAATCGGCCAATTCGCTGCTGCGGGTGAGCGGCTAAGCGCGGCGCATGCCGCCAGCCAGCTTGCAATTTGTTGCCAACGCCGCCGCCAACCGTAAGGCGTGCTTGGCGACCGGATTCGGCATACAGAGAAGTCCGGGGCTTCATTACAGAGCGACTGATCTACGGCATTGGCTGCAGAGCGGCTAGTCCGTGACAGAGCGGCTAGTCCGTGACTTGGCTGTAGGGCCCTTGCCCGCTCACCCTCGCGGGACACGCCGTGAATCCGTCCATGGAGGCTCTTACGCGGCATCCATGCCGCGTAAGGTCCCGCGAGGGTGAGCGGGCAAGGACCAGTGAAGATGGTCGGTGTCTTTGTGAAAGCAGTGCGTGACGTGCGTGTTGGCCGTTACGCGCTTATCCCGTCGTCGCGCATATCGCGTGCTCATCAAACGCTCAAATGAGCGAGCCTGAGCAGCAAAACTGACCGAGGCATGTAACTGCCCGCTTTCGGTTGGTCGCCAGCCACCTGTCTGGTGCGGTGTCCTCACCGATTGCGGGACCGTTGGCGGCATGGATGCCGCCAACGAGCCCCCATGGACGGGTCTACGGCGTGTCCCGCGAGCGGTGAGGGCATCGCGCCCTCGACCGACTCAGCTTTAGCCCTGGATCTTTGCTACATCCAAAAAAGCGCGGCAAACGAAGCACACGCGCCAGCCCTCAAATCCGGTTGCTACCGCTGCCGCTTGCTACTTGCTGCCGCCACCCTCTCTGCTGCACCGGCCCGCCGCGCACCCAGCCCGCGTGATCCCGCGCACACCCGGCAGAAATCCGGCGCCACTTTGGCACGCCACGTGCATATACCCACCCGTACCCGGAACACATCCCCGGGTCTAACGAGGAATCGGGTCATGAATCAGGCTTTGTGGGTCGCCAAAACCGGACTGGATGCGCAGCAGACGCGCATGTCGGTCATTTCCAACAACCTGGCCAATACCAATACCACCGGCTTCAAGCGCGACCGTGCGGCGTTTGAAGACCTGCTGTATCAACAGGTACGTGCGCCTGGCGGCTCGACATCCGCGCAGACGCAGCTGCCGACCGGCCTGCAACTGGGTACCGGCGTACGCGTGGTGTCCACCTTCAAGGGCTTCGACCAAGGCAGTCAGCAGCAGACCGGCCGCGCGCTCGACGTGATGGTCAACGGCCGCGGCTTCTTCGAAGTGCAGATGCCCGACGGCACCTCCGCCTACACGCGCGACGGCACCTTCCAGATCAACGCGCAGGGCGAGCTGGTCACCAACAGCGGCTACCCGCTGCAGCCGGGTATCCAGGTGCCGGAAGGCGCGCAGTCGCTGACCATCGGCAACGACGGCACCATCAGCGTCACCCTGGCCGGCCAGGCCGCCGCGCAGGAAATCGGCGCGCTGACGCTCACCGACTTCATCAACCCCTCGGGCCTGCAGTCCAAGGGCGAGAACCTGTTCGTCGAAACCACCGCCTCCGGCCCCGCGCAGAACGGCACCCCTGGCCTCAATGGCCTGGGCAACACCGTGCAGGGCGCGCTGGAAGGCAGCAACGTCAATACGGTGGAAGAGCTGGTGAGCATGATCGAGACGCAGCGCGCCTACGAAATGAATGCCAAGGCCATCTCCACCACCGACTCCATGCTCGGTTACTTGAACAACAACGTCTGATCGGCTTGCCGCTCACCGCCCTCTCAGGAACTTACGCCATGTCCCGCCTGCCTTCCCTCTCCTCTCTGTGCTTGGCCATCGCCTGCAGCGCGCTGCTGGGTGGCTGCGTGGCCGCCGGCGATGTGCGGCCGTTTGCAGCGATGGCGCCGATCGTGCCGGTGGTCGCGCCGGTGGCGCAGCCCACCGCCGGTGCGATCTACGCTGCCGGCCCGAGCCTGAATCTGTATGGCGACCGCCGCGCCCGCGATGTCGGTGACCTCCTCACGGTGAACCTGATCGAAAACACCACCGCCTCATCCACCGCCAACACCACCGTCAGCAAGTCCGACAGCGTGGACATGAGCACCCCCACGCTGCTCGGCGTGCCGCTCACCGTCAACGGCACCGACGTGCTGCGCAATTCCACCAGCGGCGATCGCAGTTTCGACGGCAAGGGCAACACCGCGCAGAGCAACCGCATGCAGGGCAGCGTCACCGTCACCGTGATGCAGCGCCTGCCCAACGGCAACCTGGTGATCCAGGGGCAGAAGCAGCTCCGCCTGACCCAGGGCGATGAACTGGTCCAGGTGCAGGGCATCGTGCGCGCCGCCGACATCTCTCCGGACAACACCGTGCCCTCGAGCAAGGTGGCCGACGCCCGCATCGCCTACGGCGGCCGCGGTGCCATCGCCCAATCCAACGCGATGGGCTGGCTGAGCCGCTTCTTCAATTCCCGTCTGTCGCCCTACTGAGCCTGCGACCATGAACCTGTCTTCCCTGCCCTTCCGTCTGCTCGCTGCCGCCGTTGCGCTGTGTGCGATCGCCGCACCGGCCAGCGCCGAGCGCATCAAGGATCTTGCCCAGGTCGGCGGCGTGCGCGGCAATGCGCTGGTCGGTTACGGCCTGGTGGTCGGCCTGGACGGCAGCGGCGACCGCACCAGCCAGGCGCCTTTCACCGTGCAGAGCCTGAAGAACCTGCTCGGCGAGCTGGGCGTCAATGTTCCGGCGAACGTCAACCCGCAGCTGAAAAACGTCGCGGCCGTGGCCATCCATGCCGAATTGCCGCCGTTCGCCAAGCCCGGCCAGCCGATCGACATCACCGTATCCTCGATCGCCAACGCGGTGTCGCTGCGTGGCGGCTCGCTGCTGATGGCGCCGTTGAAGGGCGCCGATGGCCAGGTCTATGCCATGGCCCAGGGCAACCTGGTGGTCGGCGGCTTCGGCGCACAGGGCAAGGACGGCTCGCGCGTCTCGGTCAATATTCCCAGCGTCGGCCGCATTCCCAACGGCGCCACCGTCGAACGCGCCTTGCCGGACGTGTTTGCCGGCACCGGCGAGATCACCCTCAACCTGCATCAGAACGACTTCACCACCGTCTCGCGCATGGTCGCGGCGATCGACAGCAGCTTCGGCGCCGGCACCGCGCGTGCGGTGGATGGCGTGACCGTGGCGGTGCGCTCGCCGACCGACCCGGGCGCGCGCATCGGCCTGCTGTCGCGGCTGGAAAACGTCGAACTCTCGCCCGGCGATGCACCGGCCAAGGTGGTGGTCAATGCGCGTACCGGCACCGTGGTCATCGGCCAGCTGGTGCGGGTGATGCCGGCCGCCATCGCGCATGGCTCGCTCACCGTGACCATCAGCGAAAACACCAACGTCAGCCAGCCGGGCGCCTTCAGTGGCGGCCGTACCGCGGTGACCCAGCAATCGACCATCACGGCCACCTCCGAAGGCAGCCGCATGTTCAAGTTCGAAGGCGGCACCACGCTCGATCAGATCGTCCGCGCGGTCAACGAAGTGGGCGCGGCGCCCGGCGACCTGGTCGCCATCCTGGAAGCCCTGAAGCAGGCTGGCGCGCTGACGGCGGAGCTGGAGGTGATCTGACATGCGTATCGCAGCCTCGCCCATTGATCTCAACCCGAGCACCAAGGCCGATCCGGCAAAGATCGACAAGGTCTCCCGTCAGCTCGAAGGCCAGTTCGCGCAGATGCTGGTCAAGAGCATGCGCGATGCGAGCTCCGGCGACCCGATGTTTCCGGGCGAAAACCAGATGTTCCGCGAAATGTATGACCAGCAGATGGCCAAGGCGCTGACCGAGGGCAACGGCCTGGGCCTGTCTGCGATGATCTCCAAGCAGCTGAGCGGCGACACCGGCGGCCCGGCGTTGAACACCTCGCTGAGCACCGCCGACGCCGCCAAGGCCTATTCGCTGGTTGCCGGCAAGCGCGATGCCTCGTTGCCGCTGCCCGCCCGGGATGGCGCCGCCAGCGGCGTCGGCGCGACCCTGGGCGCGGCGGCCAAGCTCGGCGCAGGTGCGCTGGGCGGCGTCGGCATGAGCCAGGTGCTGGACCTGATTGCCGGGCGCACCGGTGGTGGCGAATCCGGCGGCGACGATGCGGCCGCACTGAGCTGGCCGTCGGCCAACGACCGCTGGGCCGATGTGGCCGCCAGCGACGCGGCCGACGCCAATGCCGCCGTCAACGCCAGCGCCGCCAGCAGCGCCGCGGCCAGCCTGGGCGAACGCACTCCGGAAGGCTTCGTCGCCAAGATCTGGACGCATGCGCAGAAGGCCGCGCGCGAACTCGGCGTGGACCCGCGCGCGCTGGTGGCGCAGGCGGCGCTGGAAACCGGTTGGGGCCGGCGCGGCATCGGTAATGGTGGCGATTCCAACAATCTGTTCGGCATCAAGGCCACTGGCTGGAACGGCGCCAGGGTCACCACCGGCACCCACGAATACGTCAACGGCGTCAAGACCACCGAAACCGCAGATTTCCGCGCCTACGGCTCGGCCGAGGAAAGCTTTGCCGACTATGTGCGCCTGCTGAAGAACAACAGCCGCTACCAGGGCGCACTGCAGGCCGGCACCGATATCAAGGGTTTTGCACGCGGCTTGCAACAGGCCGGGTACGCCACCGATCCGGGCTACGCCGCCAAGATCGCAGCGATCGCCAACGGCCCGACCATCGACCGTGCGGTGGCCGCCATCGGCAACGCGGCGGCCGATCTGTCCAACCGTTATGCCAGCACCGCCGAGCCTGCCGGGCTTGGCACCATCCGTCGTTGAGGTAAACGCTCATGTCCATCATGTCCACCGGGACCAGCGCGCTCATCGCCTTCCAACGGGCGTTGTCGACCGTTAGCCATAACGTCGCCAACATCAATACCGAAGGCTATAGCCGCCAACGTGTGGAATTTGCAACGCGCACGCCCACCGACATGGGCTACGCGTTCGTGGGCAATGGCGCCAAGATCACCGACGTGGGCCGCGTGGCCGACCAGCTGGCCATTTCGCGCCTGCTCGACAGCGGCGGCGAGCTCTCGCGCCTGCAGCAGCTGTCCTCGCTGTCCAACCGCGTGGATGCGCTGTACTCCAATACCGCCACCAACGTGGCCGGGCTGTGGTCGAACTTCTTCGACTCCACCAGCGCGGTGTCGTCTAACGCCTCCTCCACTGCCGAGCGCCAGAGCATGCTCGACAGCGGTAATTCGCTGGCGACGCGCTTCAAGCAGCTCAACGGGCAGATGGACAGCCTGAGCAACGAGGTCAACAGTGGCCTGACCTCCTCGGTGGACGAAGTCAATCGCTTGACGCAGCAGATCGCCAAGATCAACGGCGCCATCGGTAACAGCATCGACAGCGCCTCGCCCGACATGCTCGATCAGCGCGACGCATTGGTGACCAAGCTGGTGGGCTACACCGGCGGTACCGCGGTGATCCAGGACGGCGGCTTCATGAACGTTTTCACCGCCGGCGGCCAGGCGCTGGTGGTCGGCACCACGGCCTCCAAGCTCACCACCGTCGCCGACCCGTATCAGCCGACCAAGCTGCAGGTGGCAATGCAGACGCAGGGCCAGAACGTCAGCCTCAGCGCCAATTCGTTGGGCGGGCAGATCGGTGGCCTGCTGGAGTTCCGCAGCAGCGTGCTGGAACCGACCCAGGCCGAATTGGGCCGCCTGGCCGTCGGCATGGCCAGCACCTTCAACGCCGGCCACAGCCAGGGTATGGACCTGTATGGCGCGATGGGCGGCAACTTCTTCAACATCGGCGCACCCACCACTGCTGCCAACCCGAAGAACACCGGCACCGCGTCGCTGAGCGCAAGCTTCAGCAACATGTCGGCCGTGGATGGGCAAGACGTCACGCTCAGCTTCGACGGCACTGCGTGGAAGGCCACCAGCGCCAGCACCGGCTCGGCCGTGCCGATGACCGGCACCGGCACCGCTGCCGATCCGCTGGTGCTCAAGGGCGTGAGCATGGTGGTCGGCGGCACTCCGGCCAGCGGCGACAAGTTCCTGCTGCAGCCCACCGCCGGGCTGGCGGGTACCCTGTCGGTGGCCATCACCGACCCTTCGCGCATTGCGGCAGCCACCCCGGTCAAGGCCACCGCCACCGTCGCCAACCTGGGCACCGGCAAGATCAGCGACGTCAAGGTCACCAATGCGCAGAATCCCGCGCTGCTGGCCCCGTCCTCGATCGAGTTCATCGATGCCAACCAGTACACCGTCGACGGCGCCGGCCCGTTTGCCTACACCGCGGGCCAGACCATCAGCGCCAACGGCTGGAGCTTTGCACTGGATGGTGCGCCCAAGGCCGGCGACACCTTCGGCGTGGGTCCGATGAGTGCCGGCTCCAGCGACAACGGCAATGCCAAGTTGCTGGCCAAGATCGACGATGCCAAGGCGCTCAGCAGCGGCACGGTCACCCTCAACGGCGCGCTGTCGGGCCTGACCACCTCGGTGGGTTCGGCGGCGCGCGCAGCCAGCTACGCCTCGGACGCGCAGAAGGTCATCAACGACCAGGCGCAGGCCAGCCGTGATTCGATTTCCGGCGTCAACCTCGATGAGGAAGCCGCCAATATGTTGAAACTGCAGCAGGCCTACCAGGCCGCCGCACAGATGATCTCCACCGCAGACACCGTCTTCCAAGCCATCCTGGGCGCCGTACGCTGATGACCGACCGTATCTCCACCAGCATGATGTACAGCCAGTCGGTTGCCTCGATGGGGGCCAAGCAGGCGCGGCTGAACCAGCTCGAATCGCAGCTGTCCAGTGGGCAACGCCTGGTTACCGCCAAGGACGATCCGGTCGCCGCCGGCACAGCCGTCGGCCTGGATCGCGCGCTGGCCGCCATCACCCGCTTCGGCGAGAACGCCAACAACGTGCAGAACCGCCTCGGGCTGCAGGAAAACGCGCTCGCACAGGCCGGCGACAAAATGGCGCGCGTCACCGAATTGGCGGTGCAGGCCAACAACTCCTCGCTCAGCCCCGACGATCGCAAGGCGATCGCTTCGGAGCTGACCGCGCTGCGCGACAGCATGGTGAGCCTGGCCAACAGCACCGACGGCACCGGGCGCTATCTGTTCGGTGGTACCGCCGACGGCAGCGCGCCCTTCATCAAGGGCAATGGCGGGGTCACCTACAACGGCGACCAGACCCAGAAGCAGGTAGAAGTGGCGCCGGACACCTTTGTCAGCGACACCCTGCCCGGCAGCGAAATCTTCATGCGCATCCGCACCGGCGACGGCACCGTGGATGCGCACCCTTCCAATGCCAATACCGGCACCGGGCTGCTGCTGGATTTCAGCCGCGATGCCAGTACCGGCAGCTGGAACGGGGGCAGTTACAGCGTGCAGTTCACCGCCGCCGACACCTATGAGGTGCGCGACAGCACCAATGCAGTGGTCAGCACCGGCACCTACAAGGATGGCGACGACATCACCGCGGCCGGCGTGCGCATGCGCATCAGCGGCGCACCGGCGGTAGGCGACAGCTTCCAGATCGGCGCCTCCACCACCAAGGACGTATTCTCCACCATCGACGATCTGGTCGGCGCGCTCAATTCCGACACGCTGACGCAGCCGCAGAAGGCGGCGATGATCAACACCTTGCAGTCGTCGATGCGCGACATCGCGCAGGCCTCGTCGAAGATGATCGATGCGCGCGCGTCCGGCGGCGCGCAGTTGTCGGCCATCGACAACGCCAACTCCTTGCTCGACTCCAACGAAGTCACGCTCAAGACCACCCTGTCGTCGATCCGCGATCTGGACTACGCCTCGGCGATCGGGCAGTACGAACTCGAGAAGGCCTCCCTGCAGGCCGCTCAAACGATCTTCCAGCAGATGCAGTCGTCAACCTTGTTCAACATGATCCGCTGATTTTCCGCAGCAAACCTGCGTTTTTTGCTTCGCTCCTGCACGGCGGTCCCGGTGCAGGCAGACGGAGTTTATTGCTTGAGTTTTATACCAACGCTAAAGATCTCCGGGGTGCTGCCGAATAAACCAAACCCCTTGATACACAACGCTTACGCTTTTCGTCCCGCGGCAGAAAAACAGTAAAAAAATACTGAATTTTGCTAAAGGTTCCTGACGCAACGCCGTTATTCATCTCAGCAGCGGCAACGGCCAACTTGATGGCCCCCCTGCGGAGGCTCCGGGCAAGTCCCCCTTGCCGGAAAAATCGCTTAGGAGAAATCAAAATGGCACAGGTAATCAACACCAACGTAATGTCGCTGAACGCTCAGCGTAACCTCAACACCAGCAGCGCCAGCATGTCGACGAGCATCCAGCGTCTGTCGTCTGGTCTGCGCATCAACAGCGCCAAGGACGACGCCGCCGGTCTGGCGATCTCCGAGCGTTTCACCACGCAGATCCGTGGCCTGGACGTTGCCTCGCGCAACGCCAACGACGGTATCTCGCTGGCCCAGACCGCCGAAGGCGCCATGGTGGAAATCGGCAGCAACCTGCAGCGTATCCGCGAGCTGTCGGTGCAGTCGTCCAACGCCACCAACTCGCAGACCGACCGTGATGCGCTGAACTCGGAAGTCAAGCAGCTGACCGCCGAAATCGACCGCGTTGCCAACCAGACCAACTTCAACGGCACCAAGCTGCTGGACGGTTCGTTCTCCGGCGCGCTGTTCCAGGTCGGCGCCGACGCCGGCCAGACCATCGGCATCAACACCATCGTCGACGCCAATGTCGACTCGCTGGGCAAGGCAGGTTTTGCCGCCACCCAGACCGGCTCGGCCGCCGTGGCGTCCGGTACCGCAACCGCAAGCGGTAGCTTCTCGGGCATGTCGGTCAATGGCGTCTCGATCGCCAGCGTCTCGGTTGCAGCGGGCGATGCGGGCTCGGATGTGTCCAAGAAGATCGCTGCAGCCATCAATGACAAGCTCGACCAGACGGGTGTTTACGCTTCGGTAGATTCCACCACCGGCGCGCTGAAGCTGGAATCGCTCAAGGCGGGCAAGGACTTCAGCTTCACCGCAGGGTCGGGCACCGGCGCCACCGGCATCACCTTCTCCAACGCGGGCATCGCCGCCTCGGCCACTGCCGCGGCAGGCACCACCAGCACCCTGGACGATCTGGACATCTCGTCGTTCTCGGGTTCGCAGCGGGCCCTGGAAATCGTCGACAAGGCGCTGACCGCGGTCAACTCCTCGCGCGCCGACATGGGTGCGGTGCAGAACCGCTTCACCTCCACCATCGCCAACCTGAGCGCAACCTCGGAAAACCTGTCGGCCTCGCGTAGCCGTATCCGCGATACCGACTACGCCAAGGAAACCGCCGAACTGACCCGCACGCAGATCCTGCAGCAGGCCGGTACCGCGATGCTGGCCCAGGCCAAGTCGGTTCCGCAGAACGTGCTGAGCCTGCTGCAGTAATCCGCAGCGACGCCTGGCAGACCAAGAGCCCCTCGTCGGAGGGGCTTTTTTGTTGCCAGGCATCGGCACCCGCCCTTGACGCCGCCCGGGCACGGAAATTGCATCAACGCCGCACGTGCGCGAGACGTGTCGCTGTCGCTAAAGTCCACCCGGATGCGGCCGATACCCGTCTCGTAATCCCATGCGTCCGCACCGGACGCCCATGCGAGGAATGCAACATGGCGACGTCTGGCATCAGCACCGGCTCAGGACTGGATATCCCTACCCTGGTGTCCACCTTGGTTTCGCGACGCAAGGATCCTGCTGCGGCGGTGATCAACAAGGCGGGCACGGCGGCCACCACCAAGCTGTCGGCCATCAGCCAGGTCAAGAGCAGCATGACCACGCTGAAGACCGCGCTGGACAAGGTGACCAGCAGTGCCGACACGCCAGCGTTCAAGGCCACTGTGCAGACCGACGCGGGCTTTACTGCCACCGCTACCAGCACCGCTGCCCCGGGCAACTACTCGGTGGAGGTGGTCAAGCTGGCCACCGCGCAGAAGCTATCCTCCGGCGCCTATGTCGCCGATGCGACCGTCGGCAGCGGCACACTGACCCTGGCTTATGGTGACAAGAGCATCACCGTCGACATCAGCGGCACCGACAAGCTCACCGACATCGCCGCCGCCATCAACAAGGCGGCCGGTGGCAAGGGCGTCACCGCCAGCGTGGTGACCGCCAACGACGGCCAGCACCTGGTGTTCAACGCGGTCGACACCGGTACCAAGGGCGCGCTGACCGTCAGCGCCAGCGACCCGAGCCTGAATGCCCTGACCTTCGGCAATGGCGCTACCGGCGGCATGACCGAAGCGGTGGCCGCGGCCGATGCACTGGTGCGGGTGGACGGGTTCGAACGTACCTCCAGCTCAAACACCATCACCGACCTGGTGCCCGGTGCCGTGCTCAACCTGACCAAGGCAGCTGAAGGCACCAAGTTCAACCTGAGCATCGCGCCTGACAGCAGCAGCCTCAAGGGCAACCTGACGGCGTTTGCTGCGGCTTACAACACCGCTAATACGCTGCTGACCAAGAGCAGCAGCTACGACCCCACCACCAAGACCGCCTCGGCACTGACCGGCGATTCGTTGGTGCGCGGCCTGCAGACGCAGCTGCGCAGCCAGGTGGCAGGTAATTTGAACGAGCTCAAGGCGCTGGGCCTGACCTTGGACAAGGACGGCGTGATGAGTTTCGATGGCAGCAAGTTCGATACCGCCATCAACGCCGACCCGGATGCCGCTGCCAGCGTGCTGGGCAAGGACAGCAAGTTCGGCGCTGGCATGGCCAAGCTGCTGGACGCCCATCTCAACGCCAACAACGGCGCGCTCACCCTTCGCTCGGACACGCTCAACAAAGAGATAAAAGGTTACGAGAACGAGCTGGACGATCTCGACACCCGCATGGAAAAGCTGTCTGACATGTACACCAAGCAGTTCACTGCGATGGAGAAGATGATCACCCAGCTGCAGGGCAGCACCAGCTCGCTCAGCAGCCTGTTGAACAGCTGATTTCCGTGATGCAGATCCTCAAGTCCTGCAAGGGTCTTGCCGATACAAGAAGGGCCTATCGTGATTTCGGCCTTGCCTTCCGGCAGGAGCGTCGTCGCAGGAGCACAGCGCTCCGGGACCCGCGAAGGTCAGCCCATTGAGGAGTCATCCATGTACGGTTCCAATCGTCAGTACGCCGAGCAATACCGCAAGGTCGGCGTGTCCACCAGCGTGACCGAAGCCGACCCGCACAAGCTGGTGTCGCTGCTGTTTGCCGGTGCCTGCCAGCGCATCCGTCTGGCCCAGGCCTGCCTGGCGCAGGGCGACCAGGCGCGCAAGGGCAAGGCCATTGGCGAGGCCTGCGCGATCGTCGGTCACTTGAACGGTTCGCTCGATCACGAAGCCGGCGGCGAGATTGCGGGTAACCTGTCGGCCCTGTACGACTACGTCATGCAGCGCCTGACCGCAGCCAATCTGCACAACGACGACACCGCGTTGACCGAAGCGCTGGATCTGCTCAGTGAAATCGATTCGGCGTGGAATTCCATTCCCCTCGAACAACGCGGCCTTTCCGCCGTTTCGTGAGTCCCGCCATGCATAGCGTGCAAAGCCTTCAGGCCGAAATGGCCGACATCCGGATCGCCATGGCGAACGAGGACTTCGAAGTCATGCCGCCGATGCTGGATGCGCACGACCTGCACCTGCGCCAGTACGCGCAGCACGTGGACGTTGATCAGGATCGCGCGGCACTGCAGACGCTGCTGACGATGCACCAGGACCTGATGCGGATGATGCGCGAGCGTCAGCGCAAGTTGCTGGACCTGATCCGCGCACAGCGCACCTCGTCCTCGGCCAGCCGCGCCTATGCCCGGGTCGGCCGGATCTGATGTCCGCGCTCGGCATACTCGCGCCAGCGGCCGAGGCCGAGCTGTTTGCCGACACGCTCAGCTGCGAACTGCGCCTGCCGGCCGGCTTCTGTGCCGGTGGCGATGCGGGCGCGCACAGCGCCGCGGAGACCCTGCTGCGTAGCCTCGGCCAGGTGGAAGACCTGCGCAGCGAAGAGACCAGCGAAGACCGCGGCGAGCTGCCGCTGCTGGTGCAGCGCATGGATGCCAAACTGGATCTGATGCTGGCGCTGATCGGCCGCCTGGTGCGCCAGGGCGACAGCGGCCTGATCCAGAATCTGGTGCACTGGTCGGTGCGCGGCATCCGCCTGAATTGCGCAACCCCGCATCCGCCGGGCACCTTCGGCAGCGTTTGCCTACAGCCCTCCGATTGGCTTCCTGAACTGGTACAGCTTCCCGCCGAGGTCCTGGCCAGCGCCAGCGATGGTCACGATCAGTGGCTGTGGCTGCGGTTCGCGCCCCTGTCGCCGGGTCTGCAGGACGCGCTGGAACGTCATTTGTTTCGCTTGCATCGCCGTCAGATCGCCGACGCCCGCCGCCAGCGCTGATCCCGATGGTTGGCGTCAGGCGCCGGGTCAGCTAAGGTGCCCTAATACCGAAAAAGGTCCCTTCTGCGCCGTGCGAGTCATCATCGTCGACGATCACACCCTTGTCCGTGCAGGCCTGTCCAGGCTGCTGCAAACCTTCGCCGGCATCGATGTCGTCGGTGAGGCCAGCAACGCGCAACAAGCCCTGGATATGACATCCCTGCATCGCCCGGATCTGGTGCTGATGGACCTGTCCCTGCCCGGCCGCAGCGGCCTGGATGCCATGACCGATGTGCTGCGCGCCGCCCCGCGCACGCATGTGGTGATGATGTCGATGCACGACGACCCGGTGCACGTCCGCGATGCGCTCGATCGCGGCGCCGTGGGTTTCGTGGTCAAGGACGCCGCACCGCTCGAACTGGAGCTGGCACTGCGTGCCGCCGCCGCCGGCCAGGTATTTCTGAGCCCGCAGATTTCCTCGAAGATGATCGCGCCCATGCTGGGCCGCGAAAAACCGGTCGGCATCGCTGCCCTGTCGCCGCGCCAGCGCGAGATCCTGCGCGAGATCGGCCGCGGACAGAGCAACAAGGAAATTGCCGCCGACCTCGGTATCAGCGTCAAGACGGTGGAAACCCATCGCGCGCGCATGATGGAGTCGCTGGGCTGCCGGCGTGCGAACGACCTGGTGCTGCTGGCGGCCAAGCACCATAACGAGCTGGTCTGAGCTACTCCCGCAGGCTGTTTGCCCGGCTGTCAGGATGGTGAAAGGGGCATCCGGGCCACTTCGGCCCAAAACAGTGACGGAATTCCGTCAGGCACGCTCGAGCTCGCCGAAAACGTCAGGGGATTCCTGACAGGCTGTCAGGAAAATCACGAGTCACCTCACCTGACTCCCCGATTAGAAACCCGTCGTGTTGTCCTGCAAGATGCGTTCCATCGCTGCTGCGTGCAGCGCCCATCGGAAGCGCTTCCATGAAGACGACCATTTCCGCCCAGCTTGGCCAGCACCTGCACCTCACCCCGCAGTTGCTGCAGTCGATCCGTCTGTTGCAATTGGACGGCATGCAGTTGGAACTGGAAATTCGGCGCGCCCTGGAAACCAATCCGTTGCTGGAGTTGGAAGAGTTGGCCGATCACGGGGATGAGGCCACCACCAACGACGATGGCGCCAGCGATATCGCCGCGTTCGACGAGCTGCCGGAAAGCACGATGTGGGACGTGCAGAGCAGCAGTTGGAACGATGGCGACGATGACCGCATGCAGCGCGTGGCGGCCGGCGAATCCACCGATTCGCATGTGCGCATCCTGCGCGAGCTGGCGCTGGACCTGGACGAGGCCGCGCTGGGGGCGGCCGCGTTCTGGCTGGAGCAGACCGACGACGCCGGGTATCTGACCGAAGCGCTGGCGACGCTGCAGCAGCTGGGCGCCACCCGTCTGGGGATGACGGTCGAGGCGGTCGAAGCAGTCCGCCAGCGCCTGCTGCACGGCGACCCCGCCGGCCTGGGGGCCTGCGACCTGCGCGAATGCCTGCAGGCGCAGTTGACCGCCCTGCCCGGCCGCGTCCCGGCACGGCATCTGGCCGCGCGCATCCTGGCTGGCGACCTGGACCTGCTGGCGAGCCACGACTACGCGGTGCTGGCGCGCGCGCACGATGCCGAAGTGGACGACGCGCGCGAGGCGGTGCGGTTGATCCTGTCGCTGCAACCGCGCCCGGGCGACGACCTCCTGCAGGAAAGCAATACCAGCGTGATCCCGGACGTGCTCGCCTGGCATGCCGACGGCAGCTGGCGCGTGGCACTCAATCCGGCCACCACCCATCGCGTCAGCATCAACCCGGTGCACGAACGCGCGCTGGCCGACGCCGGTGATGCCGGGCAGCCGCTGCGCGACATGCTGCAGGAAGCGCGCTGGCTGACCCGTGGGCTGTCGATGCGCTACGAAACCCTGCTGCGCGCCACGCGCGCCATCGTCGAACGGCAGGCCGCGTTCCTGGCGCGTGGCGAGGAAGCGATGGCGCCACTCACACTGAAGGAAATCGCCGACGAGATCGGCATGCACGAATCGACCATTTCGCGCATCACCACCGGCAAGTACCTGCAGACGCCGCGTGGGACCTTCGAACTCAAGCACTTCTTCGCCGTGCGCCTGGAAGGCGCCAGCGTCTCCGGTCAGGCGGTCAAGGCAATGGTGCGCCGCTTGATCGAAAGCGAGCCGGCCGGCCGGCCGCTGGCCGACGAAGCCATTGCCGGTTTGCTGTCGCGGCAAGGCGTTAACATTGCGCGCCGCACCGTGGCCAAGTACCGCGAACAACTCGACATCGCCCCGGCACGCGAGCGCCGCCGCACCAACAAACCGCTGCTTGCCCGGGCAGGATAAGGATTACTATGAGCAAACTCACCGTGCTACTGGTCGACGACCACGAGGGCTTCATCAACGCTGCGATGCGTCATTTTCGCAAAGTGGAGTGGCTCAACATCGTGGGCAGTGCCGCCAATGGGCTGGAAGCGATCGAGCGCTCTGAGTCGCTGCGCCCCAACGTCGTGCTGATGGACCTGGCGATGCCTGAGATGGGCGGGCTGCAGGCCACGCGCCTGATCAAGACGCAGGACGATCCGCCGTATATTGTCATCGCGAGCCACTTCGACGATGCCGAGCATCGTGAACACGCTCTTCGCGCGGGTGCTGACAATTTTGTCAGCAAGCTGTCCTATATCCAGGAAGTCATGCCAATCCTGGAGGGCCTGACGGAAGGAGCCAGGAATGAGTGAGTCCCGCATTCTGCTGATCGACAGTGACGCCGTGCGCGCCGAGCGCACCGTGTCGCTGCTCGAATTCATGGACTTCAATCCCCGCTGGGTCACCGACGGCGCCGACATCAATCCTGGCCGTCATCGCCACGACGAATGGATGGCGGTGATGGTGGGTTCGGCGCAGGATGCGGCGCAGGCCGACAAGTTCTTCGATTGGCTGGCCGATGCCAAGCTGCCGCCGCCGGTGCTGCTGATGGAAGGCAGCCCGGTCACGTTCGCGCAGACCCATGGCCTGCACGAGGCCAATGTCTGGGCGCTGGATACCCCGTTGCGGCACGCGCAGCTGGAAGCCCTGCTGCGACGCGCAAGCCTCAAGCGGCTGGATGCCGAGCATCAGGCCGGTGTGCAACAGGACACCGGACCGACCGGCAACAGCGAGGCGGTGACCCGCCTGCGCCGGCTGATCGACCAGGTGGCCGCGTTCGACACCACCGTGCTGGTGCTGGGCGAGTCCGGTACCGGCAAGGAAGTGGTGGCACGTGCGATCCACCAGCACTCGCCGCGCCGTGATGGGCCGTTTGTCGCCATCAACTGCGGCGCAATTCCGCCGGACCTGCTGGAAAGCGAACTTTTCGGCCACGAGAAAGGCGCCTTCACCGGCGCCCTGAGCGCCCGCAAGGGCCGTTTCGAAATGGCCGAAGGCGGCACCCTGCTGCTGGACGAGATCGGCGACATGAGCCTGCCAATGCAGGTGAAGCTGCTGCGCGTGCTGCAGGAGCGCAGCTTCGAGCGCGTGGGCGGTGGCCAGACCATCCGCTGCAACGTGCGCGTGATCGCTGCCACCCACCGCAACCTGGAAGCGCGCATCAGCGACGGCCAGTTCCGTGAGGACCTGTTCTACCGTCTCAACGTGTTCCCGATCGAGATGCCGGCGCTGCGCGAGCGCGTGGACGATCTGGCCATGCTGGTGCAGACGATTGCCGGGCAGCTGGCGCGTACCGGCCGTGGCGAAGTGCGCTTTGCCGAGGAAGCCCTGCAGGCGCTGCGCAGCTATGACTGGCCCGGCAATGTGCGCGAGCTGACCAACCTGGTGGAGCGCCTGGCTGTGCTGCACCCGGGCGGTCTGGTGCGCGTGCAGGATCTTCCGGCGCGGTATCGCGGCGATTTTGCCTCGGCCATTCCGGTCGAGTTGCCGCCCGAGCCGGCACTGTTGGCCGCGCCCACCGACGTGGCTGCACTGCCGAGCAATGTGGTCACGCTGCAGCCCAAGGCCGCCGATGCGGAACCGGCCTCGGCCGCCAGCCTGCCCGACGACGGCATCGACCTGCGCGGCCACATGGCCAACATCGAACTGGCCTTGATCAACGAGGCGCTGGAACGCACGCAGGGCGTGGTGGCCCATGCGGCGCAACTGCTAGGCCTGCGCCGCACTACGCTGGTGGAGAAGCTGCGCAAGTACGGCATCGACCGCGAGCAGACCGAGCTGGCCAACTGAGCGTGCCGGCGCACGCAAGGTCCTGCTCGCTGGCATAGCGCTTGCTTGCTCAGGCGTACACCGTCCGCAGCCATCGGCTGCGGCGGAATCCCGACATCCACCCGCACCAGCGAGGCATTGATGCCCATCCCCGTCACCAGTCCGCTGCTGCCGCCGCTGGAAGAGTTTCTGCCGTACCTGGAACGGATCTGGACCAGCCGCATCGTCAGCAACGGGGGCGAGATGCACCGCGCCTTGGAGCAGGCGTTGTGCGCCTACCTGGGTGTGCCGCATCTGGCGCTGTTGACCAATGGCACCACTGCCTTGATCACGGCCTTGCAGGCGCTGCGCATCACTGGCGAAGTGATCACCACGCCCTACTCGTTCGTGGCCACGGCGCATTCGTTGTTGTGGAAAAGCATTACCCCGGTGTTCGTGGACATCGACCCGGTCACGCTCAACATGGACCCGTCCAAGATCGAAGCGGCCATCACCCCGCAGACCACCGCGATCATGCCGGTGCACTGCTATGGCACTGCCTGCGACACCAGCGCGATCACGCGCATCGCCGACATCTACAACCTGAAGGTGATCTACGACGCCGCGCATGCCTTCGGGGTGCGCGATGAGGGCGGCTCGATCCTGCGCCACGGCGACCTGAGCGTGTTGAGCTTTCATGCCACCAAGGTGTTCAACACCTTCGAAGGCGGCGCGATTGTCTGCCCTGACGAAAAGACCTACCAGCGCATCGGGCACTTGAAGAACTTCGGCTTCGTCGACGAAACCACGGTGGTGGCACCGGGCATCAACGGCAAGATGAACGAGATCAGCGCAGCGTTCGGCCTGTTGCAGCTCAAGCACATCGACGAGGCCATCGCGCAACGCAGCGCCATCGATGCGCAGTATCGGCAGCGGCTCAGCGAGGTGCGTGGCATCCAGTGCGTGGCACGCCCGCAACAGTCCAGCGCCAATTACGCGTATTTTCCGATCCTGGTGCAGGACGACTACCCGCTGTCGCGCGATGCACTGTATCAGTTGATGCGCGAACACGGCATTCTGGTGAGGCGTTACTTCTATCCATTGATCAGCGACTTCCCGATGTATCGCGCGCTCCCTTCGTCCGCGCCGGCATGGTTGCCGGTAGCGCGCTCGGTGGCCGCGCAAGTATTGTGCTTGCCGATCTTTCCCGGCCTGACCGCCGACCAGGTCGATACCATCGCCGACATCATCGCCGGCGAACAGGCCACATGACCGCGACACGCAACACCGTGTTTCCAGACTCCCGCATCTTCAACAGGCAACCAGGCGAGATCGCATGACCCAGGCAACATTTATCGAGAACTTCCTTTCCGCCACCGACTTCCAGGAACCGGTGGAGGTCACGCTGGACACTGTGCTGCTGGAATTGCCGGAATGGGATTCGCTGGCGGCGCTCGGCGTGATCGTGATGTTCGACATGGAATACGGCAAGACCATCACCGGCGAAGATCTCTCTGCCGCCGTCACCGTGGGCGATCTCTACAAACTGACCGAGGCGTAAGCACCATGCCGACCTCCACACTGCACAATGTTCGCTTTGCCGGCATGGCGACCTGCGTGCCGAAGCGGGTCGTGTCCAACCTCACCGATTGCCGGCCGCAGATCCGCTCCGAACGCGAGCGCCTGGTGCGCAACATCGGAATTGAAACGCGCCGCATGGCCTCGGAATGGCAGTGCTTCTCGGACATGGCCTTCGATGCAACTGAGGTGTTGCTGGAGCGGCTGCAATGGAAGCGCGAGGAAATCGATGCACTGATCGTGGTAACGCAGTCGCCGGATTATCCGATTCCGGCCACCGCCATCATCCTGCAGGACCGGCTCGGCCTGTCGCACGCCACGGTCGCCTTCGACGTCAACCTGGGCTGCTCGGCCTATCCGTTCGGTATCAACCTGCTCGGCTCGATGATCGCTGCCGGCGGCGTCAAGAAGGGCCTGCTGCTGGTCGGCGACCGCAGCGCCAATCTGGAAGACCCGATCTTCTCCGATTCCGGCACCGCCACGGCGCTGGAATTCAGCGCCGACGCGCCGCCGATGTATTTCGACCTCAACAGCGATGGCAGCGGCTACAAAGCCATCATCCTGCCGGTGGGTGGTCACCGCGAACCAGTCGGCATCCAGCACTTGGTGCCGTATCGCGACGAGGCGGATGGTGCCTGGAAGCGTGGCGTGGACCTGATCCTGGACGGCGTGGCAGTGCTGAGTTTCTCCACCCAACGCATCCCGCCGGCAGTGCAGACGCTGCTCGACTATACAGGCGTGGCAAAGGAGGACATAGACTACTTCGTGTTCCACCAGGCCAACCGCATGATCAACGAGACCATTCGCAAAAAGCTCGGCCTGCCGGTGGAAAAGGTGCCTTCGACACTGCGCGACTTCGGCAACACCAGCGGCGCCTCGCTGCCGGTAACCATGACCGCGCGCATTAACAAGGAACTGGAATCCGGCCGCAAGCGCGTGCTGCTATGCGGCTTCGGCATCGGGCTGTCGTGGGGCACCTGCCTGGTGGATATCGAGGGCGCGGTGTTTCCTGATTTGATCGAGTCATGACGGCCACACCTGCAGCAACCACTGATGCGTTCGGGCTGCAAAACAAGACCGTTCTAGTGACCGGCGCGTCGTCGGGCATTGGCGCTGCAGTCGCCACGTTGTGTGCGCGTCTGGGCGCGAGGGTGGTGCTCACCGGCCGCGATATCGCGCGACTGGACGCGGTTGCAGTCGCGTTGCAGGGCAATGGGCATGCGGTGGTGGCCGGCGATCTGACCGAAGAAGACACCCGTACACGTCTGATCAACGCTGCAGAACGGTATCACGGGCTGGTTTCCTGTGCAGGCATCGCGGCGCTGGTGCCGTTCCGCATGGCCGCAGAAAAGCATCTGCAACAAATGCTGTCGGTGAACTATCTGGCACCGATCGCGCTGACGCAGCAGTTGCTGGTCAAGCGCCGCCTGAGCGAAGGCGCATCGCTGGTCTATATCTCGGCATTGTCCGCACGCGCGGCGCCTCAGGCCGCCGCCGGCTACGCAGCATCCAAGGCAGCGCTGGAAGCTGCGGTCCGCACGCTGGCGCTCGAACAGGCCAAACACGGCATCCGCGCCAACTGCATCGCGCCAGGCTACGTGGACACGCCCATGCTGAAGAAATTGGGCGCCGCAGCAGACCTGGACGACAAGATCGGACTGACGCCCCTGGGGCGCATCGACCCGGATGACATCGCCAAAGGCGCGGTGTATCTGCTATCGGGGGCCAGCCGCTGGATTACCCGCAGCGCCTTGACCATCGATGGCGGGATTTCCCTGCCCATCCGCCTATGAGCATTGACACTACCATGGCAGCAGAAGATCCTGTTTCCGCGCTGCTGCGCGACCTATATGGCCTGCACGGCAAGACCGTATTGGTGACCGGCGCATCCAAAGGCATCGGTGAAGCGGTCGCACGTGCATGCGCCGCGGCAGGGGCACGCCTGATCGTCACCGGGCGCGATGCGGAACGTCTGCAAACCACGCTGGCATCGCTGCACGGCGATGGCCATCGCCTGTTTGCTGGCGACCTGAGCGATGCGGCTGTCGTGCAACAACTCGCTGCCGATTGCGGGCCCGTCGACGGTGTGGTGCACAGCGCCGGCATTCGCGGGCTGTCGCCGATGAAGCTGGTGAGCGAAAAATTCCTGCGCGAGGTTATGGACATCAACTATCTGGCGCCTGTGATGCTGACCCGCCACCTGTTGGCGCGGCAATCGCTGAAGCCTGGAGGTTCGGTGATTTTCCTTTCATCCATCGCTGCACTCACCGGCACGGTGGGTGTGGGGCCCTACGCCGGCTCCAAGGCTGCACTGGTCGGCACGCTACGGCCGTTGGCGCTGGAACTGGCGCGCCGCAAGATCCGCGCGAACGCGCTCTGCCCCGGCCTGGTCGAGACCTCGTTGATCAATGAGGACAAGGCCTGGTTCGAAGAAAGCCGCAAGCGCTATCCGCTGGGCATCGGACAGCCCGACGACGTGGCGCTGGCCTGTCTGTATTTCCTTTCCGATGCGAGCAGCAAGGTGACCGGACAGGCCTTCAGCATGGATGGAGGCGTGGAATTCGCATGACCGCCGATACACCTGCCCCGCCCTACCATCTGCTGATCGTCAACGCCGGTGGCTTTGGGCGGGATATCGCATCGCTGGCGTATCACGAAGATCCAGCCCACGGGGTTGAGTGGGACATCAAGGGATTTCTGGATAGCCGCACGCATCTGCATGGCACATCGCGTTGGCCGATCGTAGGAGACCCCTCCACCTATCACCCCGTCGAAGGCGATATCTTCATCTGCGCGATCGGAGACCCTGCAGCGCGGCGGCGCTATTCCCGTGCGCTGATCGACAAGGGTGCGGATTTTATCGTGTTTCATCCGCCGCCGTCGCGCGAGGCCGCTGCCGGCTACATCGGGCGCGGAGGTGTATTCGATTCGCGCGTTTCCATTGGGTCGGGTAGCCGGCTCGGCGAGTTCGTTACCGTACTCTCTACGTCCATCATCGCGCACGAAGTCAGCATCGGCGATTACGTACAGATCGGCAGTTTCGTTTTCATCGGCGGCGGCGCGGTGGTTGGCAACGAAGTGACGATTCACCCGCACGCCACCATCCTGCCCGGCATCCGTATCGGCGACGGCGCAGTGGTCGGCGCCGGTACGGTCGTGGTGAAAGACGTGCCGGCGGGCGCCAGCGTGTTCGGCAACCCGGCCCGGGTCATCTACTACAAGGATTCGTGAGGAAGCCGCGCCGATGCGATCGCGAATGCACCCTAGCTACTACGTGTCCACGGACATCTTCGCCCGCGAACAGCGCAAGATCTTCCGCAAGGCCTGGCTGTTTGCCGGCCTGAAGATGCTGCTGCCCGACAACAACTGCTTCATCACCCGCAGGCTCGCCGGCATTCCGGTGCTGATCCAGAACTTCCAAGGCCGGCTGCGCGCGTTCGAGAACGTCTGCCTGCACCGCAGCGCGCTGCTACAGACCGCTGCGGTGGGAAAGCGCCCGCTGGTCTGCCCTTACCATGCATGGAAATACGACGCCGACGGCCAGGTCGAGAACATCCCCGAGTGCGATGCCCTTTATGGCTTCGGCGATGAGGAACGCCACGGTCTGAAGCTGCGCGAGTTCGCGCTGCGCGAGGTGGGCAACCTGCTGTTCGTCAACCTCGATCCCGACCCGATGCCACTCGAAGAACAGTTTTCGGCGGACTTCATCGCCTTGCTGGAAAGCAGTTCCAATGCCTATGACACCGAGGTCATGGTGACCACATGGCGTGGCCGGTACAACTGGAAACTCGCTTACGAAAATCTGCGGGATGCCAATCACCCGCGCTTCGTCCACCCCAAGACACTGGCCAAGAGCGTCAGCTTTGTTCCCCAGGTAAACGAGGAACAAGCCAAGGAGTCCATGGGAGCCTTGCAGGACACATCGCCCGCAGCCTTGCGGTGCGAAATGCGTCGCTTCAGCTTCGGCGGCCCGGAAGCACCCATCCCCAGGCTTCAGCACTTCGGCTGGCACGAGAAAGTGGAACGCTGGGGCAAGCAGGATGCCTACTTCAACTGGCTGGCCTTCCCGAACTTGCATATCGCCAGTCCCAACGGCGGCTATTCCTTCACGCTGGAACACCACATCCCCGTCGCACCGGACCGGACCGACCTGGAAATCTATTGGTTTAGCGCACGCAGGAAACAGCCTTACGGTTCTTCCAGCCAAGTGCTACTGGCACAGATGCACGGCAGCAAGGTGGTGGTGGGCGAAGACGTGGACATCATGGAGCGGGTGCAGGCGGCATTACACACGGATGCTCCGCTACCCACCCAGGGTGCCTACGAATCCATGAATCGCCTGGTCGAACGCTGGTACACGGTGCTGATGGAGACCGAACATGAAATCTAGGTGGATCATCGGCAGCAGCGTATACCTCGACCTGGCCTTTCACGCCTGGAAGCAGGCGCGTCAGGACGAGGCGGTTATCAGGATCGATGTGCCACAAGACGCGGAATACGAATTCGATCTGGCCGTGCTGGACGGACTGGATCCGACCGCTGGGGCCATGTTTGTGGCGTTCGACGAACGCTTCGGCAACTTCAAGCGCCTAGAACTGATGCAGGCAGCGATGGAACGTGGCTTCAAGCTGGAGCCCTTCATCCACTCCAGCGCAGCCATCGCCTCTGACACGGTCATCGGGCTCAACGCATTCGTGGGTGCCAATGCTGTCGTCGGGCACGGGTGCAGGATCGACTACAACACCGTCATCCACGCCGGCGCACACCTCGGGCCGGCATGCCGCGTCAAATCGTCATGCTGGATAGAGAACGGTGTGCAAATCGGCGCGGGCGTCGAGATCGGCGGCAACAGCATCCTGCGCACCGGCGCCATCGTGAGTGGGGGCGTCAAGGTGGGACGAAGCTGCGAACTTGGCTGGCCGCGTATCTACCGCGAGGACGTGCCGGCCAAGACCTATTTCGACGCCCGCTACGACGCCCCCATTCATACCTACGAGAGATGACGTTCATGAACTCAAGAAATGAGCAGCTTCGCCAACGGATTCTCCGTATTGCGGAGCAGGAGCGCCCTGCGCTGGAGGATGTCATTGCGCGCCTACCCGCGATTGCCAACCGTCCTGTCTTCCTCGTCGCTCCCGAATCCTATGCAGGCATGGTGCATGGTCCCAGGGTCGTTGCCCACCTGCGCAATGTTATTGCTGCAATTGATGATCAAAGCATCCACCAGGACCGCATTCACGGCGCGCCGCGCTGGAGCGGTCAGGAGTTTCTTGCCAAGGCGGGGCAGTATGCCGATGCGATCGCTATCGATTTCTCTTGCAGCCCGCGCGGACGGGCGTTTGCAAATGACCTGTGCACCAGCGCGGGTATTGAGCAACTGAGCGTTGCGCCTTCCCTGGATCCGCTGATCCCGCACTTCGAGCAGCGCCCCCTCTTTCTGCTCCATCCACGCTCGGGCATTGGCAACATTTATGGCTCAAAGATCGTCCAGCACGCCGGCCATGTAATCGCCGCCGTTGATGATCAGCGAAGCGACAGCGACACCGTTCATGGGGTGCCGCGCTGGAGTTCTCGCCAGTTCATCGAACAAGCGGCCCAGCATCCCCAGGCATTGGCCATCGACTTTTCTTATAGCCCGGGAGAATCGGGCTTGGCCCGCGAGCTCTGCGACCAAGCAGGCATTGAAAGGGTAGATGCCTGCCTGGCCGTTGCCCACTGTGGGCTGCTCGCCGTATACGAGCCTGCCCAGGTATACCGTCAGCGGACGCTTTTGCGCCTGGAAGAATTTCTGCGTTTTGCGGATCGACTGGACGACGAATTCAGCATCTTTACGCTCTATAGCAACCTGTTGTTCCGCCTGACCTACGATTCCAGCCTCCTGCTGGGCTGCTGGGCGACGCCGATCAGCGAGTACTTTTCAGAATACGCCGATACCAGCACGTTCCAGCTGGGCACGCGTGAACATTTCTGCGATGGCGGTGCCTTCCAAGGCCCCATCGTCCACAAGTTTCTAGAAGCATCCCGCCATCGCTACGAAAGCATCACCGCCTTCGAACCCGACAATATCAACTTCCAGAAATTGGAGGGCGTCGCAAGCGCCCTCCCACTTCCCCCGCACGATTTCAGGGCCATCAAAAAAGCGATCTCCAACGAACACACGACGTTGCGCTTCGAGGAGACCGGCACTGTTTCCAGCCATGTGTCGCCGGATGGCGGAATCTCCGTTGCTACTACTCGTCTTGACGATGAATTGGAAAAGCTGACATTACTGAAGTTGGACATTGAAGGGTTCGAAGCCAGGGCACTCGAAGGCGCATCTCACCTCATCCGCACCCAGCGCCCCCGCATGGCTATCTGTGTGTACCACTACGCCCAGGATTTACTGGATATCGTGGAACAACTGGACAAGTTGGTGGATGGCTATCACTTCCGTCTACGCCAGCACTCTCCCGGCCACTACTACGACCTCGTTTTGTATGCATCGCCCGTCGCCGGTGCCGCACCACCACCCTGGGCGGAGTAAGCCCAGGGAAATTCACGGCTTGGAGAGATAGAGCGATGACTGACGCCCGCAAAGTTTTTCTTCCTACTTCTCGTCCAACCTTCCTGCAGACACGCTGCGCAAGGGACTGGTGAACACGATCAAGGCCCGCTGGTGGATCGAGCGCGATCACAAGGAGTTGAAGCAGGACTTCGGCCTGGACCACGACGACGGGCGTAGTTGGCGGGGGCTCCACCATCACGCCACGCTCCGCATCGCGGCCTATGGCTTCCCGGTGGCCGAACGTTTGCGCGGGACGCATCAAAAAACTTGTCACGATACGCACTACCTGCCTTATCCGAAAATGAGCGCATATGCGACGCACCCGTCAGGCGCCCGGCGCCATTTCGCCGACTCGATCGCGACATGGCGCTGAATGATCGCCATCGCAACCGGCGCAGAGGTATTCGATAGAAAACAACCACATTTCCGAATTCGATGACACAGCAAGACGAGCAAAGCACACAAGGAAGCCCTGTCATGGCGTTAGCAATCGGCTCGATCGAGCGAGCCACCATCAAATATCCAGGACTGAGTCCGCGCAACACTAAGTTGATCGGCTGGGGTGCGGGACAATTTTTTCGCGACTTCTATCCAGCCATCGCTCAGCAGTTGAACTTGCAGTACACCATCTGCCCACGGCCGGAGAATCAGGGAACGACTGTCCATGGCTTGCCGGTCAGAGCACCTTCGGCGCTGGAAGACGAATCGGTCGATGATGTGCTGATGGTCATCTTCTCCAATCACGCAGCAGAGGTGATGAACCAGATCGCAAAGGCACATGGCCGTTTCCGCACGGTACGTGCCGTCGATTACGACCAGGGCAGCATTGCACTACTGCAGGAATTGCAGAGTTTCTCGCGCTTGTTGCCCGGGCTGCAACTTTCGCGCCAACTGACTAAGGCGGATACCGGCATCTTCGTGCAGGGGCTCGCGTTCGACTTTACTCCCTTGGTACTTGCCTGGAATCGCCTGCATTTCCCTTGGGCGTACCAGTGCATGGTGACCTGGGACCACCAACCAAGCGAGCTGCTGGACCGCTGCAGGCTCTGGCTGGATAAGCTGATTTTAGTACCTCAGCCGGATAACCTGGGTCTGCAATACCGTAATGCGGTGCTGCGCTCCGCACGCCTGGGCGTGGAACATCTTGCTGAGCAAGGTATCGAGTTTGCGGTGCGTTGCCGTAGCGACAATGTACTGACCGGCTCAACCCACGACGCCATCAATGTGCATTTTAGAGGCAAGCGCAATCAGGGAAAGATCGCAATTTCTTTGTCGGGAGGGTGTCGAAACATCCCGTTCCTTTTCACCGAGAAAGCCATGCTTGGTAGGACGCAGGACATGAAGGCATTATGGTCGATGCCAGAAGATCCGCGACCGGCAAGCTATGCGGATGACGAATTCTCTCCAATGAACGAACTTGCGCCAAATCGGCATTTTCAAGAACTCAGCCAGTACGCCTTCGAATCGTCGTTGTGGAAAGACTACGCACGCCGGCTTGGATTCCCGGCCGAGACCCTGGTCGATAGCTACAGGTTTGCGCAATCGCGGCTGCTGGCACTGGAGCCGCATCTGAGCTGGTCATCGTTGAAGTTCGTCCCGTTGTTCAATGTGGCTCGCGACAACAGCTACGGTTTTTCGATGGATTTGTGGAACCGGATGTTCACCGACAGCGATGCGGTGCTGGAGGCTGCCGAGGCAGTCAGCCGGCTGGATCTCAACTCCACAGATTTTTGGCAAGGCAAAGTCGGTTGAGCCGTCCTCGCTACTCAATGCCATCGGGTGCCAGGAGGCTTCCATGACTTACGCCATCATCATCCCCGCGCGGCGCGACTCTTCGCGCCTGCCCGGAAAACCGCTGATCGAGTTAAGCGGCGTGCCCATGATCGTGCGCACCTATCAGCAATGCGCCAAGGCGGCGCCAGCCGAGCGCATTCTCGTCGCCACCGATTGCGATGTGATTCAACTTACCTGCGAGCAGGCCGGCATCCGCACCTTGATGACCTCCAGCGACTGCCTGACCGGCACCGATCGTGTTGCCGAGGTCGCGCAGCAGCTCGATGTGGACACCTATATCAATGTGCAAGGTGACGATCCGCTATTCAATCCGCAGGACGTGCGTCTGCTGATCGACGCTGCGGCAGCTTCACCGAATGATGTCATCAACGGTTACTGCCCTGTCGCCAACATCGACGAGTTCCGTAATCCGAGCGTGCCCAAGGTGGTGGTTCGCCCGGATGGGCGTCTGCTGTACATGTCGCGCGCGGCGATCCCGGTCACCAAGCAAGGCGAGTTCCGGCGTGCCTGGCGGCAGGTGTGTGCATATGCATTTCCCAGGCAGGCATTGCAGGCGTTCGCTTCGGTGTCTTGCAAGACCACGTTGGAAGAGATCGAGGACATCGAGATCCTTCGCTTTCTGGAACTGGGCTTCGAAGTGCGCATGGTGCAGATGAGCAACCAATCGATTGCAGTCGATACACCAGCGGATGTGGTTCGGGTGGAAACGGCGCTGCGTGCGCTACAGCATGGTGAGCAGAACTCCCCATGAACCAGGACAAGACAGCCAACGCACAGCCCGGTATGCACTCGCCAATCTGTGGCGCGTCCGATCTCAGAAATGAGGAACATGCTCAGGCGTACTCGCCTCGCAGGTTCTTCGACCAGTTGCTGACGACGGATGCACCGGTTGTGCTGGATGTTGGCGCGCATCGCGGTGAGTCGATCCGGTATTTCAAATCGATCTATCCGGACTGCCAGCTTTATTCGTTCGAGCCGGATCCGCAGAATTTCGCCGCACTGGAAGAAGTAGCCGCGCAGTTCGGCAGCAAAGCCGTGTGCTTGGCGCTGGGCGAGAAGGAAGAGGTCAGTCCGTACTACCGGCAAGGCATCTCGCACCTGGGTGGATTGCTGCCGATCAATGCGGATTCCATCGATTCTCTTGGATATGCGCGCCAGGCGTCGAACGAGCAGATTGCAGTCAGCAAGACCACCCTAGACAACGCGTGCGCGGAACTGGGGATTTCCCATGCGCATGTTCTCAAGATCGATGTGCAGGGCTTTGAGCGTCAGGTGCTGGAGGGCGCGAAAGCGATCCTGCAGCACACCGACTGCGCAGTGATCGAAATCGGTTTGTACGACTTCTACGGCAAGACCACCAGCTTCGTCGACGTGGTCAACTTGATGCAGGCAGCCGGCTTTTCGCTATGGGACATCGCCAAGCTGTCCAAGAACCCCAGGAGCCTGCGCACCGACTGGATCGAGGTGGTGTACCGCAAGGACGCCGCCTAGCTGCGACCTTCCTCGCAGTCCCGGGTGCGGCGGCACGCCCCAACCGGCTCGTCCCACTTTACGCACCACGGCACGCTTGTTGCATCTTCGGCTAGGCTGAGTGCGCCCAGGTTCGCCGTCTTCCGGTGCACTGTGAGGCCCTCTTCCCTCCCCCCGCTGCTGCGCCGTGGATGCACCTTTGACTGTTCAAGACAATCGATCGCCGATGACGTCCAACGCCCTTGTCAGCATCGTCATGCCGACCTACAAGCCACGCTATTTCGCGCAGGCGCTGGACAGCGTGCTGGCGCAGACTTACACGGCGCTGGAGCTGGTGATCTGCGACGACAACGCCGATGGCGCCATCGAGGCCGTGCTGGCGTCGAGGCTGGCTGACGCCCCATTTCCGATCCGCTACCACCGCAATACCCCCCGCCTCGGCGAACTCGGCAGCACGGTCAAGGGGATCGGCCTGGCGCAGGGCGAGTACGTCAAGTTCCTGCACGACGACGACGTGCTGGAGCCGGACTGCGTCGCGCAGCTGGTGGGCGCAATGGAGCGCAACCCCGGCACCGCGCTGGCGTCCTCGCGCCGGCTGCGGATCGACGACGACGGTGCGCCGTTGCCGGACATCCTGGCCACCAGCTTCCCGTTTGCCGAGGATGTGCTGATCGACGGGCCGGAGCTGGTGTCGTTCCTGGCCGACCACGCCATCAACTTCATCGGCGAGCCGAGTTGCGTGCTTGCACGGCGCGCCGACCTGGTGGCGCTGGGTAGCGAGCTGATGATGTTGAACGGCAAGGCCATCCACTGGGTTGGCGACCTGGCGATCTACGTCAAGCTGCTGCGTCACGGCAACCTGGCCTTTCTGTCCAGCCCGCTCACGCATTTTCGCGTGTCCAGTGCGCAGTTCAGTCAGGCCGGCCGCGATCAGCCCGGTATCGGCGACCAGGGCCATGAGGACTTGCGCCAGGGCATCCGCCAACTCGGCTGGCGACGCGAGGGCGGCGACAACCGTCAGGTGCGCG
Organism: Xanthomonas sp. WHRI 6106; assembly: GCF_040202405.1. Lineage (NCBI taxonomy): Bacteria > Pseudomonadati > Pseudomonadota > Gammaproteobacteria > Lysobacterales > Lysobacteraceae > Xanthomonas > Xanthomonas sp. WHRI 6106. The sequence continues at coordinate 76,344 of NZ_JBEGFC010000013.1, read as the reverse complement.
TAGCGCCGCTCAGCCCGCACAAGGCGCGGGTGTTCAAGTCGGTGGATCTGGTCAACGCCTTGATGCAGAGCGCAGGAATGACCGAGCGGGTGTCGCCGGCCACCTGGTTGGGGGCGCGTCATCCCAGCACCGTGCAGCGCGCCTTGATCGATGCACGTTTGCAGGCGCATGCGGGCGGCCCGCGGATCGCATTGATTGTGGTCGACAGCGACGGCGATGCGGCAGCGGTGTCCGCAACCCAGGCCAGCCTGGCGGCAGTGGCGTGTTATCGGAACCAGCAGACATGGGTGATCAGCAGCTCGCCGCAGCAGGCCGCCGAGCACGGCGGGCGCGGTGTGCTGATCGGTCCGGACGGCTTGGTGCCCGCACTCAATCAGACCATCGCCACGCTACAGTCCACCGACTGGGTGCTGCTGGTCCAGGCCGGCAGCCTGTTCACCGCCAGTGGCCTGTTGATGCTGGCGCTGGAGATGCTCGCGCTGCCGGACACGTGTCAGGCCATCTACGCCGATGAAGTGGTCGCGCTGGACGGCGGTCAGCTGGGGCTGGCGATGCGGCCGGCGCTGTATCTCGACATGTTGCTCAGTTCACCGTCGACGATGTCGCGGCATTGGCTGTTCCGGCACCAGACATTAGTGGCCGATGGCGGCTTTGCAACCGAAACGAGCGACGCCTTCGAACTGGATTACCAGCTTGGGCTGGTCGAACGCTACGGCCTGGCCTGCATCCAGCACATCGCCGAACCCTTGCTGGTGGCATCGGCCACCACGCGGCATGGCGACGAAGACGAGCAGCGCGCCATCAGCCGCCATCTTGCCGCGCGCGGGTACGTGGACGCGGTGGTGAGCAGCAACGGCCCCGGCCGGCACGCGGTGGACTACCGTCATGCACAGCAACCATTGGTCAGCATCCTGGTGCTGGTGGATGGACGCCTGGCGCAGGTGCAGCGCTGCCTGGAAAGCGTGCTCGCCAACACCGGCTATCCACACTACGAACTGCTGTTGCTGGATCGCGGCGACAGCGCCGAGCCGGCGTTGCGCGACTGGCTGGCGGGCATCGACAACCTCGGCCTGCAGCAGATCCGCGTGCTGCGCTTCGACGGTGCGCCCTCGCGCGAGGCAGCCTGCAATGCGGCAGCCGAACAGGCACGTGGGGAGGTGTTGCTGTGGTTGGCGGCCGGTGCGGCAGCGATCAAGGCTGATTGGTTGGCGCAGCTGCTCAACCACGCGCTGCGCCCGGAGGTCGGCGCGGTGGCCGGCAAGCTGCTGCGCGGCGACGGCACCGTGCATCACGCCGGCCTGCTGCTGGGCCTGGGTGCACCGGCAGCACGCGCCTTCGCAGGTGCGGCGTTCGACGAATCGGGCTATCTGCAGCGCCTGCAACTGGATCAGAACTACAGCGCGCTCAGTGGCGAATGCCTGATGCTGCCGCGCCAGCTGTTCCTGGACGCCGGCGGCTTTGCGCAGGAACCGGCATTGGCGCAATGGAGCGACGTCGACCTGTGTCTGCGCCTGCAGCAGGCCGGCTATCTCAATGTCTACGCCGCGCGCGCGCAGCTGTTGATCGACCCGCCCGACGCGACGCCCGCCACTGCACTCGACGAAGAAGCGATGTATGCGCGCTGGCTGCCGGTGATGGCCAACGACCCGGCTTACAACCCGGGCTTCTCGCTGGATCCCGGCGCCGGCTTCCAGCTGGCCGACCCGCGCGCCAGTTGGCGGCCGCTGCAGTCGTGGCGACCGCTGCCGACGATGATCGCCCTGCCCGCCGATATCGAAGGCTGCGGCCACTACCGGGTAATCCAGCCGCTGCGCGCCCTGCGCGAAGCCGGCATGGTCGAAGGCGTGCTGTTCAACGGCTATCTGGAGATCAGCGAGCTGGCGCGCCAGGATCCCGACGTGGTGATCCTGCAACGCCAGGTCGGCGAGCCGCGACTGGAAGCGATGCGGCGCATGCAGGCGCTTTCGCGCGCGTTCAAGGTCTACGAGCTGGACGACTACCTGCCCAACCTGCCGCTGAAGAACGCGCATCGCGAGCACATGCCCAAGGACATCCTCAAGACGGTGCGGCGCGGGCTGGGCATGGTGGACCGCTTCGTGGTGTCCACCCCCGCCCTGGCCGAGGCGTTCGCCGGGCTGCATGGCGACATCCGCGTGGCCGAAAACCGCCTGCCGCCGCATTGGTGGGAGCCCCTGCCCGCACGCAGCGAACGCAAGCAGCGCCAGGGCGGTAAGCCACGCATCGGCTGGGCCGGCGGCGTCAGTCACACCGGCGACCTGGAACTGATCGCCGATCTGGTGCGCGAGCTGGCCGACGAGGTCGAATGGGTGTTCATGGGGATGTACCCGTTCGCGTTGCGCCAGCACATCCATCAGTTCCAGCCTGGCGTGCCGATCGATCATTACCCGGCCGCACTGGCGGCGCTGGATCTGGACCTGGCGCTGGCGCCGGTGGAACAGAACCTGTTCAACGAGTGCAAGAGCAATCTGCGCCTGCTCGAATACGGCGCCTGCGGCTACCCGGTGATCGCCAGCGATGTGCGCTGCTACCAGGGCAACCTGCCGGTGACCCTGGTGAAAAACCGCTACCGCGACTGGATCGGCGCGATCCGCGAGCATTTGGCCGACCCGGCCGCTTCAGCGGCAAAGGGCGCGGCCTTGCGTGACGTGGTGCGCCGCGACTGGATGCTGACCGGACGCAATCTTGATCGCTGGCGTGAGGCGTGGTTGCCGGATTAGCGGATCGAGGCCGCGGGTGCATGCACTACCGTCTCGCTTGGTCCTTGTCCGCCCACCGTCGCGGGACCTTACGCGGCAGGGATGCCGCGTAAGCGCCTACAGGGACGTCCTTGCGGCGTGTCCTGCGAGGGTGGGCGGGCAAGGGCCCTGCAGCCAAGCCGCAGATCCGACGCTCTGCACCCAATACTCCTGGGATCGCCCAGCGCCGGACCCATCCGCAGCTGACTTAAAGCCCCTCCCCGCCCCCGGCGCCGGAATCCCGGCGCGGTTTCGGCACGCCGCTTGCATTGGTGTGGATGCCTCCCTGGCTGACCGCACCCATGAGCGACTCCGTTACCTCCATCCTCTCGCAGATCCGCAGCTACCAGACGCAGATGGGCCAAGGCCCGATGGGCGCGGTGGGCGATGCGGCGCGCGGCAATCAGATCCAGGGGCTGGCCGGCGCACAGGGAACACCGGCCACCCAGGCACCGAGCTTCAGCGAGACCTTGCGCGGCGCCATCGGCGGCGTCAACGAGGCGCAGCAGAAGGCCGGCGCGCTGTCCAAAGCATTCGAAATGGGCGACCCCAGTGCCGATCTGGCACGGGTCATGGTCGCCTCCCAGCAGTCCCAGGTGGCCTTCCGCGCCACCGTGGAAGTCCGCAACCGTCTCGTCCAGGCTTACCAGGACGTCATGAACATGCCGCTGTAAAGGTTGACGACACATGGCTCTCGCGATCAGCAAAGAAAACATGAACCAGAACGCCGAGAAGGCGGGGCAATGGTTCGACCGTGTCCGTAGCCTGCAGATCACCCGCAAGCTGACCATGATGGCGATGATCGCCCTAGCGGTCGCGGCCGGTCTGGCGGTGTTCTTCTGGTCGCAGAAGCCCGGCTACCAGGCGCTGTACACCGGCCTGGATGAGAAGGGCAACGCGGAAGCCGCCGACCTGCTGCGCACCGCGCAGATCCCGTTCAAGATCGACCAAGGCACCGGCGCGATCTCGGTGCCGCAAGACCGCCTGTACGACGCGCGCCTGAAGCTGGCCGGCTCCGGCCTGACCGGCAAGGAAACCGGCGGCGGCTTCGAGCTGATGGAAAAGGACCCGGGCTTCGGCGTCAGCCAGTTCGTGGAAAACGCCCGTTACCAGCATGCGCTGGAAACCGAACTCTCGCGCACTATCGGCACCCTGCGTCCGGTGCGCGAGGCGCGTGTGCACCTGGCCATTCCCAAGCCCAGCGCCTTCACCCGCCAGCGCGATGTGGCCAGCGCCTCGGTGGTGCTGGAACTGCGCGGCGGCCAGGGCCTGGAGCGCAACCAGGTCGATGCCATCGTCAATCTGGTGGCCTCCAGCATTCCGGACATGACCCCCGAGCGCGTCACCGTGGTCGACCAGAGCGGGCGCATGCTCTCCATCGCCGACCCCAACAGTGACGCTGCCCAGCACGCCGCCCAGTTCGAACAGGTGCGCCGCCAGGAAAGCTCCTACAACCAGCGCATCCGCGAGCTGCTCGAGCCGATGACCGGCCCGGGCCGGGTCAACCCGGAGGTCAGCGTGGATATGGACTTCTCGGTGGTGGAAGAAGCCCGCGAGCTCTACAACGGCGAGCCGGCCAAGCTGCGCAGCGAGCAGGTCAGCGACACCAGCACCAGCGCCACCGGCCCGCAGGGCCCTCCGGGCGCCACCAGCAACAGCCCGGGCCAGCCGCCGGCACCGGCCGTCGCAGGCGCCCCCGGGGCTCCAGCAGCTGCCAACGGCCAGGCCGCCGCACCCGCCGCGCCGACCGAAAGTTCCAAGAGCGCCACCCGCAACTACGAATTGGACCGAACCTTGCAACACACCCGCCAGCCGGCCGGCCGCATCAAGCGGGTGTCGGTGGCGGTGCTGCTGGACAACGTCCCGCGCCCCGGTGCCAAGGGCAAGATGGTGGAGCAGCCGCTCACCGCCGCCGAGCTCACCCGCATCGAGGGCCTGGTCAAGCAGGCAGTGGGCTTCGATGCGGCACGTGGCGACACGGTGTCGGTCATGAATGCCCCGTTCGTGCGCGAAGCGGTGGCGGGCGAGGAAGGCCCGAAGTGGTGGGAAGACCCGCGCGTGCAGAACGGTCTGCGCCTGCTGGTCGGTGCGGTGGTGGTGCTGGCGCTGCTGTTCGGTGTGGTGCGCCCCACCCTGCGTCAGCTCACTGGCGTGACCGCGGTCAAGGACAAGCAAGGCAAGGATGGCAAGGATGGCACTCCACAGAGTGCTGACCTGCGGATGGTCGACGAAGACGACGACCTGATGCCCCGCCTGGAAGAAGACACCGCGCAGATCGGTCAGGACAAGAAGACCCCGATCGCTCTGCCGGACGCCTACGAAGAGCGCATGCGCGTGGCTCGCGAGGCAGTCAAAGCCGATTCAAAACGTGTCGCACAAGTCGTGAAGGGATGGGTCGCCAGTGAAGCCTGATACACAACCGATGACTGGAGTACAGCGCGCCGCGGTGCTGTTGCTGTCGCTGGGTGAGAGCGATGCGGCCGAGGTGCTCAAGCACATGGACCCCAAGGAGGTGCAGAAGATCGGCATCGCCATGGCCACCATGACCGGCATCTCGCGCGACCAGGTCGAGAAGGTGATGGACGACTTCAACGGCGAACTGGCGGGCAAGACCTCGCTGGGCGTGGGCGCCGACGACTACATCCGCAACGTGCTGATCCAGGCGCTGGGTGCCGACAAGGCCGGCGGCCTGATCGACCGCATCCTGCTGGGCCGCAACACCACCGGCCTGGACACCCTGAAGTGGATGGACCCGCGCGCGGTCGCCGACCTGGTGCGTAATGAACACCCGCAGATCATCGCGATCGTGATGGCGCATCTGGACAGCGACCAAGCCGCCGAAGCGCTGAAGCTGCTGCCCGAGCGCACCCGCGCCGACGTGCTGCTGCGCATCGCCACCCTGGACGGCATTCCGCCCAACGCGCTGAGCGAGCTCAACGACATCATGGAGCGCCAGTTTGCCGGCAACCAGAACCTCAAATCGTCCAACGTGGGCGGCATCAAGGTGGCGGCCAACATTCTCAACTTCCTGGACACCGGCGCCGATCAGGGCGTGCTGGGCGAGATCGGCAAGATCGATGCCGACCTGGCCGGCAAGATCCAGGACCTGATGTTCGTGTTCGACAACCTGGTGGACCTGGACGACCGCGGCCTGCAGACGCTGCTGCGCGAAGTCTCCGGCGAGCGGCTGGGCCTGGCCCTGCGCGGCGCCGACACCAAGGTGCGCGAGAAGATCACCCGCAACATGTCCCAGCGCGCCGCCGAGATCCTGATCGAGGACATGGAGGCGCGCGGCCCGGTGCGCCTGGCCGATGTGGAAGCGGCGCAGAAGGAAATCCTCACCATCGTCCGCCGCCTGGCTGACGAGGGCGCCATCAGCCTCGGCGGTGCCGGTGCGGAGGCCATGGTATGAACGACGTGGTCACGCGCTGGCTGGCCCCCGACCTGCACATGGCCCCGGCCCTGCCGGAGCCGGAGTACGACGAACCGGCCATGCTCGAGCCGGTGCTGCGCCCGCCGACCCTGGAAGAGATCCAGGCCATCGAGGACGCCGCCCAGCAGGAAGGCTTTGCGCGTGGCCATGCCGAAGGCTTTGCCCAGGGCCAGTCCGAGGTGCGCCGCCTGACCGCGCAGATCGACGGCATCCTGGACAACTTCACCCGCCCGCTGGCGCGGCTGGAAAACGAAGTGGTCGGCGCGCTCGGCGAGCTGGCCGTGCGCATCGCCGGCCAGTTGGTCGGGCGCGCCTACCAGGTGGAACCGCAGTTGCTGGCCGACCTGGTCGGTGAGGCGGTCGATGCGGTGGGCGGTGCCGGCCGCGAGGTCGAGGTGCGCCTGCACCCGGACGACATCACCGCGCTGCTGCCGCATCTGGCGCCCAGCAGCACCACCCGCGTGGCCCCGGACATGAGCCTGAGCCGCGGCGACCTGCGCGTGCATGCCGAAAGCGTGCGCGTCGATGGCACCCTGGATGCGCGCCTGCGGGCCGCGCTGGAGACAGTCATGCGCAAATCCGGGGCAGGCCTGTGAGCGCCCTGTTCGGCGCCACCCCGGCCGATTGGCTGGATGCACGCAATCTGCGCCTGGCCACCCGCCTGGGCGCGCTTGGCCTGGAGCCCACCGCCGGCCGTACGCTGATCCGCGAAGGCATCCTGCGCCGCGCGGTTGGCCTGACCCTGGAAGCCACCGGTTGCGAAGCGCCGATGGGCGCGACCTGCAAGGTCGAGGTCGATGGCGGCTGGGTGGATGCCGAAGTGGTCGGCTTTGCCGGCGAACGCACCTATCTGATGCCCAGCGCCGAACTGCACGGCCTGCTGCCGAACGCGCGCGTGGTGCCCTCGCGGCGCCGCGGCGGCGTGGAAGTGGGCGAAGGCCTGCTCGGCCGCGTCATCGACAGCGACGGCACCCCGCTCGACGGCAAGGGCCCGATCCGCGCCGAAGGCAGCGTCGGCATGGCCGGCGTGTCGATCAACCCGCTGGCGCGCGAACCCATCACCACCTCGCTGGACGTCGGCGTGCGGGCCATCAACGCCATGCTGCCGATCGGCCGCGGCCAGCGCGTGGGCCTGTTCGCCGGCTCCGGCGTCGGTAAATCGACACTGCTGGGCATGATGACCCGCTTCACCTCGGCCGACGTCATCGTGGTCGGGCTGATCGGCGAACGTGGCCGCGAAGTGCGCGATTTCGTCGAAACCACCCTGGGCGAAGAAGGCCTGCGCCGCGCCGTCGTGGTGGCTGCTCCGGCCGACCGCCCGCCGCTGGCGCGTCTGCACGGCGCCTACCGCGCCACCGCCATTGCCGAGTGGTTCCGCGACCAGGGCTTGAACGTGTTGCTGCTGATGGATTCGCTGACACGCTTTGCGCAGGCGCAGCGCGAGATCGGCCTGTCGGTGGGCGAGCCGCCGACCACCCGCGGCTACCCGCCGTCGGTGTTCGCCAAATTGCCGGCGCTGGTGGAACGTGCCGGCAACGGCGCCAAGGGCCGTGGCTCGATCACCGCGTTCTACACCGTGCTGACCGAAGGCGACGATCCGCAGGACCCGATCGCTGACGCCGCCCGCGCCATCCTGGACGGCCACATCCTGCTCTCGCGTCGGGTTGCCGACAGCGGCCTGTACCCGGCCATCGACCTGGAATCCTCGGTCAGCCGCGTGGTGCAGGACATCGCCGACGAACCTTGGCGCCTGCGCATCCGCAAGCTCAAGCGGCTGCTCTCCGCCTACACCGCCAACCGCGACCTGATCGCCATCGGTGCCTACCAGCGTGGCAGCGACCCGGCCACCGACGAAGCGTTGGCGCGCTGGCCGGAGATCGTCGAATTCCTCGGCCAGGACGTGCACAAGGCCTCGGTGCTGAGCGACAGCCTGTCTGCACTGCAGCAGCTGGTGGAACCAGAGAACTAATCCATGATGCAGTCCAAGCGAATCGATCCCCTGCTGCGGCGGGCCCAGGAACAGGAAGACAAGGTCGCCCGCGACCTGGCCGAGCGCCAGCGCACCCTGGAGACCCATCAGTCGCGCCTGGAAGAACTGCGCCGCTACGCCGAGGAATACGCCAACAGCCACATGGCCGGCACCAGCGCGGTAGCACTGAGCAACCGCCGCGCCTTTCTGGACCGGCTCGACAGCGCCGTGCTGCAGCAGGCACAGACCGTGCAGAGCAACATCGCCAAGGTCGAATCCGAGCGCACCCGCCTGCTATTGGCCAGCCGCGAGAAGCAGGTGCTGGAGCAACTGGCGGCCAGCTACCGCGCCCAGGAGAACAAGGTGATCGAACGCCGCGACCAGCGCGAGATGGACGATCTGGGCGCACGTCGCTCGCGCCTGGCGCGGGCCGAAGATACTCACGGAGAATCCGCATGAACCCCCTGTCCGCCTTCGCCGCCGGCCTTGGCGCGCTTGCCGGTAACGGCAAGAAGTCCAGCTACAGCGACCCGTCGTCCGAGCAGGACCCGGCCAAGGACCAGTTTGCGCGCATGCTCCATCCGGCCAATACGCCCGGCCACGCGCAGGCGCCCGAGCGCGTGCCGGCCAAGCCGGCCGCACCCAAGCCCAAGCAGTCCGACACCCAGCGCGACGACGACACGCGCGACGATGCGGCCGGCGATGCCACCGCACGGCCGCGTGCGCAGGACGGCCAGGCCAAGCCCGCCGCCTCCAGCGCTACCAAGGATCCGGCAACTACCGATAGCAGCACGGCCGCCGGCGCCGGCAAGAGCGGCAGGACCGCCAAGGCCGCCGCTGCCAGCGAAGACGCGACCGCCGAAACGGCCACCGCCACCGATGCCGGCTGGCCGCCGCAAGGCCTGGGCGGCTTCGGCATGGGCCTGTTGGCCCAGGCGCTGCCGGGCGGCGACGTCCTGGCCGCCGCAGCCGCAGCGCTGACCGCCAGCATGGCCGGCGCAGCCAGCGCCACGCCCGCAGCCACCGCATTGCCCACCGACGCAGCCGCCCCCGCCGCCACCGCGACGGCCACGACCACCCTGCCCGCCCTGGGCGCGCTGGCGCCGGCCGCCCTTGCCGGCGCCAAGCCCACCTCGACCACGGCAGTGAGCGGCGATGCGCAGACCGCCGCGCTGATGAGCATGGCCGCCAAGGCACTGGAACCGGTCGCCGACGACAGCGCGACTGCGGCCGCGCCGGACGCCCCGGCGTTCGTCCTGCCGACCACCACCGCGCCGGCACTCAACCGCCTGCAGGAGGCGGCACCGATCTTCAGCGCCTCGCCCACCCCCACTCCGGAGCTGGGCAGCGACAGCTTCGACGACGCCATGGGCGCGCGCCTGAGCTGGCTGGCTGATCAGAAGATTGGCCACGCCCACATCAAGGTCACCCCGAACGAGATGGGCCCGGTGGAGGTGCGCCTGCATCTGGACGGCGACAAGGTTAACGCCAGTTTCACCGCCGCCAATGCCGACACCCGCCAGGCGCTGGAACAGAGCCTGCCGCGGCTGCGCGACATGCTCGGCCAGAACGGCTTCCAGCTCGGGCAGGCCGATGTAGGCCAGCAACAGCAGGGCCAGACCGGCAACCGCAGTGGCGGTGGCCGCGACGGCAATGGCCTCAGCCTGGACGACAGCCCGCCCGTCGGAATTCCGTCGGTGGTGTTACGCCAGCGTGGATTGCTGGACGCCTACGCCTGAGCCAGCGCGCCGGATCGGCCGGCGCACTGCGCAAACCGGCCGCCCCGGCGCCGCTGCCGCCCGCCTTACACCCCTGCAGCGCAAGGCTTGCGGGGGGTTTTCACGTCTGCGCGCACGCTGCGCCAGGAAACCGTCGCAGTTTTGGCATGCCGATTGCATCCATCGGGTGAGCATTCCCCTGGAGCACACCGTGGCAGCCGCAAAGAAACCCGAAAAGAGCGAAGACAAGGACGAAAAGAAGAAAGGCGGCAAGAAGCCTCTTCTGCTGATCGCCATTGGCGTGGTCGTGCTGGCCGCGGCCGGCGGCGGCGCCTGGTTCTTTCTGGGTCACAAGGGTGAAGAGAAAGGCGGCAAGCACGACGCGCCCAAGGTGGCCGAAGTGCCCAAGCCGGCCCAGTACTTCCCGATGGACCCGGCGATCGTGGTCAACCTGGCCGACCCGGGCGATGGCCCGCAGTACCTGCAGGTCGAAGTGCAGCTGGTCACCCGCGACCCCGAAGAGCTCAAGCTCATTACCGAAAACGCGCCCGCCATCCGCGCGCACCTGCTGATGCTGCTGTCCCAGGTCAAGGCCACCGACGTGGCCGACCTGGCCGGCAAGCAGAAGCTGCAGAAGTCCGCGCTGGCCGAAGCGCAGAAGGTCATGACCAGCGAAACCGGCAAGAAGTGCGTCGAAGAACTGCTGTTCACCAGTTTCGTTACCCAGTAAGGCTGCCCGATGAGCGTCAGTGACCTGCTTTCCCAGGACGAAATCGATGCCCTGCTGCACGGCGTGGATTCCGGTGCGGTCAACACCGAGCCGGAGCCGTTGCCCGGCGAGGCGCGTCAATACGACCTGTCCAGCCAGGACCGCATCATCCGCGGTCGCATGCCGACCCTGGAGATGGTCAACGAGCGCTTTGCGCGGTTGTGGCGCATCGGCCTGTTCAACCTGATCCGGCGTTCGGCCGACCTGTCGGTGCGCGGCATCGACCTGGTCAAGTTCAACGAGTACATGCACTCGCTGTACGTGCCGACCAACCTCAACCTGATCCGCTTCAAGCCGCTGCGCGGCACCGGCCTGATCGTGTTCGAACCCACCCTGGTGTTCACCGTGGTGGACAACTTCTTCGGTGGCGACGGCCGCTTCCATACCCGCATCGAAGGCCGCGAATTCACCGCCACCGAGATGCGCGTGATCCAGTTGCTGCTCAAGCAGACCTTTGCCGACCTCAAGGAAGCCTGGGCGCCGGTGATGGACGTGGACTTCGAGTACATCAATTCAGAGATCAACCCGCACTTCGCCAACATCGTCACCCCGCGCGAGTACGTAGTGGTGTGCCGGTTCCATGTGGAGCTGGAAGGCGGCGGCGGCGAGATCCACATCACCCTGCCGTACTCGATGCTGGAGCCGATCCGCGAACTGCTCGATGCCGGCATCCAGAGCGATCGCAACGACCGCGACGACTCCTGGAACGTGATGCTGCGCGAGCAGCTGGACACCGCCGAAGTGACCCTGTCCAGCGTGCTGGCCAGCAAGCGCATGAGCCTGCGCCAGCTCACCGGCCTGAAGGTCGGCGACATCCTGCCGATCGACCTGCCCGCCCAGGTGCCGCTGTGCGTTGAAGACATCCCCTTGTTCACCGGCGAATTCGGCGTCTCCAACGGCAACAACGCCGTCAAGATCACCGCCGTGCGCCCGCCGGGCGTGCAAGCCCCGCGCGCCGTTCCCTCCCAGGACTCCAACTCATGATCAACTCCGACATCCTCGACGCCGCGCCCGCCACCTTCGACAGCCTGCAGGCCGAGCACGACCACAATGCCGCCGACCTCAACCTGGACGTCATCCTGGACGTGCCGGTGACGCTGTCGCTGGAAGTGGGCCGTGCGCGTATTCCGATCCGCAACCTGCTGCAGCTCAACCAGGGCTCGGTGGTGGAACTGGAGCGCGGCGCCGGCGAGCCGCTGGACGTCTACGTCAACGGCACCCTGATCGCGCATGGCGAAGTGGTGGTCATCAACGACCGCTTCGGCATCCGTCTGACCGATGTGGTCAGCCCGAGCGAACGGATCCGGAGGCTGCGGTGATCGGGCTGCTGGCCGCCGCGGCGCCTGCCGCGGCAAAGGCCACCCAGGTCGGCACGCAGGCGCCGTCCTCGCCCGGCCTGTTTGGCGCAGTCTTTGCATTGCTGTTGGTGCTCGCGCTGATCGTCGGCCTGGGCTGGTTGCTCAAGCGCATGCCCGGCAGCGGATTTCGCAGCAGCGAGGGCCTGCGCGTGGTGACCAGCCTGGCGGTGGGTGCCAAGGAGCGCGTGGTGGTGGTGGAGGTGAACGGCCAGCAGCTGTTGCTCGGCGTCACCGCCGGCGGCATCAGCACCCTGCATACCCTGCCCGAACCGCTGCCGCCCACGCCTGCACCCACCCTGCCCAACCTCAAGCAACTCCCCAATTTCGCCCAGCTGCTCGCTCAGAAGCTGCGCAAGGATCCGTGACATGTTCAGTAGCTGGAATCGCTGGGGGCGCAGCCTCCGCCTGGTGTTGATCCTGCTGGTGATGAGCTGCCCGCTGCTGGCCGCCGCCGCCCCGGCCGCGCTGCCGTCGATGGCCCAGGCCGCCGCCCCTGCCGCTGCCCCGGCGGCAGTGCCGCCCGGTTCCAACCAGCTGCCGACCCTGCCCAACGTGAGCGTGGGCCGCATCGGCGACCAGCCGGTCAGCCTGCCGCTGCAGACCCTGCTGCTGATGACGGCGATCACCCTGCTGCCGTCGATGCTGCTGGTGCTGACTGCCTTCACCCGCATCACCATCGTGCTGGGCCTGCTGCGCCAGGCGCTGGGCACCGGCCAGACCCCGTCCAATCAGGTGCTGCTGGGCCTGGCGATGTTTCTGACCGCACTGGTGATGATGCCGGTGTGGCAGAAGATGTGGGGCGCCGGCCTGCAGCCGTACCTCAACAACCAGATCGACTTCTCCACCGCCTGGACATTGACCACCCAGCCGCTGCGCGCCTTCATGCTGGCGCAGATCCGCGAGACCGATCTGATGACCTTCGCCGGCATGGCCGGCGACGGCAAGTACGCCGGCCCGGACGCGGTGCCGTTCCCGGTGCTGGTGGCCTCGTTCGTGACCAGCGAGCTGAAGACAGCCTTCGAAATCGGCTTTCTCATCTTCATCCCGTTCGTGATCATCGACCTGGTGGTGGCCAGCGTGCTGATGTCGATGGGCATGATGATGCTGTCGCCGATGCTGATCTCCGCGCCGTTCAAGATTTTGCTGTTCATCCTGGTGGATGGCTGGGTGTTGGTGGTCGGCACGCTGGCGGCAAGCTTCAACGCCTCGTAGCCGCAAGGTCTGCATGCGCGCCGCCCTGCTTGCGTGTCTACCGGTTCGCCGGCTTCAGTGGGCGGTCCCGAGATCGAGCAGCAGACGCCGACGCTACTGCAGAGCAAACAACAACGGCGATAGCCAGTGCAGCCAGTAGCGGCCGAAGCCTACAGCGGAGCAATGCCCCAGCGCAGCCACGCAACACGGGTGGCTTCGCCCCGCACCCTCACCCCAACCCCTCTCCCGCAGGAGAGGGGCCAGCTCCTGCAGCCCGCAGCTTCCTGAGCCCATACACCGTCGAACCAGCTCAGCTCTCCTTCCCCTATTCACACTCCCGCCTCCCGCCTCCCGCCTCCCGCCTCCCGATTCCCGCCTCCCGATTCCCGCCTCCCGATTCCCGATTCCCGATTCCCGAATCCCGAATCCCGATTCCCGAATCCCGAATCCCGAATCCCGAATCCCGAATCCCGAATCCCCGCCCCCATTGGCACCCCACTTGCATCACAGCACCCCATGAGCCCTGAAATCGCCCTGACTGAATTGCGTGGTGGCCTGGTCACCGTCCTGTGGATTGCCGGACCGATGTTGCTGGCGGTGCTGGTGGTCGGTGTCGTCATTGGCGTGGTGCAGGCCGCCACCCAGTTGAACGAACCCACCATTGCGTTCGTGGCCAAGGCGGTCGCGTTGACGGCCACCTTGTTTGCCACCGGCAGCATGCTGCTGGGGCACCTGGTGGAGTTCACCATCGCGCTGTTCCAGCGCATTCCGCATCTGATCGGCTAGCGGGCCGGCGCGGATGGATGCTGCCACCCAGATGGTGATCGACGGCCAGCGCGCGTTTGCAATGGTCGGGGCGATCATGTGGACGATGCTGCGGACCGGGGCATTGCTGACCGCCATGCCGTTGATCGGCACGCGCGCGGTGCCCGCGCGGGTGCGGGTCATGCTGACCGGGACCCTGGCGATGGCGCTGGCGCCGATCCTGCCGCCGGTGCCCGAGTGGGACGGGTTCACCGCCAGCGCAGTGCTGAGCATTGCGCGCGAGCTGGCGGTGGGCGCGAGCATGGGCTTCATGCTCAAGCTGATCTTCGAGGCAGGCGCGCTGGCCGGCGAGCTGGTGTCGCAGTCCACCGGCCTGTCGTTCGCGCAGATGTCCGACCCGATGCGCGGGGTGACCTCCGGCGTGATCGCACAGTGGTTCTATATCGGTTTCGGGCTGTTGTTCTTTGCCGCCAATGGCCACCTGGCGGTGATCGCGCTGCTGGTGGACAGCTACAAGGCGCTGCCAATCGGCACCGCAATCCCCGACGCCAGCGCCTTTGCCGAGGTCGCCCCGACATTGTTCCTGCAGATCCTGCGCGGCGGACTGACCCTGGCGTTGCCGATGATGGTGGCGATGCTGGCGGTCAACCTGGCCTTCGGCGCACTGGCCAAGGCGGCACCGGCGCTGAACCCCATGCAGCTGGGCCTGCCGCTGACGGTGTTGCTGGGACTGTTCCTGTTGTCCAGCTTTGCGAGCGAATTCGCCCCGCCAGTGCAACGCATGTTCGACACTGCCTTCGATGCCGCCAGAGAACTGACGGGCTGACCGCGCCACACCTCAAGTTTTGTAACCAGTCGCCGTCAACGCTGGGGACGATTGGCCCGTTCAATCGGCACACTCCTCTTTCCGCGGAAACCGATGCTCATCTCAGCGCTGTTCGCCTGCCCTGCTTCGCGACGCGCTGCGTCGCGGGCGCGTCTGTGGCTGCTGGCGGTTGCGCTGCTGCTGGCCTGCATGACCGGCGCGCAGGCACAGAGTTACAGCCTTCGCAATTACGGGCAGGCAGACGGTTTGCAGGGCATGACCATCAACGGGCTGGTCGAAGACCGGCGCGGCGAGGTGTGGGTGGCGACCGAGCTGGCGCTGCACCGCTTCGAACGCGACCGCTTCATTCCCGTCGAGCGGGAGAGCGGGCTGGATGCCCGCTATACGCGCGCGCTGACGCTGGACGATGCGGGGCGGCTGTGGCTTGCCACCGCCAATGGCGTCTTCGTGCGCAGCGGCGAGCGGTTCGTGCAGGTGCTGAAGGAGGGCAAGCGCATCAGGGCCGATGCCGGCAATGTGATCGCGCGCTACCGCAATGGCGTGGCCGTCATCAGTGATGGCGCGCTGCTGGCGCTGACGCCGGCGGCCGACGGTTCCTGGCAGGTGCAGACGCTGACACTGCAAACGCGCGCTGGCACCGTGTTGAAGACCGGCCCTACCCTGCTGGCCGATGGCCGGTTCCTGTGGGTGTCCTGCAATGCCGGTGTCTGTCGTCTGGACGCCAATGGCACCGTGGTCGAAACCTTGTCCGACGCCGATGGCGTACCGGCCAGGCGGTGGCGCGTGATCTTTCGCGAGCGTGGCGGCCGGCTGTGGTTGCGCGGCGGCGGCATCATGGTGTCGCGCGAACCGGGCGCCTCCCGTTTCCAGGAGCGTCCGGCCAATCCGCACAACAGCTTCGACACCATGTCCGGCGCCACCACGATGGTGGAAGACGCGCATGGCCGCATGCTGACGCGGTCGGATCACGGCCTGGTGCGTTGGGACGGTTCGCATTGGACCGATATCGGCACCGATCAGGGCCTGCAGCTGGATGCGATGGTTGGCCCGTTGCTGTTCCAGAGCACCGGGACCTTGTGGATCGGCACGCGCGGGACCGGGCTGCAGCGCCTGCTCGGCTACGGCACTATCGAGCACCTCACCGAAGCGCAGGGCATGGCGTCGGCGCCCATCTGGTCGATGCAGCGCCTGCCCGACGGCACGCTCGCAGTGGGCGCCGACGGCGGTGCCAACCTGCTCGCGCGCCACGCCGTGCGTGCGCAGCCGTGGCGGCTGGAGGATGGCAAGCCGTTGTCGCAGACGCTGAACATCGCGGTGGCACCGGACGGCGCGGCCTGGCTGTCGTATTACTCCGGCGCCATCGCGCGGCGCGATCCAGTCACCGGAGTGACCCGGCAGGTGATGGATCTGCCGCGGCCGGGCTACAAGATCCTGTTCGACGCCACCGGTTCGGTCTGGATTGCGACCTCGCGCGGGCTCGGACACGGCCAAGCCAGCCCGCCTTATACGCTGGTCTCCGATCCGGCGATGGCGACCAGGTTCATTGGTGACATCGACCTGGACCCCCAAGGCCGCCTGTGGGCCGCCACCGGCGATGGTCTGTACCGGCGTGACGGCACGACATGGGTGCACGTGCCGGTCACCGGGACCTTGCCCACGCAGGACATGTACCAGATCGATTTCGCACCCGATGGCGAAATCTGGCTGTCGTTGCGCGAAACCGGGCTATGGCATGGCCGCCTGCAGGCCGATGGCAGCCTGCCGGTCCAGGCGGTGGACGACCCGTTGTTGTCCAGGGTGATGCCATTCATCCTGCGTCACGATCGCAAGGGGCGGCTATGGGTGGGCAGCAGCCAGGGACTGGATCTGTACCAGCATGGACGTTGGTCGCGCATCACCCGTGCAGAAGGCCTGCTGTGGGACGACCTCGCGTCCAATGCGTTTCTGGAAGACGACGACGGCAGCATCTGGATCGGCAGCAGCAGAGGGCTCAGCCATCTGCGCGACCCGCAGCGGTTGTTTGCGGCACAGGCGCTCAAGGTCGAGATCGGCCAGGTCCGTCGCGGCACCCAGATCGTCCGGGCCGGCAGCGCGCTGGACTGGTCGGAAACGCCGCTGGACATCGAGCTTCAAACGCCTGGCGTCGAAGGCGGCGCCGAGCGGATCAGTTTCCGCTATCGCGTGGAAGGCCATCAGGCGCGCTGGACCACCACCTCGCTCAGCCATCTCACCTACCCACTGCTGCCACCGGGCCGTTACACGCTCGAGGTGCAGGCGCTGGATGCCTATCAACGCAGCGCAAGCGCCGTGGCGCGGTTCCACTTCGTGCTGCGCTCACCCTGGTGGCGCGGCATCCCCGCACTGATCGGCTATGGGGTGCTGGCCATTGCAGCGGTGATCGCGCTGCTGCGCTGGCGTACCGCCAAGCTGCTGCGCCGCAAGCACGAGCTGGAGCAGCTGGTGGCCGAACGCACCGCCGAACTGGAGCAGGACAAGCGCGATCTGGAATCGGCCCGTGCCGCGCTCGCGCTCAAGGCCACCCACGACGAACTCACCGGCCTGCTCAACCGCGCCGGCATCCTCGCGGCCCTGCGCGACATGCTGGAACGCGCCGATGCGACGGCGCGGCCGTTGGCGGTGGTGCTGATCGACCTGGACCATTTCAAGCTGGTCAACGACCAGCACGGCCACCTGGCCGGCGATGCGGTGCTGGCCGGGGTGGGCCGGCGGATGGATACGCTGGTGCGTGGCGAGGACCGCATCGGCCGTTACGGCGGCGAGGAATTGCTGGCGCTGATGCCGGGGCTGACGCAGGAGGCCACGCATCGGCTGGATGCCCTGCACCGCGGCATCTGCGGCGACTACCCCATCGATGGCGGCTGGCTGCATGTCACCTGCTCGATCGGCGTGGCCTGGTTCCAGCCCGGCGAAACCCTCGAACAATTGCTGGCCCGCGCCGATGCAGCGCTGTACGCCGCCAAGCGCAGCGGCCGCAATCGCATCGATTACGACCATGGGCCGGTGCGCCCTGCCGCACCGGCCGGTCATCTCGACTGATCCGACCGGTGCCGCGCTGCGCAGGGCCGGCGTGTGCACCGACATGGCGTGCGCGCCCTCACTGCCACAAGTGCCGGTCCAGCGCACGGCGCGCTGGTTGGCCAGCGGCGTGATGGATGCGCCGCGCCAGCCCCCCGCGGCCCTGGCGTCCAGCTTTGCGCTACAGCCTTGATCGCGATCCAGATCGTGCATTGACGCTGGTCTCGGCCGTTCCACGACAGGACTGCGGCACGGTCCGGCCCGCTGATTCACCGCGTCGATCGATTGTCAAATGCAATTAAAGTAAATCGCATGCACAGCCGCTAGTCGATAGATCGTGGCCTGGGATGGGGCCGCCAATGGCAAGCGTGAGACGTCCGCGCGAGGGCGCGGACCATACGCTTGGATGCGTGGGAGATCGAAACGCCCGTGGGGTTCCTGCACCGCCAATCGAGGTCGTCAGGCCGAATGCCACCGTTGACCGCGGTGCTGCTGTTGGCCCTGCTGTCGTTTGCGGACCTGGCTGGTGCGCAGAGCGCCAGCATTCGGCGCTACGCCCATGATCAGGGCCTGCTCGGCCTGGCCGGCACCTGCCTGTTGCAGACCCGTCATACCCTGCTGTGGGTATGCACCGAGAGCGGCCTGTATCGCTACAACGGCCGCATCTTTCAGCAGGTTCCGCTGGACGGCCTGCGCAACGAACCGATCACCGCCATGAGCGAAGCGCCGGACGGTCGCCTGTGGGTTGCCGGCTTCCAGGCGCTGTTCGTCGGCGACGAACATGGCTTCCGCAAGCTTGCCCGCGACGAGGCCGAGCATCTGCAGGACGGCATGCTGCTGGCCAGCCCGCCGTGGGGCACGGTGATGCTCAACGGCGGCGAACTGGAGGTGCTGCGCCCGCGCAGCAACGGCAAGTGGCATAGCGACTACCTGCTGGATACCGCCACGCGGGTGCGGGTGCCGGAACTGTCCAAGGCGATGAGTCTGTCGGTGGAGGGCGACACCCTGTGGGTGGGCTGCGCGCGCAAGCTGTGCGCCATCGACGCGCAGCGCCGGGTGCAGGTCTATGGCCCCGACCAGGGCGTGCCGGAGGATCGCTGGTCCAGCGTGCTGCGCGATCGCGACGGGGGGCTGTGGGCCCGCGGCGCCGGGACCCTGCTCCACCGCGCGCCGGGTGACGACCGCTTCCGCGTGCGGCCGCTGCCGCTGCTGGACGGCAGCACGGTCGGACGACAGGCACCGCTGGTGCTGGATCGCGAAGGACGCGTGCTGGTGCGCCGCAACGATGGCCTGGTGCGCTGGGAAAACGGCCGCTGGCGGACCTTCGGCGCCGGCAACGGGCTGCCACCGGGCAGCAGCGACGCGATCGTGGTCGATCGCGACGGCGACCTCTGGATGACCGTGGACGGCGAAGGCCTGGTGCGTTGGGCCGGCTACGAATGGATCGAGAACTGGGACGCCACACAGGGCATGCCGCCCGCCCCGACCTGGTCCATTGCACGCGATGCGCAGCACGCGTTGCTGGTCGGCAACGAGCACGGCGTGGGACGACAGGCGCACCCGGGCGGACGCTTTGCACCGGCGCTGCCGCAAGCCGGCATCCAGATCGTGGGCATGCAGCGCAGCAGCGAAGGCAGCCTGTGGACGCTCAACTCGGCCGGCCACCTGCAGCGCTTCTGGCCCGATGGTCGCAACACCGAGGTGGCCAAACTCCCGCGCACCGCCAGACGCCTGCTCCTGGATCGGCAAGGCCGGCTATGGATCCTCACCGCCGGCGGACTGTTCGTGATCGAGCGTCCGCTCGAGGGTGGCGCGCTGCAGCCGGTTGCCGGCATGCCCGCCATTGCCTACACCGATATCCAGCAGACCGCCGACGGCACGCTGTGGGTGTCCAGCGCCAATGGTCTGTTCCGGCTGCGCGGCGCGCACTGGACCAAGGTGCCGGTGAAGGTCAACGGTGGCGATGCCGAGCCGTGGGTGAGCAAGTTCCATATCAGCGACAGCGGCGAAGTGTGGCTGGCCTTCTACCGCCCCGGCGTCTGGCACGGCATGGTGCTGGCCGACGGCGTGGACCTGCAGGCCATCAGCGACGACGCGCTGCGCGATGTGGGTGTGTACCTGTTGCGCGGCGACAGCGTGGGCCGGATCTGGGTGGGCCATGCGCGTGGCGTGGAGGTCTATGACGGCGAACGCTGGGCGCATCTGTCGCAGTCACAGGGGCTGATCTGGGACGACGTGTCCGAAGCGGCGTTCGCCGAGGATCCGGATGGTTCGGTGTGGATCGGCACCGCGCGCGGCGTCAGCCATCTGGCCGACCCGGCACGGTTGTTCGACGATCGCCAGCCCAGCGTGCGGATCGACAGCGTGAGCCGCGGCGGCGTCCCGATCCGCAGCGGGCAGCTGCTGGGCTGGAGCGACAAACCGCTGCATATCGAACTGTCCACGATGGAGGTCTACGACGACCCGAGCCGGCTGACCGTGCGCTATCGCCTGCTCGGCCTGCACGACGAATGGATCCAGAGCGACGACCTGTCGATCGACCAACCGCCGCTGCCGTCCGGGCACTTCCGCCTTCAGGTGCAGGTGCTGGACCGCTATCGGCGCACCGCCTCGCCGGTCGTGGACCTGACCTTTGCGGTGGCACCGCTGTGGTGGCGCAGCCCGCCGGCGATTGCCTTGTACCTGCTGATCTGCAGCGGCCTGCTGATCGGCCTGTGGAGCTGGCGCCACCGTCATCTGATGGCGCGCGAGCGCATGCTGGCCGAGCTGGTGGCCGAGCGCACCTATCAGCTCGAGCGCGAGAAGCACGAGCTGGAAAGCGCACGCGCCGCGCTGGCGCTGAAGGCCAGCCACGACGCGCTCACCGGCCTGCTCAACCGCTCCGGCATTCTCGAGGCCATGGGCGAGGAACTGCAGGCCTGCGCGCAAGCCGAACACCCGTTGGCGGTGGTGTTGATCGACCTGGACCACTTCAAGCAGGTCAACGACGAACATGGCCACTTGGTCGGCGATGCGGTGCTGGCCAAGGTGGGCGCGCGGCTTACCGCCTGCCTGCGCGATTCGGACAAGGTGGGCCGGTACGGCGGCGAAGAGCTGCTGTTGCTGCTGCCCGGCATGACCCGTCAGGGCCAGCATCGGCTGCGCGCCATCCACGAGGCGATCAGCCTGTCGCCCTACGAGGTGGGCGCTGCGCGCGCGCTGCAGGTGACCTGCTCGATCGGCGTGGCGTGGTACCGCGTCGGCGACACCGCCGCCACCGTGCTGGCGCGTGCGGACGCGGCCTTGTACCGAGCCAAGCGCCACGGCCGCAACCGCATCGAGCCGGAAGAACCGGAGATTTCGGTGGCCTGAGCGCGCGGCCCATGCGCCGGGGACCCAGGCTCCCCGTGGGGGCGCGTCGGTGCGTTGCGCGTGCCCTGCTCGGCCGCTGGGCGGCAAAGCGGCAAAGCGGGTGAACGGTCCAGGACGATCACGGTCCAGGACGATCGCCGCCTGCAGGCTTGGCACGCTGTGTCGCTGCCGGCGTCCGGGGCTGGTGGTCGCGGTTCTGGAATGCCGCTTGCATCAGAGGGCGTAATCCCCCACCGGCATCCCCATGTCCGAGTCCGAAGACGGCGGCGAGCGTACAGAGCTTCCCACCGAAAAACGCCTGCGCGAGGCCCGCGAGCAGGGCAACTTCCCGCAATCGCGTGAGCTGTCCACCGCCGCGGTGTTTGGCGCCGGCGTGTTCGGATTGATGGCACTGGCCGGCGGCATCGGCGATGGCGCGGCGGTCTGGATGAAGACCGCACTCAGCCCCGACCCCAAGATGCGCGAAAACCCGATGGCCCTGTTCGGCCATTTCGGCGACCTGCTGCTGCAGTTGCTGTGGGTGATGCTGCCGCTGATCGGCGTGTGCCTGCTGGCCGGGCTGGCCGGGCCGCTGATGATGAGCGGCCTGCATTTTTCCAGCAAGGCGATCATGCCCGACCTCACCAAGCTCAACCCGATGAACGGGATCAAGCGCATGTGGGGAAGCAACAGCCTGGCCGAGCTGGTCAAGTCGGTGCTGCGCCTGCTGTTCGTCGGCCTGGCCGCCTGGCTGTGCATCTCCAAGAGCCTGCCCGGCCTGCGCGCGCTGGTGAACCAGCCGCTGGAACAGGCGGTAGGCAACGGCCTGGACTTCACCAAGAGCCTGCTGTTCTACACCGCAGGCGCCTTGGTGCTGCTGGCGGCCATCGACGCGCCGTACCAGAAGTGGAACTGGCTGCGGAAGCTGAAGATGACCCGCGAAGAGATCAAGCGCGAGATGAAGGAAAGCGAGGGCAGCCCGGAGGTGAAGGGCCGCATCCGCCAGATGCAGATGCAGATGTCGCAGCGGCAGATGATGGAAGCGGTGCCCAAGGCCGACG
This sequence comes from Xanthomonas sp. WHRI 6106, assembly GCF_040202405.1. NCBI lineage: Bacteria > Pseudomonadati > Pseudomonadota > Gammaproteobacteria > Lysobacterales > Lysobacteraceae > Xanthomonas > Xanthomonas sp. WHRI 6106. The sequence goes on along the minus strand of NZ_JBEGFC010000013.1, from coordinate 54,132 downwards.
TGGTGCTGATGAACCCGACCCACTACGCGGTGGCGCTCAAGTACGAAGGCGGCAAGATGCGCGCCCCGATCGTGGTGGCCAAGGGCGTGGACGAAATGGCCTTCCGCATCCGCGAAGCGGGCGAACAGCACCGGGTGGCGATCGTCACCGCCCCGCCTTTGGCACGCGCCTTGTATAGGGAAGCCCAAATCGGCAAGGAAATTCCCGTGAGACTCTATTCGGTCGTGGCCCAGGTCCTGTCCTACGTCTACCAGTTGCGCGGGTGGAACGGCGGCCCGATGCCGGAACTGCCCTCGCTCGAGGTGGATGAGTTCGGCAAGGGGGCCAGCGCATGAGCGCCCAACCTGCCCCGATGAACGCCCGCCGCGTCATGGAGTTGCTGCGCAACGGCCTGGGTGCCCCGCTGGCGTTGATGGCCATGCTGGCCATGCTGATGGTGCCGCTGGCCGCACCGGTGCTGGACGCGCTGTTCACCTTCAACATCGCCATCTCCCTGATGGTGCTGCTGGCGGTGGTGTATGTGCAGCGCCCGCTGGAATTCACCATTTTCCCCATCGTGCTGTTGATGACCACGATGCTGCGGCTGGCGCTGAACGTCGCCTCCAGCCGCGTGATCCTGATCAACGGCCAGGACGGCCACGCCGCGGCCGGCAAGGTCATCGAGGCGTTCGGCCAGTTCGTGATCGGCGGCAACTACGCCGTGGGTATCGTGGTGTTCGCGATCCTGACCATCATCAACTTCGTGGTCATCACCAAGGGTGCCGGGCGCGTGTCGGAAGTGACCGCGCGCTTCATCCTGGACGCCATGCCCGGCAAGCAGATGGCCATCGACGCCGACCTCAACGCCGGTTTGCTGACGCGCGAGGAAGCCAAGGCCCGCCGTGAGGAAGTCCGCGAGGAAGCCGACTTCTACGGTGCGATGGACGGTGCCAACAAGTTCATCCGCGGCGACGCCATCGCCGCCATCCTGATCCTGTTCATCAACCTGGTCGGCGGCATGGCCGTCGGCATGTTCCAGCACGGCATGAGCTTCGTGGATGCCGCCTCCACCTACACCCTGCTGTCGATCGGCGACGGCTTGGTGGCACAGCTGCCGGCCTTGCTGGTGTCGTCCTCGGTGGCCTTGCTGGTGACCCGCGCCTCGCGGGCGCAGGACATGCGCGGGGCGATGGTCAGCCAGGTGTTCGGCCAGCACCGCGCACTGGCGGTGGCAGCGGCGATCCTGGGCCTGGTCGGCCTGGTGCCGGGCATGCCGAACGTCGCGTTTTTGACGCTGGGCCTGATCCTGGGCGTGATCGCCTGGAAAATGTACAAGCGCAGCCTGGTGGCGCCGGCGGCAGGCGATGCGGCCGCCGACCCGCAGGCGGCTGCGGCGGCCACTGCCGCCCAGGCCAGCGCGGAACTGAGCTGGGACGAACTGCGCCCGATCGACCCGCTGGGCCTGGAAGTGGGCTACCGGCTGATCCCGCTGGTGGACAAGCACCAGGGCGGCGAATTGATGGCGCGCATCAAGGGCGTGCGCCGCAAGCTCACCCAGGACATCGGTTTCCTGGTGCCGCCGGTGCATATCCGCGACAACCTGGAGCTGTCCGCCAACGCGTATCGGCTGCTGGTGCACGGCGTGCCGGTGGCCACCGCCGAAATCTACCCCGACCGCGAGCTGGCGCTGGACCCGGGCGGTGCGCTCGGCCAGCTCGACGGCATTCCCGGCAAGGACCCGGCGTTCGGCCTGGACGCCACCTGGATCCAGCCGCATCAGCGCGCCTATGCCGAATCGATGGGCTATACCGTGGTCGACCCGGCCACCGTGGTCGCCACGCATCTGTCGCACCTGATCCGCGAACACGCCCCGGAACTGCTCGGCCACGAAGAAGTGCAGCAGCTGCTGGCAACCCTGGCCAAGACGGCGCCCAAGATGGTCGAGGACCTCACCCCCAAGGCGCTGCCGCTGTCGGTGGTGGTGCGCGTGCTGCAGAACCTGCTGATCGAGCGCATTCCGGTACGCCAGCTGCGCAAGATCGTCGAAGCGCTGGTCGAGCACGCCCCGCACAGCCAGGACCCGGCCACCCTCACTGCAGCGGTACGCACCTCGCTGGGCCGCTTCATCGTGCAGGAGATCGCCGGCATGTCCGCCGAACTGCCGGTGTTCACCCTGGCCCCGCAGCTGGAGCGCGTGCTGCAGGAATCCACCCACGGCAATGGCGTGGCGCTGGAACCGGGCCTGGCCGAGCGCCTGCACCAGAGCCTGGCCGATTGCGTGGGCAAGCAGGAAGCCCGCAACGAACCGGCGGTGGTGCTGGTCCCCGGCCAGGTGCGCGCGGCGCTGGCCCGCCTGGTGCGCCACAGCGTGCCCAGCCTGTCGGTGCTGGCCTATAGCGAAGTGCCGGAAGACAAGCGCCTGAAGCTGGTCGGCACCATCAGCTAAAGACGAGCGCCCCTCATCCGGCGCTACGCGCCACCTTCTCCCGCCTGCGGGAGAAGGCAACGGGTTGCCAGCGCTGCAGCGGCGTTGCACCAACGCCTCCCTTCC
>NZ_JBEGFC010000013.1:29564-51504 GCF_040202405.1 Xanthomonas sp. WHRI 6106 | reverse complement strand
CCACCTTCTCCCGCCTGCGGGAGAAGGCAACGGGTTGCCAGCGCTGCAGCGGCGTTGCACCAACGCCTCCCTTCCCCGCCTGCCAACGCCTCCCTTCCCCCGCCTGCGGGGGAAGGTGCCCGAAGGGCGGATGGGGGCGGCACTCTGGCGATGTTCCCGCAGGCGTGACTCGCACGGCACCAACGCCCCTCATCCGGCGCTGCGCGCCACCTTCTCCCGCCTGCGGGAGAAGGCAACGGGTTGCCAGCGCTGCAGCGGCGTTGCACCACCCCCTCCCTTCCCCCGCCTGCCAACGCCTCCCTTCCCCCGTCTGCGGGGGAAGGTGCCCGAAGGGCGGATGGGGGCAACAGGGGCAGCCGCCGCACGCGCAACCCTCCTGATCGAGCGCCAGAAATCCAGCACTTCGGTTTTGGCACACCACATGCATTAGCTCTGGCGAGACCGCAGACAGCTCCACCGCTGCGGGGCGGATGGCAGGACTTGGAACACTCACGGGACATGCAACTCATGACGCTGGCAACACACCCACATTCATCGCGCACCCGTCCGGCGTCCGGCGGGTCCCGTTCCTGGAGGCACGTGGCATGAAGATCAAACGCTTTGTTGCCCCGGACATGCGCACCGCATTCCGCATGGTGCGTGACGAGCACGGCCCGGATGCGGTGATCCTGTCCAACCGCCGCACCGCCGAAGGCATCGAAATCGTCGCGGCCAGCAATTACGACGAAGAACTGGTGCAGCGCGCCCTGGAAACCGCCCGCGCCGAGACCCCGGCCAGCGCCACGCCCGCTCAGCAGGCTCCCGCCCAGCAGGCGCCCGTGCAGCAGGCTCCGGTGCAGCAAGCCCCGGCCCAGCCGGCGGCCCGCCCCGCCGCGCCGGTGCATGCTCCGCTGAAGCCGGCCGCCGAGGCCGGCATGAGCCACCGCCAGCGCGTTGCCAGCGCCGCCGAAGAGATGATCGCCGCCATGGCCCTGCGCCAGCCGGTCAGCGTGCCGCGTCAGGCCCCGGTGGCCGCCCCGATCCGCAGCGCCGCGCCGATGCCGGCCGTGCAGGAGCTGGCCGCCCCGGTGGCGCAGCGTCAGGACCACGCGCTGTCGGCGGTGCCGGAACAGCTGTTCGCCGACTTCCTGACCACCGCCCCGGTCCAGCGCCCGGCGCTGCAGACCGCTCCGACTCCGAGCCCGGCTCCGATCGCTGCCGCCGCCCCGGCCTACGTCGCACATGGCCAGGACGACGACGCCTTCGCCGATGAGGCCGACTTCGATCTGGACGACGCCCTGCCGCAGATCCTGCCGCCGGCTGCGCTGCCGCCGATCGTCGTCGCCCCGCCCGCCCCCGCTGCGCTGGCCGCGGTGCCGGTGGCTGCGGCGCCGGTCGCGCAGAACGACGAAGAACTCAAGCAGCTGCGCGGCGAACTGGCGCTGATGCGGCAGATGATCGAGCGCGAAATGAACCGCCTCACCGACGAGCGCCTGCGCGGCTCCCCGGTGCGTGCGCAGGCCCTGGAGCTGATGGACGACTACGGCTTCGACGCCGGTCTGACCCGCGACGTCGCCATGCAGATCCCGGCCGATACCGAATTGCACCGCGGCCGCGGCCTGATGCTGGGCCTGCTGTCCAAGCGCCTGCCGGTGGCCCCGGTCGACCCGCTGGAACGCGGCGGCGTGATCGCCCTGGTCGGCCCCACCGGCGCCGGCAAGACCACCACCATCGCCAAGCTGGCGCAGCGCTTCGCCGCCCAGCACGCCCCGCGCGACGTGGCCCTGGTCACCACCGACACCCTGCGCGTCGGCGGCCGCGAGCAGCTGCACAGCTACGGCCGCCAGCTCGGCATCGCGGTGCATGAGGCCGACAGCGCCGAAAGCCTGCTGGAGCTGCTGGACCGCCTGCGCGACTACAAGCTGGTGCTGATCGACACCGCCGGCATGGGCCAGCGCGACCGTGCCCTGGCCGCCCAGCTGAACTGGCTGCGCGCCGCCCAGCAGGTCACCTCGCTGCTGGTGCTGCCCGCCAACTCCCATTTCGCCGACCTCGACGAGGTCGTGCGCCGCTTCGCCCACGCCAAGCCCCAAGGCGTGGTGCTGACCAAACTCGACGAGACCGGCCGCTTCGGCAGCGCCTTGTCGGTGGTGGTCGACCACCAAATGCCCATCACCTGGGTGACTGACGGACAGCGGGTCCCCGACGACCTGCACCGCGCCAATGCCGCCAGTCTCGTTCTTCGTCTTGAAGATTTGCGGCGCGCTGCCGATAAGCCCTGTACTCCGGAGCACAACCATGCAGTCGCGTGAATACGCCAAGCTGACCAACGCCTTCCCCCTGTCGGCGACCCGTCCCGAGCCCCTGGGCCCGGTGCGCACCATCGCCGTGACCGGTGGCAAGGGCGGCGTGGGCAAAACCAACATCTCCGCCAACCTGGCCGTGGCGCTTGCCGACATGGGCAAGCGCACCCTGCTGCTGGATGCCGACCTGGGCCTGGCCAACCTGGATGTGGTTCTGGGCCTGGCGCCCAAGTACACCCTGGCCGACCTGATCGCCGGTCGTTGCACGCTCGATGAAGTGATCATCGAAGGCCCCGGCGGCGTGCTGGTGGTGCCGGCCGCGTCCGGTCGCCGCCACATGGCCGAACTGGCCCCGGCCCAGCACATCGGCCTGGTCAACGTGTTCTCCGAACTGGAGCGCGACCTGGACGTGATGGTCATCGACACCGCCGCCGGCATCACCGACAGCGTGCTGACCTTCTGCCAGGCCGCCCAGGACACCGTGGTGGTGGTCTGCGACGAGCCGGCCTCGATCACCGACGCCTACGCGCTGATCAAGGTGCTCTCGCGCGAACGCGGCGTGGACCGCCTGCAGATCATCGCCAACATGGTGCGCGACCCCAACGAAGGCCGCCTGCTGTACGACAAGCTCTCCCGCGTCTGCGAGAAGTTCCTCGGCGATGTCTCGCTGAACTATCTCGGCCATGTGCCGCAGGACGACTGGTTGCGCCTGTCGGTGCAGCGCCAGCAACCGGTCATCAAGGCCTATCCGTCCAGTCCGTCGGCGCAGGCCATTGCAGAAATCGCTCGCCGTATCTCGCGCTGGCAGGCCCCCACCGTGCCGCGCGGCAACGTCGAGTTCTTTGTCGAACGCATCATCCAACGGGGAGTGGCCGCATGAGCACCGCTACCGCCACCACGGCCAGCGCGCAGTACCGCGCCGTGCAGCGCAACAACGCCAACGACGTGGTGACCCAGCACGCCGACCTGGTCCGCCGCATCGCCCACCATCTGGCCGCGCGCCTGCCGGCCAGCGTGGAAGTGGACGACCTGATCCAGGCCGGCATGATCGGCCTGATCGAAGCCTCGCGCAGCTACGACTCCGACCAGGGCGCCTCGTTCGAAACCTATGCCTCGATCCGCATCCGCGGCTCGATGATCGACGAGATCCGCCGTGGCGACTGGGTGCCGCGTTCGGTGCACCGCCGCGCCCGCGATGCCGCTGCTGCCGTGCGCAAGATTGAGCAGAACACCGGCCGCGCCGCCGCCGCCACCGAAGTGGCCGCCGCGATGGAAATGCCGCTGCCCGACTACCTGCGCCTGATGGAAGACGCCGCACGTGGCCAGGTGCTGAGCCTGGAATCGCGCATCGAAGATCATGGCGAGCTGGACACCACCGCCAAGGGTGGTCCCAACCCGCAGCAGATGATGGAGCGTGGCGAATTCGGCCGCGAGCTGGGCAAGGCCATCGGCCAGTTGCCCGAGCGCGAGCAGCTGGTGCTGTCGCTGTACTACGAACAGGAATTGAACCTGAAGGAAATCGGCGCCGTGCTGGGCGTCAGCGAATCGCGCGTGTGCCAGATCCATGGCCAGGCGGTGGTGCGTTTGCGTGGCCGCCTCAAGGTCTTCGAACTGGCCGATGCCGGCGTCGAAGTCGACGACTGAATTTTTCGCGTAATTTTTCGTGTTAGGAGCTTGATGTGAACAAGAACATGCGGATCCTGATCGTGGACGACTTCTCGACGATGCGACGCATCGTCAAGAATCTGTTGGCGGATCTCGGCTTCACCAATACCGCAGAGGCCGAAGACGGCAACAGCGCGCTGGCCGCGTTGCGCGCGGGCCCGTTCGACTTCGTGGTGACGGACTGGAACATGCCCGGCATGACCGGCATCGACCTGCTGCGCAACATCCGCGCCGACGCCAAGCTCAAGCACCTGCCGGTGATGATGGTGACCGCCGAAGCCAAGCGCGAGCAGATCATCGAAGCGGCCCAGTGCGGCGTCAACGGCTACATCATCAAGCCGTTTACCGCGCAGACGCTGGAAGAAAAGCTGGGCAAGGTGTTCGAACGTCTGGCGGCGACCGCCTGATGAACGCCACCGTGGAAACCGATGCCGAACGTGCCGCGTTGATCGAGCGCCTGCAAGGCGCGCTTGACGCACTGGAAAGCGGTGATGAAGTGGCGTGGAAGCGCGAGGTCGACCACCTCGCCGCCCTGCGCACGCGCCCGATGATGCAGAGCCTGAGCCGGCTCGCCCGCGAACTTGGCCAGGCGCTGGGCGAACTGCCCACCGTGCCCGAAGAAGCCGGCGAACTGGACGATGCCTGCTCGCGCCTGGACCACGTGGTGGAGATGACCGAAAAGGCCAGCCACCGCACATTGGATCTGGTCGAGGAATGCCGCGAGCTGGCCAACCAGCTGCGCAGCGGCGGGCTCAATCAGGACCAGGGCGCCCTGCTGGAAAAAATGCGCCACAACCTGACCGAACTCTCGCTGGCGCAAAGCTACCAGGACCTCAGCGGCCAGATCATCCGGCGCGTGGCCGGCATCGTGCGGCGTGTGCATGAAGGTTTCGGTGCGCTCGGCTTGCCGCCGAAGAATCCCGAGCCGAAGAAAGACGACGGCGGTCTTGCCGGTCCTGCGATCAAGGGCCTGGACCGTCACGCCGTGTCGCAGGACGACGCCGACGATTTGCTGTCCGGATTGGGGTTGTAACCATGAGTGCTGTTCCAGACGATATTGCTGCCGATTTCATCGTCGAGGCCCAGGAAATCCTGGATCGCCTCGGCGAACAGCTGGTGTCGCTGGAACAGGCGCCAGACGAAGCCGACCAGCTCAACGCGGTGTTCCGCGGCTTCCACACGCTCAAGGGCGGCGCCGGCTTCCTGGCGATCAAGCCCATGGTGGAGCTGTGCCACGCCGCTGAAGAAACCCTGGGCATGGCGCGCTCGGGCCAGGCGGTGCTGCAGGCGCATCACTTCGACGCCGCGCAGCAATCGCTGGACTATCTGCAGGCCATGCTGGATGCGATGGGCTCGGGTGAACCCGTGCCGCACGCACCGGCTACGCTGATTGCGCAGTTCGATGCCAAGAGCGGCCCGCCGGCGGTCAAGGCCGCGCCCAAGGCCGCCGCTGCTGCGCCAGTGCACGACGACGGCCATGCTGCGCCGGCGCCGGGCGCCAAGGCCGCACCGAAAGGTGCCGCCAAAGGCGGTGCCGAAGCCGAACAGACCGTGCGCGTGGACACCAAGCGCCTGGATGCCATCGTCAATCTGATCGGCGAGCTGGTGCTCTCGCGCAACCGTCTGAAGACACTGCGCACCCGTCTGCGCGACGAAGAACTCGACCGCGCCGTCAGCACGCTCGACATCGCCACCGCGCGCCTGCAGACCGCAGTGATGCGTACCCGCATGCAGCCGGTGAGCAAGGTGTTTTCGCGCTTCCCCAAGGTGGCCCGCGACGTCGCGCGCACCCTGTCCAAGGAGGTGGAGCTGGAATTGATCGGCGCCGAAACCGAGCTCGATCGTAATCTGGTCGAAGCCCTGGCCGATCCCTTGGTGCACCTGGTGCGCAATGCGATCGACCATGGCATCGAATCGCCGGCCCTGCGCGAAGCCACCGGCAAGCCGCGCAGCGGCCATGTGCGCCTGTCGGCGCAGCAGGAAGGCGACTATGTCAGCATTGAAATCCAGGACGACGGCGCCGGAATCGACCCGGAGCGGCTGCGCGAGATCGCGCGCGGCAAGGGCCTGATTGACGCGGAAGCGGCGGCACGTCTGAGCACCGACGAGTGCCTGCATCTGATCTTCATGCCGGGCTTCTCGACCAAGGCCGAGGTCACCGATATCTCCGGCCGCGGCGTAGGCATGGACGTGGTGCAATCGCGTATCCGCGAACTCAGCGGGCAGATCCAGATCCAGTCCGAACTGGGCCGCGGCAGCCGCTTCATGATCCGCGTGCCGCTGACCCTGGCGATCCTGCCGACCCTGCTGGTGCAGGCCGGCGAAGCGGTCTATGCGTTGCCGCTGGCACGCGTGGTCGAAGTGCTGCACGCACCGCAGACCTCGCTGGGCTGGTTCGACGGCCGCGCCGTGCTCGACCGCCGCTCGCATACCCTGCCCCTGATCGACCTGCGCCGCTGGCTGGGCGTGCCTGCCGAACAACCGCCGCTGTTGACCGTGGTGCTGCTGCAGGCCGGCGAAACCCGCTTCGGCCTGGTGGTGGACCAGGTCCGCGGCCGCGAGGAAGTGGTGATCAAGCCCCTGCCCCGCGCATTACGCGGCCTGCCCGGCTACGCCGGCGCCACCCTGATCGGCGACGGCCGCATGGCGCTGATCCTGGATGTGGATGGATTGCGTTCCAGCGATCATTGAGGTTCGGGATTGGGGATTCGGGATTCGGGATTCGGGATTCGGCAAGACGATCCTGGTTGCCTGATCTAACGACAACGGCCGCGTACTGCGGCCGTTGTCGTTTCACTACCAGCATCGCTGCCGATCTATGCCGCCATGCGCGCAGGCATGGACGCGATGGTTTAGCGACGGCTAGGCTGCCGTGGAATTGAAGCTGGAACCGTCATTTGCGGGTTCCCCCTTTTTCCCGCGAGCGTTCCTCCTTCCCCCGCTTGCGGGGGAAGGTGCCCGGAGGGCGGATGGGGGCAGCGGTCTCGCGTTGTCCCTAGATGCAGCGCACGACCTCAACCGCGCGGGAGAAAGCGATGGATTGCCAGCGCTGCAGCAGTCCGGCCAACGCCTCTCCCATATTGCCCTATTTGGGAACCGTTATTTGGCCCCCGTTATCTCGTTGCGAAACACTCAGCGCGTCATCGACGGACCAGCCTGGCTGACGGCTTGCTGGGGCTGCTCCAGCGCCTGCTGCTGTTCGCGCGCCTGGGCCTGAGTCTGGTTGATTGCCTGCAAGCGATCGAACGACTGGGTCTCTGGTGTCTGCACGGCGTCCATGGTCGACATATGAGCACGCTGGTGAGCCGGATCGTTGAGGGCGCCCTGAACGATGAAGACCTTCTCGCCGCCCGCCAGCTGAGCCGTTGGGTTGTTGAGCACCACATGATCCACCCGCGACAACCCTTCCTCTTTTGCCAGCCCAAGCAAGCTGGCCGTCATGCGCTGGCTCGATGCATCCCACTGCCTGCCATGCTGGGCATCGAGCTTTTGCACCCCATCCCTAATTTGCTGGTAAAGCGAGTGATCTGCATGGCCGGGGTCTGACGGAAGAAGCTGAGCTGATGAACCTGGCAGCTGCGGATCGCGCTCCCGGAGCTCCTGTTCCAACTCGCGTGCCGTGATGGGCGAGACGTGCAGGTGCGTATTCTTGCTGTGCTGGAACAGGCCGGGCGTCGGCGGCTGCGTGCTGCTGTCGAGGTAAGGCATGGGGCGGGTATTGCTGCCCAGATCGATGCCGTTTCGCTCCAGTACTTCTTCCTTCAATCCCAAGCGCTGCATGTCCAGGATCATCGGCTGTTCCGGGTCTCCTGGCTTGGGCTTGTTGTAGTGGCGCTCGTAGATGGCAGCTGTGCCGACCACCCACGGACCGTAATGGTTGACGTAGTCAGACTGGCCCGCATGACCGATACGGGTGTCCTTGACCGATTTGTCGAAGTAATTCACTCCCATTGCCTCGACATTACTCGCCGTGGGCGACAACGTCAGGTCGCTATTGAATGTCAGGTTTGCCTTGGACGTATAGACGCTTGGATAACCGCTTCGCGTGACGAAATCTCTGGCCCGACCATCTGCAAACAGGTACACATCTTCAAGCGTAGGATTAGGATTACGACTCTTGACCGCGCTCACGATAGCGTTCCATCCGGCTATTTGGGCCGTTGCTTCGTCCGCACGGTTACTGGCCAGCACCTTCTCGCCAGCAGCAGTGTAATCGTGCGTGCTACGGGCAATTTTTATTGCCTCTGTTTTGAACTGTTCCCGCGCAAGCGCAGCAGTGGGGCTGTAAAGGCTATGCTGAATTTCATGTCCCATGACGAAGGTCAAATCGCCTGCTGCTGCATGCTTGCCGTTGGCATCATTCACCAGCGCTGCAAGCGGCAGATGAATTTTCTGATCGCGTGGATCATAGGTGCCTCCCGCATGCGGATCGTTTAACGGCGCGAAGCCTTTCAGCACCTTTTTTTGCACCGCCTCGTTGATCTGGCGGGTCAACTCGGGCGAATCGTTCAGCACCCGGTTGAAGTTATCCAGATGCTCACGTGTGACACCTGGTTGCTGACCAAATGACGCCACCACTGCACTTGCTTCTTGACTCAACATGTCCGCTCCTTGGACTAGCGAATTTGAACCCATTCGACGCACTGATGAGTGGTGCGCTGCAAAGGTTCGTCAGCCTCGCCACGTGGGAAGAGCTCCACGCGCATCCCTGGGCGTTGAAAAACATCGCTCATCCATCGTCCATCCTCGACAAGATTGCGCTGTCGCGAAAAACCCATTTTCTCAAGGTGCGCCGCAAATGCCTCGAAGTCGATCTGGCAGATATCCGACATAGAGGGAGAGGCTTCTGGCGGGTTAGGCAGGAACAGGAACTCGAACCAAGCACCCTTTACTTCGGTTTTGTTGACACCAAACCCGTAGTTCCAGTCTCGGGTCAGCACTCCGCTGGCACCGAACCGCCCGGAACCATCATCGCGATGCTGTACCGACTGGCCCATTGCTTGAGACACATGGTCGGCAGTGAACGATTCAATGCTGGCACTTGTGCGAATCAGCTCCAGTACCCGCTCCAATGCTTCCTGCGCGGTACGTGGTCCACCTTTGGAAGGATCTGCAGGTACGTGATCGGCTGAGGAACTCATGGCAGATGTCTCCGTGACGGTTGCCGGGGCTGGGGTGGCCGCTGTGTGGGCGCATGCGCCCAGAGCGAGGGTGGCGAGCAAGGCGTAGAGGGGCCGCGCGATCATGAAGCGTCCGTTGTGCGCTGGTGTGGCTGCGACGCTAGTGGCATCCGGCACCGAGGTCAATCGGAGGGCTTCTGGCTGCCGCAGCCTCATCGCCGCACGCCGCGCACCTTGGCCGGCATCTCCACCGGCGGCAACGCCTCCATTCGTATGTAGATCCATTCGACGCAGTGGTGCTCCACCCGCTCCTGCGGTGCATCGGCCTCGCCTCGTGGAAACACCTCCACGCGCATGCCTGGGCGGCTGAAGAAGTCACTCATCCATCGCCCGTCTTCCACCATGTTGCGTTGACGTACAAACCCGATGTTTTCCAGCTTCTTGGTAAACGTATCGAAATCGATCCCGCAGATCTCCGTCATGGACGGGGAAGCACCCGCTTGCGCTGGAATAAAAGTGAACTCGAACCAACGCCCCGCAGTAGGCGTCTGGTCCATTCCAAAGCTGTAGCCCCACTCACTGGTAAGCGGAGCACTGGCGCCATAACGCTTGGGATCAGCTGCCGCACGCGTCACCGGGACCCCCATTTTGGATTGCAGGTAGTCGGGGGTCAGATCGTCCAGTCCGTCAATTGCTTGAATCAACGCAAGCATGCGGGTGAGCGCATCCTCTGCCGTTCGTATCGGCCCGCTGGGTTCACTGCCAGTGGGAGTGACTGCGGATTCGGATGAGGAACGCATGGCAGATGTCTCCGTGACGGGTGCCGGAGCTGCGCCGCCCGCCGCGTGGGCGCAAGCTCCCAGAGTCAGGGTGGCGAGCAAGGCGTAGAGGGGGCGCGCGATCATGAAGCGTCCGTTGTGCGCTGGTGTGGCGGGGACGCTAGTGGCATCCGGCACCGAGGTCAATCGCAAGGGGTCTGGCAGCCGCAGCATCATCGCCGCACGCTGCGCGCCTTGGCCGGCACCTCCACCGGCGGCAACACCTCCATCATCAGCTGCCCCGCGCTGGCGGTGATGCGTAGCTTGGTGCCAATGGCAAAGCCCAGTTGTTCCAGCCATAGTCCACTGAGGCGGACGTGGGGCACGTGCTGGTCGCCGGCGTGGTCGTGGGCACCGGGGTAATGGGTGTAGCTGACGGTGCATTGGCGCGGGCGGCGGGCGCGGCGGGGTGCGCGTAGCGTGCCGGGGCCTTGCGGGGAGGCGTCCGGGTCGGGCGGCAGCATCGGTGGCAGCTTGGTGCGGTCGGGCTCCACAACAACCCACTGCACCCGCTTGGGCGGCGCAGCGCGCGTACGCGTGCGGGTGGGCCGTGTACTGGCAGATACCGTGGGTGGGCGGCGGCGTGTCATGGCGCCTCCGGGTGGTGGCGGGTGACGGGTGCGGCGACGCACTGCTGCAACCCCACAGCACTGCGTGCGAACCGGCGGCTGGAGGTGTGCGGCAACACAGCGAGCTGGCGACTCAGCGGATGCGCGGGATGCTCGCTCGCCTGCTCAACAGCCGCGCGTGCGACAAGCCGGCGCAGTACCTCGCCCACATCCCAACGCAGGCGGTGAGCGGAAGCTGGCAACAGATCAACCGGCACAGATGCCGGCATGGATAGTGCGGTAGACATGGCAACGCCCTCCTGGAACAACCCAAGAACCGCCGCCAACGGCGACGGGATGTCGGGAGGTTCGAAACCGCACGTAGCCGGCGGGCGTATTCCCCTTGCGGGTGTTGTATTAGCCGCCCTCCCGACGCAGGCATTGCGTCGGCTTGTCCCTGCAGGATGCAGGCACAAAAAACCCACCGGTTTGACGGAGGTGGGTACCGCTACGTGAGGAGTTTCGACGCTCCTTAGGCCTAGATTGCAAGTACGCGGTCTGGCGTGTCAATACACGCTGGCGGGTATCGCGCGGCTGTGCGCCGCTGGCGCAGTTCCATACGGGCCAAGCAAGCCAAACGCCGTCGCCTGAATAAGTGCACCTGACCTACCTGACCCCATTACGTTGCGATCCAGAGTTGAAGCCGCCACCAGCCATGTGGCGCTAGAGTTTGGACTCGCAGAAAGAAGTAAACCTGGAACCTTTATGCCCCTCAGCTATGCTTCTTGACATATGCCGAGCTCTATTGCTTTTTCTATCAAATTCGGCACTCCGCCTGCGTCTGAGACTGAGTATAAGTTGAGCTTAGTCATTGCACGACTACCGCCAAGATAAAGAGTCGCCAATCCACGCCTCTTATCCATAGCCCCAGCTCCTTCCTCGGCGAATAGGACAAGCCTACTGACGTCGAGCAAATAGACTTCATCAAACTGGAGCCCAGCGACAAACTCCGGCATTGACAATACAAACCGAACACCCTTACTCGGTATCGTTCCTATGTCCTCTCTAGCAGCAACCGGAACAAAAAGATCCCGGTAGGCACCTGCCTTCAAGTAAGTCTGGAAGGTGTCATAATCGCAACAAAGAACTGCAACCGACCGCCCGCTCTTGCGCTTCTTAGCACTTCTAGACGCCAAGGTGAACACCGCCTCGTATTGATCCTTGATCGTCTTAACCAACGTCAGAGTTGGCTTGTCACCTGGAGGCATCGCACTTCGCTGCTGATAATGCGGCCAATCCTCAGCCAGTTCTGCAGCAGGCGCAAAACTATCAATGTGAGTCATAAGATCATTGATTTGAGGCGTATAGCGGAAGACCTCATCAAACTTAAAACTCTTCATATCAGGAAGATCTCGCTGCCATTGCTGCAACCCCTGCCCGATACGCCGCACATCCTGCTTCACGTCTTCGGCCATCACAATGATGGGACTGGCGCTTGCATCTCTAACCAGAGAGCTGATTAACATCCGCTCCAATCGATTCATCAAATGAAGCTCATCAACAAAAATGGCGTCAAAGCCATCTTCAGAGCGCGTCATCTCCCAAGAATTGGAATCCAAAAACCGGTCAAAATCGGCTATTAGCTGATCCACAGTCATCGCATCAACGGAGCGCATCTGCGCACGGAAGTCGCCGTACAGATCAAGGATGACCCGCCTTTCGTCCTCGGTCGACAGCCTCATACGCCACACGTCACGGTGCGATTTTGAGATGTATTCGTCTCTTTTCGATCTCGACCTCGCGAAACCGCCTGGCTCAAGGACGCAGGCAAATTCAAGTAAGACCTCAACAATGAAGGGCGCGGTCACTTCACTTTCCTCTGTAATGCTCTCAAGACTTCGCGCAAAGCCTTCAGTCACACCCCCTCGTCTTGTTGCCCAATCCTTGGCTCTGTACGCGACAACTACCGACCGGAGCATTTCGGCCTGCATATTGCGGCCCTCAACGCCATCCAATGAAAGCGGCTCCAAACCTCGCAACTCGGCTCCAAGGGTACGGTACGCTCTTGAGTAGAGAGTACCAATGTAGAGAGGCCCGTCATCCCCCATCACGCGAGCGTATTCCTCGTCGCTAAGCATTCCACGAATCATGGAACGCGCCAAATCGACGGTCGCCTGACTGTGAGTTATAAAGGCATATCGCTGCGGCTTCTCCGTAAACTGCGAGCCAAGAAGATGGCGTAGTAGCTTTACTACAAGCGCAACAGTCTTGCCGCTACCTGCAGGGCCGCGAACTCGCAGGCTCCGAGTCAACTCCTGATCAACAAAGTTGCGCTGTGAAGTCGTCAGACGAGAGTCATACCACGCCTGGAGCGATGCACCGAAACCGAGCACCCTGTTCGACTCTTCAAGCTCGAAGCAGTCAGTTTCATTAGGTTGCCAAGTGCGATCTACAAGAGATTGGCAATCATACAATCTCCTATTAATTTCGTTGCGATCAACCGGATCGGGAAACTTTGTTTTAAATTCAACAGCAGGAGATACAACACCCGTACATATTGCACCAACCTGACCAACAACCAGCCTATCGATTAGAAGCCTTGAACTATCACCAGAAACGCGGGACGCGGACTGAATAGTGATTTTGCTATCGTAATTAAAGGGCTTCCAGAGAGCGGGCACAGGCATCTTCGAGTCAGCCGTTGACTGGAAGACCCTCAGCACTCTATTGAATGCATCTCGACGCCTTTCCTTCTTCACCCCGGCAAGAGCTCCCCCTTCTCCGAACTCAATTACGAAGAATATCCCAGACTGGAGACTAGCGAGATCCTGCCTTGTTACAACAATCACATCCCCAGCATCGCTCCTCCACTGGGGCAAAGAGACCTCGTTTGTGGCAGGAGCTTCAAGCCACTCATCGCCCGGCGGGCCATAAGAGCGAAAATATTCACAAGCCAATGCAGAGATGAAAATGTAATTATTCATGAAATCTCCCCAACAAGAATCCTTACAACCGCGTCCTGCTCAGCCTTAAATGAATCGGTAACGCCTATTCGAGAGAAGTACGACATCAGCTTCTGCAGCAATGACTGCGTGAGCATAGGCCTACACACACCGATAGGAACATAAGAGTCGGGACTATCAATTAAATCCATCTTCGATCGACATATGTCGCGCCGCGAAGCCACAGTCAGAGTTCTAAACGGAACGACAAACCCACTTTCGGGAACCCCGGGGATGTCAGGAATAATGTAGATATCAGTTCTACCGCCCTGCATCCTATTCGAAAGAATTTTCTTTATCTGCAGAGAGACTTTACTAAGTCGCCGGGCAACCTGACCATCCTCAGAACTGAGCTTTATGAGTTCAGGAGCAACAATCTCCCCACTATCCAATACACGAGTCAACGTCTCTATCGGTGCCACGAGACATTTCATAAATGTCACGTCCGGCTTGTGTATTCCTTTAATGTCAGCGCGCCAACGCTCCTCGCCACCGCCAACAAGCCACTCTTTAAGCGGCTCAGTGGAGGCCTTGCCAATCGGGCTATTCATTGCCGTCGCGATCCCTCGAACCTCCGCAAGAAGAGTATCGATTATCTCGCCAGCACAGTCGGGTATGGCAAACCTTCCTATGTAGTCTTTAGCGGGCAATACACTAAGACAGAAAAGGTCATCACGCCCCTTCGATTGCAGCAAATCACAATCCGCACTAACGATCAGCTTTATCCCAAATTTACTGGAATTTACCAGAGTCCCTTGCCACACATTAAGCTCAGCACCTGCATGCGCATCAACGCCAAACCGCAACGAACGATTTTCCATTTCAGCCCCTTACTCCTGAAGGTGGAATATACATTACTCATCGAGAATTGCGCCAATACCTGACAGTTCGAGCACGCCTCCGCCGCCAATGGCATTGCATAACTCAGAATGTGCACTCGGCAAGCATCATCACGGAAGTGCCACTGCTCCACACCCCACGCAGTACTGATGCAGTTACTCATGGCACCACAGATGGCCGGACGCCCTTTTGGAACAACGACTTAGCCAACCCCAACTGGCAACCAGGGTGCCGATAAGTGTCTTGTAAGCCAGGGAGCCGTCACTTTGAGCCGATTTGGCCCCGTGAAGCCCCAGGGAAAGCAAGGTAGGGCTCACGCCTGCTCTCAAGGCGGACAGCGGCTTGCGGTGTGCGCATCCCGGAACCGAACCTACGTGTAGTACCTCTCATTGACGTTGCGGTTGCAGGCGAGACACTTTCGATATGCACCAAAACGCCCAGGACGCTCCCGTCCCAGCAAGCCACCGCATTCGCAAACCAAAGCACTGCGCCCTTGATCCCGGCGCCAAAGCCTTAGAGTAGCGACAAGTGCAAGGGTGACCGATACCGCGATAGCCAACGCCGGGAGCCATCGCACCATCGCATACACCCCTGCAAGCACCGGACTCTCCCGGAGCATTCCCAACGGCAGCATCAGCAGCAACCCGAGCGCCAAAGCCCCAAGTGCGGGCGCATACATCCTTACCATCATCCACGTCCAACGATCCATGGAGCCGTACCGGTGACTGTTATATGCATCCTTGAGGATACCGGTCGCAGGGGATGAGACTTGAAGGGCAGGTAATCCCCCGCTTTGAGCGTTCGCCAAAAGTCAGATAACGGTTCCAGGTTCACTTCTTTACCATCGCGCCCATACCGCCACGCGGCAGGCATGGGCGCGACATGCTGAGACCTAGAACTTGTAGGTCAGCCCCAGGTACGCCAGCCGGCCTGCGTAGCCGCCGGTGTAGAAGCGCGCGCGGGTGTCCTCGCCCAGGTGCGAGCGGGACTCCTGCTTGGTCAGGTTCAGCACCGAGGCGGTGAGGCTGAGCGCCGGGGTGATGTTGTAGGCCGCGTTGACATCGATCTGGTAGTACGGCTCTTCAAAGACGTTCAGGCCGTTGACCAGGCCCTGCACCAACTCGCCGCGACGGTTGTACGAGGCGCGCAGCAGCAGACTGTCGGTCTCGTAGAACACGGTGAGGTTGGTCTGGTTCCTGGCGCTGCCCGGCATGGCGGTCTCGCCGGCCTCGGTGCCGTCCTCCAGCCGCACCGCCGCCTTGCTGGCATCGTTGTAGGTGTAGTTGAACTGCACACCAAGGCCGGACGACAGCGTGTGCTGCGCGTACAGCTCCACACCCTGCGACACCGCGTCCTGGCCGCCGGCCTGGGTGCTGTAGTTCTGCACGGTGACCGGTTGCCCGTCGACCATCATGTTGACGTCGCTGATCACGTCGACCGCGAAGTTCTCCACGTTCTTGCGGAACAGCCCCACACCGGCCACCGAACCCGGGAGGAAATACCATTCCAGCCCCAGGTCGAACTGGTTGGCCTTGTACGGCTCCAGGTTCTTGTTGCTGCCCGAGCCGTACCAGCCCTGCTCGCTGGCACCGCCGGTCAGACGCCGGTCGGCCACGTACTCGGGGCTGTAAAACTCCAGGCTGCCGGGCGCGGCGATGTCGTTGTAGCTGGGGCGTGCGATCACTTTCGACGCTGCCGCGCGCAGCAACAGGTCTTCGGTCAGGTCGTAGGCCAGGTTGAAACTCGGCAGCACGTCGGTGTAGTTGCGGTCCAGCCCGCTGACCACGAACGACTCGGTGCGTTGCACGCTGTCGGCCAAACGCCAGTAGCCTTCGGTGCCGCAATAGGTGTCGGCCGGCGCGCCGCCGGGGGCGGCGGCGCCCTGCTGGCAGGCCAGCGGATTGCCGTCGGCGCCGTCGAAGAAGTAGTCGTTGTAGGCGCTCACCTTGTCGGTGGACTCGGCACGCTGGCCGGTGCGCGCCACCCGCACGCCGACGTTGCCGCGCAACCGCTCGGTGTGGAAGTTGAGCTGCAGATAGCTGGAATAGATCTCTTCGTCGACGTTGTAGACGAAGTTGTCTTCGCTGCGGGTCTGCATCGCGCCGTAGGTTTGGTTCAAGTAGCCGATGTAGCCCGGGAAGTTGATCGCCGGGAACGCGCTGGCGTTGATTCCACCGGCCAGGTTGTCCTGCGCGAACAGCAGGCCCGGCGAGAACTGCGTGGCAATGGCATTGCAGCGCCCGTTCCAGTAGCGGTTGTCGTAGTCGCCCGGGTCGGTGCCCGGGCACACCCAGTAGTTGTTGCCGGTACTGCGGTGGATGCCGCCGTCGCGCCGTTTGATGCCGAACTGCAGCGAGTCGAAGACCTCGCCGTCGAAATGCCAGGTGGTATCGATCTGCGCGTACTGCTGCTGATTGGTGTTGCGGGTCCAGGACGAGCCGGTCGAGCCCAGGTCGACCTGCAGGATGCCGTCGCGCAGGTTTTGCATCAGCTCCGGCGAGAACGTCATGGATGGTGTGCCGGTCAGGTCCCAGGCGCTGGCGAAGTTGCCGTTGGTCCAGCTGCCGTCGGCGTTTTGCAGGCGCGGCTTGATCGGCAGGGAAAACTGCAGCTCCGGCCCGCCCTTGGCCCAGGTGCGGCCGGCCTTGAACGCCACGTCCACCTGCTCGCCACGCCATTCGCCGCCCAGGTCCACCGTCTGCGACTGCGATTTTTCGATGTTGTAGCTGCCGGTGATCTGCGGCGTGGGCACCGTGCAGTCGTCCGAGCCCCAGCCGCCCGGCGGCAGGCCGGCCGCGGCGGCCTGCGCCTCGCTGCAGTAGTAGGTCTTGCCCGGACGCAGGCTGTAGGCGGCGCCCGTAACGATCGTGCCGCTGGGATCGAACTGCAGCCGGTCGAGCAGACGGCCGCCGCGCCAGTTGCCGTCGCCGTTATAACGGGCGATGTTCCATTCGGGAATCTTGATGGTATTGGTCTGCGAGTCCTGCGACAGGTCGAAGCGGAAGTAGTTCGCGGTCAGCGTCAGGTCGTCGGTCGGCTTGAACTGCAAGGTCAGTTGCCCACCCTTGCGCTCGCGCTCCTCGCGTTTGGCGCCCAGGCTCACTGCCGTCGGCATCATGAAACCGGTGGCGTAGTCGCCGTCCTGGTTCCAGAAACCGGTCCCACCCCACCAGTTGGCGTTGAAGTCCGACGGATTGCCGTTCACGTCGACCGCCGGGCCGCCTTCGTCGCGCCCGTACCACTGCCAGCTCTCGGTACTGGCATCGAGCGTCCGTGCGGTGCGCTTCTGCTGCGTGTAGCCAACGAAGACACCAAAGCGGTTGTCCTTGTCGTGCCACGAATACGAACCGGAGAACTGCCCGTCGGTGTTCTTGCTGGTATCGGACCAGGTGCCCTCGGCGGAAACGAAGCCGGAGTTTGGCTCCAGTTCCAGCGGGCGCCGCGTCTGCAGGATCACCGTGCCACCGATGCCGCCTTCGTCGATGCGCGCTTCCGGGGTCTTGTACAACTCCGCGCTGCCCAGCAGGTTGGACGGCAGCAGCGTGTAGTTGAACGAGCGCGTCGGGTCGCCGTTGGACTCGGCGGTGGCAATGTAGTTGCCATTCAATTCGGTCAGCACCAGCTCCGAGGACAGGCCGCGCACGCTGACGTTCTTGCCCTCGCCGCCGTCGCGGCTGATGACCACGCCGGGCACGCGCTGCAGCGCATCGGCCACGTTCTTGTCGGGGAACTTGCCCACGTCCTCGGCGGTGATCACATCGACCACGGCGTTGGCGTTGCGCTTCTGCTCCAGGCTTTTTTCGATTGCGTAGCGGTAGCCGGTCACCGTCACCGCGTCCAGGTCCGTGGCCTGTAACGCGGCCTGGCCCGTGGGCGCCGGCGTACCGTCGGCCTGCTGGGCAGCAGCGGTAGAGGCGGCGCTCGCGAACAAGGCGATGGCGATACCGGCGGACAGCGTGCTGCGGTGGCGTGCGAATGGCATGCAGTTCATGTCGATCATGCTCTCCCAAAGGTGATCGGCTTCGGCGGATTTCTGTCGACCCAACGATCGGACAAGAACGCCGCGCAAAGTGACACTGAAATAACCGGCGCCGTTGCAGCGACCCGGCCCCCTCCTCTTGCGTCCGCTATCGTGCAGACGCAATTAGATCGTTCTAATGCAATGGGAAACTAAGTATCACAGCCCATGCAGCTACGCATTCTGCCGCGCAGCAGGCCCGCGGCGGCGTGGGGCATCCACGATGTGCGAAAGGCTTGCCACGCTTGAGCGGCGCACGGTACAGCCTGCCTGCAGCAACGCGATCACGGACAGCAAAACGCCTCGCCTGCAACCAGACGCAAGCGGTTTATCGAAGCGACTGCACTCTTCCCTTCATTCGCAACCGAGCTCAACGCGAGACACGGCCGACATGCGTGTTGGTGCACGCCAGAACACCGCCCACCACGCCGCTTGGCTGCCATCGCCATCCCAGGGATGTGCCGTGATGGCGAGTCATGAAGCATGTTGGGGAGCCGAAGAGACGTCTGTCGGCCGCGCTCGCACTTCTCATCGAAGCCGGCGACCGAAAGCTGCGCCTGGACGTACCCTCACCCCAACCCCTCTCCCGCAGGAGACGGGCTCAACCCCGCGCAGGCGGTGCGTTTGCTCTGCTCTGCTAAAGCAGGGCTAACGCGGGGTATCACTGAGTTCGTTGAGCCCTTTCCGACCGGGGAACCGATCCCCGGCCGTGCACACCGCCCGCGAAGCCGGCAATTGCAGACCCATACCCCGGAACGACAACTTTCTGGCGCCCCAACCAGGCACGCCTATCAAGTCCGCCGCGCTTGGGCCGATACCCCATGCATGGACAGATTGAGCATCATCGGACTGGTGCTGGCGATCGTGGCGATCGTCGGCGGCAGCGTATTGAAGGGCGCCGGCATTTCGTCGCTGTGGTCGCCGGCTGCCTTCGTGATCGTGATCGTTGGCACCGTGGCGGCAATCCTGCTGCACACCTCGCCGGCAGTTTTCCGGCGCGCGTTCAAGATTCTGCGCTGGGTGGTGCAGCCGCCGGCCAGCGACCGGCCGCAGCTTGTCGCGCGGATCGTGGAATGGAGCAACATCGCGCGTCGCCAGGGCCTGCTGGGCCTGGAAGACCAGCTGCCGCGCCAGAGCGACGCCTTCCTGCGCAAGGGGCTGCAGATGCTGGTGGATGGCGTGGAGCCCGAAGCCATGCGGCACATGCTCGAAATCGAAGTGGACAATCAGGAGCGTCAGGATCTTGCCGCGGCCAAGGTGTTCGAGGGCATGGGCATCTACGCCCCTACCCTGGGCATCATCGGCGCGGTGCTCGGGCTGATGGCGGTGATGAAGAACCTGGCCGACCCGGCCATGCTCGGCCACGGCATCGCCGCGGCCTTCACTGCCACCATCTACGGCATCGCCTCGGCCAACCTGCTGTTCCTGCCGGTGGCGGCCAAGCTCAAGAGCGTGATCCATTGCAGCACCAACGAACGCGAAATGGCGATCGAAGGGCTGATTGCGATCGCCCAGGGCGAGAACCCGCGCAACATCGAGTCGAAATTGGCAGGCTACTTGCATTAGCGCATTATGGCCCGTCGTCGCAAACACCACGAAGAACATGGCAACCACGAAGCGTGGGCGATTCCGTATGCCGATCTGATGACGCTGTTGCTGGCGTTTTTCGTGGTGATGTACGCCATCTCCTCGCTCAACGAAGGCAAATACAAGGTCATGGCGCAGGCACTGACCAGCGCCTTCGGTGGCTCGTCCAAGAATGCCAGCCCGGTCCAGCTGGGCAAGACCCAGACCCTGGGCGCCGATTACGACCGCCCCTCGGTGATCAAGGCCGGCGCGCCGATGGCCGCCTCCAGCGGACCGACCGACCCCACCCTGCTGCCGTCGATGGCCGCGCAGATGCGCATGCCGGTGTCGCTGCGCAACCAGGCGCAGCTGGCGCGCGCGCAGCGGCAGATGGACGCGGTGGCCCAGCAGCTGAGCAAGACGCTGGCACCGCTGATCGAGCAGAAACTCATCACCATCCGCCGCAACGACCTGTGGATCGAGGTGGAGATCAACAGCGACATCCTGTTCGGCACCGGCTCGGCCTCGCTGGCCGGCAGCGCCCGCGGCACCCTGTCGGCGCTGGCTGCGGTGCTGCGCGATGCGCCCAATGGCGTGCGCGTGGAGGGGTATACCGACAACCAGCCGATCGCCACCGCACAGTTCCCCTCCAACTGGGAGCTGTCGGCCGCGCGCGCCGCCAGCGTGGTGCACCTGTTTGCCGACGACGGCGTCGCCCCGCAACGATTGGCGATGGTGGGCTATGGAGAATTCCGCGCACGTGCCGATAACAGCACTGAGGCGGGACGGAATGCGAACCGGCGTGTGGTGTTGATCATCCTCGCTGACTCGGCTGGCTCACTCGCACCCGATCCGCCATCGCAGATGCATGCGACCGCCGCCGGGGCGCCCAAGCTTCCCAAGTCTGACGGCGGCCAAACGGCCGTCACCACCGAAAGCGGCACAAGTTCCGTCCCCGCCGTAATTCAAGGAGTGCAGTGAGATGCGTATCTGGGCAATCGCCAACCAAAAGGGCGGCGTCGGCAAGACCACCACGACGCTGGCATTGGGTCGCGGCCTGGCCGCGCTCGGCCACCGGGTATTGTTGATCGACCTCGATCCGCACTCCTCGCTCACCCGCGCGTTCGGCGTGGCGATCGACCCGCCGCCGCGCGGAGTGCTGGACCTGTTCGGCACCCCGCCCAGCGATCTGGCCAGCCTGGCGCACGAAAGCAGCATCCCCGGTCTGTCGTATGTCTGTGCCCAGGCCGCACTGGCCACCCTGGAACGCCGCAGCGCCAACCAGCCCGGCCTGGGCCTGGCATTGCAGAACGCCATGACCCGCCATGCCGGCCAGCACGATTACATCCTGCTCGACTGCCCGCCCACGCTCGGGCTGTTGATGATCAACGCCCTGGCCGCCTGCGACCGCGTGGTGGTGCCAACCCAGGCCGAGCCGCTCGCGCTGCATGGCCTGGCCAGCATGGTGCGCACGGCCGACATGGTGCAGCGTTCGCGCCGCCGCGAGTTGCCGGTGTCGATCCTGCCAACCCTGTTCGACCGCCGCACCCGCGCCGGCACCGAGACGCTCAAGGAAATGCAGGCCACCTACGGCCCGGTCGTCTGGGAAGACGCGGTGCCGGTGGACACCCGAATCTGCAATGCCGCCGCCCTGACCGTGCCCGCCGTTGGCGGCGACTATCAGGGCCGCGGCCTGTCCGCCTATCGCCGCGCGCTGGAATGGGTGCTGGCCGATGACGCGATGCGTATGGAGCAAGCCGCATGAGCAACCACACCGCCAACGGTGAGCTGGACGACTATCTGGAAGGCCTGCTGCACGATGCCGGCGTGGAAGCGCCCGCCGCCGTGGCAGTGGCCGGTGCGGCCGAGCCGCCGGTGATGCTGGCCGCGAGCGACGAAGACACCGTGGCCCTGGCCGACGCACCGGTGGCCATCACCGCCACCCCGGAGGTGATCGCCGCCGACCTGCTGGCCGACATGCATTCGGATCCGGCCTTCGGTGCGCCCGTGGTTGCCGCGCCCAGCGCCGCCGACATCGCCGCCGATTTCCTGGCCGAGATGGACGCCGACCCGGCCTTCGG
>NZ_JBEGFC010000013.1:0-29469 GCF_040202405.1 Xanthomonas sp. WHRI 6106 | reverse complement strand
TTCGGTCCGCCGGTGGTGGCCGGCCCCAGCGCCGCCGACATCGCCGCCGATTTCCTGGCCGAGATGGATGCCGACCCGGCCTTCGGCCCGCCGGTGGTTGCCGGCCCCAGCGCCGCCGACATCGCTGCCGATTTCCTGGCCGAGATGGATGCCGACCCAGCCTTCGGTCCGCCGGTGGTGGCCGGCCCCAGCGCCGCCGACATCGCCGCCGATTTCCTGGCCGAGATGGATGCCGACCCGGCGTTTGCCGAGGCGGCACCCAGCGCGTTCATGAGCACCGCCGATCTGATGGCCGAAATGGATGCCGATCCTGCCTTCGGCGCGCCGGGCTCCGCGGTCGATCTGCTCACTGCCGACCTGCTCGCAGAAATGGATGCCGACCCGGCGTTTGGGCTGGATGCCGCACCCGCCGTTGCACCCACGCCCGCGCCGGCACCCACGCCGCGTGCAGCGCCGGCACCGCCGCGCGCGGCACCCGGCCCGGTCTATCCCCAAGGTCTGCAGGCGCTGCTGGCCCCCGGCCAGGCCGACACGATCCAAGCCGAACGCCGTGCCAGCGAACGCAGCACCCGCTGGCTGCGTCTGCGCTGCGGCGAACAGACCTATGCGCTGGAACTGCTCAAGGTGCAGGAAGTGGTACTACCGGTCCCGTTGCTGCCGCTGCGCGGCACGCCCAGCGCGATGCTCGGCATCATGAACCTGCGTGGCCAGGTGGTGCCGGTGATCGACCTGGGCATCCATTTGGGCTCGACGCCGGTCGACATGGACCTGCAAACGCGTGTGGTGGTGCTGGAAGAAAACGGCGAAACCATGGGCCTGCGTGTGTCGGCCGTGGAAGATGTCACCAGTCTGACCGATCAGCAGATCGAGCCGCCGGACAACGCCCGCCTGTGCCGCATTTCCAACAACCTGTTCCGCGGTGTCGCGCGCCTGGGTCATCAGCCGATGATCCTGCTCGATGCCACGCACCTGCTGCATTGATACGCAGCTTGCACAATCTGGCGTGTTGCCGATTCACCGTTAAAGCTTTTCCGCCTTCCGCCGTTAGTACGCATAGAACCATCCGTTCGGAGCAACAATGAGCACAGTGACATTGGGTGAGGATCTCGGCATCGAGACCAGCGCCGACCTCAAGCAGAAGCTTGCCGGATTCCTTACCCAGGACGGCGACCTGGTGCTTGATGCCGGTGAAGTCCGGCGTATCCACACCGCCAGCGTGCAGTTGCTCTGCGCCTTTGTGCAGAGCCGCCGCCAGGCCGGTCTGCACACCGAGTTCGATGGCTGCAACGACACTTTTAGAGATGCGGCACGTCTGCTCGGCGTCACCGACGCACTGGGGCTTTCCGCATCCAATGACAACCTGAAATCTGTGGAGAACGCCGCATGAGCGCACGTATCTTGGTGGTGGACGATTCGGCGTCGATGCGCCAGATGGTCTCTTTCGCCCTCACCTCTGCCGGCTTTGCCGTCGAAGAAGCCGAAGACGGCGCCGTTGCGCTGGGCCGCGCGAAGGGCCAGCGCTTCAATGCGGTGGTCACCGACGTCAACATGCCCAACATGGACGGCATCTCGCTGATTCGCGAGCTGCGCCAGCTGCCGGACTACAAGTTCACCCCGATGCTGATGCTCACCACCGAGTCGGCGGCCGACAAGAAGTCCGAAGGCAAGGCGGCCGGTGCCACCGGCTGGCTGGTCAAGCCGTTCAATCCGGAACAGCTGATCGCCACCGTCCAGAAGGTTCTGGGTTAATTCCTTTTCGCTTCACTTTCGGATTTCACGCCCATGAGCATGGACCTGCAACGTTTCCACGCCACCTTTTTCGAGGAAAGCCGCGAAGGGCTCGATGCGATGGAGGCCGGGCTGCTGTCCCTTGAAGAGGGCAACCGCGACCCGGAAATCATCAACTCGGTGTTCCGTGCCGCGCACTCCATCAAGGGCGGCGCTGCCACGTTCGGGTTCGAGGCCGTGGCCGGCCTGACCCACGTGCTGGAGACGCTGCTGGACGAGTTGCGCTCCAACAAGCGCCAGCTCGAACCCAATGCGGTCGATGCCATGCTCGGCTCGGTCGACGTGCTGCGCGCCCTGCTGCGCGAAGCCGAACACGGCACGCCGGCCGACCCGGCCGCGGTCAAGGCCGTGCACACGCGCCTGAACGCGGTGCTGGCCGGCGAAGCCCCGGCAGCCGCCGCGGTTGCCAAGCCGAAGGAAGAAGAGCCCGAAGCCTGGCACATCGGCTTCACCCCGGCGCCGTCGCTGTTCATGAGCGGCAACGACCCGTTGCGCATCATCCGCGAGCTGGAGCATCTGGGCCCGCTGCAGATCGCCGCGCGCCTGGAGCGCATGCCCGGCTTTGAAAACATCGACCCGCTGGAAGCCTATCTGGCGTGGGATCTGGGCCTGATCGGCAAGATCCCGCGCAGCAAGATCGAAGACACCTTTGCCTGGGTCGTGGACGACTGCGAGCTGGACATCCGCCCGATGGCGGTGCCCGGCCCGCCGCCGAGCCTGGCCGTGGACGCACCGGCCGCACCGGAGGCCGCCGCAGCTCCGGCGGCTCCGGCCGCTGCCGCCGAGCCGGTGGCCGCGGCTGCCGCAACGCCGCCCAAGGCCGCGGCTGCCGAAGCGGAAAGCTCGATCCGCGTCAGCGTCGACAAGGTCGACGCGCTGATCAACTTGGTCGGCGAACTCGTCATTACCCAGGCCATGCTCAAGCAGGTCTCCACCGGCCTGGACCCGGCGCATGCCGAGCGTCTGTTTGCCGGCCTGGACCTGCTCGAACGCAATACCCGTGACCTGCAGGAAGCGGTCATCGGCGTGCGCATGCTGCCCGTCGATGCGGTGTTCCGTCGCTTCCCGCGGCTGGTGCGCGACCTGTCCAGCCGTCTCGGCAAGCAGGTGCGCCTGCGCACGATCGGCGAAGGCACGGAACTGGACAAGGGCCTGATCGAAAAGATCGCCGACCCGCTCGTCCACCTGGTGCGCAACTCGATCGACCATGGTCTGGAAATGCCCGATGCGCGTCGCGCCTCCGGCAAGGACGAGACCGGCACCATCACGCTGGCGGCCTCGCACCAGGGCGGCCACATCGTGATCGAGGTCAGCGACGACGGCCGTGGCCTCAACCGCGCCAAGATCCTGGAGAAAGCCGCCGAACGCGGCATTGCC
This sequence comes from Xanthomonas sp. WHRI 6106, assembly GCF_040202405.1. Lineage (NCBI taxonomy): Bacteria > Pseudomonadati > Pseudomonadota > Gammaproteobacteria > Lysobacterales > Lysobacteraceae > Xanthomonas > Xanthomonas sp. WHRI 6106. Next base: position 26,304 of record NZ_JBEGFC010000013.1, on the reverse strand, counting down.
GTGCCGGACAACCCGACCGATTCGCAGGTGTGGGACCTGATCTTCGCACCCGGCTTCTCCACCGCCGATGCCGTCACCGACCTGTCCGGTCGTGGCGTGGGCATGGACGTGGTCCGCCGCAATATCCAGGGCCTGGGCGGCGAAGTGCAGCTGGAAAGCAATGCCGGCAGCGGCACCCGCGTGCTGATCCGTCTGCCGCTGACCCTGGCCATCCTGGACGGCATGACCGTGTCGGTGGCTGGCGAAACCCTGATCCTGCCGCTGGCCTATGTGCTCGAAGCCCTGCAGCCGGCCGCCGAAGACATCCGCTCGATGGCCGGCGACGGCCGTGTGTTGCGGGTCCGCGGCGAGTATCTGCCGATCTTGTCGCTCACCAACTACTACGGCTTCGGCGGGCAGCAGTCCTCGCAGGAACCGCTGGTGGTGGTGGTCGAAGGCGACGGCCAGAAAATCGCGCTGGAAGTGGACGAACTGCTCGGCCAGCAACAGGTCGTGGTCAAGAACATCGAAAACAACTACCGCCGCATTCCGGGCGTCTCCGGCGCCACCATCCTCGGCGATGGCCGGGTGTCGCTGATCGTGGACATCGGTGGCCTGGTGCGCTCGCTGAAGGTGCCGCAGGCCGCGTAACGCACCACCTTGCGGCAGGGACGCCGCAGTGCAAGGCTCCATGAGACGACCGCCAAGCGGCCGGACCCGGAGCGATCGCCGGCAGTATGGGGACTGCCGGCATCAGTGACACCCGTCCGGCCCGACACGACCGACGGAGATTCTGGCCCTTTGTCCGGATCTTTCGACTCCGCCATCGTCCTTGGCCCGCCTAGTGACGGAGCCCACGAGGCCAGTCGTTCTCTGCAACACGAGAAGACCACTATGAACTGGTTCCGCAATCTTGCCGTTGCCCGCAAGCTGGCCGTGGCGTTTTCCTTTACCGCATTGATCACCCTGAGCCTGGGCGTGTTTGCGCTTGCGCGCATGCAGTCGAGCGCGCACCTGTTGCGCGAAATCGGCAACGTGTGGGCGCCGGCAGTGCAGCAGCTGAGCGAAATGCGCGCGCTGCTTGGCGAATTCCGCACCTACGAGCTGGCCCAGCTGGCGCACGCCGACGACCCGAAGGCGGTGCAGAATTATTTCGAACGCATGGACAAGGCGCGTGCCGATGTGGACGCCGCGCAGAGCGCCTATGCCAAGACCACCACGCCGGGCAAGGAGACCGAGTTGTACGAGGCGGTCAAGCTGACCCTGGCCGACTATTACAAGGCCAACGCCGCGCTCAGCGCCGCAGTGCGCGCCGGCGATCTGGTGACCGCCAATACCGTGTCCGACGAGCAATCGCGTCCGGCGCGGCGCGAGCTGTTTGCCAAGCTGGTGGAGCTCACCAAGTTCAATACCGCACACATGACCAACGAGATCGATCAGGCCGAAGCAGCCTATCGACGCTCGGTACAGGTGATGATTGCAGCGATGATCCTGGCAGTGCTGCTGGCCGCGTTCGCGGGCTGGTTCATCGCCCGCAGCATCGCCGGCCCGCTCGGTCGTGCAACCCGCGTGGCCGGTGCCATCGCGCAGGGCAAGCTGGATAACGTCATCCAGGTCGATAGCCGCGACGAAGCCGGGCAATTGCTGCACAGCATGCAGGGCATGCAGCAGCAGTTGCAGGCCGTGCTGGCCGCCCAGTCGGACATGGCGCAACGCCATGACGCCGGGCAGATCAGCTACCGCATGGATCCGCAGGCATTTCCCGGCGATTTCGGCACGATGGTGCACGACACCAACAACCTGGTCGGCGCGCACGTGACCCTGCAGACCAGTCTGGCGCAGATCATGTCGCGCTACGCGATCGGTGACCTGAGCCAGGACATGCAGCGCCTGCCCGGCGAAAAGGCCGTGCTCAGCGACACCATGGATACCGTCAAGGCCAATCTTTCGGCGATGAACCGCGAGATCAAGACACTGGCGCAAGCCGCCGCCAACGGCGATTTCAGTGTGCGCGGCGATGCGCAGCGCTTCCAGTACGACTTCCACGCCATGGTGGACAGCCTCAACCAGCTGATGGCCACCGCCGACGCCAACCTGGCCTCGCTGTCCAAGGTGCTGCAGGCCATTGCCGCCGGCGACCTGACCGAGCGCATGCACGGCCAGTTCCATGGCGTGTTCGCGCAGATGCGCGATGACGCCAATGCCACCACCGAGCAGCTGTCGGGCATCGTCGGGCGCATCCAGCACGCCACCACCTCGATCAATACCGCCGCCAGCGAAATCGCCGCCGGCAACCAGGATCTGTCGCAGCGCACCGAGCAGCAGGCGGCCAACCTGGAAGAAACCGCCGCCTCGATGGAAGAGCTCACCTCCACTGTCAAACAGAATGCCGAGCATGCACGCCAGGCGAACCAGTTGGCGATCGGCGCGGCGTCGGTCGCCTCGCAGGGCGGCAGCGTGGTGGCGCAGGTGGTGACCACCATGTCCGGGATCGAAGTCTCTTCGAAGAAGATCGCCGAGATCATCAGCGTGATCGACGGCATCGCGTTCCAGACCAACATCCTGGCGTTGAACGCGGCGGTGGAAGCCGCGCGTGCCGGCGAACAGGGGCGTGGGTTTGCGGTGGTAGCTTCGGAGGTGCGCACGCTGGCGCAGCGCAGCGCCGGTGCCGCGAAGGAGATCAAGCACCTGATCGACGACTCGGTGAGCAAGGTGTCCGAAGGCTCGGCGCTGGTGGACCAGGCCGGCAAGACCATGGCCGACATCGTGGCCAGCGTACAACGCGTCACCGACATCATGGGCGAGATCTCCGCCGCCTCGCAGGAGCAATCGGCCGGCATCGAGCAGGTCAACCTCACCGTGACCCAGATGGACGAAGCCACCCAGCAGAACGCCGCGTTGGTGGAAGAAGCCACGGCGGCCGCACGCGCAATGGAGGAACAGGCCGGCCAGCTGGCCGATGCCGTGTCGATCTTCAAGACCCATCCCGGCGCAACGCAGCCGGCGGCGACGCACCGCCCTGCCCCGCAATACCTGGCGGGCGTCGCTCCGACGGTCGCTCCCCGGCAGCCCGGGTCTGCGACAGCCAGGCCTGCAGCCAGATCCGCCGCGGCGCAGCGGCCGGCCTTGGCAGTCGCTACCGACAACGATGCGAGCTGGCGCGAGTTTTAAGTCCACGGCTGCTGAACCGCCCTCTCCCGGGAGAGGGGTTGGGGTGCGGGTACGGCCCGACGCAACAGCGCCAGACAGCGCACAACCCGGCGCTTCAAGATCCATCGAAACGCCCCGGCCACCCCCGGGGCGTTCTGCTATCCGGACACAGGACCCCATCGCCGCGCACTTCACCAGGGCACCAATTCACCACGCTGCAGTGCCGTTGGTCGAAAGGTGATCAAGCACACGCGTCTGCGGCCGATACACATGGCACTGAGGGCCGCACCGCCCGCGCATCGTTGAAGGACGTCCCGCATGCACACCGCCAATCCCATCCGCTCTGCCCGCAACGTGCTGGGCGCCGTGTTTGCCGTTGCCGTGCTGGCCGCGGGCGTGTCGTTGCCACCCTCCTTCGCCGCGCCGGCCGCCCCGGTGTCCGTCTTGATCGACAACGTGCCGGTCAGCGCACTGCAGTCGCTTGCCGTGGACCTGGTGCAGCTGCGCAACGATCAGCGTGCCCAGCTGGCCGCAGCGCAGGACCCGGCGCGCGTGCAGGCCTACGACGAGCGTCTGGGCAAGCTGCGCCAACGCATCGCACGCCATGCGGGCTACTTCCAGGCCAGCGCGCCGCAGGGCGACCAGGCGCGCCAGTTTGCAGTGGTGCAGCAGCAGCTGGGCCAGTATCTGGCGCAGCACCGCCAGGCCAATCGCGCCCTGCATGACGGCGATCTGCACGACGCCCAGGCCCTCGCGCTGGGCCATGCCGGCGACACCCGCCAGCTGCTGTGGACCGAACTGCAGAACCTGCAGGCCTCGATCACCCCCGTCGGCGCGTCGCCGCGGCACTGAGCTTGCCCGGTGTGCGGCCAGGCGGCCGCTCACCCTGCATCGCTGTCTGCCAGCCCCCACGCTGCACATGCCATGCGCTCTGTCCTGCAGAGCGACGTGTGCGATGTGCTGTGCGATGTGCGGTATGCCGCGCGTGAGCGCGTGCATCGGCGCGGGGCATCGCGTCGGTCGAACGCTCGAGTGCCCGGATGGCGCCGAAATCGGCTGTGCACCTCGCTAGCACAACCAGCGTCAAGCGGTGCTCAACATTTTTCCCAATGGGTCGCTATTCGACTTATCCCGGTCACAATCCTCTCGCTGGATACCTGTCATGACGTTCAAGAGCTCGCTCGCAAAGACGTTGGCCAACGTGCCGCTCAAGCGCAAATTCCTCGCCCAGACGGCGCTGGTTGCGCTGGGCATCATCATCCTGGCCGTGATCGCGGCACGCATGCAGTACGTGGATCTCACCGACACCCGTCGCGATGGCCTCAAGAGCCAGATCGAGATGGCGATCGCGGTGGTCAATGGCTATGCCGAGCGCGCGCAAAAGGGCGAGATGGACGTGGACGCCGCCAAGAAGGCCGCGTTGCACACCTTGTCTACCATGCGCGCACGCGGTGGCGTGGACTACATCTATGTCACCGACCAGGCGCCGGTGATGCTGATGCACCCTACCCGGCCGGATCTCAATGGCAAGCCGCTCAACGACGTGCTCAGCCCCGACGGCAAGCGCATCTTTCCCGCGTTCGTGACCGCCGCGCAGGCCGGCGGCGGCTATGTCGATTACACCTGGGCCAAGCCCGGGCAGAAGGACCCGGTGCAGAAGACCTCCTACGCGGCGCTGTACAAGCCGTGGGGCTGGGTAATCGGCACCGGTGTCTACCTCGACGACACCCAGTCGCAGGCGCTGGCCTTCACCGGCATCGTGACGCTGGCCGGTGCCGTACTGGTGCTGCTCAACCTGCTGGTGGGCTGGATGATCGGCAACTCGATCCTGGAGCCGGTCTCGCGCGCCCTGGCGGCGATCAAGGGCGTGGCGCGCGGTGATCTGAGCGTGCGCACAGCCGACCACGGCAACGATGAAATCGGCCAGATGCTCAAGGCCACCGACGACATGGTGCACACCCTGGAGCGCTTCTCCGCGCAGACCAAGGTGATGATGCACATGCACGCCGGCGACGACGTTACCCACCGCATGCCGACCGACTTCCCGGGCGTCTACGGCGAACTGGCGGGCGGCATCAACACCATGATCTTCGAGCACCTGGATGCCATCGTCGATGCCATCGGCATCCTCAACGAATACGCGCAGGGCGACCTCTCGCGCGACGCCGCCCGCCTGCCGGGTACGCGTGCGGTGCTGCACGAAGCCATGGATGCGGCCAAGGCCAGCCTGCTGGCGATCAATAACGAGATCAAGCGCCTGGCGCAGGCCGCCGCCAACGGCGATTTCAGCCAACGTGGCGATGCCGCGCGCTTCAAGCACGATTCGGCGCGCATGATCAACGACCTCAACGCCATGATGGAGGTCAGCGACCGCAATCTGGGCAAGCTGTCCGAGCTGCTGACCGCGCTGGCCGAGGGCGACCTGACCGCACGCATGGACGGCGAGTTCCACGGCGTGTTTGCGCGCATGCGTGACGATGCCAACACCACCGCCACCCAGCTGGCCGGCATCGTCGGGCGCATCCAGCAGGCCGCCGCCTCCATCACCGGTTCGGCCAGCGAGATCGCTGCCGGCAACAACGACCTGTCCCAGCGCACCGAGCAGCAGGCCGCCAACCTGGAAGAAACCGCCGCCTCGATGGAAGAGCTCACCTCCACCGTCAAGCAGAACGCCGAAAGCGCGCGCCAGGCCAACCAGCTGGCGATCGGTGCCGCCGGCGTGGCCTCGCAGGGCGGCCAGGTGGTGAGCCAGGTGGTGGAGACCATGTCCGGCATCGAACACGCTTCGAAGAAGATCGCCGAGATCATCAGCGTCATCGATGGCATTGCGTTCCAGACCAATATCCTGGCGCTCAACGCCGCGGTGGAAGCGGCACGCGCCGGCGAACAGGGCCGCGGATTTGCAGTGGTGGCCTCGGAAGTGCGCACCCTGGCGCAACGCTCTGCCGGTGCGGCCAAGGAGATCAAGCACCTGATCGACGATTCGGTCGGCAAGGTCGCGCAGGGCTCGGCGCTGGTGGACCAGGCCGGCAAGACCATGGCCGAGATCGTGTCCTCGGTGCAACGCGTCACCGACATCATGAGCGAGATTTCGGCCGCTTCGCAGGAACAGTCCGCCGGCATCGAGCAGGTCAATCTCACCGTCACCCAGATGGATGAGAGCACCCAGCAGAACGCCGCCTTGGTGGAAGAAGCCACCGCCGCGGCCAATGCGATGCAGCAGCAGGCGCAGCAACTGGACGATGCGGTGTCGATCTTCCGGGTGGTGGCGACAACGGCCAGCTCCCACGGCAACGTTGGTGCGCGCGCACCCAAGCGCGTGGCGCTGGCCGCCTACTAGCCACCGCCGGCGGATGTCGCGCACTTGAGCTCCAGTGGTGCGCACTGCGCGCCCGGATGGCAGCCGGCGCGCGCCCATGCCGGGCTCTGATCGCAGCCGCACCTGCCCGGGTCGAACAGCAGGTGCGCTGCCTGCTTCGCCTGCAGATTCCCCGCCCCGGCGGGGCCTTCTCCCTTCTCCGCGGCCACACCCATGACTTCGCTTTCCACGCACTCACGTTTCGGCGGACGCCTGGCGTATCGCCTGATGTTCGGCACTGCGGTCATTGCGTCGTTGTGCTTCGGGCTGACCGCGGCCATCACCTACTGGCAGAGCAGCGGCGCATTGAGTACATCGGCGCAGGCCACGATGCAGAACGCTGCGCGCTACCAGGCCGAGCAGATCGGCAGCGAACTGGGTCAGGCGCTGACCACTGGTCAATCCCTGGCCACCACCTTGCTGGTGCAGCGCGCCAACGGTGGCATCAGCCGCGACACCGCCGCCGCGGTGGTGCACGATCAATTGCAGGACCATCCCGAATGGGTGGGCATGGGCACCTTGTGGGAAGCGCAGGCCTTCGACGGCAGGGACAGCGCCTTTGCCAATGCCCAGGGCCACGACGCCACCGGCCGTTTCATGACCTACTGGGGACGCGACGGCCACACCCTGGTGCGTGAGCCGCTCACCGACTACGAAACCCCCGGCCTGGGTGACTGGAATCTCAAGCCGCGCGCCCTGCTGCGGCAGACCGTGGCCGAACCGTACGATTACAAGATCGGCGGCAAGACCGTGCTGATGACCACCTTGTCCACGCCCATCCTGCAGGACGGTACCTACCTGGGCGCAGTGACGGTGGATGTGGCACTGGCGGCGTTGCAACAGCGCCTGGGCGCCCTGCGCCCGATGGACAGCGGGTATGTGGAGCTGCTGTCACCCGCCGGCGTGGTGCTGTCCTCGCGCGACAGCACGCGCATCGGCAAACCGCTGACCGATGCACGGCACCGCACTATGCTGGAGGCCATCAAGGCTGGCAAGGATTCGGTCGATTTCACCCCCGACGCAGCCGGCATGGTCAGTGCCTATGTGCCACTGCAGATCGGCAAGGCGCAGGAACGTTTCGCGCTGGGCGTGGTGGTGCCCTACGCGGCCATCATGCAGCAGGCGCATCGCCTGCTGTGGACGATCCTGCTGGTGGGGCTGGGTTCGGCGGTGGTGCTCAGCGGTGCGCTGTTTCTGCTGTTACGTCGCCAGGTGGTGCGTCCGCTGGAGTCGGCGGTGGGCGTGGCCGATGCAATCGCCTCCGGCAAGCTCGACAACCAGATCGCCGTGCAGCGCCAGGATGAAGTGGGCCGGCTGATGGGCGCGATGCAGCGCATGCAGAACGATTTGCGCGCGCGCATCGAGCGCGACACCGCCGTCGCCAACGAAAACCTGCGCATCCGCACCGCGCTGGAGCACTCCGAGATGGAAGTGCTGCTGGCCGACGAGCACCACAATGCGGTGTTCATCACCGAAGCGCTGCACACCTCGTTCAAGCAAGGCGAACCGACCTTCCATGCCAAGGGCCAGGCCGGTTTCAGTGCCGATGCGGTTGTCGGCAAGCCGCTGGAATACGTGTTCGGCACCGACGCCGACGGCAGGGCGCGCACGCAGCGATTGCAGCAACTGCAGTCCACCGTGTCCGAGCGTTACACCTTGGACCCGGTGACCCTGGACCTGACCATGACTCCGCTGTACGCGCCGGACGGCCATCGCAGCGGCAGCATGCTGCTGTGGCGCAACGTCAGTGCCGAAGTGAGCACGCAAAAAGAAGTGGCCGCACTGGTGCAGTCTGCCTTGATGGGCGACTTCGGCCAGCGCCTGGCACTGGACGACAAGCACGGCTTCTATCTGGAATTCGGCCGTCAGCTCAACGGCTTGCTGGAAACCACCTCGCAGGGGCTGGAGCGTATTTCCAGCCTGCTCAGCGCATTGGCCGAAGGCGACCTCAGCGTGCGCATGGATGGGCAGTTCGCAGGCGTGTTTGCACGCATGCGTGACGATGCCAATGCCACGGTGGCGCAGCTCACCAGCATCGTCTCCGGTATCCAGACCTCGGCCACGCAGATCAATGCCGCGGCCAGCGAGATCGCCGCCGGCAACAGCGACCTGTCGCAACGTACCGAGCAACAGGCCGCCAACCTGGAAGAAACCGCTGCCTCAATGGAAGAACTCACCTCCACCGTCAGGCAGAACGCCGAGCATGCGCGCCAGGCCAACCAACTGGCCATCGGCGCGGCCGATGTCGCCGCGCATGGCGGCGCGGTGGTGGCGCAGGTGGTCACCACCATGTCCGGCATCGAGGTCTCTTCGAAGACGATCGCCGAGATCATCAGCGTGATCGACGGCATCGCGTTCCAGACCAACATCCTGGCCCTGAACGCGGCGGTGGAAGCCGCGCGTGCCGGCGAACAGGGGCGCGGCTTTGCGGTGGTGGCCTCGGAGGTGCGCACGCTGGCGCAGCGCAGCGCCGGTGCCGCGAAGGAGATCAAGCACCTGATCGACGATTCGGTCCACAAGGTGAGCGAAGGCGCGCATCTGGTGCACCAGGCCGGCACCACCATGGCCGAGATCGTGGCCAGCGTGCAGCGCGTCACCGACATCATGGGCGAGATCTCCGCCGCCTCGCAGGAGCAGTCCGCAGGCATCGAACAGGTCAACCTCACCGTCACCCAGATGGATGAAGCCACCCAACAGAACGCCGCACTGGTTGAAGAAGCCACCGCCGCCGCGCGTGCAATGGAAGAACAGGCTGGCCAGCTCGCGCAGGCGGTGTCGCGCTTCACGCTTGCCGATACGGCCCCAGTCACCGCATCGACCGGCCGGCCCGCGCTCACCGCCGTCGCCGCCCACCCGGCATCCAGGCCGTCGCGCACACGAGCCTGAACCGCCTGCGGTCGCGCCCGGTCAGGGCGCGGCAGCTGCGCGTGTGAGACGTCACGATGACCTGCCGCACACGGCATGGCTAGATGCCGGACCGCATCTTTCGCGGCGCACTTCACCGCAGATCGGCATGCGGCGCGTCGCCGAACACGCCGCGTTCATTCTTGCAAAGTAAAGAATCCGGGCCCCGGGCCGTTAGCGTGCAGGACACACATCGCCTTGCATCGCCCGGAGTACATGATGAACAAGTTCAACGATTGGCCCATCCGCCGCAAACTGATGTTTGCGTTCTGCCTGAGTGCCGTGCTCACCGCCCTGTTGGGTGGGATGGGCTTCTCGCGCATGAAGCAAATGCAGCAGCAGGCTGTGCTGATCAATGAAAATGTCGTGCCGGTGCTGAGCAGGCTGTCGGAACTGCGCGCCTTCGGTGGCGAATTCCGCATCTACGAGTCGGGCCAGTTCGTCAATCTGGATAATCCCGAGCGCTACGCCTACTTTCTCACCCGCATGGACGAGATCCAGGCCAGCTACCTCCAGACACAGAAGGCACTGGAGGCCAAGGTCGGTGCCGGCTCGCCGCTGAAGGCCGGCTACGACAAGCTGGCCAAGGAAAGCGCAGCTTACTTCGAGGCCAACAAGGCATTGCGTGCGCTGTACAAGCAGCCCGACTACGCCGCCGCCATCCTGGCGAACAAGCAGTCCGGCGACATCCGCAAGGTGCTGTTCCAGACCATCGACAAGATGTACGCCGAGCAGTCCACTGCATTGGCCAACATGGTCGCGGCCAGCAGCGCCTCGTTCAAGCTGACCAGTGCGGTGCTGCTGATCGGCACCTTGCTGATGGCGGCCCTGTCGGTGACCTTTGGCTGGTTGATTGCACGCAGCATCACCAACCCGCTGTCCAGGGCGCTGGGCGCCATCCAGGCAGTGTCGCGTGGCGATCTCAGCGTGCAGATCGGCAAGACCAGCAAGGACGAAATCGGCCAGATGCTGGACGCCACCGGCGGCATGACCCTGATGCTGCGCCGCTTCTCCGACGAGACCGCGCGCATGTCGCACCTGCATGCGGCCGAAGACATCACCCACCGCATGCCGGAAGATTTCCCCGGCGTGTACGGCACGCTGGCCAGCGGCATCAACACCATGATCTTCGAACATCTGGATGCCATCATCGACTCGGTGCGCATCCTCAACCAGTACGCACAAGGCGACCTGACCCAGGACGCCCGCCGTCTGCCGGCCAGCCGCGCGATCCTGCACGAAGCGATGGATGCGGCCAAGGCCAGCCTGTTGTCGATCAACACCGAGATCAAGCAGCTGGCGCAGGCGGCCGCGGCTGGCGACTTCAGCGCCCGCGGCGATGCGGCACGCTTCAAGTACGACTTCGCGGTGATGGTGGCGGATCTGAACTCGATGATGGAAGTCAGCGATCGCAACCTGGGCAAGCTGTCGCAGCTGCTGGGCGCGGTGGCCGATGGCGACCTGACCGCACGCATGGACGGCGAATTCCATGGGGTGTTTGCGCGTCTGCGTGACGATGCCAACGCCACCGTGCAACGCCTGACCGACATCGTGGGCCGCATCAAGCACTCCACCCTGGCCATCAATACGGCGGCCGGCGAAATCGCCGCGGGCAATCAGGATCTGTCGCAGCGGACCGAACAACAGGCCGCCAACCTGGAAGAAACCGCCGCCTCGATGGAGGAGCTCACCTCCACCGTCAAACAAAATGCCGAACACGCGCGTCAGGCCAACCAGCTGGCGATCGGTGCGGCAGGCGTGGCATCGCACGGCGGCAGCGTGGTCGGCCAGGTGGTCACCACCATGTCCGGCATCGAAACCTCGTCCAAGAAGATCGCCGAGATCATCAGCGTCATCGATGGCATTGCCTTCCAGACCAACATCCTGGCCTTGAACGCGGCCGTGGAAGCGGCGCGTGCCGGCGAACAGGGCCGCGGTTTTGCGGTCGTGGCTTCGGAAGTGCGCACGCTGGCGCAGCGTTCGGCCGGTGCCGCCAAGGAAATCAAGAGCCTGATCGACGACTCGGTGAGCAAGGTGGCCGAAGGCTCGGCACTGGTGAACCAGGCCGGCAGCACCATGAGCGAGATCGTCTCCTCGGTGCAGCGTGTCACCGACATCATGAGCGAGATCTCCGCCGCCTCGCAGGAACAGTCGGCCGGCATCGAGCAGGTCAACCAGACCGTGACCCACATGGACGAGGCCACCCAGCAGAACGCCGCGCTGGTGGAAGAAGCCACCGCCGCCGCGCGCTCGATGGAAGAACAGGCACAGCAGCTCACCGAAGCGGTGGCCTTGTTCCGCCTGTCGGCCGAGCTGGAAGCGGTGACCCGCGCCACGCCGGTGGTGCGCCCCATCACCGCCAAGCGACCGGCGGTGGTCAGCGCGCCGGTCGCAACGCGTGCGGCGCGTCCGGCAGCGCGTAGCGCGGTTGCAGCGGTGCCGTCCACCGAGTCGGATTGGGCAGAATTCTAAGCCGCCAGTATCGATAGGAGTTTCAGCAAAGCCGTGCTCGCAGGAGCGCGGCTTTTTTATTTAGCTATACGCGCAGCAAAGCAAACCCGGCAGTCAATCAACCCAATACGTTTATATTAAGCATATTCAATTACTGTATTAAATTAACTGCAGAGCTCGCCAGTAACTTTCCCACTCAAACCACATATAGATCGGACACATCCCTGAAGCCATTTTACGACACCGATCTGGTTATACATTTTCTGTTACCCAGGTATAAAGTTTGTGCACAATGCCGCCGTTATTCGTCTTAGCGACATGTCACGCAGCAGGCTGTGGCGTCACCGGGTCGCTCCATCCATCTCGAGCCTTCCAGGACCTTGTCATGACTGCATTACTCCAGCGGTACAACGTAGGCCCGCGCCTGGCGGCGGCATTTGCCGTGCTGATCGTGCTGTCCGGCCTGATTGCCTTTATCGGTTATCGCGGCCTGTCATCGGCACGTGCCCTAGTCGACGACATCGTGCACCAGAATATGGTGAAGATCCGGCTGTCCAACGACATGATCAATGCCAATTTCATTATCGGCATGCAGCTGCGCAATGTGGTGCTGCCCACGACCGATGAAGAGAATCGCCAGTTCATCGCCACCATCCAGTCGGCACGTGCCGATTACAACAAGGCGCGCGAAGCGCTGTATGCCATGCCGCCCTCGGAGCAGGGCAAGGTGTTGCGCGCCCAGATCGATGCGCGCCGTGCCGAGGTCAAGGTCTTGAACGACAAGGTGATGGACCTGGTGATGACCGGCCATAGCGACGAAGCCCTGCCCTTGCTGCTCACCAAGGCCGCGCCGGCCATGCAGGGCTGGCAGGACAAGATCGCCGAGAACATCGCACTGCAGGACAAGATGGCTGCCGACGCATCGGTTGTTGCGCTGAAGTCGATGGACGACTCGCGCAAGCTGCTGATCGGCGGCACGCTGCTGGTGGTGCTGCTGAGCGGCACCCTGGGCCTGTTGATCACCCGCAGCCTCACCGCACCGTTGAGCCGCGCCACCCGCGCAGCCGAATCGATTGCCGGCGGCAAGCTGGACAACGACGTCGATACGAAGTTCAACGATGAAACCGGCCGCCTGCTCAAGGCCATGCACAAGATGCAGCAGCAGCTGCGCAACCTGCTGGCCGCGCAGACCGACATGGCCCGCCGCCACGACGAAGGCCAGATCAGCTTCCGCATCGATGCCGATGCGTTCCCTGGGGAATACGGCCGCATGGCCAGCGACACCAACAACCTGGTGGCCTCGCATATCGCGGTGAAGATGAAGCTGGCGCAGATCATGGGCCGCTATGCCATTGGCGACCTCAGCGAAGACATGGACAAGCTGCCCGGCGAGAAGGCCGTGCTCACCGAGACCATGGCGCAGGTCAAGCTCAACCTGGGCGCGATGAACACCCAGATCAAGCACCTGGCGCAGGCCGCGGCCAATGGCGACTTCAGCGCACGCGGCGATGCCGAGCGCTTCCAGTACGATTTCCGGGTCATGGTGGAAAGCCTCAACACCTTGATGTCCACCGCCGACGGCAACCTGCAGTCGCTATCCGGTCTGTTGCAGTCCATTGCCGCAGGCGACCTGACCGCGCGCATGAGCGGCGACTTCCACGGGGTTTTTGCGCAGATGCGCGACGATGCCAATGCCACCGCCGTGCAGCTGGCCGAGATCGTCACCGGCATCAAGGCGTCGGCCATCTCGATCAAGGGTGCCGCCAGCGAAATCGCCGCCGGCAACCAGGACCTGTCGCAGCGCACCGAGCAGCAAGCCGCCAATCTGGAAGAAACCGCCGCCTCGATGGAAGAGCTCACCTCCACTGTCAAGCAAAACGCCGAAAGCGCGCGCCAGGCCAACCAGCTGGCGATTGGTGCGGCCGGCGTGGCCTCTCAGGGTGGCGAGATCGTCAGCAAGGTGGTCGAGACCATGAGCGGCATCGAAGCCTCTTCCAGGAAGATCGCCGACATCATCTCGGTCATCGACGGCATCGCGTTCCAGACCAACATCCTGGCCTTGAACGCGGCGGTGGAAGCCGCGCGCGCCGGCGAACAGGGCCGCGGCTTTGCGGTGGTGGCCTCGGAAGTACGCACCCTGGCGCAACGCTCCTCGGGCGCGGCCAAGGAGATCAAGGACCTCATCGACGACTCGGTGCAGCGCGTGGCCGACGGCTCGGTGCTGGTGCACGACGCCGGCAAGACCATGGGCGAGATCGTCTCCAGCGTGCAGCGCGTCACCGACATCATGGGCGAGATCTCCGCCGCCTCGCAGGAGCAGTCTTCGGGCATCGAACAGGTCAACCAGACCGTCACCCAGATGGACGAAACCACCCAGCAAAACGCCGCCCTGGTGGAAGAAGCCACCGCCGCGGCGCGTGCACTGGAAGAACAGGCGGTCGGGCTGACCGAGGCCGTGGCGGTGTTCAAGACCGACGCCGGCCATGCATCGGCGCCGCCGTCGCCGGTGCGTGCGGTCCCGTCGCGGCCGGCGGTGAGTGCCGTGCTCAAGGCGCAGGTTTCCGCGGCCGGGCGCACTGCTGCCTCCAAGCCGCGCGTGGTGGTCACCGCGTCCAGCAACGACACCAGCTGGCAGGAGTTCTGAGCAGGCGAGCAGGACTGGCTGAACGGTTCCGGTCGGCAGCGATGCCGGCCGGCTCAAGGCATAACTGGTATCGGCCGATAGCCAGCGTACGCCCATGAGATGTATCGATGACCACTTCGCCCGCGCAGTTGCCGCAACCCTATCCCCCTTCCCCGCGCCGCTGGACCAGCCGCTGGGATGATCTGGCCATCGCCAGAAAACTCGGCGCGATCGGTGTGCTGGCGCTGGTAGGGCTGATCATTCCGGTGCTGCTGTATAGCGGCAAGCTCAATGAAAGCGTCACCATCAGTAGCAACGAATTACGCAGCTATGGCCCGCTCGGACAGATGCTGGGCCTGATCACCGATCTGCATGCGGCCCATGTCGACAGTGGCAGCGCCGCCAGCGCGGCGTCCAGCCGGGCCGAACGCGACCTGCAGCAGCTGCTTGCGGCCACGGCGGCAATGCCCGGCTTCGAACGCAGCCAGAAACAACTGCTGGCGCTGCGACAACGCCCTCTCTCCGGTGCCGACGCCAACGCCTATGCCGGCGTGAGCGAACAGGCCTTCGCTGCGCTCGACGCCTTGCGCGACGACAGCCAGCTGGTCTACACCCCGTATATCGAAAGCTACCACCTGGTGGTGGCCACGCTGATCTACAGCCCCGATGCCACCGAATCGCTGACCCGCCTGGATGCGGCCAGCGATCCATCGCAAGCCGGCGACAGCCGCGCCATGCTGCGCGAGCAGCTCAACCAGCTGCAGCGGCACCATGTGCGCTTCCGCAATGAGCTGAACAAGGCGATGGGCCTGCTGGAACAGCCCGACCCCGCCCTGGCCGATGCCGCCCGCACCGAAGCCACGCGCGCCACTGCAGCACTGACGGCGCTGGCCACCGCGCTGGACGGCAGCGACACCCAGGCCGACACGCAATGGAATGCTGCGCTCGATGCACTTGGCCAGGCCATGCAGGATCTCAGCAGCACTTCGCTGCAGGCCTTGCAGCGGCAGTCCCAGCGGCACCTGGCGGATGCGCGCAATGCCATGTGGCAGGCCATCGCCGGGCTGTCGCTGCTTGCGCTGCTGATCGCCACGCTGTGCTGGTACACATTGTCCCGGCTCACCCGCAACGTGCGCCGCGCTGCGGCAGTGGCGGCCAACATCGCGCGCGGCGACCTGGACGAGCGCATCGTGGCGCCCAGCCACGACGAGACCGGCCAGCTGCTCGACAACATGCGCAGGATGCAGGAGCAGCTGCAGCGCGTGCTGGCGGCACAGAGCGAGATGGCGCAGCGCCATGACGCCGGCCAGATCAGCTACCGCATGCAGGCCGACAGCTTCCCCGGCGCCTACGCCACCATGGTGCACGACACCAATGCGCTGGTCGGCTCGCATGTCGCGGTGAAGCTGCAGCTGGCGCAGATCATGTCGCGCTACGCCATCGGTGATCTGAGTCAGGACATGGACCGCCTGCCCGGCGAAAAGGCCGTGCTCACCGACACCATGGACACGGTCAAGCGCAATCTCTCGGCAATGAACAGCGAGATCAGGCTGCTGGCGCAGGCCGCCGCCAACGGCGATTTCAGCGTGCGCGGCGACGCGCAGCGCTTCCAGTACGATTTCCGCGCCATGGTCGACAGCCTCAATCAGCTGATGGCCACGGCCGATGCCAATCTGCAGTCGCTTTCCACGGTGCTGCAGGCGATTGCCGCCGGCGACCTCACCACCCGCATGCACGGCGATTTCCATGGCGTGTTCGCACGCATGCGCGACGATGCCAATGCCACGGTGACCCAGCTGGCCGATATCGTCGGGCGTATCCAGCGCTCCACCGACGCCATCAACGAGGCCGCCAGCGAGATCGCTTCGGGCAATCAGGATCTTTCGCAGCGTACCGAGCAACAAGCCGCCAACCTGGAAGAAACCGCCGCCTCGATGGAGGAGCTCACCTCCACCGTGCGCAACAACGCCGAGCATGCCCGCCGCGCCAATCAGCTGGTGGTCGGCGCCGCCTCGGTGGCATCGCAGGGGGGCGAGGTGGTTGGCCAGGTGGTCGGCACCATGGCCGGCATCCAGGCGGCCTCCAAGAAGATTGCCGACATCATCGGCGTCATCGACGGCATCGCGTTCCAGACCAACATCCTGGCATTGAATGCCGCCGTGGAAGCGGCGCGTGCCGGTGAACAGGGACGCGGCTTCGCCGTGGTGGCCTCGGAAGTGCGCACCCTCGCCCAGCGTTCTGCCGGTGCAGCGAAGGAAATCAAGCAGCTGATCGACGACTCGGTCAGCCGGGTGGACCACGGCAATCAGCTGGTCGGCCAGGCCGGCCGCACCATGCAGGACATCGTCGACTCGGTGCGCAACGTCACCACGATCATGCAGGAGATCAGCGAGGCCTCGCAGCAGCAGTCGCAAGGCATCGATCAGGTTGGCCAGACCATCGCGCAGATGGACCAGGCCACCCAACAGAACGCAGCGCTGGTGGAAGAAGCCACCGCCGCGGCGCGCTCGATGGAAGAACAGGCGCAGCAACTGCGTGATGCGGTCTCGGTGTTCCAGCTGCAGGCGCCCGCACCGGCCCGCCTCGGGCAGGCGGCCTGAAAACGGCAGGCGCGGGCCACGGCATCCGTCGATGGCCCGGCCCCTGCGACCCATGCATTGACCGAAGCCACCGCCGCCTGACCATGGCACCGGCTGCCGTGGACGTGATGTTGGTCGGCACGCAGGCAGCGCGCCTGCGGCCGCCATCGCGCACCGCGATGGCCCCGATGCTGCGCCCTTCAGCAATTGCGCCAGCGCTCCGCATACCTCACCGGTGACTCCGGCGCGCCGCCTCCCTCGCTTCGCCCTCGCCTCGCCGGTGCATCCACCCGGCAACACCCCGCCTGCACACAGCCATCACGCCCGACGCGTGATCGAGCGGTGAATTGCCCGCGCACGCAACGCTTGGCGGTCATCAAGATACCGGTCTTTCCAGCCCGCGTGTGCACGCCCGCATCACCTCGGTGACGGCTGCCCGTACACGGCCACGCAAGCGAGTTCAGGCGCCGCGGCAGTCGCCGTTACCGAACACAAGCATGCAAAACCTGCCCCGCAACCGATTGCCGCGTGACACCTCTCACCGGCATCGATGGAGGGATGGACGCCTGCCTGCCACGGCCCGGCTCGACATCGTGATCCACGCGACCTGACCGATGCGCATTCCCCCTTCCCGCCCATTGCCCCGAGATTTCTACATGATCGCTCTTCTACAACGGTATAACGTCGGCAAGCGCCTCACCTTCGCCTTCGGCACGCTGATCCTGCTGTCCTGCGGGCTGGTCGCCACCGGGCTGTACACGGTGGCGCAAGCACGCGAGCGCATCGACACCGTGGTCAACCGCAACATCACGATCATGCAGCACCTGCAGGACATGACCAACGCCAGCTCGGCGGTTGCCGTGCAACTGCGCAACATCGTGTTGCCCACCTCCGAGGCGGACAACCTGCGCTTTGCCGGCATCATCAAGGACAAGCTCGCTGCCTATGAAGACAGCCGCCGCACGCTGTACCTGTTTTCTGCATCGCCGGAGGCCACGGCCCTGCGACAGAAGATCGACCAGGCCAGCGAGGCGGCCAACAAGGTCAATGCGCAGGTCGCGGCGCTGGGCTTGAGCGGCCAGCCGGACGAAGCACTGGCACTGCTGCTGCAGAAAGCTGCGCCGGCCACCGAGCAGTGGCAGGACACACTGGCCGACTACGCGGCGTTGCAGCGCCGTCGTGCTACCGAAGCCTATGAAGCCGCCACCACGGCCATGGCACGCGGCCGTGCGATGCTCATCGGCGGCGGCCTGGCGGTGGTGTTGATCAGCGGCCTGCTGGGTTGGGCGATCACCCGCAGCCTGGTGCGTCCGCTGACCCGGGCCACGCGCGCCGCCGAGGCCATTGCCAACGGCAGCCTCGATAACGATGTGCGCACCCAGGCCAACGACGAAACCGGCCGCCTGTTGCAGGCCATGAACAAGATGCAGGACCAGGTGCGCAACCTGATCACCGCGCAGCTGGACATGGCCAAGCGCCACGACGAAGGCCAGATCAGCTTCCGCATGGATGCCGGCGCGTTCCCGGGCGACTTCGGGCGCATGGCCAACGACACCAACGAGCTGGTCGCCGCGCACATCAAGGTCAAGATGCAGACCATTCACCTGGTGGAACGCTATGCCATCGGCGATCTGAGCGAAGACATGCCGCAATTGCCCGGCGAAAAGGCCGCGATCACCACCGCGATGAATCAGGTCAAGCACAACCTGTCCACGATGAATCACGAGATCAAGCACCTGGCCCAGGCGGCGGCCAATGGCGACTTCAGTGCACGCGGCAATGCCGAGCAGTTCCAGTATGACTTCCGCCTCATGGTCGAAAGCCTCAACCACCTGATGGCCACCGCCGACGGCAACCTGCAGTCGCTCTCGGGCCTGCTGCAATCGATCGCCGCCGGTGACCTGACCGCACGCATGAGCGGCCAGTACCAGGGTGTGTTCGCGCAGATGCGCGACGACGCCAACGCCACCGCCGAACAGCTGGCCAACATCGTCGGCCGCATCCAGGAAGCAGCCGGTGCGATCGGCCTGGCCTCCGGCGAAATCGCCACCGGCAACCAGGACCTGTCGCAACGCACCGAGCAACAGGCGGCCAACCTGGAAGAAACCGCTGCCTCGATGGAAGAACTCACCTCCACCGTCAAGCAGAATGCCGAGGGCGCTCGGCAGGCCAACCAGCTGGCCATCGGCGCGGCCAGTGTGGCTTCGCAAGGTGGTGAAGTGGTCGGCAAGGTGGTCGACACCATGGCCGGCATCCAGGCGTCCTCGAAGAAGATCGCCGACATCATCTCCGTCATCGATGGCATCGCCTTCCAGACCAACATCCTGGCACTGAATGCCGCAGTGGAAGCGGCACGTGCCGGTGAGCAGGGCCGTGGCTTTGCGGTGGTCGCCTCCGAAGTGCGCACCCTCGCCCAGCGCTCGGCCAGTGCGGCCAAGGAGATCAAGCACCTGATCGACGACTCGGTGGACAAGGTCGCGCAAGGCGCCACCCTGGTCGACCAGGCCGGCACCACCATGGCCGACATCGTCGCCAGCGTGCAGCGCGTCACCAACATCATGGGCGAGATTTCCTCGGCCTCGCAGGAGCAGTACGCCGGGATCGAGCAGGTCAACCAGACCGTGACCCAGATGGACGAAACCACCCAGCAGAATGCCGCGCTGGTGGAAGAAGCCACCGCCGCCGCCCGCGCCATGGAGGAGCAGGCACAGCAGCTCACCGAAGCGGTGGCCGTGTTCAAGGTGGCCAACACCGCACCGGTGGCGCGGCGGCTGTCGGCCATTGCCAATGCACCGGCCAATGCGCGCCCCGCAGCGCGCCCGGTTGCCGGTCTTGGCACCGTCGCCGCCCGGCAACGCGGCTCCGCCCATGCCGCGGCATCGACCGCCGATCTCGGTGACTGGCAGGAGTTCTGAGCTCCCCAGCGCTGCACCGCACGCTTTTTGAACGTGGGCGACGCTGCCCTTGACGGCGGTGCGTGCTGCCACAGTCGCGCGCACCGCGATCAGCGCTGAACATCGCATCGACACAAGGCTGGCCCGGTGACCGGGCCGGCCTTGTGTCTTCGCTGGTCCACACAGACACCGCGGCTGCGGCCCTCTGGATCGCAGTGCAGTGGTCATGCGCGTCGACCACGCGGCATTGCATCCGCGCGTTCGTGGATATTCCACCCGCCGGGCACATCGCGGTCGTCGGCAACGCAAGCGCGACGCGACGCGCAAGGCGTCTTTCGAAGGCGGCGTGTTCGAGGCGAGCAGTGCTGAAGGCCACGAGATAGTCCGAGCATCGCCGTCGCCATCGTCATGACAGCCTCGCGTTGCCCACCCACGCCGTGCATGCCAGGTGAAGCGCAATTGCGCCGCACTGCAGCGGCGCGCATCGGGCACGCAGAATGGGTGAATTCAGGCGCGGCCGGCCAACAATTCGGCACAGTTCGACCACAGCGACAACGCATCCGCACGCGCCCCTCACCTGCGTGATCCAGCGCTGTACCGGCAGTGTGCATCCCGCTCAATTCGCCGATCGCAACGCCGCTACCACTGGGCACCCGGCAAGCGGACACGAGCGCACCGCAGCACGTCATCCGCCGCCAGCCACGCAACCCACCTTCGAGTCGAGAGACCCCATGACTTCTTTTCTGCAGCGCTTCAATGTCGGGCCACGTCTGGCCGGCGCCTTCACCGTGTTGATCCTGCTGTCCGGCTTCATCGCCTTCATCGGCTATCGCGGCCTGAGCTCGGCGCGCGGGTTGGTCGATGCGCTGGTGCACCAGAACATGACCAAGATCCGCCTGTCCAACGACATGATGAATGCCAATTACGTCATCGCCGCCGAGCTGCGCAACGTGGTGCTGCCGACCAGCGACGCAGACAACCTGCGATTCATCGAGAAGATCAAGACCGCACGGGCCGACTACGCCAAGGCCAGGCAGGCGCTGTACGCGCTGCCCTCGTCCGAGCAGGGCAAGGCCATCCGCGAAGACATCGACCAGCTTACCGGTCCGGTGCGGGAGTTGAACAACAAGGTGATCGACCTGGTGATGTCCGGCCACAGCGATGAAGCGCTGCCGCTGCTGCTCACCCGGGCCGCACCGGCGCTGCAGCAATGGCAGGACAAGATCGGCGACAACATCGCGCTGCAGGACAAGCTCGCCGCCGAAGCCGCGGCCGTGGCGCTGCAATCGATGGACGATTCGCGCAAGCTGCTGGTCGGCGGTTCGCTGCTGGTGGTGCTGCTCAGCGGCACCCTGGGCCTGTTGATCACCCGCAGCCTCACCGGCCCATTGAACCGCGCCACCGGCGCCGCCGAAGCCATTGCCCGGGGCAAGCTCGACAACGCCGTGCACACCGATGCCCGCGACGAGACCGGCCGCCTGCTGCAGGCCATGGACGCCATGCAATCGCAGGTGCGCAACCTCAGCACCGCCCAGCTGGACATGGCCAAGCGCCACGATGCCGGCCAGATCAGTTTCCGCATGGACGCCGGCGTGTTCCCGGGCGACTTCGGCCGCATGGCCGGCGACACCAACACCCTGGTCGACAGCCACATCCAGGTCACCACGCGCCTTGCGCAGATCATGGGCCGCTACGCCATCGGCGACCTGAGCGAAGACATGGACCAGCTGCCGGGCGAAAAGGCCACCCTCACCGACACGATGGCGCAGGTCAAAGCCAATCTGGCAGCGATGAACCAGCAGATCAAACAGCTGGCAACGGCCGCGGCCGATGGCGATTTCAGTGCGCGCGGCGACGCGGCGCAGTTCCAGTTCGATTTCCGCATCATGGTCGAAAGCCTCAACCAGCTGATGGCCACCGCCGACGGCAGCCTGCAATCGCTGTCGGGCATGCTGCAGGCAATTGCCGCCGGCGACCTCACCGCGCGCATGGACGGCGACTTCAAGGGCGTGTTCGCGCAGATGCGCGACGATGCCAATGCCACCGCCACCCAGCTGGCCGGCATCGTCGGGCGTATCCAGACCTCGGCGGTGTCGATCAATGCCGCTGCCAGCGAAATTGCCGCCGGCAACAACGACCTGTCGCAGCGCACCGAGCAGCAGGCTGCCAACCTGGAAGAAACCGCAGCGTCCATGGAGGAGCTCACCTCGACCGTCAAGCAGAATGCCGAGGGCGCTCGGCAGGCCAATCAGCTGGCCATCGGCGCGGCCAGTGTGGCTTCGCAAGGTGGTGAAGTGGTCGGCAAGGTGGTCGACACCATGGCCGGCATCCAGGCGTCCTCGAAGAAGATCGCCGACATCATCTCCGTCATCGATGGCATTGCCTTCCAGACCAATATCCTGGCCTTGAACGCCGCAGTGGAAGCGGCGCGCGCCGGCGAACAGGGGCGTGGGTTTGCGGTGGTGGCCTCGGAAGTGCGCACCTTGGCGCAGCGTTCTTCGGCGGCCGCCAAGGAGATCAAGGACCTGATCGGCGACTCCGTGCAACGTGTGGCCGATGGCTCGCAGCTGGTGGACCAGGCCGGCCGCACCATGGCCGAGATCGTGGCGTCGGTGCAGCGCGTCACCGACATCATGAGCGAGATCTCTGCCGCATCGCAGGAGCAGTCGGCCGGCATCGAGCAGGTCAACCTCACCGTCACCCAGATGGATGAGGCCACCCAGCAGAACGCCGCGCTGGTGGAAGAAGCCACCGCCGCCGCACGCGCCATGGAAGACCAGGCGCAGCAACTGACCGAAGCGGTGGCCGTGTTCAAGATCGAGAGCCATCCGCCGCTTGCTGCTCGCAGTGCGCCGGTTGGCCACGCACGTGCCGTGCCGCGTCGCACACCGCGCCCGCTTCTGGCTCCCACCTCCGTCCGCAGCAGCGCCGGCGCTGCGGCCACCACCACGATTGGCGAATGGCAGGAGTTCTGAGCCATTGATCGGCCTGACGTGCGCCGCGCACTCCCCTGGCACGGTGCGGCGACCGGCCTGACCGCGCGGGACGGCGGCACCACTCGCCGGCAGCGGGCGGCGGCCGCCGGCCATTAAGCAGCTCCGCAACCCGTTCACCACACCACACAGCATTCGAGAGCGTTCGATTCGCCAACCGCGAATCTTGCGGGCCGCTTCCCTGGCGACGGGAAGCGGCCCCTTTTTTTGGGGTGCCCTACCCGGCCGCTGACCGAGCCAGACGCGCTCATATTCATGCATCCATAACAAATGCCAGAAACGCTCAATGTGCTGAAAGCGATTTCATAAACTGGAAACCCAACGCAATGTACCGTTTCATGCGGATTTCGGCATAAAACATCAATTTCAAGCATAGGCGGCCGCTATCGACTTCACGCATCCGTAACGCCCTCCCCCGGGCAAGGTCGATTCCTCATGCATTCCTTCAACCGCCTCTCTGTCGGCACGCGGCTCTCCGCACTGCTGACCCTGGTCATCGCCATCTCGTTGGGCCTGCTGGCCCTGACCATCTACCGTCAGTCCGCTGGCGACATCGAATCGCAGGTCAAGGCCGAGCTGCGCTCCAGTACCCGGTTGATGCAGCAGTCGGTGGCGATGTACGACGTCACCCTGACCGAAGGCACCCAGCGCCTGGGCAGCGTGTTCGATGACATGCTCCCCACCGGGGCGCGCGAACTCGATAGCGCCAGCACCGTCACCATCGGCGAGCAGAACACCCCGTCGCTGCGCGCCGGCAAGCAGGCGCTGAATCTCAACTTCGAGGCAGTGGACCGCTTTGCGCAGGCCACCGGCGGCGTTGCGACCATCTTTGCGCGCACCGGCGACGACTTCGTGCGCATCACCACCTCGCTGCGCAACAAGCAGAACGAGCGCGTGATCGGCACCCTGCTCGACCGCAAGGGCAAGGCCTACGCCGCACTGTCCGAAGGCAAGGCCTTCACCGGCCAGGCGCAGCTGTTCGGCGAGCAGTACATGACCCATTACCAGCCGCTGCGCAACGCCGCCGGCGAGGTGATCGGCGCACTGTTCGTCGGGCGCAACTACACCCAGGGCCTGGCCGCGCTGAAGGCGCAGGTCAGCACCACCAAGCTGGGCCAGGACGGTTATTTCCTCATCGTCGACATGGCGCCGGGCGAGCACCAGGGCCAGGTCATCGCCGCACCGCCGGGCACACCGGCCACGCTGGCGGCGCTGGTGCCGGCCGAGCAGCAATCGCTGCTGCAGTCGGTCCTGGACGGCAAGCAGCCCAGCGCCAACCTGCAACTGCGCGATGCCAAGGGCAACAGCCAGGCCTTCGAAGTCACCGCACAGCGTTATGCACCCTGGCAGTGGGCGGTGATCGGCACCCAGCCGCGCAGCGCCATCGACGGCCCGCTCAACGAACTGCTGCGCAGCATGCTGCTGTTTTCGCTGGTGGTGCTGGCCTTGTGCATCGCGGTGGTGTTCATCGCCGCGCGCAAGATGGTCACCCACCCGCTGGCGGCAGTGGAACGCGTGCTCGGCGATGTGGCTGCCGGCCGCCTGGACAACCCCATCGAGATCGACCGCCACGATGAACTCGGCCGCCTGCTGCTCAGCGCCCGCACCATGCGCGACGACCTGCGCGCACGCCTGGAACGCGACCACCTGATCGCCAGCGAGGCGCTGCGCGTGCGTACCGCGCTGGACGATGTCAGCACCAACGTGATGATCGCCGATGCCGATCGCCGCATCATCTACGTCAATCGTCCGCTCCAGCGCATGCTCAAGAGCGTGCAGGACGAGCTGCGCCGCGACCTGCCCAACTTCGACGCCGATGCCCTGATCAATGCCAGCATCGACCAGTTCCATCGCAAGCCCGAGCATCAGGCGCGCATGCTCGATCAGCTTACCAGCACGCACGTGGCACAGATCCATGTCGGCGGCCGCACCATGCGCCTGGTGGTCAGCCCCGTGCTGGGCGCCGCCGGCGAGCGCATGGGGTTTGTGGTCGAGTGGGCCGACCGCACCCAGGAAGTCCAGGTGGAACAGGAAGTGGCCCGCATCGTGCAGGCCGCCGCCGCCGGCGACCTAAGCGAGCGTGTCAGCATCGACGGCAAGCAGGGCTTCCTGCTGTTGCTTGCCCAGCAACTCAACGCCCTGCTGGACAACAACACCGACGGCCTGTCGCGCGTATCGTCGTTGCTCTCCTCGCTGTCGCAGGGCGACCTGACCGCGCGCATGGACGGCGACCTGCAAGGCGTGTTCGCCAACATCCGCGACGACGCCAATGCCACCGCCGACCAGCTGGCCGGCATCGTGCGCCGGATCAAGGACTCGTCGCTGGCGATCAATTCTGCGGCCACTGAAATCGCCACCGGCAACGGCGACCTGTCGCGCCGCACCGAACAGCAGGCTGCTGCGCTGGAAGAAACCGCCGCCTCGATGGAAGAGCTCACCGCCACCGTCAAGCAGAATGCCGACAATGCCGACCAGGCCAACCGCCTGGTGCTGGATGCCGCCGGCGTGGCGGCCAAGGGCGGTGACGTGGTCGGCCGCGTGGTCAGCACCATGGCCGACATCGACACCTCGTCCAAGAAGATCGCCGAGATCATCAGCGTCATCGACGGCATCGCCTTCCAGACCAACATCCTGGCCTTGAACGCCGCCGTGGAAGCCGCCCGTGCCGGCGAACAGGGCCGTGGCTTTGCCGTGGTCGCCAGCGAAGTACGCACGCTGGCCCAGCGTTCGGCCGGCGCCGCCAAGGAGATCAAGCACCTGATCGAAGATTCGGTGACCCGCATCGGTAACGGCGCTGCACTGGCCTCCGAAGCCGGCAGCACCATGCAGCAAGTGGTGAGCTCGGTGCAGCGCGTCACCGACATCATGGGCGAAATCACCAGCGCCTCGCGCGAGCAGGCTGCCGGCATCACCCAGGTCAACCAGACCGTCACCCAGATGGACGAAACCACCCAGCAGAACGCCGCCCTGGTGGAAGAAGCAACCGCAGCCGCACGCGCAATGGAAGACCAGGCCGCGCAGCTGGTGGACGCAGTGGCGGTGTTCCGGCTCGAACAGGAAGATCGCCTGAGCACCCTGCTGGCCAACGCTCGTCACGCCTACAGCTGATTCAAGGCACCACAACGATGCGCGCGCAGAGCGCCATGCTGTAATGACGTACTTGCAGCGTGTCCCGCGATGGTGGGCGGGCCAGGATTCTGCAGCGAAGGCGCAGATGATCCGCTTTGCGTCTTTGCTGCCGGGATCAAGCAATCAGGTAGTGACGCTCGCATCGTGCGTGTCGCGATCGCTTGGCCGTCTTCAAGTCTGGTCGAGGGCGCGGTGCCCTCACCGCTCGCGGGACACGCCGCAAGTACGTCCCTGTAGGCTCGGT
>NZ_JBEGFC010000012.1:0-192904 GCF_040202405.1 Xanthomonas sp. WHRI 6106 | reverse complement strand
TGTCTGGTGCGGTGCCCTTACCGATTGCGGGACCGTTGGCGGCATGGATGCCGCCACCGAGCCCCCATGGACGGGTTGACGGCGTGTCCCGCGAGCGGTGAGGGCACCGCGCCCTCGACAGACTTGAAGATAGCCAAGCGATCGCGAGACGCACGATGCAGTCGTCGCTGCCTGATTGCCCAATACTGGTAGACCAGGCAGAGAGCGGACCGTCTGCGCCGTTGCTGCAGGGCCCTTGCCCGCCCACCATCGCAGGACACGCGGCAAGTACGTCCATGTAGCTCCGTGGCGGCATCCATGCCGCCAAGGGTCCCGCGACGGTGGGCGGGCAAGGGCCACTGGAGTTGGTCGGTGTGCATGGATCTCAACCAGCGACGATCAGGCTGGCGATGCGGTGACCTTTGCTTTTCAACAAAACCACCAACTAACTGTCTGGCGTGGTGTCCTCGCCGATTGCGGGACCGTGTGGCGGCAAGGATGCCGCCACCGAGCCTGCATGGACGTACTTGCGGCGTGTTCCGCAAGCGGTGAGGGCACCGCGCCCTCGACCAGACTGGAAGCTTGAGGATCGCCAAGCGCTCGCGATATGCGCGATGCAGTCGTCGCTACCTGATGGCGCAATACTGGCAGATCAGGCGGAGAGCGGAGCGTCGGCGCCTTTGCTGCAGGACCACGGTCTGCGCCCAAGCGCGAGACGCCGGATGTCGAAGACGTCATGCCCTGACCGCGGCCGGCAGGAATTCGAGCTGGTGACTGACGCGCTGCTGCAGCCACTACACCTGGGCGAACTCCGCGCGAACGGCTGGCGTGCACAGCCGCCATGCCAATGCTGCGTGTACGCAGCCAATTGCCACGACGCCCAGGCCGGTGAGGATGAACGCCATCTGCCGGGTTGCCTGCAAACGTGCCTGCATCTGTGGCCATTCCGGGCTCTGCAGCACCTCGGCGGGAAGTAACGTCTGCACGACGTCGAACAACGGTCCGATCAACGCCAGCCCGCCGAAATTGAGCAGGCCGGTCACCACGAGCACCACCACGAAACCGACTCTTGCCCATTCGCGCCGCTGCAGCAGCGCCCAGCTCAACCACGCGAAGGCGGCCGACAGCACCATGCCGGCAACAGAGAGCGACAGCGCATGGTCGATCAGCCATTGCCAGGAGCGTGGCAGGGTGATGCCTTCGGGCAATCCCAGCGATGCTGCATCCGGCGTCAGGGCGATCAGTACGATCTGCAATAGGTTGGCCAGCGCACTGACCACGCCCAGCAACAACGATATCCATGCCAGCGGCGAGACGAATCCGCCGTGCGGCTGCGGTGCTACGCGCCCTGTCGCGTTCATTGCAGGGAGGCGATATGCGCGGCGACCGCGGCCTGCCCCGGCGGGTCCAGCGCAGGCTGCAGCTGTGCGTACCAGCCGGGCAGGGCATCGGCCGGCAGGCACTGGCGCAGCAGCGGGGTGCTGCGCTCGAGAAAGGCCTCCAGGAACGGCAGGCCACGCACATACAGGAAATGACTGTCGGTGATCGACATGCCGGCATAGGCTTCGCGCAGCCACTCCAGGTGCGGCAAGGCATGTGCACCGTGGCCGGCACGGGTCAGTGCGGTCAGGAAGCTGGTGCGCGCGGTGGCCGGTGAGGTCGATCGCTCCTGCGCGTTGAGATCGTCGAACGTCAGCAGCCACTGTTCGCCGCGTTCGATCTCGTTGCACATCACCGCCGTGGTGGCCAGCTGCAATGCGTTGTGTGCGCTCGGCTCCAGCTCGTACAGCGCCAGCCAGTAGGGATAGGCCTCGTGGTAGCGATCCAGTGCACTCAACGCCAACGCACACAGGCGTTGCGCGTCGGCGCCGGCCTGCAATTGCGCCTGCGCCGCGTTGTAGGCGCCCACATGGTCGCCACGTTGAAACGCGGCCAGTGCCGGCTGCAAGGCGGGGTCGATGTCGACGCTGGCCTGCGGGGCATCGTCGGCAGCTGCCGGGGCGACGGTTGGTTTTGCGCGCGGCATCTTCGCCACGGCGGTCTTGCGTCCAAACAAGCGGTCCCACAGGCCCATCGCGTCTCCCTTGTGTGCGCCGTGGAAAGGGGAAGTGCCGGCATGCCGGTGGCGCACCGGTCACGCGGTAGACCGTCGCGCCGTGCGCGAACGCACGAGCACGCGGTCGATCCTTGGCCAAGCTTAGAGCCCCTTGCGTAGGGAGAGGTGAGCGCAACGCAACCGTGCGGAGGCGGGGCGGCTGGCTGCAGCGAGGCAACGTCTGCCTCAGGTCGTTGCACGCTGGCGGCGCTACCACCGCGGGCCACGACGTGGCTCGCGCACGCCGCCACGTCCAGCGCCGATCCGCCGGCGTGGCCGGCCGCCTGGCTGGCGGAGCGGCACCTGCGGCACTGCAATCGCCGGGCGATGTCCAGTGCGTGCTGCGTCTGCTGCAACAGGTGCAGGGGGCTCAGCGCTGCGGCTTCACCTGTGCGTTGAACAGGTTGAGGATGCGCTTGTACTCGTCCAGCCATGCATCGGCGCGGGTGAACCCGTGACGTTCCAGCGGGTACGGCGCCACCTGCCAGTTGTCCTTGTGCAGTTCGATCAGCTTTTGCGTCATGTCCACCGAGTCCTTGAAGAACACGTTGTCGTCGATCATGCCGTGGGCGATCAGCAGATGGTCGCGCAGGCCGTCGGCGTAGTTGATCGGCGAGGAGGTCTTGTACGCCTCCGGGTCGAGCTCGGGCGTGTTGAGGATGTTGGAGGTGTACTCATGGTTGTACTGCATCCAGTCGCCCACCGGCCGCAGTGCCGCACCGGCCTTGAACGTGCCCGGGCTGCGGAACAACGCCATATAGGTCATGAAGCCGCCGTACGAACCGCCATAGATGCCGGCGCGTGCGCGATCGCCCTGTTTGGTGGCCACCAGCCAGTCCAGGCCGTCCAGATAGTCTTCCAGCTCCGGGTGGCCCATGTTGCGATAGATCGCGGTGCGCCAGTCGCGGCCATAGCCTTCGGAGGCGCGGTAGTCCAGGTCCAGCACGATGTAGCCTTGCTGCACCAGCAGGTTGTGGAACATCTGCTCGCGGAAATACGGCGTGTAGCGCTCGGACACGTTCTGCAGATAGCCGGCGCCATGCACGAACATCACGATCGGATACTGCCTGCCCGGCTCGGGATTTTTCGGCCCGTAGTACTTGCCCCAGACCGTGCCGGCGCCGTGCTTGGACGGCACCTGCACGTACTGCGGCGCAATCCACGGCTGCGCCTTGAATGCGGGTGTGCGTGTGTCGGTGAGCACGGTGGCCTGTCCGCCGGTGGCCGGTACCACGGCTAGCTGCGTGGGCAGGTAACTGCCGGAGTAGCGCACCAGCAGCTGCTGCCCGTTCGGCGACAGGCTGAAGCCTTCCACGCCGTTCAACGCCGTGACTTCGGTGAGCTGGTCGCTGCGCAGGTCGAGCTTGCACACCTCGTAGTCGCCCGGCCATTTCTGGTTGCACAGAAAGTACATGCCGTTGCCGTCGGCGCTGGGCACCGGCATCGACACTTCCCACTTGCCGCGTGTGCGCTGACGCGGTTTGCCGTTGCCTTCCACCGTGTACAGCTGCGAATAGCCCGATTCTTCCGACAGCAGCCACAGCGTGCGGTTGTCGGGCAGCCAGCCGAAATCGTTGAAGTCCCAGTTGATCCAGGCGCCATCGCTCAGGCGGTGACGCGGCTGCAGCTTGGCGTTGTCCATGTCCACACTGGCGATCCAGCGGTCCTTGTTGTCCACCGCGCGGATTTCCACCGCCACGTTGCGGCCGTCGTCGCTCCAGTGCACGGCAGGGCCGCGACCGTCGCCATCGCTTTCCACCCGCACGGCGCGGTTGCCCTTGAGCGCGTCGCGCTTGGCGGCCTTGCGCAGTGCGGCGAGCGGGTCGGTGGCAATGCCGGGCAATGCGTCGAAGGACAGCTGCCGTGCGCTGCCTACTGCCACGTCGACCAGCCACAGCGTGTGCGCGGCCGGGGCGTTGCGGCCCACACGGGTGCGCGCTTCCTGGAATTCCTCGTAACCGGATTCGGTCACGTACTTGGGCATCTTGCCGGCCTGGCCTTCGTCGGCGCTTTTGGCCTGCGTCACCACCAGCAGGTGCCGGCCATCCGGCGACAGGGCGCTGTCGACGATCTCGACCTCATCACCCAGGTACACCGGCGCTGCCGCACGGGTGGCGTCTGCACGGCGCCAGGCATCTTCCTGGGTACGCAAGGCGTCGCGCTGCTCGCGGTCACGACGCAGCGTGGCGAGCGTGGCCAGTTGCTGTTCCCGCAGCACATCGGCCTTGGGCGCGGCGTTGGGGTCGCGCTCGGCCTTGACCACGGCCACCTGTGCGGTGCCGCCGTCGGCACGCCAGTGGTACCAGTTGTTGCCCGCGCGCCAGATCGCGCCGCCATCGCTGGCGAACTGCGGACGCGATTCGAGCTCGTTGCTGCGGGTCAGCTGCGTCAATGCGCCCGAGCGCAGGTCACGCAGAAAGATGTCGCCATTGCGTGCAAACAGCATGCGCTGACGGGTTGCGTCGTAACTGGGGTTGGCCGCATCCAGGCCGGCGCGGGCGGTGTCGGCCACACGTTCGGCAGTGCCGCCGCCGGTGCTCTGGCGATAGGTGTCGCGTACCGGGCTGCCGTCGCGCTTGAGCAGGTACTGCACCTGTTTGCCGTCCCATTGCCACCAGGCCTGATCGATCGACGGCCCGATCCAGTCCGGGTCGGCCATGACCTGTTCGATGGTGAGCGGTGCGGCGGACTGCGCATGCGCGGTGGCGGCCAGCAGCAGGAGGGTCAACGGCAACAGTCTGGGCATCGGTAACAACGGGCGCAACGGAAGAGCAGGCAAGCCTAGCAGCTTGCCTCTGCGGCACGCTTGGGCCACAGGTCATGCGTGGGCGGTGCCACGCCGCGGGCTGGGATGACGAGCGGGACTGTTGCGCGGCGGCAGACGGCGATGATCGACGCGGTGATGGTGGGCAGTGCAATGCGACGCCACGACGTCGCTCTGTGCTGTCGATTGCGGTACCGGGATCGGGCTAGACGCTTCAGTCTGCCGGGCGCGCGTGCTTGCCTGTGCGGCACTGCGGCACTGCGGCACTGCGGACCTGCGGACCTGCGCTTGATCGAGTTTGTGCGGAGCTGGGGGTGGCCGGCTGGCGCGGCGCGGCGGTTGCGTTCGAACACTGCACGCGCGTTTGCGCGTAAACCGGTGCGGCCATGCACGACGCTGGTGTCCAGCGGCAGAAAGCGACATGCGCGTGTCGCGTAGCGATGCCCGTTCGCGCCGATCGCGTTGCAGCAGCGATGGCTCGGTGCACGGGGAACCGATGCAAAACGGCCGCTGGCGGTCGGGTCAATGCGCGTGGTCAGTGCTTCAGGCGGCAGCCGTCAGGTGAGCGGGTGGTCGGTAAAGATGCCCCATCGGATGCGCCGACCGGCACCGCACTTGCGTGAGGTGCGGCGTCGCTGGTTGCAGCCAGCGCGCATCACGGCGGCAGCCCCGGTTGTGGTCCTGGGCCTTGCCGGCAGCGCGCATCCGGCAGCTGTTCCGCCGGGTGTGGCCGCGTCCCACTGCCGGAAACCTCCCGACTTGCCAGCAGCGCGGGTGGCCGCCAAGCTAGCGCGCTTTTGCGATTGTCGGTGCACATGTCCAGCCTGCCTGCTTCTGCCGTTTTCCACCCGATGGCCGTCGGCGCGCCTGACCGGCCGCTGGCGTGGCGCGCGGGGCAGTCGGTCGACCTGGCGACGTTCATCGCGCACGTGCACGGCCTGGCGCAGCAGCTGCCCGATGGCCAGCACGCGGTGAACCTGTGCGAAGACCGGTACCGTTTCATGGTCGCGTTCTACGCCTGCGCGCTGCGTGGGCAGGTGTCGCTGCTGCCATCCTCGCGCGCGCCGGCCGTGGTCGGCGAAGTGCAGGCCCGTCACGCCGATGCGTACTGTCTGGGCGATCTGGCGCTGGAGCTGGCGCCGCCGCGGTATTGGCAGCTGCCGGCCGAGCTGCCGCAGGCCGATGGCGCGGTGCCGCAGCTGGCCGACGACGCCCTGGTGGCGATCGGCTTCACCTCCGGCAGCACCGGCAGCCCGCAGCCCAATCCCAAGACCTGGGGCAGCTTCCTGACCAGTACGCGGCAGGATCTGGTTGCCCTGCAAAGCCTGTGGGCCGGGACCGACGCGGTGCCGCACGTGGTGGCCACGGTGCCGCCGCAACACATGTACGGCATGGAGCTGTCGGTGCTGCTGCCGATGGTGACCGAGCTGGCGGTGCATGCCGGCCGGCCGTTCTTCCCCGACGATGTGGCGCGCGCGCTTTCAGAGATTCCCGCGCCGCGCGTGCTGGTGACCACGCCGGTGCACCTGCGTGCATTAGTGGAATCGGGCGTGGCGCTGCCACCGCTGGCGGGCATCGTGTCGGCCACCGCGCCACTGACCCAGGACATTGCCGCCGCCGCCGAGGCGCGCTTTGGCGGAGAAGTCCGCGAGATGTTCGGCTCTACCGAAACCTGCGTGTTCGCCGTGCGCCGCACCGCGCTGGAAGCGGCATGGACACCGCTGCCCGGCGTGCGTCTTCAGGCTCAGCCCACGGGCACCCTGGTGCATGCGCCGCATCTGGCGACCCCGGTGATGCTGGCCGACATGATGGACGTGGCCAGTGATGGCACCTTCCAGGTGCGCGGGCGCCAGGCCGACTTGCTGGAGATTGCCGGCAAACGCGCCTCGCTGGCTGATCTCACCCGCCGCCTGCTCGCGATCCCCGGCGTGGTCGACGGCACCATCGTGCAACTGGCCCCGGATGCCGGCCAGGCGGTGGGCCGCATCGCCGCGCTGGTGGTGGCGCCGAGCCTGGACGAAGCCCAGATACTGGCCGCATTGCGCGTCAGCGTCGACCCGGTGTTTCTGCCGCGCCGCCTGCGCAAGCTCGCCGCCCTGCCACGCAACGAGACCGGCAAACTGCCGCGCGATACCGTACTGGGCTTGCTCAACGGCTGAGCGTTGCAGGCGCGCGTGCAGCCGGCAAACGCTGCCTGTCGCGCATCCCTGGCGGTCGGGCGCCGCAGACAGGATCTGCGGCGGGCGTGGTTTACCTAGCCGTGCACCCCATCGATCTCCACTGCCAGCTCGTCGCGGCAGATCACCGCGTGCAGCAGCAGGCGCGGGACCGCGTTGCCGAAGCGTGCGTCCAGGGCCTGGGCGACCTTGGGCAGATCGTCCTGCTCGCGCACATAGACCTTCAGGCGGGTGCCGGCGCCGAACTGCGCGGGCAACGCGGGTGCGTGCTGGCGCGCGGCGCCGAGCAGGGCATCGAAATTGGCAAAGGTCTCTTCCAGCTGCGCCAGCAATTGGCCGGTATGCATCGAGGCATGGCCGACCACCGCGGCGGTGCCTGACAGCAGCAGGGGCATGTCGCTGCCGGGGGGCGGCAGCATCGCGCGCGCGAAACTCGGCGGCTGCGGGCCGTATTGGCGCGGGTAGTGGTAGGCGCTGACCTGGCGCGGGTTTTCCAGCGGGGTGCCGGCATCGGCGGCGGCCAGCCAATAGATCTGGATGATGCGCTCGGCATCGCAGCGGCCCACTGCCGTGGCAGCCGGCAACTGCGCGGTGTCGAACGCTCCCAGCCCCCGCGCACGGCCCACGCAGAACTGGCGATAGCGCTCGCGGTCGCCACTGCCAAGCGTGATCGCATCCAGGTAGTTCCAGATGCGCAGCAGGCGCGGTGTCGCGCTGCTGCTGACGAACGCGGTCATTTCCGCATACGCCTTGGCGGCGGCCTCTTCGATGTCGACATCCTGCTCGTCGATCTCGATCACGCCGAACTGCAGATGCCCATCGCTGGACCAGGCGATGTTGCCGTTACGGCCACTGCGCACCGGCGCATCGGTCCGCCACACTTCCAGCACGTCGGCCCGGTACGGCTGCAGCGGCACGCGCAGATAGCGCGGGTCGTCCAGGCCAGGCGCCGCGTTGCCGAATCCGAACACCGCCAGCACCTGCGGGTCGGCCAGCAATGCACTCGGGTCGGTCTGGTCGACATAATCGACCTGCAGGCGGGGGTGGCGCAGCGGCTGCGCGGTCTGGGCCGGGGAAGCGGTCATTGAGGGTCTCGTTGCAAGGTGTCGCCGTCGAAACCGAGCCTGGCCTGGCGCCGACGCAGGCGCCACGAGTGCCAGGCGCGCGGCATCATCGACAGTGTGGTGAGCGCATAGATGGCGCGGAACGCGCGCAGGCGCAAGCGGACCTTGGGGCTGTCGAACACGTCGCCGGCCAGCATCGCCACCACCGCCTGTTCCAGCTGCCAGGTGTTCTGCGGCTGCGCGAACAGCGCGCGCATCGTCGGCGAGGTGAAGCGGTAGATGAACCATTTGAATTCGTCGATGCCGCGGTCCAGTTCACGCTGCAGCCTGCGCTGCAGCTTGGCCTCCTGCTGCGGGGCGCGCAGTGCGGCATCCACCATCGCCGCGCCGCGTTCGGCGCTGTGCATGGCCAGGAAGACGCCGGAGGAAAACATCGGGTCGACGAAGGTATAGGCATCGCCCAGCATCAGCCAGCGCGGCCCGGCCATGCGCGTGCATTCGTAGGCGTAGTTGCCGGTGGCATGCACCGGCGCCACCCGCTGCGCACCGGTCATGCGCGCGGCAACTTCGGGGTTGAGCGCCAGCGTGCGCATCAGAAACCCTTCGCTGTCGCCCTGACGGGTCTTCATGTACTCCGGATAGCAGACCGCGCCCACGCTCATGATGTCGTCGGGCAGCGGAATCAGCCACATCCAGCCATGTGCGTGCCGATAGATGCTGATGTTGCCGGCATCCTCGCCCGGCCGCCGGGCGACGCCGCGGAAATGGCTGAACAGCGCTGCGGATTGATGTTTGGCATTGGCGCGCTTGAGCTTGAGCCGGTTGCCCAGGAAGGTGTCGCGGCCGCTGGCATCGAGCAGGTAACGCGGGCGGAACTGCAGGCGCTGGCCGTCGGCGCTGCGTGCCTGCAGCACCGGTTGTTCGCCGTCCAGGTTCACCTGTTCGACGAGGACCTGCTCACGCGCATCCACGCCCACCGCGCGTGCGCGGTTGAACAGGACCTGGTCGAACTGCGCGCGCGGGACCTGGAAGGCGAAGTCGGCCTTGGCATCGAGCGCGTGCGAAAACCGAAACGTGTTGTAGCCGCCGGCGTCGTTGGGGAAATCCGCGCCGCGCTTGAGCACGCCGATCTGGCGCACCTGTTCCAGCACGCCCAGCCGTTCGAGGATCGGCATGTTCATCGGCAGCAGCGATTCGCCGATATGAAAGCGCGGATGCTGCGCCTTTTCGAGCACCGTCACCGCCCAGCCGAGCTCGGCCAGTATGATCGCTGCCGCACAGCCGGCCGGTCCGCCGCCAACGATCAGGACATCCGGACACTCCGGTCCGGGGGCCGGCCCGGCTGCCGGCATGGCGGTCGGGGTGGGGCGAACAACAGTGGAAGTCATCCTGGAACGAACCTGCAGCGGGCGAGCGTCAAGCAGTCATGATAGCCTGACCGGCGGCCCGGACACTGATGCGGGCCCATGCTGCACCCACTCAGGACCATGCAAGGACAGCGCGATCGCCGGATGCGACGCGGGCCGGGCGCTCGGAATCGACAGGTACGACCACGTACACTGACGAGGCGATGCGACGCCCGCCCCGCCGATGGCCGCGCGCCGTCGCCTGCCTGCGCCGACTTTTGCCCGACCCTCACCCTGGAACTTCTGGATGTCCTCGCAAACCGCTGCCGAACGTGAACTGGCCGAACTCCTGGTCGAAAGCCTGAACCTGGAAGACGTCCAACCCGCCGACATCGATCCGGAGGCGCCGCTGTTCAATACCGGGCTGGGGCTGGATTCGATCGACGCGCTGGAACTGGCGCTGGCGATCAGCAAGCGCTACGGCTTCCAGCTGCGCTCGGACAACGACGAGAACCGTCGCATCTTCGCGTCGCTGCGCGCACTGTCGGCGCATGTCGAAGCCAACAAGACCGTCTGAGCTAGCGCCCGGCGACGCCCCGCCGTGGGTGCTCGGGCTGGGCGTGTTGCTGGCGGTGGCGTACTCGCCGCTGGCGCACTGGGCCAACGCCACCCACCGGCCTGAGCTGGCCGTCATTGCCGGTGGTTTGCTGGTGCTGATGGTGTTGATCGAACCGATGGTGGCGCGCCGGGCCTGGGCCTGGGCGCTGGCGGTGCTGACGTTGCTGGCCCTGAGCGCACTGTGGCACTCGCCGTATGCGATGTTGCTGCTGGCCGCGCCGCCGGTGGTGTTCACCGGCTGGATCGCCTGGTTCTTCGGCCGCAGCCTGCGCCGTGGGCGCACGCCCTTGATCACGCGCATTGTCGAAGGGCTGTATCGCCAGGCCGGCATGCCGATCACGCCGGAGCAATACCGCTACACGCGTCGTCTCACCCTGGCCTGGGCGCTGCTGCTGTGCGCGCTGACCCTGGTCAACCTGGTGCTGGGCCTGTGCGCGGAGCCCAGCGGCGTGCTGGCGCAGCTGGGCTACGCCTCGCCGCTGCCGATCAGCGACGCGCGCGCCTCGTTGTTCGCCAATCTGCTCGCCTACGGCGTGGTTGGCGGGTTCTTCGTTGGGGAATATCTATTGCGCGGCCGCTGGTTTCCACAGCGTCCCTATCGTAATCTGCCAGACTTCTTGCGCCAGATGGCGCGGCTCGGGCCGGACTTCTGGCGCGATCTGCTGCGCTGAGTGCGTGGCCAGGGGCAGCGACGTACGTGCATATTTTCGGGGACAAGACAAAGATGCCGTTGGCAAGGATGCCGTCGCGCCTGGCGTGGGCCGTGTTCAACCTGTTGCAACTGGCCTTTACGCTGACGTTTACCGCTGGTGGCATTGTCTATGCCCTGGTGCTGCTGGCGATCACGCGCGACACCGACCGCCTTCTGCGCATGGGCGCCTGGATGTGGGCGCCGGTGCTGTTCCGCGGCGCGGGCGCCACCGTCATCGTGGAAGGGCGCGAGCAGGTCGATTGGTCCAAGAACTATCTGTTCGTGAGTAACCACCAGTCGATCATCGACATTTGCGCGCTGTTCTACGCGCTGCCGGTGCCGCTGCGCTTCTTGCTCAAGGAAGAAATGCTCAAGGTGCCGTTCGTGAACTGGTACGCGCGCGCCACCGGCATGCTGTTTCTGGACCGCGACAGCCGCCGGGCCGGCGCGCTGGTGCGCCGTCAGGCCGCGGCGCTGCTGCGCGAGGGCAAACAGTTGTGTCTGTTTCCGGAAGGCACGCGCAGCCGCAGCGGCGCATTATTGCCATTCAAGGCCGGACTACTGCAGGCCGCTATCGATGCTGGCGTGCAGGTGGTTCCGGTGGCGCTGGACGGCTGCGGCAAGGTCTTGCCGGTCGATGGTCTGTTCAGGGTGCGTCCCGGCATCATTCGCGTACGGATCGGTGCGCCGATCGCAGTGACCGGGCCGGATGCGCCGGACCGCCA
This sequence comes from Xanthomonas sp. WHRI 6106, assembly GCF_040202405.1. Lineage (NCBI taxonomy): Bacteria > Pseudomonadati > Pseudomonadota > Gammaproteobacteria > Lysobacterales > Lysobacteraceae > Xanthomonas > Xanthomonas sp. WHRI 6106. The sequence continues at coordinate 181,445 of NZ_JBEGFC010000012.1, read as the reverse complement.
ACGCTTGACCGAGCAGGCACACAAGGCCGTGGCTGCAATGCTTCAACCCAGGATCTGAGTTCTGCGCTTATGGATTTCGTCGTGCCGCATGATCATCCCTGCCTGCCCGGGCATTTCCCGGGTCGTCCCGTGGTACCCGGCGTGGTCGTGCTCGACCATGTGCTGCAGGCGGTGGAAGCGCTGCATGGTCCGCGCGCAGCCGCGCGCCTGCCGCAGGTGAAGTTCGTGCAGCCCTTGCTGCCCGGGCAGACCGCCTCGGTCACGCTGGAAGGCGATGGCCCGCGCTGGCGCTTCCGCGTGCAGCGTGAGCAGACACTGCTGGTCAGCGGCGAGCTGGTGGTGGAGGCGGCGGCATGAGCAAGCACTGGAAGCAGCGTCCGGAAGGCGGCGGGCGCTTTGCGTTGTGGCTGATCCGCGGCATCGCACGGCATGCCGGGCGTGCGGTGGGGCGCGCGCTGCTGTATCCGATCACGCTGTACTTCCTGCTGGTGCGTGCGCCCGAGCGCGCCGCCTCGCGTGCCTATCTGGCGCGGGTGCTGGGGCGGAAGGCAACGCTGCGCGACGTGGCGCGGCATATCCACACCTTCGCCTCCACCATCCTGGACCGCGTGTACATGCTATGCGGGCAGATGCAGCGCTTCCGCGTGGACATCACCGGGTTGGATCAGCTGCACACGCAGATGGATCGCGGCCGCGGCGTGCTGATCTTCGGTTCGCACCTGGGCAGCTTCGATGCGCTGCGTGTGCTGGCCACCGAGCGCCCCGACGTGCAGGTCAAGGTGGTGCTGGACAAGGCGCACAACCGCGCCATGACCGACCTGCTGGGCGCGCTGAATCCGCAGCTGGCCGCCAACATCATCGATGCCGGCATGGATGCGACCTCGATCGTCATGGCGATCAAGGAAGCCACCGATGCCGGCGCGCTGGTGGCGCTGCTGATCGATCGCCCGCGCGAAGGCGACCCGGCGTTGCCGGCGATGTTCCTGGGCCGCAACGCGATGTTCCCGACCTCGCCCTGGCTGATCGCCGCCGCGCTCAAGGTGCCGGTGGTGCTGGCATTCGGCCTGTATCGCGGCGGCAATCATTACGAGCTGGCCTTCGAGACCTTCAGCGAAGGGCTGGACGTGCCGCGTCGTCAGCGCGCCCCGGTGCTGGCGGTACTCATGCGCGATTACGCCGCCAGGCTGGAACATTACACACGCTATGCGCCGTACAACTGGTTCAACTTCTACGATTTCTGGAACACCCATCATGCCGATGTGCCGCACCCTGCCGTGGATGCTGATACTGCTGTTCAGCGCCGCACCGCTATGCGCCGCACCGCCTGAGGCGCTGGACGTCGGCCAGGTGCTGCAGCGCCTGGCACGCCCGGCACCGGTCAGTACCGAATTCGTCGAACTGCGTGGCTCGGCCCTGCTGAAGACGCCATTGCGCGTGCAGGGCCACTACCGTCGCCCGGATGCGCAGACGCTGGTGCGCGAGGTCAGCGCGCCGTATCGCGAAACCACCACCTTGCAAGGCGACGAAGGCGTGCTGGAACGCGAAGGCAAACCGCCGCGACGTTTTTCGTTGAGCCGCGTGCCTGAGCTGGCTGGATTGAAATCCGGCTTCGGCGCATTGCTGGCCGGCGACCGTGCACTGCTGGAACAGCAGTACCGCGTCAGCGGACAAGGCCGACCCCAAGCCTGGGCATTGACGCTGCAGCCCAGGGACGCCGCCGTTGCCAAGCAGGTACGCGAATTGCGTCTGTACGGGCGCAACGACGAGCTGCGGTGTATCGAAAGCGTGCCGGGCAAGGGCGACGTGCAGCGCACGCTGCTGGCTGGTGCGGCCCGCGAGGCGGCCAACGTCACCGATGCCGCCGCGCTGACCACGCTGTGCCACGGTTCGGGCGCGTGACCGCGCGCGGGAGGGTTGCGCCGGTCGTCTGCAGAGAGATCACACCCTCCACCTTCGGCAAGCGTGTGCTGCCGCTGACCTTGCATGCTGCGCGCGCGGCCGGTGGACGTGCGGCCGCTGCACCAGGACACGCACACCATGGCGTTTAAGTTGAATGCAAACCGCCGCATCGGCCTGGCGTTGCTGTGGCTGGCCTTGCTGGTGGTGGCCGGGATCTGGTTGAGCGAGACACTCAAGGTCACCGGCGACCTGCGCAAGTTCATGCCCGCCCCGCGCACGCCGGCGCAGAAACTGCTGATCGAAGAACTGGGCGAAGGCCCGGGCTCGCGGCTGCTGCTGATGGCGTTGTCCAATAGCGACCCGAACACGTTGGCGACGCAATCGCAGCAGCTACGCGACGCATTGGGTGCGCAGCCGGCGTTGTTCGAGTTGGTCGCCAATGGCGGCGCTGCCGGCCTGGATGCGATTCCCGAACGGTTGCTGCCCTATCGGTATCTGCTCAGCGACAGCTTCGACCAGGCACCGTTGGATGCATCGAACCTGCAGGCGGCGTTGCAGGCGCGCGTGCAGGATCTGGGTTCACCGGCAGCGGCATTGGTGGAGCCGCTGCTGCCGCGCGACCCCACGCTGGAAGTGCTGCATCTTGCCGAAACCCTGCAGCCGGCAGCCGCGCCGCAGACGCGTAACGAGGTGTGGTTCGACCGGGCCGGCAGCTCGGCCTTGCTGCTGGTGCAGACGCGCGCGGCCGGGTTCGATCCCACCGGCCAGCAACTGGCCTACGACGCGGCGCAGGCGGCGTTTGCCAAGGTCAGCAAGGGCACTGGCACGCGGCTGACGCTGACCGGGCCGGGCGCGTTTGCAGTGGAGATCACCGCGCGCACGCAAGGCGAGTCGCAGTGGATCGGCACGCTGGACACGGTGGGCCTGGTGCTGTTGCTGTTGATCGCCTACCGCAGCTGGAAGATTCCGGTGCTGGGCGTGTTGCCGTTGGCCAGTGCCGGGCTGGCTGGTCTGAGTGCCGTAGCGCTGCTGTTCGACGGCGTGCATGGCATCACCGTGGCCTTCGGGTTCACCCTGATCGGCGTGGTGCAGGATTACCCGATCCACCTGTTCAGTCATCAGCGGCCCGGCCTGGATCCGCGCGACAACGCGCGCCATCTCTGGCCCACGCTGGCTACCGGCGTGGTGTCGACCTGCATTGCCTATGTGACCTTCCTGTTTTCCGGCGTGGATGGCCTGCGGCAGCTGGCGGTATTCACCATCGCCGGGCTGGCGACTGCCGCCATCACCACACGCTGGTTGCTGCCGTGGTTGATCGACCCGGCGCCGCGCGACTACGCCGACTCGCGCATGCTGGCGCTGCTGTGGCGCGGCATCGCGCGGCTGCCGCGCCCACGCCTCAGCCTGGCGGCGATCGCGGTGATCGGCATCGCGGTGATCGCCTTTGCACCGGGGCAGTTCTGGCAGAACGATCTGTCCAAGCTCACCCCGGTGCCGCCCAAGGCCCTGGCCCAGGACACCCGGTTGCGTCAGGAACTGGGCGCCCCCGATGTGCGTTACGTGCTGGCGCTGCCGGCAGCCAGCGATGAGGCGGCGTTGCAGGCCAGCGAGCAGTTGCGCCCGCGCCTGGATGCGCTGGTGCGCGATGGTGCGCTGGTCGGTTACGACATGGCGGCACGCTATCTGCCCAGCGCCAAGACCCAGCATGCGCGTCAGGCCGCGTTGCCCGATGCCGCGCAGGCGCGCGCATTGACCGAACAGGCCGTCGCCACCACGCCATTCCGCGGCGATGCGTTTGCGCCGTTCCTGCAGGATCTGGACGCCGCCAAGCGCGCCGCACCGCTATTACCGAAGGATCTGGCCGGCTCGCCGCTGGCCACGTCGGTCGGCGGGTTGCTGTTGGGCCGCGGCGATCGCAGCACCGCCCTGGTGTCGCTGGCGGGCCTGCGCGACCCGGCGGTGCTGGCCACCGCCGTGCAAGGCAGCGGCGCGCAGTTGCTGGATCTGAAAGACGCCTCCGAATCGCTGGTGGCCGCCTACCGCGGCCGCGTGCTGGGCGCCTTGGTACTGGCAGCGCTGTTGCTGGCGGTTACCGTGGCGGTCGCGCTGCGCAGTCCGCGCCGCATCGTGCGCGTGCTGTTGCCGATGGCGCTGACCACGGTGCTGATCCTGGCGATCCTGCGTGGCACCGGTGTGGAGCTCAACCTGTTCCACCTGATCGCGCTGATCCTGGCCGCCGGCCTGGGGCTGGATTACGCGCTGTTCTTCGATCATGCCGGCGACGATCATGCCGACCAGCTGCGCACGCTGCATGCCTTGATCGTGTGCAGCCTGATGACGCTGCTGGTGTTTGCACTGCTGGCTGCATCGAGCATCCCGGTACTGCGCGCGATCGGCACTACCGTGGCGCTTGGCGTAATGTTCAATTTCATTCTCGCGCTGCTGGTCTCGCGTGAGCCGGCACTGGAGCGCAGACGCGATGGAGAGCCGCATGCAGGGACGTGACGCGATTGCCGCCTTGATTCCGCACCAGGGCAGCATGTGCCTGTGGGAAGAGCTGGTCGACTGGGACGCGCAGCGCATCGTGCTGCGCAGTCATGCGCATCGCAGCGACGCGCATCCATTGCGTTCCAACGGGCGCTTGCGCGCGCTGCATCTATGCGAATACGGCGCGCAGGCCATGGCCGTGCATGGCGGCCTGCTGGGCCGTGCATCCGGCAAGCCGGTACGCCCGGGCATGCTGGTGGCGCTGCGTGGCGTTGAGCTGCATGTGACGTATCTGGACACGCTGCCGGATGCGATCGACTGCGACGCACAGGTGCTGATGCAGGGCGAGGACAGCCAGCAATACAGTTTTCGCCTGACCCACGGCGCGCAATTGCTTGCCGAAGGGCGTGCCACGGTGATGCTGGGCGCTGCACAGACCCTGTAGGAGCGCGCTTGCGCGCGATGAAGCGTCACCGCTAAAGCCTCATTGCGCGCGCGCTCCTGCCGAATATGGGCGATCGATGCGGGCGCTCTATTCCTGCGCCTGCTGCCAGTCGTTAGGATGAGGCTCTTTCCGCCGTCTTTTACGCGGCTTTATCGGGACTGTCATGAGCACATCCATTCCGCAGCGTCGTGCACTGGTGACCGGTGGCAGCGGCGATCTTGGCGGTGCGATCTGCCGCCAGCTGGCGGCGCAGGGGCGGCATGTCATCGTGCATGCCAATCGCAATCTTGCGCGCGCAGAAGCCGTGGTGGCCGCCATCGTGGCCGACGGGGGCCACGCGGAGGCGGTGGCGTTCGATGTGGCCGATGCGCAGGCCAGCGGTACGGCGCTGGAGCAGTTGCTGGAAGCCGGGCCGGTCCAGATCGTGGTCAACAACGCCGGTATCCATGACGACGCACCGATGGCGGGCATGAATGTGCAGCAGTGGCATCGCGTCATCGATGTCTCGCTGCACGGGTTCTTCAACGTCACCCAACCGTTGCTGCTGCCGATGGCGCGCACGCGCTGGGGCCGCATCGTCAGTGTGTCGTCGGTGGCGGCGGTGCTGGGCAATCGCGGGCAGACCAACTACGCCGCCGCCAAAGCGGCCTTGCATGGGGCGACCAAATCGTTGTCGCGGGAGATGGCCAGCCGCGGGATCGCGGTCAATGTCGTCGCGCCCGGCGTGATCGAAAGCGAGATGGTCGGCGAAAGTTTTGCGCCGGAGGTGATCAAGCAATTGGTACCCGCCGGGCGCGTGGGCAAACCCGACGAAGTCGCCGCGCTGGTCGCCTTCCTGTGTTCGGAATCTGCCGGTTACATCAATGGCCAGGTCATTGGCGTCAATGGTGGGATGGGCTGAGGACGGCTGGCAAAACGCAGGCGCTTGGCGCGAGGTGGGTGCGGCCGGCCCTGTGGCTGGCCTCCAATGCGCGACCAGGTTGGCTTCGGCGCTTGTGGAACCTTTGACGGCATGGACGCCGCCACGGCGCTCTTAGAACGGATTCACCGTATGTTCCCGTAAACGGCGGGGTGTCGCGCCCTTGACCAGTCCTGCGTTGGAACGTCGCAACGGCGATGACGCTCATGCTCGTCCTGAGAGTGATTGAACGGTGCGGATGCGTCGGGAGTAGAGCGGTTGGCCGGTGGCTTTACTGCAGGGGCCCTCGACCAAGCTTCAACAGACCCAAGTGATGACAATACGCACAGTGCAGGCGTCTCGACCTGATTGCTCGGTCCGGAAAGATCAGGGGCGGAGCGGATCATCTGCGCCGTTGCTGCAGGGCCCTTGCCCGCCCACCATCGCAGGACACGCTGCGAGTACATCCATGTAGCTCCGTGGCGGCATCCATGCCGCCAAGGGTCCCGCGACGGTAGGCGGGCAAGGACCAGTGGAGATGGTCGGTGTGCATGGATTTTCAACAGCGACTAGCATGCTGCGACGCGGTGTCTTTGCCTTTCAACAAAACCACCGGCCAACTGTCTGGCGTGGTGCCCTCGCCGATTGCGGGACCGTGTGGCGGCATGGATGCCGCCACCGAGCCCCCATGGACGGGTTGACGGCGTGTCCCGCGAGCGGTGAGGGCGCCGCGCCCTCGACCAGACGTGAAGACAGTCAAGTGATCGCGACACGCACGATGCAGGCGTCGCTATCTGATTGCTTGATCCCGGCAGCAACGGCGCAGAGCGGATGGTCTGCGCCGTTGCTGCAAGGACCAGTCGAGATGGTCCTTGCAGGGCTTGCAATAAAGCGGCCGCCTAATTATCCGGCGAGAGCGTCGCGCATGCGACGCTCGCCAGAACTCACCGCGTATCGGCGCGCTCGCTCAAGCTCACGCCGCGTCGGCGTACCACGTGGCCGTCAGGATAGGCGCGCCGCTGGCAGTGGCGGTCAGCGCATCCAGGCCATGGTCGGGTAGGTCCGGGTGGCGCTGGCGTGCCTGCTGCAGGATTTCGCGGGCCAGCACTGCCATCTGCGCCACGTTGGCGTGGATGCGCGCGACGAAGGCGTCGTCGTCCAGGGTGTCGTTCAACGCGCCGTTGAGTTCGTTGAACCAGCCGATCAGGTACTGATCCAGCAGGCGTCCTTCGCCGCCGGTGATGCGCTGTTCGGTATTGCGCACGCCCCAGTCGTGCAGCACGCGTTGCATGGCCAGATTCATGTCGCGCGCGTAAAGGAAATCTGCCTTCATGCGCGAGAGCAGGCTCAGGTCGGCGATGCGCCCGGCGCAGAACAAGGGCGCCAGCAGCGACCAGTAGTAGGTGTAATCCCAGATCACCTTGACCGGCATGACCTGCTCGTCGCCGAACAGTGCGTACTGGTCCTGATACAGGGTCAGGGTGTTTTCGTAGAACGAAAAATACAGCTGCTGGTACAGCTCCACATACGGGCTGAGCGACTTGCCGATGCGATCGCGGCCGATCAGTTCGCAGATGTAGGTGTTGGAGATGGCGATGAAGTCGCTGCCGGGCGAATAGAACGGGTCCAGGAACAACCCGGCCTCGCCGGTGAGCGCCCAACGCTGCGATGAAAACACCTGCTTGCAACCGTAGGAGAACTTGCGCAGGAACAGGAAGTCCTGCAGCCGGTAGTCGGCCTTGTCGAGCGTGGCGGCCACCTGCGGTTGATGCAGGCGCAGCCAGTCCATGGCTTTGTCGTGGGTGTTCATCGTCTCCAGCGGATGCATGTCCGCATCGCAGACGATGCCCAGCGAATGCGCGCCCGAAGACAGCGGGATCAGCCAGAACCAGTAGCCCGGCCCGCACATGTGATTGGTCGAGCGCCAGCGATCGGGCGGGGTGCAGCGCTGCAACCAGCTGCTGTCCTGCGACCAGCCATTCGGGTCGATCAGCCCTTCCACGCGCCACCACACGGCGTTGGCGTTGTGCGCGTTGTCCTGCGCCAGGCCGAGCTTGCGCTTGAGCAGGCCGGCGCGCCCGCTGGCATCCACCACCCAGCGCGCGCTCAGCGTCGTCTGCACGCCGGCCTGTTCGTAACGCACCGCGTGATCGGCCTCGTCCCCGGACAACTCAACGCCCTTGACGCTGCAGCTGTCGAGAAAGGTGATGCCCTGCGCGCGGGCGCGTTCGCCGAGGAAATTCTCGAAGCGGCCACGGTCGATCTGCCACGACGGTGTCGGCAGGATCTTGCTCACGCCCAGTTCGGTGCAGCGGTCGATGTCGTCGCGCTTGTCGGAGAAAAAGAAGCGGAAGCCGAACTTGCGGATCTGCTCCGTCTCCAGATGCTCGCGCAGGCCCAGCACATCGGCGAAATAATGCGCGCCGATTTCCACCGTGGATTCGCCGACCTTGAAGGCGGCCTCGCGCACCGGGTGCGCGCGGCGCTCCAGCACGGTGATCGCCAGCTCCGGGTCGCGTTGCTTCAGTTGCAGGGCCAGGCTCAGGCCGGCCAGTCCACCACCGGTAATGACGACATCGGTACGCTGTGCATTCATGGGGACGGGTTGCTCTTGGTGACCGCCGGCACAGTAGCAAATTCGCCGTCGGCATCGTCAACGATCACCGGGTTGGCGCGCACGTTGCGGTATTCGCGCCAGATGTGCCCATACGTCCAGGCCTGGACGACCACGTGCGAGGTGATTTCCCACAGGTCGCGCACCAGCCGGAAGTGGCTCTTGCGGAAGGTGCCGGGCGCACTGCCGGCGTAGCGGGTTTCGATCGGCACCGCGACCACGCGCGCACCGGCCTGGCGCGCAGCCGAAATCAGCAACTGCGCTTCGAACACGAAGCCTTCGCCGGGCACGTCGGGCAGGGTGAACACCGAGGCCGGGTAGAGCCGCTGCCCGCTCTGGCTGTCCACCAGCTGGAAGCCGCAGGCCCAGGCGATGCCCCAGTCGCCGAAGTCGTTGCCGATCCGGCGGATGGTGGGCTGGGTGGCGCGCTTGCGCATGCGTGCACCGACGATCACGCAGCCGGGATGCCGGTTGGCCGCCGCCAGCAGGCGCGGGAAGTCGGCGGCCTTGTGCTGGCCGTCGCCGTCCATGGTCATCACCGCACGCATGCCGATCTGCTGGGCGCGTGCAAACCCGCTGCGGAGCGCGGCGCCCTTGCCCCTGCGTTGCGGGTGGCGGATCAGGATGACCGGCAGGTCGGCGATGCAATCGGCCGTGCCGTCGTCGGAGCCGTCGTCGATCACGATCACATGCGAGCAATAGGTCAGCGCATCGGTGACCACTTCGCGGATGCGCAATGCCTCGTTGAGGGCCGGCACCAGGATGGCGGTGTCTTCGCGGCTCAGGGGTACCCGGCTCATCGTTGCAGCTCCACATGCAGCACGCGGCCAGGGCCGGCATGCAGTGCCACGGCCTTGCCAGCGCCGGCCAACAGCTCGAACAGCGGCAGCATCGGCGCCATTGCGTTGCCGGCGACATGCCGCGACAACGGTCCCTCGGCTGGCGAGGGCACGCCGTCGTCCAGCCGCGCCTGCAGTTGCGGCTTGCCGGCCTGGCCGGCACGGCCTAGCACCAGCGCGCCCCCGAGCAGGCCCTGGCTGGGCGAGATCCGGCCCAGCGGCCCGACCGAGCGCGCGTCGTAGCCGGCCAGCAGCACCGCATCCACGCCGTCGGTGAGCTGCACCAGCGCTTCCAGCAGGCCTTGCGCGAAGCTGGCCGCGTTGGCGCTGATCGCGGTGGTCGGGGTCATCGCACCGGCGCCGATGGTCCAGTAGCCGGCCGCGGCGTTGTGCACCGAGTTGTGGAACTTGGTCGGCGAGATGGCCAGCGGGTCGCTGGCCAGGGTGGTGCACATGTAATCGGTGATGGCCAGATCGCCGTGGGTGGAAGTGAAGACCGAGGGCAGGCTGGCCGGGGCGCGTCCGGCGGCCGTGCAGGCGGCCAGCGCGGCTTCCAGCGACACCGCCACCGTGTCCGGTGCGCGGCGGCGTTCATTGGCGGCCAGCAGCTGCGGCGCCGGACGCGCCGGGGTGTCCTGCAGCGCGCCGCCGTGCACGAAGGCTTGCGCGGCCTCCCAGTGGGGCAGGCCCTGGGCCCAGAAGCCGATGCCTTCGATGGTGGCGGTCAGCATCAGCCTGCCCGCCCGAACAGCAGCGAGCAGTTGTTGCCGCCAAAACCGAAAGAGTTGTTCATTGCGTAATCGATCCGGGAGTGGGCAGTATCGAAACGGATCTGCGGGCCGCAGGCCGGGTCGGGCACCTCGCTATTGAGGGTGCCGGGCAGCAGGTCGTCGCGCAGCGCCAGCAGTGCGATCACCGATTCCACGATGCCGGCCGCGCCCAGGGTGTGCCCGGTCCAGGCCTTGGTCGAGCTGGCGTGCAGGGTATCGGGGAAGATCGCCGCCACCGCAGCCGCTTCCACGCTGTCGTTGGCCGGGGTGGCAGTGCCGTGCAGGTTGAGATAGCCCACCGCGCCCGGCTCCAGGCCGGCACGTTCGAGCGCGCCGCGCATCGCCAGCTGCGCGCCCAGGCCCTGCGGATGCGGCGCGGACATATGGTGCGCATCGCTGGATTCGCCATAGCCATACAGCCACAGCGCCGCGTCCGGCGCTGCCTCGGTGCGTTCGACCAGCGCAAAACCGCCGGCCTCGCCCAGGCTCAGCCCGACCCGGCGTGCGTCGAACGGCTGGCACATCTCCGGCGCCACCACCTGCAGCGAGTTGAAGCCGAACAGCACGCTGCCGCACAGCGTGTCCACGCCACCGACCAGGGCCGCGTCGATCACCCCGGCGGCCATCAGCCGCGCTGCCTGCGCAAACACCTTGGCGCTGGACGAACAGGCGGTGGCCACGGTGACGCTGGGGCCGCGCAGGCCGGTGGCGTGCTGCACGAAGTCGCCCAGCGAATGCGGCGTGTGCACGATCGGGCGCTCCAGATCGGGCGGGAAGCGCGCGCCGTCGGCGTCTTCCACCAACCGTGTATAGGCCTCTTCGCTGGCACCGATGCTGGAGGTGGAGGTGCCGATGATCACCGCCACACGCTCGGCGCCGTAGCGCTGGGCGGCGGCCTGCGCCGCGTCCAGCAGGCCATCCTGCTGCAGGGCCAGCCAGGCCAGGCGGTTGTTGCGGCAGTCCCAGCCTTGCAATGCGGCGGGCAGGACCACGTCTTCCACGCCGTCGACGCGGCCGATCCAGCAGGGCAGCGGTTGCGGCCCGAAATCGTTGCGACGCAGGCCGCTGCGCTGCGCCCGCAGGCCGGCGGCCTGGGCCGCGAGACCGGCACCGAGCGCGGTGGTGGAAGTGAAGGCGGTGACGGCGACCGGGGCCATCTGGGACGAATGCTGCGCTTGGCTCACGGTGGTCTGGCTGGCAAAAAGTGCTCGCAGTATATCGATGGCGTGGCTGGGCCCCGTCGATGGCGCAACTGAACGCGCCGGTCATGTCGCTGACGCAGCTGGGATTTTTCGCAGCTGCCGCGCTTTCGCCGTCGCCGCAATTGGGACACAATCCTGCGGCCCATCTCTCTTACGAGCGCGATCACGCGCGCATGCACGCCTACGTCTATAAAAGCCAACGCAAGCAGGACACCTTCGTCTATCTCGCCACGCGTGACGACTTCTCCGGTCTTCCCGCTGCCGTGCACACGCAGCTGGCGCCATTGACCTTCGTGCTGGAGGTGGCGTTGACGCCTGAGCGGCGCCTGGCGCAGGCCGATGCGGCCACCGTGCGCGAGGCGCTTGGCAAGCACGGGTTCTATCTGCAGCTACCCAAGACGGTGGTGCTGGCGGGCGAGTGCGACCATGACTGAGCCGCAGCGTGCCGCGCGGGTGCGCGCCGCCGCCCTGGCTGGCGCCGCCGGTGTGGGGTTGTCCCTGCTGGGCGGGTTTGGCGGCGGCATTGCCGCGGTGAGTCTGTGGCTGGCCCAGCCGGCTTTTGCCTTGGCGGTGTCGTGGGCGCGCGGCAGCCGCGCGCTGGCGACCCAGCCGCGTGCCATTGCCCAGACGCTGCCACCGTTGCTGACGATCTGGGGCGTCGGGCTGCTGGCGTTGGCCGCACTGATCAGCTGGCCGCTGACCGCCCTGCGCGACAGCGGCAGCCTGGCCGCGGCGCTGGCGCTGAGCGTGGCGATCAGCGCCGCGTTGCTGGGCCTGTGGCGGACCTGGCCGTTGTGGGGCGAGGTCGAGCGCGACGGTGGTGCGCTGGCGCCGCGCTGGCATGCGCTGGCCACGCAGGAATTGCATGCCTGGCGTGGCCTGCTGGCGGCCGCGCTGGTGCTGGCGGTGTGCACGCTGGGGGTGGCGCTGGCCTGGCCGGGCTGGTTGTCCGACAGCCTGCGCTGGGGCCTGGCGATTGCCGCCGCCGCGTTGCTGCCGGCCGCCCACCTGCTGCTGCAACGCACCGCCGCACCGACCCGCAGCGATGCGCCGGTGGCACGCCAGGCGGCCGATTTCTTCAATGAGGCCGCCGCCGAGCCGCGCCCGCTGGAGCCGGTGGCCCAGCATCAGCTGGTGCCCGAATTGTTCGAGGCCGCGCGCAGCGGCCGGGTGGATCGCGCGCTGCAGCTGCTGGAGGCCGGTGCCGACCCGCAGGCGATGCCGCTGCCGGAATGGCGCGACCAACGCAGCCTGCCGGCACTGGCGGCGGTGCTGCCGGACCTGCGCCTGTTGCGCGAGTTGATCGTGCGGCGCGTGGACGTCAACCAGCCGCACCGCGGCATGACCCCGCTGCTGGCCGCCACCCGCGACAGCTGGCATGGCCGCCCGGATGCGGTGATGACCCTGCTGGCCAACGGTGCCGACCCGCGCGCCAGCGACAACGACGGCAACACCCCGTTGCACCATGCGGTACGCAGTTCCGACCCCGGCGTGGCCGCGCTGTTGCGCGATGCCGCCGCCGAACTCGATGCGCTCAACAACGACGGCCACTCGCCGCTGGCAATGGCCTGCCAGGTCGGCAACTGGCGGCTGGCGAAATTCCTGCTGGAGCGCGGTGCCCATTCCGAACCGGACGGCGGCGCACCGGTGCTGCTGGCAGCCGCCGGCACCGAAGAGGACGACCCGGCCGGTGTGCAGCTGCTGCTCAAGCACAAGGCCCGCGTGGATGCGCGCGACCGGCAGCGCCGTAGCGCCCTGCACGAAGCCGCGCTGGCGGGACATGGCGACATCGTCGAGGCGCTGCTCTCGGCCGGGGCCAACCTGGAAGCGCGCGATCTGCTCGGCCGCACGCCGTTGCTGGACGCCGCGCGGCAGGCGCGCAGCGCGGTGCTCGAACGCCTGGTGGCGCGCAAGGCCGATGTCCTGGCCGTCGATGGCGAGGGCCGCAATGCGGTGATGCTCGCCTGCGCCGCCGACAGCGTCTCGCCTGCGCTGATTCGCCGCCTGCTGGATCTGCAGGTGCCGGCCGACGCGGCCGATGTGCATGGCCGCCGCGCTGTGGACGTGGCGGCCGAAGCCGGGCGCTGGGCGATCGTGCAGTTGCTCGATCCGGCCTACCCGCTGCCGGCCGCCGTCAGCGACGCCCCGGGCGACACCCCGGGTGTGACCGTGCTGCCGGATCGCCCGCCATTGGTGCTGCTGCGCGAAGGCCTGCAGTTCGGCCAGCGTGACGGCCTGACCGCCCTGGCGCGGTTGTGCGGCCCGGAAGAACTCGGCGGCCTGCTGCACGACGCGCATCTGGCGCTCAATGCCGATGCGGTCGACTGGCTGCTGCGCCACGGCGCCGATGCCGAAGTGCGCGATGCCTGCGGCGATGTGCCCATGTTTGCGCTGCTCTCGCGCGGCGTGGAGGCGGTGCCGGCCATGCAGGCCCTGCTGCGCCATGGCGTGTCGCCGGCCGGCGCCGGTGGGCTGACCCGGCTGCTCAGTGCCTGCGTGCAGCACGACGCCGCATCGCGCGGGCTGGAACAGTTCGCGCTGGAATTGCTCGACCGCGGCGCCGACCCGTTCGCGCCGTCGGCGGCGGGCGACCCCCCATTGTCGCTGGCGGTGCGGCTGGGCTGGCTGCGCCTGCAGCAGTGGCTGCTGGAACACGGGGTGGACCGCGAAGCGCGCGACAGCCATGGCATGACCGCACTGCATCTGGCCACCGCGCTGGGCCGCGACGCGTCGCTGAAATTACTGGTCAAGCAGGGCGCCTCGCCGGAAGCGCGCGCTGCCGACGGGCAGACCCCGCTCGGCGTGGCGTTGTCGATCGGCCGCCGCGATCTGGCCGACTGGCTGGACTGGCGGATCTGGTCGCTGCCACGCCGCACGCTGCGCGAGGCCGATGTGCCGTCCGCGGCGATGACCGGCGACACCGACGCCGTGCGTCGCCTGATCGACCTGGGGCTGCCGGTGGATGCCGTCGACGCGCAGGGCTGCACCGCGCTGCTGCGTGCGGCCGGTGGCGGCCATCTCGGCGTGGTGGCGCATCTGCTCGGGCGTGGCGCCGATCCGCAGCGCGCAGCCAACAGCGGCGCCACCCCGTTGTCGGCGGCGGTAAGCATGCGCCAGACCGAGATCGTGGCCGCCTTGCTGCAGGCCGGCGCACAGATCGAACACCGCCTGCCGGGCGGGGTCACCGTGCTGATGCTGGCTTGCGCGCTGGGCCTGCCGGACATCGTGGCGCGCCTGCTCACTGCGGCAGCCGATGTGCATGCCACCGACGATCAGGGGCTGGCGCCGCTGCATTGCGCGGCGCTGTACGGCTTCACCGCGCGCGACAAGACCCGCCTGCTGGCCCTGCTGGATACCGTGCTGCTGTCCGGTGCCGACCCGGACCATCTGGCCGGCGGCCGGGTCAGCCCGTTGCTGCTGCTGCTGGGCGCGCGTGCCGAACCGGGCACCGCCTGCGACGAGAAGGTGGTGCTGGCCGGCGTCGAACGCCTGCTGGACGAAGACGTCTCGCTGGATGTGGCCGATCAGCGTGGCTTCGGCCCGTTGCATCTGGCCGCGCTGCACGGGCTGCCGCTGCTGGTGCAGCGCCTGCTGCGCGCCGGTGCCGACGCCGATCGTCGCGATGCGCTCAACCGCACCCCGCGCGAGATCGCCATCATGCGCGGCTTCATCGATGTGGCCGGCCAGTTCGAACCGGCGCTGCCGGGCGTGTCGTCGATGGCGCGCTTCCTGCGCGAAGGCCGCTGAGCCGGCGCGGCGGGCAACCGCTGCGGGTGCTGTTCGTGTGCAGCCGCAACCGCCTGCGCAGCCCCACTGCCGAGCGCGTGTTCGCCGACTGGCCCGGCGTGCAGACCCAGTCGGCCGGTCTGGCTGCCGATGCCGACGTACAGGTCACCCCCGAACTGCTGCATGAGGCCGAGCTGGTGCTGGTGATGGAGCGCCGCCATCTGCAGTTGCTGCGCAAACGCTTCGCCGCGCATCTGCGCCATTGCCGCGTGCTGTCGCTGCAGATTCCCGACGACTATGCCTACATGGACCCGGCACTGATCCGTCGGCTGGAACACACGGTGCCACCGTTGCTGCGCTTGCCGGCGTATTCGTAACCTGATCCCGACACCGCACATGCAAGACTGCATGTTCTTTCGCCGGAAGGAAGCGCCCATACGATGAGCGTGCGTATCGAGGACCACGCCATGCTGGGCAATTGCCACAGCGCGGCCCTGGTCGACCACCGTGGCACCATCGACTGGCTGTGTCTGCCACGCTTCGATTCCGATGCGGTTTTCGCCTCATTGCTGGGCGACGAGCAACACGGGCAATGGGCACTGGCGCCCGCAGCGGACTTCCGCAGCGAACGTGCCTACGAAGACGACAGCCTGGTGTTGTGCACACGGCTGAGCACCGATACCGGCACGGTGGAGCTGGTCGATTTCATGGTGGCCAGCGTAGACGGCGAGGTGCATCAGCACCTGGTGCGCATCGTACGCTGCGTGCAGGGCGAAGTGCCCATGCACATGCGCCTGACCTTCCGCTTCAACTATGGCCGCACGGTGCCGTGGGTGACGCGCATCGACGACGGCATCCGCGCCATCGCCGGCCCCGATCAGCTCGCACTGCGCTCGCCGCAGGCGCTGCACGGCGAGGACATGGGCACCGAAGCGGACTTCACCCTGCGCGACGGCGAGAGCACCTGGTTCCTGCTCAGCCACGGCGCTTCGCACCAGCCCACGCCACCGGCGATCGACCCGGAGCAGGCGCTGCAACGCACCACCGCGTTCTGGCATGGCTGGGCGCGCCGCTGTACCGACGTCGGCCCGTGGACCGAGCAGGTGCGCCGCTCGCTGGTGGTGTTGAAGGGGCTGAGTTATCTGCCCACCGGCGGCATCGTGGCCGCGCCCACCGCCTCGTTGCCCGAGCATCTGGGCGGCACGCGTAACTGGGATTACCGCTACTGCTGGCTACGCGATTCGGTGTTCACGCTGATCGCCTTGCTGCAGGCCGGCTATCGCGACGAAGCTGCCTCGTTCCGCGACTGGGTCCAGCGCACCATCGCCGGTTCGCCCGATCAACTGCAGGCGCTGTACGGCATTGGTGGCGAACGCCGCCTGCAGGAATGGGAAGCGCACTGGTTGCCCGGTTACGAGAACTCCGGCCCGGTGCGCATCGGCAACGGCGCGGTGGATCAGTTCCAGCTCGATGTCTACGGCGAGCTGATTGGCGCCTTCCATTACGCGCGCGAAAAAGGCGTGGCGCCGCCGTCCGATGACGATGGTTCTTCTGCTTCGCTGCTGGAAAAGATCCTCGACACGCTGGAAACGCTGTGGCGCCAACCCGATGAAGGCATCTGGGAAATCCGCGACGAGCGCCGCCACTTCGTGCATTCCAAGGTGATGGCCTGGCTGGCCTTCGATTGCGGCACCCGCGACGGCATCACCCATGCCACTGCAGAAAAACGCGCGCACTGGGGCCGCATCGCCGAGGAGATCCGCGCCGAAGTGCTGGAGAAGGGCGTGCACCCGGACGGGCACTTTGTGCAGAGCTATGGCTCGGACCGCCTGGACGCATCGCTGCTGCTGATTCCGATCGTCGGCTTTTTGCCGGCCGACGACCCACGCATCGCGGCAACCGCCGATGTGATCGCGCGCGAGCTCACCATCGACGGATTGGTCGAACGCTATCGCGCCGACGACAGCGCCGATGGCCTGCCGGCGGGCGAGGGCACGTTCCTGGCCTGCAGTTTCTGGCTGGTGGAAAATTTCGCGCTGGTCGGTCGTACCGACGAAGCGCGCGCATTGCTCGAGCGCCTGCTCGGACTGTGCAACGACGTGGGCCTGCTCGCCGAAGAGTACGACCCACGGGCAAAACGCATGCTTGGCAACTTCCCGCAAGGGTATTCCCACGTGGCCCTGGTCAATGCGGCACTGCGCCTGCACGGACGCATGGGCGAAGAGGAAACACATCCATGAACGAGCAACAGACCACACCGCCCTGCATCATCGTGGTATTTGGCGCGCGCGGCGATCTGACCCGGCGGCTGGTGATGCCGGCGCTGTACAACCTGCGCCGCGCCGGTGCGTTGGGCGAGCAATTCGCCATCGTCGGCATGGACCACGGCGACATCAGCGAGCGCGCCTGGCGCAGCAACATGGGCCAATCGATGACGCAGCTGCTCAGCAGCCGCGATGCGGAATTCCAGACCGACGAATTCGACACCGACACCTGGGACTGGCTGCGCGAGCGCATGCATTACCTGCGCGGCGACTTCACCGATGTGGGCGCCTACCAGGCGCTGGACGGCGTGCTGGAGAAACTGCACAAGCGCTACGGTACGCAAGGCAATGTGCTGTTCTATCTGGCCACCGCCGCGCGCTTCTTCGAGCCGGTGCTGCTCAACCTGGGCGAAGCCGGTCTGGTCAAGCAGCGCGAAAACCAGGGCTGGCGTCGCGTGATCGTGGAAAAGCCCTTCGGTCACGACCTGCCCAGCGCCGTCGCGCTCAATGCCACCGTGGCCAAGGTGCTGCACGAGGATCAGGTGTTCCGCATCGACCATTTCCTGGGCAAGGAAACCGTGCAGAACATCCTGGCGTTCCGCTTCGCCAATGGCCTGTTCGAGCCGGTGTGGAACCGCGACCGCATCGATCATGTGCAGATCACCGCCGCCGAAACCATCGGCGTGGAAGGGCGCGGCCGCTTTTACGACCCCACCGGGTGCCTGCGCGACATGGTGCCCAATCACCTGTTCCAGCTGCTGGCGATGATCGCAATGGAGCCGCCGGCCGCCTTCACCACCGAGGCCATGCATCGCCGGCGTGCGGAAGTCATCGAAGCGGTACGCCCGATCAAGCCAGAGGACGTGGTACGCGGGCAATACGCCTCCGGCGCGGTCAATCGCAACGCCGTCCCCGGTTACCGCGAAGAAGACACCGTGCCGGACGATTCGGACACGGAAACCTACGTGGCGATGAAGTTGCAGGTCGACACCTGGCGTTGGGCCGGCGTGCCGTTCTACCTGCGCACCGGCAAACGCCTGCGCGAACGCACCACCGAGATCGCGATCCGCTTCAAGCCCGCGCCACTGGCACCGTTCCGCAGCACTGAAGTGGGCGGCTACGGCCCCGACTGGCTGGTGCTGCATATCCAGCCGGATGAAGGCATCTCGCTGCAGTTCGACGTCAAGCGCCCGGGCGCACAGGTCGCGCTGGCGCCGGTGCGCATGGACTTCCGTTATCGCGACTGGTTTCCCAAGGAATACACGGTGGGCTACGAGCGCCTGCTACAGGACTGCATGAACGGCGAGGCGGGCCTGTTCCAGGACGCAGCCATGGTGGAAGGCGCCTGGCGCATCGTGCAGCCGATCCTGGATGCGTGGAAACAGCCAGCCAGCGACTTCCCCAACTACGCTGCAGGCAGCGCGGGCCCCTCGGCAGCCGACGCACTGCTGGCCATGAACGGCGGACACGCCTGGCGCGCGCTCACCCCGGGCCGCAAGCCGCCACCGCGCCGGCCGCCGGAAGCGCGTGCCAGTGCTGCAACGCCGGTGAAGAAAGCCACCAAGAAGGCGGCCAAGAAAGCGACCAGGACGGGTGGCGCGTCCAAGGCAACTAAAGCGTCAACCAAGCGAGCGTCGGCGTCTGCCAGCACGCCTGCGCAAGCGGCAGCCTCGAGCACGTCGGCAAAGAAGACCGCTACCAAGCGTGCAGGCAAGCGCGTGGCAAAAGCACCAAGGACCACCAGCAACGCAGCAGGCAGCAAGGCCGCAGCGACGAAGTCCTCGGCCCGCACCACACGCAAGCCACGCAGCTGAGCGACAGAAACGCCGCCGCCGGGCGGCGGCTGTGCACGCAGACAGCGTGCAATGAATTGCAGTCATGCAATACAAGCGCCCGCGTAGGAGCGCGCCGGAGCGCGACGGGGCATGACCGGTAAAGCCCCATCGCGCTCAGGCGCGCTCCTACAAAAACGCGGTTTCGCGAGTTGATGCGCGTTTGTTGTTGGCGCAACGATTTGCCGATTTTTGAGTCGGCGATCGCCAGCGAGCAGCCGGTATTCGCTGCCTCGTAGGAGCGCGCCCGAGCGCGACGGGCATTACCGGTAAAGCCTCATCGCGCTCAGGCGCGCTCCTACAAAAGTGCGGCTTCGCGAGTTGATGCGCGTTTGTTGTTGGCGCAACGATTCGCCGATTTTTGAGTCGGCACTCGCCAGCGAGCGGCCGGTATTCGCTGCCTCGTAGGAGCGCGCCCGAGCGCGGCGCGCATTACCGGTAAAGCTTCATCGCGCTCAGGCGCGCTCCTACAAAAGGGCGGCTTCGCGAGTTGATGCGCGTTTGTTGTTGGCGCAACGATTCGCCGATTTTTGAGTCGGCGACTACCAGCGAGCGGCCGGTATTCCCTGCCTCGTAGAAGCGCGCCCGAGCGCGACGGGCATTACCGATAAAGCTTCATCGCGCTCAGGCACGCTCCTACGTCGTGCGATGTGCCGGCTCAACGCTCGTGCATGGTGGTGGGTGCCGGCTCGGCATCCACGTCGGCCTTGACGTCGGCTTCGAACAGGTTCATCAGGTCGGCGCGCGCGTCGCGCGAGGTCTGGATCACCTTGGCTTCGTCGTCGTAGACCAGGTGCTGGCGGCGGAGCAGGTCTTCGTCGTGCTGGCGGAAACGTTTGACGTGTTCGCGCGCATCCGCCTCGCCGAGTCCTAGCGAGGTCAATACCCGCCCACTCAGTTCCAGGCTGGAGGCAAATACCTCGCGGAACGGTTCGGCGCCCAGGTCCATCAGTTTCCAGGCGTGCTGGCGGTTGCGTGCGCGCGCCAGCACCGTGGCCTGCGGGTACAGGCGACGGATCAGGCGCACCGTCTTGATATTGGTTTCCGGGTCGTCCACCGCGATCACGAACACTTTGATGCGGTCGGCACCGGCGGCGCGCAGCAGCTCCGGGCGGGTGGGGTCGCCGTAATACAGCTGGCTGCCGAAGCGGCGCAGGTCTTCCACTGTGTCGGGGTTATGTTCCAGCGCCACGAACGGCACGTGCCGCGCGGTGAGCAGGCGCGCAACCACCTGGCCAAAGCGGCCCATGCCGGCCACCAGCACCTTGGGCGTCTGCGCATCGATGGTGTCGAACGGGCGCTCGGACTTGGGCGCACGCAGGCGCAGCGGTCCGTTGAGGATGCGTTGCATGACCAGCAACAACAGCGGCGTCAGTGCCATCGACACACCGACGATGGCCACCAGCCGGTCGTGATTGGCCGCGTCCAACAGGCCCACGCGGTCGGCCTCGTTGAACACCACGAACGCGAATTCGCCGCCCAGCCACAGCACGCTGCCCAGCATCAGGCTGCTGCGCAGCGGCAGCTTGGCGAGGCTGCCGATGCCGACCAGCAGCGAGAACTTCACCACCAGCAGGATCGCCACACCCGCCGCGATCAAGCCGGGCTCGGCGACCACGCGGTTGAGGTCGATGCCCATGCCCACCGAGATGAAGAACAGCCCCAGCAGCAGCCCTTCGAACGGTTCGATCTGCGATTCGAGTTCATGGCGGAATTCCGAGTCGGCCAGCAGCACGCCGGCAATGAAGGCCCCCAGGCTGGCGCTCAATCCGGCTTCCTGCATGATCCAGGCGGTGCCCAGCACCACCAGCAAGGCGCTGGCGGTAAACACCTCCGGCATGCGCGTGCGCGCCACCACGTTGAACAGGTGGCGCAGCACAAAGCGCCCGCACAGGATCACCAGTGCCAGCGCCGCCACGGCCTTGGCCACGTCCGGCCAGGCGAGGGTGGCGTTCTTGCTGCCGCCCAGCAGCGGAATGGCCGCCAGCAGCGGGATTGCAATCAAGTCCTGGAACAGCAGAATCGCAAACGCCAGCCGGCCGTAGTCGCTGCCCAGCGCCTTGCGCTCGGCCAGCAATTGCAGGCCCACCGCGGTGGACGACAAGGCCAGTGCCACGCCGATGATCAGCGCGCTCTTCCAGCCCAGATTGCCCACCATGAGCAGGCCGCCCAGGATCACCGTGGTCACCACCACCTGGGTGGCGCCGGCGCCGAACACCGAATGGCGCATCACCTTCAGCCGCGCCGGCGATAGCTCCAGCCCGATCACGAACAGCAGCATCACCACACCGATCTCGGCCGCACCGCTGATGCGCTCGGCGTCCTGCACCACGCCCACGCCATCGGGTCCGAGCACCACGCCGGCCACCAGATAGGCCAGCACGGCTCCCAGACCAAAGCGCTTGAACACCGGCACCGCCACGATGGCGGCCAGCATCAGCACCAGAGCCAGTTCAAGACCACCGCTATGCATGCACGTTCTCCGTTGAGGTGCTCATTATGCCGCCGGCCTGCGTGTGCCCGCCTGGATTGGCGTGCGCTGCGTGCAACGGTGCGGGCCGGCGGTACGCTTCGGTTGGGTGATCCGCCAAGCGCTGTGAGGCGCGCAGCACGCCACCGGCAACCGGTGTCCGTCCGATGACATGACGCGGCCGCACGGCAACGACGCCTGCCTGCGCCCAATCCCGGCATCGAGGCACGGTGCGCCGCGTTGCAGTCGCCAGCGCATCGCCTGTTCCGGGCCGCGCTGCAACAGGCAGGTGAGCGCACGCTCCAGGCGTCGGGTCTCCATGCGTGCATGCTGCGAGGTGCCGCCCCGGCCCGCCAGCTGACGCTGGCCACTCGCACGGCCTGCACGGTCGCTGAGCATGGCCTGCGCAGGGCATTGACCAAGCCGACTCAGGCGCGCAGACTGCGCCGCGCTGCCGCCCGGATCGCCGGACGGTGCGCACTCTCGGAGCCCTATCTCATGTCCAGCGACAGTCACCCTAGACCCGGGTCGATGACCCAGCTGGCGCGCGCCTGAGGCGTGAGGTTCGCCGGCTGTCATCGACGACGGTCGTCACCAGGCGAACCACCATGTACAACGAAACCCTGCGCCTTGCCCAAGGCGTCGATGCACTGACCGCACCCCTGGCCGAACTCAACACGGCCGATGCGGTGGAATATCTCAACACCCTCGACCGCGACGATGCTGCGCATGTGCTGGCCGCGTTGCCGTCCCCGCGTGCAGTGAAGCTGCTCGAACAACCCGAGCTGCGCGATGCCAGCGAACTGATCGCGCAACTGCCTGCGGAACAGGCCGCCTCGCTGCTCGGGCAGATGGCCGACGACCGCGCCACCGATATCTTCCATGGCCTGGATGCCGACCAGCGCCAGCCGCTGCTGTGGTTGCTCAGTGCCGAGGCGCGGCTGTCGATCCAGGCGTTGATGCGCTACCCACCCAACACTGCCGGCGCGCTGATGACCACCGAGTTCGTGGCGGTGCCGTCCGACTGGACGGTGGGCCGCACCCTGCAGCATATCCGCGAGGTGGAGCGCAGCCGCGAGACGGTCTACGCCATCTATCTGCTCGATCCGCACACCCGCGTGCTGCAGCAGGTGGTCACCATGCGCCGGCTGATCACCGGCGTGCCGGAGGCATCGATCCTGGATGTGGCGCAGGTCAATCCGCCGGTCACCGTGGACCCGTCGCTGGACCAGGAAGAAGTCGCGCGGCTGATCCGCCGCCACGACCTGCTCGCCATCCCAGTGGTGGATGCGCATGGCCATGTGCTGGGTATCGTCACCGTGGACGATGTACTGGATGCGTTGATCGCCGAATCCACCGAAGACGTGCACAAGTTCGGTGGCATGGAGGCGCTGGACAGGCCCTACATGCAGATCGGCTTTGGCCAGATGATCAAGAAGCGCGCCGGCTGGTTGAGCGTGCTGTTCCTGGGCGAAATGCTCACCGCCAGCGCAATGCAGCACTTCGAGGATGAACTGTCCAAGGCGGTGGTGCTGACCCTGTTCATTCCGTTGATCATGAGCTCGGGCGGCAACTCCGGATCGCAGGCCACCTCGCTGCTGATCCGCTCGCTGGCACTGCGCGAACTGCGTCTGCGTGACTGGTGGAGGGTGGCGCTGCGCGAGCTGCCCACCGGCCTCACCCTGGGCGCGATCCTGGGCGTGCTGGCGATCGTGCGTATCGCAATCTGGCAGAACGCCGGCCTGTACGACTACGGCCCGCACTGGCAGATGGTGGCGCTGACCATCGGCGCGGCGCTGATCGGCATCGTCACCTTCGGTTCGCTGTCCGGCTCGATGCTGCCGTTCGTGTTGCAACGCTTCGGCTTCGACCCGGCCAGCGCCTCGGCACCGTTCGTGGCCACACTGGTGGATGTCACCGGGCTGGTGATTTATTTCAGCATCGCCGCGGCGATCCTGAGCGGCACGTTGTTGTAGCGTCGCGATGCGTGGCGCGTGTGCGAGCAGCTGCGCGCCGCCCTCGTCACGTCTGCAATCGTCGAGATCCGACGGTCGAGGTGCCGTATACAGGGCGGCATTTCATACGGGGTAAGTCGCCTCTGCGTGCCATCACGTGGCGCGCAGAGGCGCTGCAGTACCCGGCCGTGCGGTTGCGGAACATCTTGCACAGCCTGCGTAGTGATGCATGGCAGACCGTGCATCACTGCGCACCGGCAACGCGGGTCAGAAGTTGACGTACACCGTGGCGCGCAGATTGCGGCCAGGCTCGCTATAGCGGCCGATGCCGTCGTCGGTGGCATAGCCGTACAGATAGAAATCGCCGCGGGTGACGTTGCGGATGCGCGCCCACTGGAAGTAACGCTCGTCGAACAGGTTGTACACGCCGAGATTGATGCGCACGTGTGCGTTGACGCGATAGCTGCCGAACAGATCGACCACGCTGTAGGCGTCGCTGAGGAACGGCTCGGCCGGCGCGCCGAAGACATCGCTCTCCACGTTGACGTCCTTGGCCTTCTTGGCCAGCGCGTGGGTGATGTTGGCAGTGATGCGCAGCCGCTCGTCCAGGCCCTGCCAGCTCAGGCCGAGCACACCGCGATCCGGATTGATGCTGTCCAGCGGGCGGCCGTCTTCCAGCTCGCCCTGGTTGTGGGTCCAGGCCGCGCGCAGCAGCCAGGCATCGCCGAGTTTGAACTGCGCATCCAACTCGACCCCCGTGACCTCGACCTGGCCGACATTGAGCAGCGTGGTGTAGGCGTAGCCGTTGCGCGAGGTGCACACGCCGCGGGTACAGGTCTGGTAACGCGTACCGGCATCGGCGGTCACCGTCTCGCTCTGGATGAAGTCGTCGTAGCGGTCGCGGAACACCGACATTCCCACGCGCGCCCAGTCGCTTTCCCAGCGCCAGCCCAGTTCCAGGTTGAGGCTGCGCTCTGCGTCCAGCGCGGGATTGGCGGCCACGGTCGGCACGTTGACGGTGGTGCCGGTGTCCACCCGGGTCAGCGCAGTGATGCTGGTCGGGGCGTACATTTCGGCGGTGGTCGGCGCACGGAAGCCGCGCCCGGTCTGGAACCACAGCGTCTGCTGCGGGGTGAAGGCGTAGCTGATACCGGCCTGCCACGTGGGCGAAGCGAACGTCACCTCGCGTACCGTGCCGGTGGTATCGATGAAGGTGGGCGACAGTGTTGGCGTATAGCGATAGTGGTCGTAGCGGGCGCCCAGGGTGAGCTGCAGGCGGTCGTCGAGCAGGCCGATACGATCGCGCAGGTACACGCTCCAGCTGTCGGCATCGGTCTGTGGCACCTGTGCCGGGTCGACGGTGGCGGTGTCCAGCGCGCCGGCGTTGTTCCAGCGGTAGTCGACCGCGCTGAAATCGATGCTGCGGCGCTGCCAGGCGGCCCCGTACAGCAGCGCTTGCGACCAGCCGTTGCCGTGCAACTGCTTGTCCAAATCCAGTGCGATGCGGTCCAGGGTCTGCTCGGTGTCGCGGTCTTCGGCGCGGCGGCATGGCAGCGCCACCGTGCAGCGCGTGGTGGCCGCAGTGGCGGGGGTGCTTGAGGTGCCGCTCTGGGTGAGGATGCGGGTAGTGCCGCGGCTGTCGGTCTGCTGTCGGTCGAGCTGCGCTTCGAGTGTGTCGAACAGGGCGTTGTGGGCGTTCCAGAGATACCGCAGGCCATAACGGTCGCGGTCGTTGCTGTCGTCGCCGATGCGTTCGGCATAACTTGGCGCGCTGACACGGCTCAGGTTGTCGACCCGGTTCTGCGAGCGGTTGCGTTCGTAGACCACGCCGAAGCGGTGCTGTGCATTCGGCACCACGTCGAGTTTGGCCAGCACGTTGTCGCTTTCGCTGTCGATCGGGTCGGGCGTGCGCCGCGCGCTGCCGGTGTCGATGTCGGTGCTGGAATACCAGCCCTCCGATTCGTGGCCGTCGCGGCGGGTGTAGGTCAGCATCGATTCGACGATGCCGGTGCGATTGGCGACGGTGACGTTGCCCAGCCGCTGGTCGTTATGACCGGTGTAGCCGGTCTTCAGACCGACATAGGTGTCGTTGCCTTGCGCCTTGAGATAGTCGTAGGGGTCCTTGGTGGTAAAGACGACCGCGCCGCCGAGCGCACCGCTGCCGGCGCTGATCGAATCGGCGCCCTTGACGATGTCCACGCTCTTGAGCGAATCCACATCCACGCCACCGCGCCCGGCGCGGAAGAACTCGTAGTCGCGCGCGGTCTCCACGCCTTCGGCCATCGACAGGCCGTCGATGGTCATCGCCACCCGGTCGCCTTCCAGCCCGCGGATATTGAAGCCGTTCTCGCCGAAGCGGCCCATGTCGGCGATGCTCACGCCGGGGATGTAGCGCACCAGGTCCTCCATGCTTTCGGCCTGTTCCTGCTGCAGCTGCGCAGTGTCCAGGGTGGTGACGTTCTGGTTGCTGGAGGCACGCTTGTCGCGCGTGGCCTTCACTTCGACCGGGTCGAAGGTGGTGGCGTCGGCGGGCGCCTGTTCGGCATGCAGCGGGAAGGCCAGGCCGGCGGCGATCGCCAGGGCCAGCAGGGTCGGTGTCGAAGTCATCGTGGGGTCCACAGTCAGGAAAAGGAGGGGCGCGAAAGGCGCGGACCTGGCTGCGTGCGGCACGGGGCGGTCGCGTGGCTGGGTGGGGCCCGCCAGTGGCGGGCCAGGTGGCGCGGGTGTTGATCCGCGCCGGAAGGGGCAGTCGGCCGGTTCGTCAGTCGGCCCGGGCCGGTCTAGAAGCCGGGGCAGGCGCAGGCGGCGGCAACGCCGCGTCGCGGGCATCCACCACTCCGTCGTGATTGCGGTCGACGCGGGCAAACGTGCGCAGGCCCGAGGCCTGGTATTCGGCGAAGGTCATGCGCTGGTCCTTGTCGGTGTCGAGCACGTTGAAGCGCACGTGCACCTGGCGATCGTCGGCCTGCTCGAGCGCGGTAAGGCGGCGGTTGAGGCGGTCTTCGAACTCGACGCGGTATTCGTCCATCGACAGCGCGCTGTTGCGGTTACCGTCGGCACCGGCGAACTGCGCCGCGCGCAGGTCCGCGTATTCCGCGCGGCCCACCTTGCCGTCGCCGTTCTCGTCGTACAGCGCCAGGAAGCCGTCGGCCGACTGGCTGTCGGGCATGCCCGGGCGGCCGCCGTCGCGATCGAAGGCGACCGTCGGCTCGGTGGCTGCAGCGGTGGCGGCGGCTGCCAGGGCTGCCTGTCCGCGCGCCCAGTCCTTTGCGCCGGCAGTCTTGAATTCAGCGCGCGACACCTGCCCATCGCCATCGCTGTCGAGTGCGGCGAAGCGTTGCTTGCCCTGCGCGGCCTGTGCACCGCGTTCCTGCTCCAGCGCATGCTGGCGGCGCTCGCGGAACTCGGCCACGTACTCGTCTTCATCGACCGTGCCGTCGTGGTTGCGGTCGGTGGCATCGAAGCGGCTGCGGCGGAAGGCCGCAAAGTCGGCGGCGGTGATGCGGCCGTCGTGGTTGTCGTCGTGCTGGGTGATGAAGGCCTGCACATTGTTGCCGTGACCGCCGAGCAGCGGGCGCGGCTCGGATTGGGCGACAGCGACGGCAGGAAGCAGCAGCGCGCACAGACACGCGCCGGCCAGGGAGCCAGTGTTCATGGATTGCCTCGTGAGGGAAGAAAAAAGTGCCGGGCCTTGGCGCCGGTGCGACAGGCAGAGCGCTGCCTGTAGACGGCCAGCTGAGCCAGGCAGATGCGTCCGTACCGGTGTGTGGACGCCGCAAGACACGCAACCGCCGCAGCGGTTGCGCAGCGCTACTGCTCCAGCACCTGGAAGGTGAGCGTGGTGCTGTTGCTGTACTCGCGCACCGGGGCGCCGGCCGGCGCGGGGGTGCGGTGGCGGGTCAATGCCAGCCAGGTGCCGGCGTGGTCCAGTTTCAGGACTGCGCGGCCGGCGGCGTCGGTGGTCACGCTGAGCACCGTCGGCTTGCGGTCGGAGGTCCACACCGCCTCGCTGATCTCCACGGTCTGCTTGGCCAGCGGCACGCCGTCGTATTGCACCGTGAAAGCGAACGTCTCGCCCACGAACAGGTCATTGGGATGGGTGACCGGCACCAGTTCCAGGCCGCGGTTACGCGGCGCCAATGCGTTGCGATCGGGCTTGCCGACGCTCACATAGGTTTCGGCCAGGGTGCGCGACTGGAAGCTGGCGATCAACGTGGCGCCCTTGGGCATGGGCACCTTCGGGTCGCGCACGGTCTCGCGCTTGCCATCCAGTTCCCAGGTGCGGAACTGCGCGCCTACGCGCAGGCCGCTGCTGAATCGATAGGTGCCCGGCTGCTTGCCCAGCGTGTGTTCGACGACGGTGCGGGTGTCCAGCGCCTGCACCCGCACCGGTTCGACATCGCGGCCATCGGGCCCGGTGATGCCGAAATGACTCTGGTCGAAGGCCGCTTCGGGCACGAAGAAGGTCTCGGCGAAGGCCGCGTCCAGCGTCACCGTCTGACCGGGCTGCGGAGCGAAGGTGTTCGGTGCCAGATAAGGGGTGTGCGCGGAGGCAGATGCAGCGAGCAGCAGCGCCGATAGTGTCAGCAGTTTCATGGGGGTCCCTGTTCCGGAGTCGCTGGCGGCAGGGGCGCGGGACGGCGCGGGAAGCTGGCTGACCACGGGATATTAACGAAAATAAGAATCGTTCACAACAATAGGATGTGCTGTGTCGCTGTTTCTCTGCCGCCGGGTCGATGACGCCAGCTCTGCCTGACGTGTACCGTAGCGCGATGGCAGCGTTTTCCCCCGCACGATGAGTACCTATCACCTGCAGCAGGTCTTTCGCCCCAGCACCGTGGCGGTGGTGGGCGGCAGCCCGCGTGAGCGCTCGGCCGGGCGGGCGGTGGTGCGCAATCTGCGCGCGGCCGGCTTCCCTGGCCAGATCGGTTGGGTGAGCCCGCGCTACACCGAAATCGATGGCGTGCGCACGGTGCCGCGGCTGACCGATCTGCCGTGGGTGCCGGATCTGGTGGTGATCACTGCGCCGGCGCGCATCGTGCCGCGTATCGTCTCCATCGCGGCGCGGCGCGGGGTCGCCGCGGCGATCATCCTCACTGCCGGCCTGGGTCGCGGGCCCGGCTCGCCGGCTGCACGCATGGAGGCGGCTGCGCGCGCCAAGGGTATGCGCATCCTCGGCCCGCACTGTTTAGGTGTGATTGCGCCGCACGCGCGGCTCAATGCCAGCATTGCCGCACATTGCCCGCAGGCCGGCGATCTGGCGCTGATCTCCGAATCCAGCGCCATTGCCGCCGCGCTGGTGGAGTGGGGCGTGGCACGTTCGGTTGGCTTTTCCGCGGTGGTGTCGCTGGGCGATACGCTGGATGTGGATTTCGGCGACCTGCTCGACTACTTCGCCACCGACTACCGCACCCGCGCGATCCTGCTGTATGTCGAACGCATCGGCGATGCGCGCAAGTTCATGTCGGCCGCGCGTGCGGCCGCGCGCGCCAAGCCGGTGGTGGTGGTCAAATCGGGGCGCCAGTTCCGCATCAACCCCAATGCCGACACCCACGCGCAGGCGCTGGCCGGCTCGGATGCGGTGTATGGCGCCGCGTTCGCACGTGCCGGCCTGTTGCGGGTGGGCGCGCTGGACGAGTTGTTCGCCGCGGCCGAAACCCTGGGCCGGCTCGGCAGCTTCCCCGGCCGGCGGCTGGCGATTCTGAGCAATGGCGGAGGGGTGGGGCAGCTGGCGGTGGACCAGCTGGTGCTGCGCGGGGGCACCCTGGCCGAGTTGTCACCCAAGACGCTGGAAAAACTCGATCAGTCGCTGCCGGAAGGCTGGTCGCGCAGCAACCCGGTGGACATCATTGTGGATGCCGATGGCGCGCGCTACGCCGCGGCGATCGAAGCGCTGCTGGACGATCCGGAGAACGACGCGCTGCTGGTGGTCAACGTGCCCACCGCGTTTACCTCTTCGGCCGACGCGGCCAAGGCGCTGACCCGCGCGCTGGACCAGCGCAACCGCTACCAGCGCGACAAACCGGTGTTCGCGGTGTGGCTGGGCCAGGACGATGCGGCCATCGCCGCACTCAACGCCGCGCGCGTGCCCACCTATGCCACCGAATCGGACGCGGTGCGCGGCTTCACCCACCTGGTGCGCTACCGCGAGGCGCAGGCGGCGCTGATGGAAACCCCACCCAGCCTGCCGGAAGACTTCGTGGTGGATGCCGGCATCGCCCGCACCGTGGTCGACGACGCCCTGGCCGCCGGGCGGCGCTGGCTGGACCCGGTGGCCACCAACCGGCTGCTGGCCGCCTACGGCATCCCCATCGTGCCGCTACAGGTGGCCGCCACCGCCAACGAAGCTGCGCTGTTGGCCGACCCATTGCTGGCGATGGGGCGCACGGTCACCCTGAAGGTGCTGTCCAGCGACATCGCGCACAAGTCCGATGTGGATGGCGTGCGGCTCAACCTGTCCAGCGTGGCAGCGGTGCGCGAGGCGGCCACCGGCATCCTGGCGCGTGCGCGCGCCGCGCACCCCACTGCGCTGATCGAAGGGGTGATCGTGCAGCCCACCGTGCTGCGGCCCAAGGCGCGTGAACTGATCGCCGGCATTGCCGACGACCCGGTGTTCGGCCCGGCGATCGTGTTCGGCCGCGGCGGCACCGCGGTGGAAGTGATCAACGACCGCGAGTTGGCCCTGCCGCCGCTGGACCTGCGCCTGGCCCACGAGCTGATCGGCCGCACCCGCGTCTCGCGCATCCTGAAGGCCTACCGCGACGTACCGGCCGCCGACGAGCGCGCGGTGGCGCTGGTGCTGGTCAAGCTGGCGCAGCTGGCCGCCGACATCCCGGAAATCACCGAGCTGGACATCAACCCGCTGCTGGCCGACCGCGATGGCGTGATTGCGCTGGACGCGCGCGTGGCGGTGGCGCCGGCGCGCAAGCTGCACAAGGGTCGCGGCCATCCGCGCTTTGCAATTTTCCCGTACCCGAAGGAATGGGAGCGCCAGATCGGCCTGGGCGATGGCACCCACGCGCTGGTGCGCCCGGTGCGCCCGGAAGACGATGCGTTGTTCCGCGCGTTCTTCGCGCGGGTCACCGACGAAGACCTGCGACTGCGCTTCTTTCAGTCGGTGAAGCATTTCAGCCACGAATTCATCGCCCGCCTGACCCAGCTCGATTACGCACGTTCGATCGCGCTGGTGGCCATCGACCCCAAGACCGGCGACATGCTTGGGGCAGTGCGGCTGCATGCCGACGCCGATTACGAAGGCGGCGAGTACGGCATCCTGATCCGCTCCGACCTCAAGGGCCACGGCATCGGCTGGCAGCTGATGCGCATCATGATCGAGTACGCGCGCTGGCTGGGCCTCAAACAGATCGAAGGCCAGGTGCTGCGCGAAAACCGCACCATGCTGGCGATGTGCCAGAGCCTGGGCTTTGGCGTGCGCCCGGATCCGGACGATGCGACCCTGATGGCGGTGACACTCCCTATAATGGGCGAGCCGCGCCCGGCCTGACGTTGCGTCACGCCGCGGTCCCCCATCCTCCACCGCACGCCGGATCTGCCGGGCCTTGCCCCGGCCCGCTGCTCCGGCTGTCGTCTCGGCCCGCCTGGGAGTGTCAATGTTTCGCGATTTCAGAATGTCGTTCTTGGTCACAGCGATCTGCCTGGGCCTGGCTGCCTGGTGGGGTCATACCTCCGCGATGGGCATCTGGCAGGCGCTGTGGCTATGCCTGGTGCTCAGCGTGCTGGAGGTGTCGCTGTCGTTCGACAACGCAGTGGTCAACGCTGGTGTGCTCAAGCACATGAACGCGTTTTGGCAGAAGTTGTTCCTCACCGTGGGCATCCTGATCGCGGTGTTCGGCATGCGCCTGGTGTTCCCGATCGTGATCGTGTCGGTGGCCACCGGCATGGGCCTGGTGCCGGTGATGCAGATGGCGCTGAAGGAGCCGGACCGCTACAGCCAAGTGCTGACTGACAACTACCCGTCCATTGCCGCCTTCGGCGGCATGTTCCTGCTGCTGGTGTTCCTCAACTTCCTGTTCGACCAGGAGCGCAAGCTGCATTGGCTGGGCCCGGTGGAGCGGCTGGTCGGCAAGCTGGGCAAGGCCGATGCGATGTCGGTGATTGTGGCGGTGACGGTCCTGCTGTGCACCAAGCTGTTCCTGCCCGATGCCATCTTCCAGAGCGTGCTGTTCGCCGGGCTGGGCGGCATCCTGCTGTACCTGCTGGTCGGCAGCGTGGATGCCTTGTTCGAGGCCGAAGAAAGCGAAGACGGCGGCATGGGCCCGGCCAAGCGCTCTGGCATTGCCGCCTTCCTGTACCTGGAAGTGCTGGACGCCTCGTTCTCGTTCGACGGGGTGATCGGCGCGTTCGCGATCACCCGCGATGTGGTCATCATCATGCTGGGCCTGGCGATCGGTGCGATGTTCGTGCGCTCGATGACGGTCTACCTGGTGCACAAGGGCACCCTGGACGAGTTCGTGTTCCTGGAGCACGGCGCGCACTACGCCATCGGCGTGCTGGCGATCATCATGCTGGTGGGCACCGTGTACCACGTACCGGAAGTGCTCACCGGCCTGATCGGCGTGGCCTTCATCGCCGCCTCGGTGTGGTCCTCGATCCGCTACCGCAAGCGTCACCACCTCGGCCCGACCGAGATCTGAGGCCGCTACGCCTTCGATCAGACTCGAAGATCGCCAAGCGATCGCGATAGGCACGCTGCAGGCGTCGCTATCTGATTGCTCGATCCGAGCAGATCAGGCGCAAAGCAAATTATCTGCGCCTTTGCTGCAGGGCCCTTGCCCGCCCACCATCGCGGGACACGCCGCAAGTACGTCCGTGTAGGCTCTTACGCGGCATCCATGCCGCGTAAGGTCCCGCGACGGTGGGCGGGCAAGGACCAGTCGAATTGGTCGGTGCGCAGGGTTTTCAACAACGTCGCCAGCAGGCTGTCCGGGGCGATGATTTCGTTCTTCAATGGACTCACCAGCCAACTGTCTGGTGCGGTGTCCTCACCGATTGCGGGACCGTTGGCGGCATGGATGCCGCCATCGAGCCCCCATGGACGGGTTAACGGCGTGTCCCGCGAGCGGTGAGGGCACTGCGCCCTCGAGGACTTTGCGTTTGCTGCAGGGCCCTTGCCCGCCCACCATCGCAGGACGCGCTGCAAGTACGTCCTTGTAGCTCCTTGGCGGCATCCATGCCGCCAAGGGTCCCGCGACGGTAGGCGGGCAAGGACCAGTCGAGATGGTCGGTATGCATGGTTTTCAACGAGCAACCGGCAAGCAGCGACGTGCTCCTCGCTCCTCAACGAAACCACCAGCCAACTGTCTGGCGCGGTGTCCTTACCGATTGCGGGACCGTTGGCGGCATGGATGCCGCCACCGAGCCCCCATGGACGGGTTGACGGCGTGTCCCGCGAGCGGCGAGGGCACCGCGCCCTCGACCAGGCGTGAAGGCAGCCAATTGATCGCGAGACGTACCGTGCGGGCGCCTCGATCTGATTGCTCAATACCGGCAGATCAGGCGGAGAGCGGATCCTCTGCGCCGTTGCTGCAGTCTCCTTCATGGCAGTGGCGGCCCACTGTGACCGGCTGCAGCATCGAGACGTGCGGCGGTCGTCCCAGCCGAACCCGACCAGTCAGCAGAAAGCCGGTTTGGGCCTTGACTGCGCAGTCCACTTGGACAGGTTCGCCGGCCCGGGACGACCGTTCGTCAGACAGTTCTTTGCGCTACAAGGGTTTGCGGGTTTTTCCCACATTTGGTGTTGACCCCTCCCGGGTACCCCACTATCTTGGGGGAGTCGGTGGTTGGTCGCACAAGGCGGCCGGACCAGTGGGAGCACGTATCGCGGCGGGGCCGCGGTCGAAATGGCCTCCCCGCCGCGGTCGTACTTATGACTACAGCCATCCGGGCCTCGGCCTGGGTTTGGTGATGTGGTCTTGTGGCGCCGCTGCTGTTTCGCCACCGACCACCACGCGACAGCACACCGCGCGGTGGCGGCCGTGGAATCTCCGGTGAGGAGATGGCTGGTGATGTCGATGCCGCCGCAGACGCCTGTCTTGCGTGCCGCTCGCCCTGCACCGTCATCACTGTCCAGGGAGTCCGGATCCGGCCGCAACTCGCTCCCCGAGCGGGTTCGTGTGCCTACGCATGGAGGACGCATGACCACCAACGACACCCTTTCCGCGATCGCCGCCGGTACCGCAACACCCACCAGCGTCTCCGCCAGTGTCGCCGCGCCTGCCTGTGGCGCGCCGGAATTGACCGACCCGTCGGACATCGTGCCGCCTCCCCGCCAAGCCATTGCAATGCACGCACAGACCATCGAAGAACAAAACGTCTCCACCTGGATCACCAAGGAAGCGGGCAATCGCAAGATTCCGTTCGAGCCGGAGCGCCTGGAGCGCGCCATCGACCAGATCCATGCCGAGTTTCCGCAGCTGGACGTGGCCGACTACAAGCGCTCGGTGTTCGGCTTTGTCGAGCGCAAGGACAGCGTCAACGCCGACGACCTGGTCGACCACCTGATCCGCGAGGCCGAAGCCCGCGTCGATCTGACCACCCCGGAGTGGGAGCACTTCGCTGCGCGTCTGTACCTGCGCCGGCTGTACAAGCGCGCCAGCCGCAACCGCTTCTACGATGCCAGCCAGAAGTACGGCTCGTTCGTGGGCCTGCAGGAGAGCCTGGCCGACCGCAATGTCTATTCCAACGACATCCTGCGTCGCTATTCCAAGGACGAGCTGATCGAAGCCGGCAAGATGATCGAGCCCGAGCGCGACAAGCTGTTCGCCTATAACGGCCTGTATCTGCTGGCCACCCGTTACCTGGCCACCGACAACTCGCGCGGCGTGTTCGAGCTGCCGCAGGAGCGCTGGCTGACCATTGCGCTGTACCTGATGCAGGACGAGATCGGCACCGGCAAGGGCAGCCGCGAGCGCCGCATGCAGCTGGTGGGCGAGGCCTACTGGGCGCTGTCCAACCTGTACATGACGGTGGCAACGCCGACGCTGGCCAATGCCGGCAAGGTTGGCGGCCAGCTGTCGAGCTGCTTCATCGACACCGTCGACGACAGCCTGCAGGGCATCTACGACTCCAACACCGACGTGGCGCGCGTATCCAAGCACGGCGGCGGCGTGGGCGCGTACCTGGGCTATGTGCGTTCGTCGGGTTCGGCGATCCGTGGCGTGTCCAATTCGTCCGGCGGCGTGGTGCCGTGGATCAAGCAGCTCAACAATACCGCCGTGTCGGTGGATCAGCTGGGCCAGCGCAAGGGCGCCATCGCGGTCTATCTGGACATCTTCCACCGCGACATCGAAGCGTTCCTGGATCTGCGCCTGAACAACGGCGACCAGCGTCTGCGCGCGCACGACGTGTTCACCTCGGTGTGCATCCCCGACCTGTTCATGGAAGCGGTCGAGCGCCGCGGTGACTGGTATCTGTTCGACCCGCACGAAGTGAAGCGGATCAAGGGCTGGTACCTGCAGGACTTCTTTGATGAGAAGAAGGGCGACGCCAACAGCAGCTTCCGTCGCAAGTACGAGGAAGTGGTTGCCGACGAGCGCATCACGCGCAAGACCGTCAAGGCGATCGACATCTTCAAGCGCATCATGGTCAGCCAGCTGGAAACCGGCAACCCGTTCATGTTCTACCGCGATGAAGTCAATCG
The DNA here is from genome assembly GCF_040202405.1 of Xanthomonas sp. WHRI 6106. Classification (NCBI taxonomy): domain Bacteria; kingdom Pseudomonadati; phylum Pseudomonadota; class Gammaproteobacteria; order Lysobacterales; family Lysobacteraceae; genus Xanthomonas; species Xanthomonas sp. WHRI 6106. The sequence goes on along the minus strand of NZ_JBEGFC010000012.1, from coordinate 146,385 downwards.
CAAGAACCCGAACAAGCACGAGGGCATGGTCTATTCGTCCAACCTGTGCACCGAGATCCTGCAGAACATGAGCCCGACGCGGATGATGCAGGAGATCATCAGCGGCAATCAGATCGTCACCACCAAGAAGGCGGGCGACTTCGTCGTGTGCAACCTGTCCTCGATCAACCTGGGCCGCGCGATCACCGTGCAGGCCGACCAGGCGGATCTGCTGGGCGCCGACGTGCTGGAGCGCTTGATCCCGATCCAGGTGCGCATGCTCGACAACGTGATCGACCTGAACCAGCTGCCGGTGCCGCAGGCCACCATCACCAACCAGAAGTACCGCGCCATTGGCCTGGGCACCTTCGGTTGGCATCACCTGCTGGCACAGAAGTCCATCCACTGGAATGCCAAGGAAGCCGAGGACTACAGCGACGAGCTGTACGAGCGCATCAACTACCTGACCATCCAGGCGAGCATGGAGCTGGCCAAGGAAAAGGGCACCTACAGCGTGTTCCGCGGCAGCGACTGGCACAACGGCGAGTACTTCCGTGCGCGCGACTACAACAGCCCGCAGTGGCTGGAGCTGTCGGCGCAGGTGTCGGTCAATGGCGTGCGTAACGCGTGGATGCTGGCGGTTGCGCCGAACATGAGCACCGCGCAGATCGCCGGTTCCACTGCGTCGATCGACCCGATCTACAGCGCGTTCTACTACGAAGAAAAGAAGGACTTCCGTCGCCCGGTCGCCGCGCCCGGCCTGTCGCTGGACACCTGGCCGTACTACGAAAAGGGCGCCTACAAGGTCGACCAGTTCGCCAGCGTGCGCCAGAACGCGCGTCGCCAGCGTCACGTGGACCAGTCGATCAGCTTCAACTTCTACGTGCCCAGCACCATCCGTGCGAGCACGCTGCTGGACCTGCACATGACCGCCTGGCGCGAAGGCTTGAAGACCACGTATTACGTGCGCTCCAACGATATCGATATCAGTGAGTGCGAGTGGTGCAGTAGCTAAGCGCATTCGCGCTTCGCTTCCACGGTTCGCCTTGCGAACCGTGGACCCTGCTTCACCAGCTTCCACACCCCGCGCCTTCGGCGCGCCCCCTGACTCAGGGGGCTTTCCTCCAGAATGATTGCTGCTGTCGTCCCCGCTGCACGCGCGCGACGCCTGAAACACGAGTAGAGACCCATGTCCGCAACACCGCTTGAACGCATCAAAATTCTTGAGCCGCGTCACCCGAACCGTTCGACCAGCATCATCAACGGTCAGACCTCGGGCATCCTCAACTGGAACGACATCCCGTACCCGTCGTTCTATCGGGCGTACAAGGAGTTGTCGACCAACTTCTGGATCCCCGACGAGGTGGACATGAAGGGCGATGCGCGCCAGTACAACGAGCTGTCGGCGCGTGAAAAGAATGCCTACGATTCGATCATCGGTTTGCTGGCCACGCTGGATTCGCCGCAGACGCGTTTCATCTACAACGTGGCCGAATACATCACCGACCCGGCCGCGCACGCCAATGCCGCGATCATCGGCCAGCAGGAAGTGATCCATAACGAGAGCTACAGCTACGTGCTGGCCTCGATCACCGGCCTGGCCGACCAGAACCGCGTGTTCGAAATCGCGCGCACGCACCCGACCATCATCAAGCGCAACGCGCCGATCATGGGCGCCTACGAAGACTTCATGCGCGAGAAGACGGCCGAAACGCTGATCCGTTCGCTGATCCAGTCTTCGATCCTGGAAGGCATCAACTTCTATTCCGGCTTTGCGTATTTCTACAATCTGGTCCGCCAGAACCGCATGACCGGCACCGGCAAGATCATCAGCTTCATCAACCGCGATGAGCTGGCGCATTCCAAGTTCATCAGCGAGCTGATTCGCGCCATCATCGGCGAGAACCAGGCATTGCAGGGCGACGAGCTCACCGATTACGTGCACAAGGCCTTCGAACACGCGATCGACCTGGAAACGGTGTGGACCGCCGAAGTGCTGGACGGCATCGACGGCATCGACGTCGACGAGATGATCCGCTACGTGAAGTACCGCGCCAACAAGATGGCCGGCATGCTCGGCATCGAGAAGCTGTACGAAGGCGCCAACGACAACGTGATGCCGTGGATCAAGGCCTACGCCGACAACTTCACCGAAACCAAGACCGACTTCTTCGAGATGCGGAATGCGTCGTACAAGAAGACCAATTCGGACAACGGCTTCGACGATCTGTGAGGAGCCGGGATTCGGGATTGGGGATTCGTTGAAGCGCCGGGATTAGGTATTCGAGATTTGCGATTCGTCACAGCAGCATTTGCGTTAAGAGACATCGATTAACGACTTTCAATGAGGTATCAGTTGCCGCCTTTGCGAATCCCTAATCCCGACTCCCCAATCCCCGCCCCATGAACATCCTGCTCGCCCTGGCCTCGTTGAGCGGTAACACGCGTGATGTCGCGCGCAGTGTTGCACTGCGCTGCGAAGCGGCCGGGCATGCGGTGACATGGTTGGAAACCGATGTGCAGCGGCTGGACCAGGTGCCGCATGCGCACGAACAGTACGAGTTGTTTCTGCTTGGTACCTGGACCAGCAACGGCGGCCGTACGCCAGCAGAGATGAAACGTTTCATCGTCGAACTGGTCGACACGCTGGGCAAGCCGCCGCGTGTTGCTGTGTTCGGCACCGGCGAAACGCAGTGGGGCGAAGAGTATTTTTGCGGGGCGGTGCATCGCATCGCGCACTTCTTCGACAGCCCGTTTCCCCGTTTGACCATCGAACAGATGCCCCACGGCCAGCGTGATGCGCAGGCCATCGCCGCCTGGACCGACGAGGTTCTGGCCCAATGCAAGAACGATCCCAATGCAGACCATTACCGTCACGTCGCCTGAGCACTACACCCAGACCCTGGCCGCGCATCCGCGCGCGCTGGTGGATTTCTACAAGGACAATTGCCCCGGCTGCCGGATGCTGGACATGTCGCTGGACAAGTTCGCCAACAGCGAAGCCGCCAATGGCGTGGCCTTGCTGAAGGTCAAGCTGGAAGTGGTGGGCGAGGAATTCTTCCGCGACCTGGGCCTGCGCCAGACGCCGACCCTTGCGTTGTACCGCGATGGCAGTGAGGTGGCGCGCCTGCCTGGCTTCCAGTCGCCGGCGCAGGTGGAAACTGCGGTCAGGACCAGCCTCTGAATCATCGGTAGGTCCGAGCGCCCGCCTGCGCAATGGCGGTGCTTCCCCGAGGAGCGGCCAAGTCCGGGCCGGTCGCCGTACGCACCAATGTCTTCGTAGGAACGGCCAGGCAGCGATGGCGCGAATGGTCAACGGTACGCACCGACGCTTCGTAGGAGCGGCCCTGGCGCGAGGACTTACCGATACCGCCAAGCAGCGCGCCTTCGATATCCAGCAGATGGCACGCTTCTGCATCCAGACATGGCCTGCTCAGTCGCACCTGCTCCAGGACGCCGCAGTCCCGTCAGCAAGCACCTCACTACGCTCCCGCGCACGCCGCTGCGTCCAGCGGCCTGCCTTCCAGCGTCGCTGCTGCTGCAATCGCGGCACGCACGGCGTCGGCCACCAGCGCTTTCCCCAACGGATCATCACCATGTCAGACAGCTTGCAGACCCACCCGCCGATCGAAGCGCGCATGGCCGAGATCGTGTTCCCCAACCACACCAACCACATGGGCACGCTGTTCGGTGGCCAGGCACTGGCGTGGATGGACAAGGCCGCATTTCTGGCGGCCTCGCGCTATGCGCGGCGCGCGGTGGTGACCGCGCGCTCTGACCAGGTGGATTTCAAGTTGCCCATCCGCCAGGGCCAGATGGTGGAAACCATTGCACGCGTGGTGTCGGTGGGGCGCAGCTCGATCAAGGTGGAAGTGGAACTGATCGCCGAAGACCTGCTCAGCGGCGCACGCGAACTGTGCACGCGCGGGCACTTCGTGATGATCGCGCTGGATGCCGACGGCAAGCCGACGTCGGTACCCCCGCTGCCGTCGGCCGCCGAATGACCGGGCGACGAGCGGCCGACTAGACGGCTGCGCGGCCTCCTGAGAAGCGCCGGCAATGCCGGAACGAATGAGTGCCGCGCGTCCACTGCGTTTGCATCGCAACGTGCGTGCCTCTTCTGGCGACCGGCCGCTCGATTAGTCCGCTGCGCTTACTCCTGTACCTCGCGATCCTCGCGCTTGGTCTCTTCCATCGCCTCCGGTTCCAGTTCTTCGGCGCTGCGATTGAGTTTGACGAACACGCCCCAGGCGATCAGCAGCAAGGCCGCGCATGAGCCAACCGCTGCGGCGTATGGCAGCTTGGCCGGGTCGGCGTGCATCAGCTCGAAGATGGACACCAGCGTCTCGATTGCCAGCGCGATCACGATCACCACGAAGAAACGCGACAGGTAACGCCGCACGCGCGTGGGCCCGCTGACCTTGACGTCGCGCAGGATCTCTTCTTCGAAGATGGTCTGCCCCAGTTCCAGCGTCACCAGCGCTACCGTCAGCAGGCCGACCGCTTCCAGCACGACATTGAAGCGGTCGCGCACCACCATGTCGCCGCCCGGGGTAAAGCCATGCCACAACTCCAGCCCGGCCATAGTCACCAGGCCCGCCGCGCACAGCACGAAGAACGCCAGGATCACGAAGTGACCGGCACGGAACAGGTGGCTGAGCAGTTTCATGGCAGGCGCGACAGGGAAGGGATGCAGAGCATCATGGGCCCGACGTCGCGGCCGCGCGAAGGCTGCGTCCAATTGGCCGGCTTCATCCGGAGTGCCCTCATCCGGCGCTTCGCGCCACCTTCTCCCGCAGGCGGGAGAAGGGACGGGGTAGGTGCAGGGGGCAAGTGATACGTCCACTGCTGCAGCGCTGACGATCTTTCCCTTCTCCCGCCTGCGGGGGAAGGTGCCCGAAGGGCGGATGGGGGAGACAGCTCGCAGGCCCTGCACAGTCACTGGTCCTCAACCATCAACCATGCCGCACCACCTGATACGGCTGCAGATGCACATTGGTGGCCATCAGCGGCGGTGCGTTGCGACCGGTTTCGCGCACGCGCCTGAGCATGTCGCCGAACGATGACCGACAGGATTGCGAAGTGACCAGCACAGGTGGCTGAGCAGTTTCATGACAGGCATGAAGGCTGCGCCCAACTGGCCGGCCTCATCCGGAGTGCCCTCATCCGGCGCTTGGCGCCACCTTCTCCCGCATGCGGGAGAAGGGACGGGCTAGGTGCAGGGGGGCAAGTGATACGTCCACTGCTGCAGCGCTGATGACCCTTCCCTTCTCCCGCCTGCGGGGGAAGGTGCCCGAAGGGCGGATGGGGGAGGCAGCTCACCGGCCCAGCACAGTCACCGGTCATCAACCATCAACCATGCCGCAACACCTGATATGCCTGCAGATGCACGTTGGCGGCCATCAGCAGCGGTGCATTGCGACCGGTTTCGCGCACGCGCTTGAGCATGTCGCCGACGATCTGCGCCGCTTCCACGTCCTGGCCGGCTTCCAGGTCGCGCAGCATCGAGGCCTTGAGCGGGGAGTCCACCTGCAACAGGGTCTGCAGCGCCTTGGCGCGCGCAGCTTCCGGAATCGACTGCCCGGCCGCGTCGGCCGCCCACAGGCATTCGTTGTACAGGCCGTTGATCACGGCGCGCCCATCGTCAGTGGCGACGATCGCCCCGACCGGGGCGCGCATCAGGCAGGTGGCCGCCGCCAGCGCGGTGAGAAAGCTGTACTTGATCCACTGCTCCTGCGCGATCTGCGCGCTGACCACATGGTCGATACCTGCCTGCGTGCACGCGGCCGCAAACGCCTGCACGCGCGCCGACTCCGCGCTGCCATCGCGCTCGCCGAAGGTCAGCGACGCCGGTTTGCCCAGGTGCAGGATCTCGCCATGCTCGCCCTTGGTGGCGCTGATGAAGCACAGCCCGCCCAGCACCCGCGCCGCGCCGAAGCGTTCGTCCAGCGCCGCGTAATGCCGCAGGCCGTTGAGGATGGGCAATACCGTGGTGTGCTCGCCCACCGCCGGCGCAATCGCTTCGATCGCGCTGTCCAGGTCATAGGCCTTGCAGCTGAGGATCACCAGATCGAACGGCCGCTGCGCCACCAGGGCCGGCAAGTCCTGCGCGGTGACATGCGCCACCGGCAGCTGCGCATCGCCCAGCGGGCTGCGAATGCGCAGGCCTTCGGCCTGCAGCTGCGCGGCGCGCGCATCGCGCACCAAGAAGGTGACATCGACACCGCCCTGCGCCAGGCGCCCGCCGAAATAACCGCCGGTGCCGCCGGCGCCCAGGATGAGAATGCGCATGGCCATCAACTCCGCAGCCCCACACCGCGCCGCAGCAGCCACAGCGCCAGCGCGCTGAGCACCGCCACAAAGCCCAGCATCAGCGCGTAGGCGACCCAGATCGGTACGTCCGAGCTGCCGAGCAGGCCGTAGCGGAACGCGTTGACCATGTAGAAGATCGGGTTGGCGTGGGTGGCCGCTTCGGCCCAGCCGGGCAGCAGTTTGACCGAATAGAACACGCCGCCCAGGTAGGTCAGCGGGGTCAGGATGAAGGTGGGTACGATCGCCACGTCGTCAAACTTCTTGGCATAGACCGCGTTGACGAAGCCGGCCAGCGAAAAAATGATCGCGCCCAGAAGCACGGTGGTCAGCGTGACGAACGGATGCGGGATGCGCACCGGGGTGAAGAACATCGCGATGATCAGCACGATTGCCCCGACCATCACCCCGCGCAACACCGCGCCGGAAACATAGCCCCACAGGATCACCCAGTTGGGCATCGGGCTGACCAGCAGTTCTTCCACATGACGGCCGAACTTGGCGCCGAAGAAGCTGGAGGAAATGTTGCCATAGCTGTTCTGGATCACGCTCATCATCACCAGGCCCGGCACGATGAACTGCATGTAGCTGTAGCCGCCCATGTCGCCGACGCGCGAGCCGATCAGCCCGCCGAAGATCAAGAAGTACAACGTCATGGTGATGGCCGGCGGCACCAGGGTCTGGCCCCAGATGCGCAGGATGCGCTGCACTTCGCGGCGCACGATGGTGCCCAGCGCAATCCAGTTGCGTTGGCGGGGTGTGGCAGGCGTGGCGGACATCGACGGCTCCGAGGGACTCATGGGTGACCTGCCGGGCGCGCGGGCGCCGCTGCGGCAGGGGCCGGGGCGGCGAGGGTCTCGCCGGGCCCGGTCAGGCGAACGAACAATTCTTCCAGCCGGTTGCTCTTGGTGCGCATCGAGCGCACCCGGATGCCGGCATCGCCCAGCGCGGCGAACACGCGGTTGAGGTCCATGGCGCGCGGCATGTCCAGATCCAGCGTATGGCCGTCGATGGCGGTGAGCGTGGTGCCTTCGATCGCCGGCAGCTGCGCGGGCAGGTCACCGTCGATATCGAACAGGAAGCCTTCCACGTCGAGCTTGGCCAGCAGCTCGCGCATCGGCCCCTGGGTGACGATCTGGCCGTGGTTGATGATGGCCAGGTTGCGGCACAGGTGCTCGGCTTCTTCCAGGTAATGCGTGGTCAGGATGATCGTGGTGCCGGCGGCGTTGATGTCCTTGAGCACGCGCCACATGTCACGGCGGATCTCAATGTCCACACCGGCGGTGGGCTCGTCCAGGATCAGCAGGCGCGGTTGGGTCATCATGGCGCGGGCGATCATCAGCCGGCGCTTCATGCCGCCGGAGAGCGTGCGGCTCATCACCTGGGCCTTTTCCCACAGATGTGCGCGGCGCAGTTCCACTTCGGCCAGCGCCTCGGCCTCGCTGCGCGGCATGCCGTAGAAACCGGCGTAGTTGACCAGGATGTCGAAGGGCTTTTCGAACAGGTTGAAGTTGATTTCCTGCGGCACCAGGCCGATCAGGCGCATCGCTTCGCTGCGATGGGCGACCAGGTCGGTGCCGAACACTTCCACCTGCCCGCCGGACAGGTTCACCAGCGAGCTGATGATGCCGATCAGGGTGGATTTACCGGCGCCGTTGGGGCCGAGCAGGGCGAAGAAATCGCCCGGTGCCACGTCCAGCGACACGCCCTTGAGCGCCTGGGTGCCGTTGTCGTAGGTCTTGCGCAGATCGCACACGCGCAGGGCGGGCGCATTGGAAGATGGGGAATTCAAGCCGGGTCCTTCGCGCCAGGGTGACGGCGCAGCGAGTTGCAGCCCGTTATTATAGAAGCCCGCGGGGGATCGCCCCGATCACAGACTGTCCCAAATACGTTCGTGCCCGTTCAATTCCCCCTCAAGCTTGTCGACCGGCGCATGATTGCGCCCACCGTGGCCCACTGCCAGTTTCTGCGTGACGACGGGCAGCCGCTGGATTTCCAGCCCGGGCAGTTCATCCAGATCCACTTCGACAACGTCGACGGCACCGCAACCAAGCGCAGCTATTCGCTGGCGACCATCCACGACCATGCGTTGGGACCGGGCGAGGCAGTGGATATCGCAGTGAGCTTCGTGCCGGGCGGCTCGGCCACGGCCCTGTTCGAAGGCCTGCAGATCGGCGACCAGCTGCAGGCCAGCGGGCCCTACGGCCGCTTCTGCCTGCAGCCGGGCGACCACAACCGGCGCTATGTACTGATCGCTACCGGCACCGGTGTCACCCCGTACCGCTCGATGCTGCCGTTGTTGGCCGAGGCGATGACCACCCGCGGCGTGCAGGTGGTGCTGCTGCAGGGCGCGCGCACGCCGGCCGAGCTGTTGTATGGGGATGATTTCCGCGCCTTTGCCGATGCGCATCCGCAGTTCCGCTACGTGCCGTGCTTCTCGCGCGAGTTGCCCGCCCAGCCGCATGCCGATGTGCGGCATGGCTATGTGCAGCAGCATCTGGCCGAAGTCGCCCCTGATGCGCAGACCGATATTGCCTACCTGTGCGGCAACCCGGACATGGTGGACAGCTGCGCCGAGGCCCTCAAGACCGCCGGTCTGCCGAACGCGCAGATCCGTCGCGAAAAGTACGTCAGCTCCACGCCGCCGAAAACCTGAGCACAGGCGTCAGCTTCCACGCACTGGCGCTGTCGCCTGGCGTGGTGACTGGCGCCTGTCCCGCGCCACCCGGAAGTCCTGTGGCCTTATGACGAAGCGGCGAGCTGCGCCGGGCGTAGCAACTCGACGGTGACGTGCACCAGCTCCTGGTGAACCTGCAGCGCCGTGCGCACCTGGTCTGCATCGATCGGTGCCTCGGTCACTAGGCTCAGCATGCAGGCATAGCGCTCGCTGCCGACGCGCCAGACATGCAGGTCGGTGATGTCGATGGCATGCGGCAGTTCGGCGATGACCTGCTTCACTTCCGCCACCACCGGCGCGTCCATTTCCGCGTCCAGCAGCACCCGGCCGGTACTGCGCAGCAGGCCCCATGCCCAGACGGTCACCAGCACCGCGCCGACGATGCCCATGATGGGGTCCAGCCACCTGACGCCCCACTGCATGCCGGCCACCAGGGCCACGATGGCCAGCACCGACGTGGCCGCATCGGCCACCACGTGCAGATAGGCCGCACGCAGGTTCAGATCGGCATGGCCTTCATGGCGATGATCATGACCATGGTGTGCGTGCTCATGCCCGTGACCATGATCATGCCCATGGGCGTGGCCATGCGAATCGCGCAACCACCAGGCGCAGACCAGATTGCCCAGCAGGCCGATCACCGCGATGACGGTGGCTTCCTGGTAGTGGATGGGCTGGGGCGAGAACAGCCGCTCCACCGACTGGAAGGCCATCAGGCCGGCCACGCCCAGCAGCAGCATCGCGCTGCTGTAGCCGCCCAGCACCTCGACCTTCCAGGTGCCGAAGGTGAAGCGCGCATTGCCGGCATGGCGGCGCGCGAACCGGTAGGCAAACAATGCCAGGCCCAGCGCAAGCGCATGCGAGCTCATATGCCAGCCATCGGCGAGCAGGGCCATCGAATTGAGCGCCCAGCCGCCCACGATCTCCACCACCATCATGACGACGGTCAGGACCACGGCCTTGCGGGTGCTGCGCTCGGCCAGCGGGTTGGCGCTGGCGAAGCTGTGCGACTGCGCGCAGTGAGGTGCGACGTGCGTGATCGACATCGGCAGGAGCTCTGGCTACGATACCCCCGCAGGGTATCTCAGATACCCCCATGGGGTATAGCCAGTGGCACATCTGAATCACGACAAATCCAAGCTGCTCGCACGCGTGCGCAGAATCCGCGGGCAGGTCGAAGGGCTGGAAAAGGCATTGGCGCAGGACGTGGACTGCACCGCGCTGCTGACCCAGGTGGCTGCCTTTCGCGGTGCAGCGCAGGGCTTGATGGTCGCGCTGCTCAGTGAGCACCTGAAGCATCACGTGGCTGCGCCGGATGCGCCGGGCGACCGCGAACAGGCCGTCGACGACGTCGCGGCCATCCTCAAGACCTATCTGAAGTGATTGTCTGAGCTGATCAGGGTGCGGTGACGCTGTGACGCCGGGCGTGCCGGCCGCGGCGCTGTGTCCAATCGCAACGCGTCACCGCGCAGCTGCGGTGGACACATTGCGTGCGGTTGCCGATCGCCGCTGTGCCTGACGCTCAGCGCGGTTCCAACGTCACCAGCACGACGTCGTTGCTGCGCATCGGTACGCTGACGTCCAGCACGCCATCGGCCCCCACGCGCACGGGCTTGTCCTGCTCGGGCGTATCGCGCGTGGCCTGCTGCAGCTGGGTCAGCTGCTTGGCGTTCAACGCCTTGGGCAGGCCCATGTCGATGTACAGCGACAGCGGGTCGTTGCGCCGGTAGCCGGTCTTGCGCACCTGCAAGGTGTAGTTGCCGGCAGGCACATGGGTCATGCGCAGCTGCAGCGGTGCGCTGTCGGTGGCTGGCACCTGCTTGGTATAAAACGGCGTATTGCTCACCGCCTGCACCGGCTGCTGCCAGTCCCACACCAACGCAGCGAGACGCTTGCCGTCCACCGCGGCCAAGGCATGTACATCGGCGAGCGGAATCTCGCGGCCCTTGAGCGCATTCAAGTACTTGTAGGCGAACCAGGCCGGCTTGCGGATGCCTTCGCGATTCATCAGCCCGAACCCACCATGGAACGGCGTGGGCGGCGGGCCGGGTTCCTCGAACAGATCGGTATAGGTCCAGTAGCTCATGCCCTGCACCAGGCCCTTGACCTGCTTGAGCTTGGTCAGGACGTAGGGCGCGTTGATGTAGCTGTCGTGCACGTAATCGCGCGGCGTGTAGCTGCTGCTCCACTCGGTGAAGTACAGCGGCAAGTCGGGATACGGCGATGCCTTGATCTGTGCGTGGACGCGACGCACATCGCCAACGATGGCATCCGGGGATGCCGACAGTTTGACGTCCTGCTTGCCGTCTTCATCCAGAAAGCCGCCATCCACGCCGTAGGTATGCGTGGTCACGAAATCGATCGGTAGCTTGCTTTCCGCCACGAAGGCCAGCAGCTCCGGGACCCAGTCCGCACCGGCGGTGGACGGGCCGCCGACGCGCAGCTTCGGGTCGATCGCCTTGATGGTGCGCGCGGTGTTGGCATACAGGTCGAAATAGGCCTGCTGATCGGCGTTTTCCCAGAAATCCTTGAGGTTGGGTTCGTTCCACACCTCGAAGTACCACTGGCGCACTTCGTCGGCGCCGTAGCGCGCACGGATGTGGCGCACATACGCATCGATCAACTGCGTCCACTTGGCGGGGTCCGGATGCGAGGTATTGCCCTTCCAGTAGAACAACGTCTGCTCGGAGGTCTTCATCGCGCTCGGGGTGAAGCCCAGTTCGACGAACGGGCGGATGCGCTTGGCCAGCAGCGCGTCGTAGAGCTGGTCCAGCTTGGTCCAGTCGTAGACGAGCTTGCCGTCGATCTCCTTCACCGTGCCGAGCGCGTCGTGGAAGACATCATGGAAGCGGATGTAGCGAAAGCCCAGCTCCTGCACCGCCGGCACCAGATGCGCCTGGGTGTCGCTGCGAATCAGCGTGCCGGGGAAATCCGAGCCGACCGACAGGTCATAGAAACGATCCATCGGCGCGCCGGCCGTGGCCAGATCCAGCTGGATCGTGCGCGGCGCGGTGCCCTGCGCCAGTGCAGAGGTCGCCACGCAGCCCAGGACCGCCACCAACAAAACAGGTAACCGCATCGTCGCTTCCGTTGAAGGTTGGGCATGCAGCCTAACGCAGGTGGGGCGTTGCACTGCAGTTGCGCGCAACACGTTCCCGCGAGCAGCGGCCGCGGGACGGATGCGCCCGGCTTAGGGTGTAAAGGGTGCTTGACAGGCGAATCCGGCAGGCGCATCGTGCCTGTCAAGCGTACTTGACAGGGCGAACGGGATGCAGCGGCAGCACGCGCACATGGAATGTCTGCGACACCACGCGTTGCCGGCACTGGCTCGGACGGCTGCTGGCATGCGCGCGTGCGATGGCCTGCCGTGGCGGGCGACGATGGTGCAGAGGCCATGCGCATGACCCGCTGCAAACGCACTGCGCTGCGCGTGTTCTGCCTGGGACTGGCCCTGCTCGGCGTCGGGCTGCTTGGTCTGTGGCAGGTGCTGCCGTTGAGCAGTTACCTTGCCGGGCTCAGCGCCGGCATCGGTGGATCGTGCATCCTGCTGTCCTTGCCGCTGTGGCTGGCACGCGGCGATATGCGCGACAGCACCCGCCCGGTGTTGGCGCGCCGCTATCGCCGCGAATTCGGCGTGCCGATGGTGGCGTACGTGGTGGTGATGCTGTTCTGGCGCTATCTGCTTGCACAGGTGAATCCGGACTGGGCGCGGGTGCTGATCGCCTTGCTGCCGGCGGTGCTGGTCATGCTGGTGATCCGCGCGGTGGCGCGTTACGTACGTGATTCGGACGAGATGCAACGGCGTATCGAGCTGGAAGCGATCGCCATGGCCGCCGGCCTGGTCAGCGGTGCATACATGACCGCCGGGTTTTTGCAGGCCGCCCGTCTGATCGACGTGCCCGCGAGCGCGGGGATGCTATGGGTGTTCCCGCTGCTCTGCGCGGTCTACGGCATCACCAAGGGCATCCATGCGCGTCGTTTTGCATGATTAGCCGCGTACGCGAATTGCGCGAGGCCAATGGCTGGTCACAAGGGGAGCTGGGCGAGCGGTTGGGCGTGTCGCGGCAAACGATCAATGCGCTGGAAACCGGCAAGTACGATCCCAGCCTGCCGTTGGCGTTTCGGATTGCACGGTTGTTCGGGGAATCGATCGAGCACGTTTTTCTTTACGAAGACGGGCAGTAGTTGCTGCGGTCACGCATGAGCGCATGCAACGTCAGGGGACAGGGACTACCAGGAGATAGGGTGAGTATGGTCAAGCAATCCACAGTGGTGGCGGCAGCGCTGATCGCGATGCTCGCGAGCGGCTGTCAGCGCGCACACGCGCCTGCCGACGGGCAGACCGGTGCAGTGGCGCCGGGCACCGCGCAGCCGCGCGCTGCAAGCACGCAGACAGGCAATGCGGCGGGCAATCGGTATGGCAGCCTGCAGTTCGCACCCTGCACGCTGAGCTCCGGCAGCGCCGCCGGCAACATCGAAGCGCAATGCGCAAGCCTGCGCGTGCCCGAAAATCCAGCCGCGCCGAGCGGGCGCAGCATCGCCTTGAAGATCGCCTGGCTGGAAAGCGATGCTGGCGCCGGCAGCGCGCCGGACCCGGTGTTCTTCATTGCCGGCGGGCCCGGGCAGTCGGCCACGCAGGTGGCGGCGATCGTGGACATGGGCCTGCGTGAGGTGCGCAAGCAGCGCGACCTCTTTCTGGTCGATCAGCGCGGCACCGGTGGCTCCCATCCGCTGCAATGTCGCACGGCCGCCGGCACGCCGTTGGAGATGCCAGGCGGTGCCGCAGCCAGCGTGAGCCAGCTCACCGACTACGCGCGGCAGTGCGCGGCCGGCCTGCGCAACGATGCCGATCCGCGCTACTTCACCACCGCCGAGGCCATTGCCGACCTGGATGCGGTGCGCGCCGCCCTGGGCGTGCAGCAGCTCAACCTGGTTGGGGGTTCGTATGGCACGCGCGTGGCGCAGCAGTATGCGATGCGCTACCCGCAGCACACCCGCAGCGTGGTGCTCGATGGTGTGGCGCCCAACGATCTGGTGATTGGCGGCGAGTTTGCACGCACCTTCGACGATGCGATTGCGCTACAGGCCAGGCAATGCGCCTCCACGCCGGCCTGTGCCAGACGTTTTACGGTCGACGCGCGCACCCAGCTGCGGCAGGTGGTCGAGCGCCTGCGCCAGGCGCCGGTGGCGGTGGACTATCGCGACCCGCGCACTGGCGCGCTGCGCCACGAGCAGGTGACCGCCGATACGGTGGTGGGGCTGGCGTTCGGGTTTTCGTATGCACCGGAAACCGCCTCGTTGCTGCCGTTGGTGCTGGACGAGGCGGCGGCAGGCCGTTACGCCTCGCTGATGGCGCTGGCGCAGATGAGTGCGTCGGACATGTCCGACCAGATGAATCGCCCGATGCAATGGTCGGTGTTGTGCAGCGAAGACGCCGGCCGCTATCGTGCGCCGCGTGACCAGGACGCCACCTTGCTGGGCAACGACGTGGCAGAGATGTTCTTCGCGCCATGCAAGGTGTGGCCGTCGAAGCCGGCACCGGCCGGGGCCTTCAAGCCGTTCGAATCGACGCTGCCGGTGCTGCTGCTGTCCGGCGAGCTCGATCCGGTCACGCCGCCGCGCTACGCCCAGCGCGTGCTGCAGGGCCTGCCCAATGGCCGCCATGTGATCGCGCCAGGGCAGGGGCACGGCGTGTTCCGGTTGGGGTGCATGCCCAAGGTGCTGAGCCAGTTCCTGCAGACCACCGACGCCAAGGCGCTGGATACGGCCTGCGTGGCCAGCCTCACCACCGTGCCTGCGTTCACCTCGTTCAACGGATGGGAACCATGAGCCGCATCGACCACGCCACGGAGGCGCACGCATGATCGTCGTCGAGAACCTGCATAAATCCTTCAAGACCAAGACCGGGCTGGTGAGCGCGGTGGACGGGGTCAGCTTCAGCGCCGCCGATGGGCAGATCACCGGCCTGCTCGGGCCCAACGGCGCCGGCAAGACCACCACCTTGCGCATGCTCTACACGCTGATGTCACCGGACCAGGGCCGCGTCACCGTCGATGGCGTGGACGCCGCGCACGACCCGGTTGCGGTGCGCCGTGCGCTGGGCGTGCTGCCGGATGCGCGCGGCGTGTACAAACGGCTGAGCGCCCGCGAAAACATCGCCTACTTCGGCGAGTTGCACGGCCTGTCGCGCACGCAGATCGCGCAGCGTACGCAGGTGTTGTCCGCCGCGCTGGACATGGACGACATTCTCGACCGCCAGACCGAAGGCTTCAGTCAGGGCCAACGCACCAAGACCGCCATTGCACGCGCGCTGGTGCACGACCCGCGCAACGTGATCCTGGACGAACCCACCAACGGCCTGGACGTGATGACCACCCGCGCCATGCGTGGCTTCCTGCAGCAGCTGCGCGCGGAAGGGCGCTGCGTGATCTTCTCCAGTCACATCATGCAGGAGGTGGCGGCGCTGTGCGATCGCATCGTCATCATCGCCAAGGGCACGGTAGTGGCCTGCGGCAGCGCCGACGAACTGCGCGCTGCCACCGGTGAAAGCAACCTGGAAGATGCCTTCGTCAAGGCGATCGGCTCGGAAGAAGGACTGCACGCATGAGCAAGACCACCCTGATGGCCACGCTGTGGGCGGTGCTGCGCAAGGAACTGCGCGACATCTCGCGCGACCGCCGCACCCTTGCACTGGCATTGCTGCTCTCGCCCCTGCTGTATCCCATCCTGATTCTCGGCATGGGCGCCTTGAGCGAAAGCCGCGTGCGCACCCAGATCGACAAGCCGCTGGACATCCCGACGCTCGGTCGCGAACACGCCCCCAACCTGGTGCGGTTTCTCGCCGCGCAGGGGCTCAACGCGGTGGATGCACCTGCAGACCTGACTGCCGCCATCCGTAACCAGGACGTGGACGTCGCCCTGCGCATCAGCGACAGCTACGCCGAGGACTGGCGCGAAGGCCGCCCGGCGTTGGTGGAGGTCATCAAGGACAGCACGCGCCGCGAGGCCGACGTGCCGAGCATGCGCCTGCAGGCGGCATTGAGTGGTTATAGCCAGCAGGTGGGTGCATTGCGGTTGCTGGCGCGCGGCATCGATGCGCAGGTGGGCCGGCCGCTGGACGTGGCCGCGCAGGACCTGGCGACCGCCGAAGCCAAGCGTGGTCAGGTCATGGCGATGCTGCTGCCGGTCTTGCTGGTGATCACCTCGTTTCTGGGCGGCGCCTCGTTGATCCTGGATGCCACGGCCGGCGAGCGCGAACGCCAGTCGCTTGAGCCGTTGCTGGCCACGCCTGCGCCACGCAGCGCGATCGTCAGCGGCAAGATCGCGGCGGCCTGCGTGATCGGCATGGTGTCGTTGCTGCTCACCTTGCTGGCCTTCAAGCTCAGTGCGCAATTGTCCTCGTCCAATCTGGGACGCCAGCTCAACGTGGGCTTCGTGCCGATGTTGCAGATGCTCTTCATCCTGGTGCCGATGCTGTTTGTGGGCACCTCGTTGCTGACGTATCTGGCGGCGGCCGCCAAGAGCATGAAGGAAGCGCAGGCCCACATGACCTGGCTGTTGCTGCTGCCGATGCTGCCGGGTTATGCGTTGATGGCGTATCCGTTGAAGACCCAGCTATGGCAGTTTGCGGTGCCGTTTCTGGCGCAGAACCAGATGCTGCTCAAGGTGATCCGCCACGAGACCATCAACGCGCAGACCTGGGCGGTGTATCTGCTGGCCGGTTTCGGGGTGGCGGCAGTGTTGTGGTACGCAGCAGTGCGCCGGTATCACCAGGAGCGCTTGGCGATTTCTGGGTGATGTGCCTTCTCCCGTCGGGGAAAGGTGCCCGAAGGGCGGATGAAGGTACGGCCTTGCGTGCAGGTTCAGCAGCACTTGCAACCACCGCTGCTCCTAGGTGCACAACCATCTAAGCGTGTCGCTGCAGCAGCCTCCACAACGCATCACCGCCACAACGCAAAAGCCCGCATCGCTGCGGGCTTTTGCGTTTCCTATGTCATCGCCGATCCAGCCATCAACCGCCCGGGTTGAACGACAGCGTACGCCGCGTGGTTACCGGTGCGGTCACCGGTTCGAAGCGCCAGCGCTTGACCGCATTGAGCGCTTCGCGGTCGAACACGCGCGGCGGGTTGGCACGCAGCACGCGCGAGGCGGTGATCGAGCCGTCGGTGCCGACGGTGATCTCCACCAGCACTTCGCCGGAGGTGCCGGCGCGCAGGGCCTCGGGCGGGTAGCGCGGTGCCGGGGTACTGATCGGACGCAGCGACTGCGCGGCCGGTGCGGCGGCCGCGGCGGCTGCCGGGGCCGGACGTGGCGCCGCCGGTGCGGGTGCCGGGGCCTCGGCCTGATGGCGCGCAGCGGCCTGGCGCTCGGCGTCGGCGGTCTGCTGGCGGGCGGCTTCCTGCTGGGCGGCAATCTGCTGGGCAGCGGCGGCCTCGCGGGTCTGCTGTTCGGCCAGGCGCTTCTGCTCGGCAGCCTGCTTGGCCTTGTCCTCGACCAGCTTCTTGGCCTGCTCGGCATCCTGCTCGGAGCGGTTGGCGGCGGTCTTCATGGCCGTGTCCAGGCCGCTCTTCAGGCGCGGCAGTGCCGGGGCCTTGGGGTCGACCTTTTCGATCAGTGCGATCAGCCGCTGCGCTTCGGGGAATTCCTCGCGGCTGATGCCCTGTTCGGCGGCGATCAGCGTGTAGGGCAGCAGGTCGGTCAGCGCGCTGTTGACGGTGGCGTCCTGCGGCTGCTTTTCGCGCAAGGCCAGGTAGTACTCCACCGCGTTGTCGCCGGCCGGCGCGTACATGCGGTTGTCCTGCAGCGCCTTGGTGGCCGATGCGCGCAACTGGTCGGCGGCCATCGACTGCACCTGCGGCGAGACTGCGGTGGCCGGCGTTGCTGCCGCAGCCGGTGCGGCCGGCGTGGCGCCGGTGGCTGGCGCGGTGGTGGCGGCCTTGTCTTCCTGCTTGGAGCAGGCGGCCAGGCCCACCAGCAAAATGACCGGCGCGATCCGGCGTGCCATACGGCCCTGTGTCAGATCCAACATGCGTCCCCCTTACCCCGAGTGCGAAAGATTACGTTGCTGCGGCGAGCGCCGGCCATTGTTCCCGCAATGGACGGCAGTGCCGCAATCTAGCATTGCTGGGGCGTTGGAAGCGAAGGGTTGCAGCGCCAGGAGGCGAAATTCATCCCGCCGGGGCCGCCATGGCGGCTACATCGGCCGGTGTGCGTGCGGCAGGGTCGGGCAGCGGGACGGCCGGGCAGTGGTGACGCAGGAACTGTGCATGCGGCGGCAGGCTGGCCACGGTCGCGTCCACGCGCTCGCGGATGCTTTCCAGAAAGTGGCTCAGCTCCGCATCGCCCATCAGGTCGGCCACCGGGTGATGCTGCTGCGGCACGATGCCCTGGCCCAGCATCACCTGCACCCAGGAATTTTCTGCAAACAACTCGTTGCCCTGGTGGAACACGCGCCCGCTCTGGCGGAACAGTTCCATCCGGTGACGCAGCGAGTCGGGGATGTCCATCGCGGCGCAGTCGCGCCAGAACGGCGTGTCGCGGCGCTCGGTGGCGTGGTAATGCAGGATCACGAAATCGCGGATGTGCGCGATTTCGTCGGCGGCCTGGCGGTTGTATTCGGCGATGTCCACCGCGTTGATGACCTGCGGAAAGGTCTGCAACAAGCGGACGATGCCGCGCTGGATCAGATGGATGTTGGTCGACTCGATCGGCTCCAGGAAGCCGCTGGCCAGCCCCAGCGCCACGCAGTTCTTCTCCCACACGCGCTGGCGCTGGTTGGGCGTGAAGCGCAGTGCGCGCGGCTCTGTCAGCGCGCGTCCCTGCAGGTTGCGCTCCAGCACGGCCCTGGCGCTGTCCTGGTCGGTGTAGCGGCTGGAATACACGATGCCGTTGCCCACCCGGTGCTGCAGCGGAATGCGCCACATCCACCCGGCCTGGTCGGCCCGCGCCCGCGTATAGGTCACCGGCGGGCCTACCGATTCGGTCTGCACGGCCAGCGCGCTGTCGGCAAACAACCAGCGCGACCAGTCGTCGCTGCCCACGCCCAGGGTCTTGCCGATCAGCAATGCCGCAAAGCCGGTGCAGTCGATGAACAGGTCGCCTTCCACGCGGCTGCCGTTGTCCAGTGTCAGCGCGGTGAGGAAACCGCTGTGCGGGTCGGTCTCGACCTGGCCGATGCGTCCTTCGATGCGCTGCACCCCGAAGCCTTCGCTGAAGCGACGCAGGAAGCGCGCGTACAGACCGGCATCCAGATGGTAGGCATAGTTCATGCCGCCGTTGGGCAAATGCGCGAACCGCCCTTCCTGGGTGGCGCGCAATTCCAGGCAGTAGTCGCCGAAGTCGCGCGCCACGCCACGCTGGCGGCCCTTCAACCAGAAATGATGAAAGCCTGCGCTCCAGTGATCGGTACCGGTATGGCCGAAGGAGTGGATGTAGTGCCTGTCCACGTCGCGCCAATGTTCGAAGGCGATGCCGAGCTTGAAGGTGGCCTGGGTGGCGGCCATGAACGCGGCCTCGTCGATCTCCAGCAGCCGGTGGAAGGTGACCAGGCTGGGGATGGTGGCTTCGCCCACGCCCACCGTGCCGATCTCGTCCGATTCCACCAGGGTGATCTGCAACTGCCGGCCCAGCAGCTTGGACAGCGCGGCGGCGGCCATCCAGCCGGCGGTGCCGCCACCGGCGATGACGACCCGACGCACCGGGCGCTGCGTCGGGTCTGGGGAAGTGGTGTGGGCCATGGGTCAGTCCTCAGCGGTTCAAGCGTTGCAGCAAGCGCGCGCGCAGGCTGCGCGCACGGGTGTCGTCCATCGGGGCCAGCACGCCGCGCGCCACGTCCGGCACGTGCGCGGCGGTGCGCTCATCGGGTTCGAACACGTAATGGCGAAACACTTCCTGCCAGATGGCGCGTTGTTCGGCGGGCAGGTCGCGAATGGTGAGCAGCGACAGCATCAGCGCGTTCATCGGCGAGTCCATGTAGGCCGGGCTTTGCCGCCACCAGAAATTGACCAGCACGTTGAAGCCTTCCAGCGCCTGGACGTGATGCCACCACATGCTGGGAATGAACAGCGCATCGCCCGGCTCCAGCTCGGCAACGCACGCGTGCTGCAGTGCCTGCGCATAGCGCGGAAAGCGCTGCAGGTCGGGCGCGGCGATATCCACCAGGCTGACCGGCTGGCCGGCCGGGGTCAGGTCCAGCGGGCCGATATACAGGTTGGCCAGCTGGTCCGGCGGAAACAGCGTGAAGCGGCGGCGCCCGGCCACCACGCAGGCCAGGTTGTCGGGCAGGTCCTGGTGGGCGGCGATACGGGTGCGGTTGCCGATCCAGATGCTGGCCAGCGGCTCGGCCTGCGGCAGCGCGATCGGATTGGCCGCGCGCAGGCCGGGCAGGTAGGTGTCCAGCGTCGTGGAGCCGACGTAGATCGCCGGCGGCTGTGCGTCGTGCAGGCCGCGCAGCAAGGTGTCCAGCACCACGCTCAGCGGCACGCGCTCGGGGCGGAAATTGAAGCCGGTCATGTCCGCGTTGTAGAAGAAGCGCCCGCCGATGTCCGGCGGGCCGACCTGCGCCACCACTGCCTCGCCGCGATCGAATCCACGCAGGTAGGCGGCGGCCGCCTGTGCAGAGCTGGCACCGGCGCGTGCCAGCGGCCAATCGCGCACCAGCCCGCGCAGCACCAGCGGCGTGGTGGAGCGCAGCAGGGCCGGGTCCAGTTGCTGCGGATCCAGGCCATGCCGTTCTTCGATGGCGCGCGGCTCAGCCGGCATGGCGGCGGTTGAGGCGTTCAAGCAGGTGACGGAACTGCGCAATCGAGGCCACCGCCATGTACAGCGGTTCCAGATCGCCGTGGCGGTGCAGGTCCAGCAAGGCGGTATTGCCGAGCGTGCGCAGGCGTTCTTCATGCACGGTGTGCAGACCGGCCAGTCGGCATTCCAGGCCGTTGTCCAGGGTGGCTTCGAACACGAACGGCTCCAGCAGCTCGTAACCCAGCAGGCGTTCGACAAACGCATCGCTGGCCGCCAGCCCATCGTGCAGCGTGCGCAGCAATTGGCTGATGTGATACAGAAAATCGGTGGTGCCGCCATGTTCGCGAAACAGCAGCTCGCCTTCATCGGTGCTGACGCGCGGGCTGTCCAGGTCCACGTGCACCATCGGCCCTTCCGGCTGCTGGCCGATCAGGAACGGTTGCCGCTGGATCGCCAGCGGAATGTATGGCGCGTCCCAGCGCGCACCGTCCAGGAACAGGTTCTCGCCCAGCCGCAGTCCCAGCAGCGCCAGCGGCTGAAAACGGCCGTTCTCGTTGCGATGGAACACGATCGGGTACTGGCCCTGCAGCTGGCGGAATTCCTGCGGGAAGGTAGCCGCCGACATCACGTCGTCGCCATAGGCGGCGCCACGGGCAGTGATCACGCGCAGATCGCGGTGATCGAGATTGTTCAACAACACGGCATTGGTCATGGGGGTCGCTATATCACGCGGGGGCGCGTGGCCCATGCTTGGACAATCCCCTTCGCACGGCAAGTGCCGGAGCATGCAGCTCCGGTCAGCACGCAGGAAGGTCGTAACCACGTCCCGGCAGCCTGGCTGCCGGGACGTGCGGTGCATTGCCTAGATCACCAGAACTTGTAGCGCAGGCCCAGCATGTAGCGCGGGCCGGTCTGGGTGGCATACACGATCTGGTTCGGATGCCGGCCATGCTGACGCTGCACCTCGTCGGTGAGGTTGATCGCCTCCAGGCTCAGCGACAGGTTCTCGTTCCACTGGTAGCCGATGCTCAGGTCCAGCTGGCCGTAGGCTTCGGTGTAGACCGGATTGGGCTGGCCGCTGCCGTCGAAACGCGCGGCCAGGAATTCGTCGCGCCAGTTGTAGGCCGCACGCACCTGCCACTTGTCCTTGTCGTAGAAGCCGACCACGTTGGCCGAATCGCTCAGCCCTTCCAGCGCGAACTGCTCGCCGATCACTGCGTTGTTGTAGGTCAGCCCGGAGTCGACCATGGTGTAGTTGGCCGACACGCCAAAGCCGCTGGCGCCGAACATGTGCTGCAGGTTGAATTCCCAGCCGTCCAGCGAAGCGGAGCGCTGGTTGGCCGGCGCGGTGATGGCGAAGTTGGCCACCGGGTCGCCCGGCTGCCCACTGATCACGCCGGTGGCATTGCCGTTGGCATCGGCCTCGCGCACTACGCCCGGCGAACCGTTACGGTTGCGGAAGATGTAGTTGCGGATACAGGTCAGGTCGGACGAGGCGCATCCATTGGCCAGCGCTTCGTTCCAGTAAGTGCCGCCAATCGGGGTATTCAAGCCCAGCGAGGTATCGTTGCGCGTAGTCACGCCGATGTAGTTGTCGATGTTCTTGCGGAAGAAGCCCACCGAGGCGTAGCTGGCATCGCTGTAGTACCACTCCAGCGAAAAATCGATGTTGTGCGAGAGCAGCGGCTTCAGGCCCGGGTTGCCTTCCCGGCCGGTGCCGCCTTCCACGCGCGCGATCTCGCTGAGCGTCTGCCCGCCCTGGATATCGCCCCAGCCAGGCCGGCCGATGGTTTCGCCGTAACTGCCGCGCAGCACAAGGTCCTCGGTGAGCTTGAAGCTAAGATCCAGGCTGGGCAACCAGTATTCGTACTTCCCGCTGTCGCTGGCGAACGCCGAGTTGGCCACACGAATCGGCAACTCGTTGTTGGCGACCCAGTCGATACCCACTGCCACCGGCACCAGTGCCTGCGCGTCCACCTTGGTTTCTTCGTAGCGCACGCCGGCGGCCAGGCTGATCGGCACGCGCAGATCGTCCCAGCTGTTGTTCCACTGCAGGTAGGCGTTCTTGGACTTTTCGGTGACGCGGCGGTCGGTGGTGAACACCGGCGCGATGCGGTACAGCGCGTCGTCGCCAGCAGCCTGCGCGGCAGCCTGGCGGGCACGTTCGAAGTCGAACAGGAACAGCTGGTCGAACTGCGCCGGATTGCCGCTGCCGTCGATCGCATCGAAATACTGCGCGAACGAACTAGGAATCCACAGATCGTCCGGATAATCGGCTGCGGTGCCGTTGCCGTTCCAGGTATCGCGCTGCACATTGGAGAACGCCGAGCGGTTCTTGACCTCGGTGCTGCCGATGCCGAACTTCAACTGCGAATAGTTTTCGAAGGTGAAGTCGCCGTTGACCTGCGCCTGGTCGATCTCCGACTTCATGTAGCTGTTGCGGAACGCCGAGCCGGTGACCAGCGTGCGCGACGGGTCCAGCCCGGTCAGCCCGAAGCCCAGCTGCTGCTGCAACACCGGGAAATCCTTGCTGAAATCCACTACCGAGGTGCCGCGGTAGAAACCGGACACGCCCAGCGAGTTGCTCGACCCGTACGGGCTGTCCGCGCCGGCTTCGGCGGTGGAGCGATGGATGTCGAAATTGAGCTTGAACTGATCGTTGACCGCCCAATCCACGTTGAAGCCCAGCGACTTGTTCTGGTTACGCGTGGCCGCCTTGGAGCCGGCGGTGGCCAGATCGCTGGTGGCCGGGTTGACGATTTCCGAATAGGTGATCGGGCCGGCCACCGGCCCATTGGTCCAGGCGCTGGCGGAGGGCCCGTAGTTGAACCACACCGACATCTCGTTGCGCTGCTGCTGGATCTTGTTTTCCGAGTAGGTGTAATCCAGCGTGGTGGTGATGTTGTCCAGCGGCTTGTACTGCAACACCAGCTGCCCGTTGGTGCGCTGGCGTTCGACGCCGACCACGCGGTAGTTGAGGTTCTGCGGCACCGAATAGATATCGTTGGGGCCAGGACGGTTGACGATGTTCTCCGAGCCCGGCGCACCCGGCTGCGGAATGGTGCCGTAGGCGGTGGCATCGCCACGGAACGAGCGCCAGCCATTGGGCACGCCGACCTGGCTGTAGCCGAAGTCGCGTTCCTGGTAGCTGCCGCTCAGCGACACGCCGAAGCGCCCATCGGCCGAGGTGTTGCTGAAGATGCCGGAGATTTCCGGCGTCAGCGAATCGCCTTGCAAACGCCCGGGCAGGTTCTCGTTGGACGCATCGTGCACACCCTTCAGACCCATGTTGGCATGCATGCCGGGGTTGTCCAGCGGCCGGGCCGTCTTGATGTTGATGGTCGCGCCGATGCCGCCGGTGGGCGTGCTGGAACGGCTGGTCTTGAACACCTCGATGCCGGAGATCGACTCGGACGCCAGGTTGGCGAAGTCGAACGCACGCGAGTTGGAGGCGTTGGATTCCTCAATGCTGGCGCCCGGCATCTGCCGGCCGTTCAACAGCACCAGGTTGAAGTCCGGGCCGACGCCGCGCACGGTGACGCGCGAGCCTTCGCCCAGCGAACGGTCGATCGACACACCGCTGATGCGCTGCAACGATTCGGCCAGATTGGTGTCGGGGAACTTGCCGATGTCCTCGGCCACGATGCCGTCGACGATGCCTTGCGCATCGCGTTTGACATTCATCGACGAGGTGAGGCTGCCACGGATACCGCTGACCTGGACGGTATCGAGGGTGGCGGGATCGGCCTGGCTGGAGCCGGGGACGGTGGATGCCGATTGCGGCGCCGGCGCGGTCTGCGCGGCCAGCGGCGTCGACAATGCGAACAGCAGGGCAGACGTCAGGCGCCGCGTGCGCGGCAGGGTGCGTGTCTCTCTCACGGTGATTGCTTCCCCAAACAAAAGATAAGGCCGGCCCCGAGCAGGACAGGCAAAGGTCGATCGAACAATCGAGCATTTGTTAGCGCGGGCTTAACGAAGTCAATTTGCACTGCAGCATCGGCCGCAAGCCAATGGCGTCACACATCGTTCCAGCACGGGCATTGACGGTGCACGTGCGTGCAACAGCCGGAGCCGTACCATCGGGCGTCGATGACATGGTCCAGTGCTTGGGATCGGTCATTTTGGCACGGCCAATGCGTGCACTCCTCACGCGCTTGTTCCGTCCCGACGGCGTCTCATTGCGACCGACAGGGCCGCCACGCGTGCACCGGTGGACTGCCTTGGCTACAACGCGGTTGCCGACCTCCGACACGCGGCTGTGCATGCCGAGGAATTCGGCGTCGTCTCGGTCGCGCATCACCCCTCAGCTAGCGGAGCACCCATGATCGATCTGTATTACTGGCCCACCCCCAACGGCCACAAAGTCACCCTGTTCCTGGAAGAAGCCGGGCTGGACTACACCATCAAGCCGGTGGACATCGGCAAGGGCGAGCAGTTCGCCCCGGCGTTCCTGCAGATCTCGCCCAACAACAAGATGCCGGCCATCGTCGACCATGCACCGGACGATGGCGGCGCGCCGCAGAGCGTGTTCGAGTCCGGCGCGATCCTGCTGTACCTGGCCGAAAAGACCAGCCGCTTCCTGCCACGCGATGCGCGCGGGCGGATCGCCGCGCTGGAATGGCTGTTCTGGCAGATGGGCGGGTTGGGCCCGATGACCGGCCAGATGGGTCACTTCAACGTCTATGCCCCGGACAAGATTGCCTACGCGGTGGATCGCTACAACACCGAGGTGCGCCGCCTGCACGGCGTGCTGGACAAGCGCCTGGCCGAGCACGCTTTCCTCGCGGGTGAGGATTACAGCATTGCCGACATGGCCAGCTACCCGTGGCTGGAGGTCTATGCAGACATCCGCCCCGACTACGCCGCGTTCCCCCACCTGAAGCGTTGGCATGACGCCATCGCCGCCCGCCCAGCCACGCAGCGCGCCTATGCGCTGAAAGAGCAGGTCAACCCCAACGCCGGCAAGCCGCTCAGCGAGGAAGAGCGCAAGCATTTGTTCGGTAAGCGCTGACGCGTAGGGCTGAGGCAGAGCGCGCAAGCATGGTGCTGAGGCGCCGTGCTGTTGGGGCTGAGCGCTGCAGAGGTTGCCTTGCATAGGGATGTCCTGGAGTGGATCGCCGCGCGCACTAGCGCGGTCAGACACCGCGCTACACAGCGGTACCAATCGCAAGGCCAGGCTGCGCCCGACCCTCATCCGGCGCTACGCGCCACCTTCTCCCGCGGGAGAAGGAAGCCAGAGCCCCTCTCCCCGCGGGAGAGGGGTTGGGGTGAGGGTACGGCTCCGCGTCACAGTCACAGCCACCGGTCACCCGCGCCGCGTCAAGCCTGTGGTAGCCCGCCCGCATCGCACTTCAGCATCGAGCAGGAAGCACATACGCTGGCCTGTTCGCGACCCGGCCTAGACACCACCGACCATCCTCCATAGATACCCGTCGCCACGAACGCGTACGGCCGCCACGCTTCTCAAACACCGCACGCACCCGCATCCTGTGCGCAGTCTTCAGACAGGATCTTCGATGCGCGCCCCATCCGCCGACCTTGCCCTCATGCAGACTGTGCCGCCATCAGACCAACGCGGCCGCTGCTCGGAATCGGCATGGACTCCTCGTACACTGCGGTTCCTGCGCGCCGTCCACACCCGTCTGTTGACTGCCGGTTACGTGTTGTTAGCCGCTCTTATCACCATCCCCATGGCCCACGCCGAAAAACTCACCCTGGAGGCCATCACCGGCCCGTTGCCGCTGTCCGGCCCGACGCTGATGAAGCCCAAGGTGGCGCCCGATGGCTCGCGGGTGACCTTCCTGCGCGGCAAGGACAGTGACCGCA
This sequence comes from Xanthomonas sp. WHRI 6106, assembly GCF_040202405.1. Taxonomy (NCBI): domain Bacteria; kingdom Pseudomonadati; phylum Pseudomonadota; class Gammaproteobacteria; order Lysobacterales; family Lysobacteraceae; genus Xanthomonas; species Xanthomonas sp. WHRI 6106. The sequence continues at coordinate 119,855 of NZ_JBEGFC010000012.1, read as the reverse complement.
ATCAGCTGGATCTGTGGGAATACGACATCGCCAGCGGCCAGACCCGCCTGCTGGTCGATTCCAAGGTCGTGCTGCCGGGCACCGAGACCTTGAGCGATGCCGAAAAGGCCCGGCGCGAGCGCCAACGCATCGCCGCATTGACCGGCATTGTCGATTACCAATGGGCCCCGGATGCGCAGGCGTTGCTGTTCCCGCTCGGCGGCGAGCTGTATCTGTATGACCTGCGCAAGACCGGTGCGGCCGCGGTGCGCAAGCTTACCCACGGCGAAGGTTTCGCCACCGATGCCAAGCTCTCGCCCAAGGGCGGCTTCGTCAGCTTCGTGCGCGAGCGCAATCTGTGGGTGATCGATCTGGCCAGCGGCAAGCCATTGCAGCTCACCCACGATGGCAGCGAGACCATCGGCAATGGTGTGGCCGAATTCGTCGCCGACGAAGAAATGGATCGCCACACCGGCTACTGGTGGGCACCGGACGATTCGGCCATTGCCTTCGCGCGTATCGACGAAGCGCAGGTGCCGGTACAAAAGCGCCCGGAAGTGTATGCCGACCACACCGAAGTCATCAGCCAGCGTTATCCGCAGGCCGGCCAGCCGAATGTGGCGGTGCAACTGGGCGTCATCGCCCCACGTCCCGGCGCGACACCGCGCTGGGTCGACCTGGGCAAGAATCCGGATATCTATCTGGCACGGGTGGACTGGCGCGACGCGCAGCGGCTGACCTTCCAGCGCCAGTCGCGCGACCAGAAAACCCTGGAGCTGATCGAAACCACGCTGGCCAGCGGCGCGCAGCGCACGCTCATCACCGAGACCTCGCCGACCTGGGTCCCGCTCACCAACGACCTGCGTTTCCTCGAGGACGGCCGCTTTCTCTGGAACTCCGAACGCAGCGGCTACGAGCACCTCTACCTTGCCTCCGAAGACGGCCGCACGCTGACGCCGCTGACCTCCGGCAACTGGGTGGTCGATGCCTTGCTCGCCGTCGATGAGCAGGCCGGCACGGTGTACTTTTCCGCCAGCAAGCAGTCGCCGACCCAGACCCAGGTCTACGCGGTACCCCTGGCCGGTGGCGCGATCGAAAAGCGCTCGAGGACCAACGGCACGCACATAGCCACGTTCGCTAGTAATGCCAGCGTGTATGTCGATACCTGGTCCAACACCACCACGCCGCCGCAGATCGAACTATTCCGGGCCAATGGCGAAAAAATCGCCACCTTGCTCACCAATGATCTTGCCGATCCGCAGCATCCGTATGCCCGCTACCGCGACGCGCAGCGCCCGGTGGAGTTCGGCACGCTGACTGCCGCCGACGGCAAGACGCCGTTGCAGTACCGCCTCACCAAGCCAGACCATTTCGATCCGGCCAAGCGCTACCCGGTCATCGTCTATGTCTACGGCGGCCCGGCCGCGCAGACCGTGCTCGATGCCTGGCCCGGCCGTGGCGATGCCTTGTTCGATCAATACCTGGCCCAGCGCGGTTACGTGGTGTTTTCGCTGGATAACCGCGGCACCCCACGGCGCGGGCGCGACTTCGGTGGCGCGTTGTACGGCAGGCAGGGCACCGCCGAGGTGGACGACCAGCTGCAAGGCGTGGCCTGGCTCAAGCGCCAGCCCTGGGTGGATGCCAGGCGGATCGGCGTGCAGGGCTGGTCCAACGGCGGCTACATGACCTTGATGCTGCTGGCCAAGCATAGTGATGCGTATGCCTGCGGCGTGGCCGGCGCACCGGTCACCGACTGGGGCCTGTACGACACCCATTACACCGAGCGCTACATGGACCTGCCGGCCGGCAATGCCAACGGATATCGCGACGCACGCATCGCCACCCATCTGGACGGCCTGCGCGCCAGGCTGCTGCTGATCCACGGCATGGCCGACGACAACGTGTTGTTCACTAACTCCACCGCGCTGATGAGCGAGTTGCAGCAACGCGGCACTGCGTTCGAGCTGATGACCTATCCTGGTGCGAAGCACAGTGTTTCAGGTGCCACTGCACTGCATCGTTACAAGACCGCCGAAGCGTTTTTGCAGCGCTGTTTGATGCCGGTGCACGACTAGGCGCGGCGCACGAAACGTCGCGAGCGGTTGTCAGCTCGGCGTGCGCGGCGTCCAGGAACCGGAGCATCCGCGTGTTGCGCCCCGACGTCGCGCGCCAACGTTGGACGGCGGGGCTCGCGCGGAGGGCCGAGTGCAGGTGGATGCCACGCGCAGGCATGGCCGTCGGGGCCGATCAGCACTGGCGTCCGCGGCACTCAAGGCGACCCGGTCGATGTGTTGCCAGCCGCAGCATCGCTACGGTGGCCCGCCTGCCATGACCAAAGGCAGATTGCCGCGGTCGCTGCAGATGGGTAGGGTCGCGCTACTCAACTTGCGGATCCGCCTCATGAAGCCACTCGTTCTCGCCGTCGCGCTGGCGCTCGGTTCCTCGTTGCCACTGCAGGCACAGACCAGCAAGGCAGCGCCGACCCAACCGGCCAGCCCGGCCTGGGTGCACACCAGCAACGGCTATGCGCAGATCCTGCTCAACGCGCAGGCGCCGTTCCAGCCCGAATACGCCAGCTTCTTCGGCGTGCCTGGCTACGACGATCAGGTCGTCGACCTGGGCCCGGACAACGCTGCGCGCTATCGCGATGCGATGCAAAAGGCGCGCGCCACGCTGCAGGCCAAGCTGGCCACCGAGCGCGATGCCAACGTGCGCCAGGACCTGCAGATCATGATCGGCGCGGCCGCGCAGAACATCGAAGGCAGCGAGCTCAACGAGCGGTATCTGTTGCCCTGGAGCGACGCCCCTGAGACGGTCTTCAGTGGCCTCAATGGTCTGCTGTCCGACCAGACCGTGCCCGAACGCCGCGCCAAGGCACTGGACCGCCTCAAGCGTTATGTCGGCCTGGTGCCGGGCAGCACGCCCACCACCACGCTGGCGCGCCAGCGCTACGAGGAAAAGCTGGGCAACACCGCGCTGCTGCAGCCCACCCAGCGCGAAGTGGAGCAGGCGCTGGCCAATGTGGACACCTACGTCGCCGGTATCGGCGAATTGTTCGCCAAGTACAAGATCGCCGGTGCCGACGAGGCGCTCAAGGCCATGTCCACCCAGCTCAAGGACTACGCCGCCTGGACCCGCACCACCGTGCTGCCCAAGGCGCGCAAGGACACCCGCCTGCCCGAGCCGCTGTACGCCTTCCAGCTCAAGCAGGTCGGCATCGACATCGCCCCGCAGCAGTTGATCCAGCGCGCGCAACTGGAATTCATGGAAACCCGCTCGGCCATGCGCCAGCTGGCGCCGCTGGTGGCCAAGGCCAAGGGCGTGCAGGGCAGCGATTACGTGCAGGTGATCCGTGCGCTCAAGGGCAACAAGATCGCCGACGACCAGCTGGAAACCCACTACCGCGGCGTGATCGACCAGATCGACCCGATCATCCGCCAGCAGCGCATCGTCGATGTGCCCAACCGCCCGATGCAGATGCGCCTGGGCAGCGCCGCCGAAAGCGCCGCGCAGCCGGCGCCGCATTTCCTGCCGGCACCGCTGATCGGCAACACCGGCCAGCAGGGCCAGTTCGTGCTGCCGCTGGGCAACCCGACTGCCGATGGCGGCAAGAAGGAACAGTACGACGACTTCAACTTCGGCTCGGCGGCCTGGACGCTTAGCGCCCACGAAGGCCGCCCCGGCCACGAACTGCAGTTCACCGCCATGGTCGAACGTGGCATCTCGCTGGCGCGCAGCCTGTTCGCCTTCAACTCGGTCAACGTCGAGGGCTGGGCGCTGTATGCCGAAGCCGAAATGGTGCCGTACGAACCCATCGACGGGCAGCTGATCGCCCTGCAGTTCCGCCTGCTGCGCGCCGCCCGCGCCATGCTCGACCCGATGCTCAACCTGGGCCTGATCGACCGCGAACGCGCGCGCCAGGTGCTGGAAGACGACGTCGGCCTCTCACCGGCCATGACCCGCCAGGAACTGGACCGCTACACCGTCCGCGCGCCCGGCCAGGCCGGCAGTTACTTCTACGGCTACACCCGCATCCTCGAACTGCGCATGCGCACCGAACTGGCACTGGGCAAGAAGTTCGACCGCCTGGCCTTCAACAATTTCCTGCTCGATCAGGGCTTGTTGCCGCCGGACCAACTGGCCAAGGCGGTGGAGACGCAGTTCATTCCCGCGCAGCAACGCAAGCGCTAAGCAGTCCGCCGCAGCGTAAAAGAGGCTGTGTAAAAGGCCTTGGGCGCGATGGAGCTGGAATCAGCCAACCATCGCGCCTCGTTGCATTGAACACTCTCGAATTTCCTGGGGCCGCCTCAGCGCGTTGGCGGCGGCATCTCCGGTGCAGCGCGCTGCTGCGCCCCCGCAGGTACCCAGATCGCCATGCCAGCCGCGCGCTTTTGCGTAGTCGGGATACCGATGCCCAGCCCGCCACCGACGCGGCCGCCGTAGCTGCCGCCGCCGACCGACAGGCCGCCGCCGGAGCGCTCCGAGCCCACCCCGACGATGACCACGCCGTTTGCGCCGAGCTTGGCCGCTTCGCGCTTGAGGCGTTCCACGGCGGCATCGGTCTGGCCCTGGGTGCCGAAGCCGGCGGCGCTGGTGGATTCGAGCTGGGCGATCTCCACCGAGCCGACCGGGGCGTTGGAATACACCTGCACCTGCGCGGGGTCGATCGGCGCGCGGGCCTGGCCCAGCATCACCTTGGAGCTGCTGGCGCAGCCGGCCAGCAGCAGGGCCAGCGTGGCGCCGACGACGATGTGCTTGTTCATGCAATAGCCCCCTGTTGACGACAGTGACAGCGATGATCCGGTGGCCGAACTGAAGAGTGGCTAACAACACGGCGCGGGCGGCCGTGGTGCGAGTGGTTCCGAAGTGCACCGGAGTTTGACGCACCCTAGCCACGCCCATGTGAGGCTGCCGCCAAGCCGCCATTGGTCAGGGTGACCACCCGCCCACGGCGTCTTGGCAGGCGCACCGTTAAGCTGCGCCTTTCTTCGACGGACGAGGTGGCACGTGGGACTGATCAGCCTGCTCTGGGGCATTGTGGCGCTGCTGTGGATGGTGCTGGCCTTCATCCCGCTGCTGGGGTGGGGCAACTGGTTCCTGATTCCGTTCGCGGCGGTCGGCGCCATCATCGCGGCGATCGCGCTGTTGTTCACCTCGGCAGGCAACCGTGGGCGGGCCAAGACCGGCCTGCTGCTCAACGGCCTGGTGATCGTGGTCGGGGTGATCCGCCTGAGCCTGGGCGGCGGGGTGATCTAAGCCGTTGCAGCGCTGCGACAGTGCGTCGCAGCGCGTCTGCGGCAAGGCGGCGGGCGTAGACTTGTGGGCTGTCTCCAGGAGCCTTGTCATGGCCCATCCGCACTATCGCCCCCGCCGCATGCGCCACGACGCGTTTTCGCGTCGGTTGATGCGCGAAAACACGCTGACCACCGATGACCTGATCTGGCCGGTGTTCGTGCACGAGTTGCCCGGCCGCGCGCCGATCGCCTCGATGCCGGGCGTGGAGCGGCTGTCGCTGGACGAGTTGCTGCGCGAGGCAGAGAACGCCCTGGAACTGGGCATCCCGGTGATCGATCTGTTTCCGGTGATCGACCCGGCCGGCAAGAGCCTGGACGCGGCCGAAGCCTGGAACCCGGACGGCCTGGCGCAGCGCGCGGTGCGGGCGCTCAAGTCGCGCTTCCCCGAGCTGGGCGTCATGACCGACGTGGCGCTGGACCCGTACACCACGCACGGGCAGGACGGCATCATCGATCACAAGGGCTATGTGCTCAACGAGATCACCGTCGAGGCGCTGGTCAAGCAATCGTTGTCGCATGCGCAGGCCGGTGTGGACATCATTTCGCCCTCGGACATGATGGACGGCCGCATCGGTGCGATCCGCCGCGCGCTGGATGCCGACGCGCATCTCAACGTGCGCATCATGGCGTATTCGGCCAAGTACGCCTCGGCGTTCTATGGCCCGTTCCGCGATGCGGTGGGCAGCGCCGGCAATCTGGGCAAGGCCGACAAGACCACCTACCAGATGGACCCGGCCAACGGCGACGAGGCGCTGCGCGAGATCGCGCTGGATCTGGAAGAGGGCGCGGACATGGTGATGGTCAAGCCGGGCATGCCGTATCTGGATGTGGTGCGCCGGGTGAAGGACGAATTCCGCGTGCCGACCTTCGCGTATCAGGTCAGCGGCGAGTACGCCATGCTCAAGGCGGCGGCGGCCAACGGCTGGCTGGACGAGCGCAAGTGCGTGCTGGAAGCGCTGATGGCCTTCAAGCGCGCCGGTGCCGATGGCGTGCTGACCTATTTCGCCCCGCAAGTGGCGCGTTGGTTGCGCGAAGACGCACGCTGACCCGCACGGCGCGGCTGCGCCACGGCGACGCAGCCGCACGCGCTGAATGCGCGACTGACAGAGCCGTGGGTGGAGCAGAGTGCGGGAGTAAACCCCCGCGCAGGAAGAGGCTGAAGCGCGCCGGTTCCAGTCACCCATCCGCGGCGAGCGGCCGCGCGGATGGGTTGAGTGCACTCGATTCGCAACGACATCATGGTTCGATGAGCGGCACGTCCCGAACGTCTTGCGGTGCGACCGAGTCGGTTCCCTGCGGTGTCCAACCCGCACGCACCGGGATGCACTGCGGCCTGGCCAATGCCGTTTCAAGCAGCATCCAGGTGCCACGAAAGTCACTGCGATGACTGCGATCACTGCATCTGGAGCATGGCGATTCGGTGCGTCGTGTTCAGATGCAGCACGACCCGTTCCAGATCGCTCCAGGCGATGTGCAGACACTTCCTGCCACGCCGGTAACGCCATGCGGAGCGTGCCGTGTTGCCGATTTGGCCACAGGCGATCGATCACCGCGTCGCACGCCGCATGCTGCACGGTCGTGGATCGGGAGCATCCAGCAGTCCCACGTGCGGCAGATGACGGTTGGACCACATGCGCCGCCGTGGGCGCCGGGTCACCCGCGCGGTGGCGCATGCGAGACGCATTCTCATCTACAATGCCCGGCCGTCACTGATCTTCTGCCGTCTTGATCAAAACGCTGCTGTTCCAGCTGCACTGGTTGCTCGGCATCACGGCCGGTCTGGTGCTGTCGGTAACGGGGCTGACCGGCGCCTCGATGTCCTTCGAGAACGAACTCGTGCGGCTGGCCAATCCGCCCCTCGTGCAGCTGGCCCAGCGGCACGCGGCAGGCGAGCGCGCGTTGCCGGTGGATGTGCTGCTGCAGCGGCTGGATCTGGCACCGACCACGTCCGGGCCGCCGCCGGTCACCCGGATGCTGATCGACCCCACCGGTGAGCGGCCCTCCAATGCGCGGCTCGCCGCCAAGGGCAGTGCACGTGTGTATTTCGACCCGTATACCGGTGCACGGGTGGCGGCGCCGCGGCTGAGCAGTACGTTTGCCTTCCTCGAAGATCTGCACCGCCATCTGGCGGCGGGCAAACGCGGCCAGGCAGTGACCGGCGCCTGCACGCTGATCCTGCTGTTTTTCTGCGCCTCCGGGCTCTATCTGCGCTGGCCACGCCGGTGGTGGAGCCTGCGCACCTGGTGGGTGGTGGAGTGGCGCCGGCAGGGCCGCAGTTTTTTGTGGAGCCTGCACGCGGTGTTCGGCACCTGGTGCCTGCTGGTGTATCTGCTCATCGCGTTGACCGGCCTGACCTGGTCCTATCCCTGGTACCGCGACGGCATGGCGGCCGTGCTCGGCGGCGAGCCCGTGGCGCGCGACGACCGGCGCGACCGGCGTCCGGCGACAGTGGATTTTGCGCGCGTGCAACGCACCCTGGATGGCATCCCGGCCACGCATCACGCCGCGCTGGATCTGCGTATTCCCGCCCGTGCCGGGCAGGCCTTGAATGTGCGGTTTCTGCCCGATCAGGCGGACCACGACCGCGCCTTGAACGCCCTGGACCTCGATGCCGCCAGCGGCGCCGTGCTGCGCCGGCAGGACTACGCGGCAAGGCCGCGCGGGCAGCAGTTGATGGTCAGCATGTTTGCGCTGCATTCGGGCAGTTTCTTCGGCTTGCCGGGGCGCATCGTGGTGATGCTGGCCAGCCTGGGCATGTCGGTGTTTTTCGTCAGCGGCTGGATGCTGTATCTGGACCGGCGCGGCAAGAAGCGCGCGTTGCGCGCCGCCCGGGTGATGCTGCAAAGCGCCCCGCCGGCGTCGCAGGTCGAACCATGGTTGATCGCGTTCGCCAGCCAGAGCGGCTTTGCCGAACGGCTGGCCTGGCAGGCGGCCGGGCATCTGCAGGCCGCCGGCCTGCCCGTGCAGGTGCGCCCGCTGGCACAGGTGGATGCGCAGCACCTGCAGGGCACGCGGCACGCCCTGCTGGTGATCAGCACCTTCGGCGATGGCGAGCCGCCGGATGCAGCACGTGTGGTCGAGCGTGAGCTGCTGCGCCAGCAGATCGCCTTGCCGCAGCTGGCCTATGCGGTGCTGGCACTGGGCGACCGCCAGTACGCGCAGTTTTGCGGGTTCTCGCGGCGTGTCGAACAGTGGCTGGACGCGCAGGGCGCACGCGCGCTGTTTGCCACGGTGGACATGGACAACGCCGATCCGCAGGCGCTGGCGCAATGGCATGCGCAGCTGGAGCAGATTGCCGGCGCACCGGTGGCCGCCGCGACCCTGGCGCGGCCGCGCCTGAGTTCTTGGACATTACAGGCGCGCGCCCATCTCAATCCGGGTAGCGAAGGCGCGCCGATCTGGCGCATCGACCTGCAGCCACCGCCCGAGGCGCACTGGCAGGCCGGCGACATTCTCGAAGTGCAGCCCGCACACGCCGACGCGCAGGTGCGGGCCTGCTTGGCCGCATGGAGCCTGCCGCCCGAGGCGCTGGTGCATGTCGATGCGCAGTTGCTGCCGCTCCACCAGGCCGCCGCCGAGCGTGTGCTGCCCCAGGCGCCCGCCACGCCGCCAGCGCAGCATCCGGATCCACAGGCCTGGCTGGATGCCTGCGACTGCTTGCCCACCCGCGACTATTCGCTGGCCAGCGTGCCTGCCGATGACGTAGCGCGTGTGGTGGTACGGCTGACCACGCGCGGCGACGGCAGCCCCGGCCTGGGCTCGGGCTGGCTGATCTGCCACGCGCCCGTCGGCACGCCGCTGCGTGCACGTCTGCGCACCAACCCGGGCTTCCATCGCGTCGAAGCGGCACCCATGGTGTTGATCGGCAACGGCACCGGCATCGCCGGGCTGCGCGCGTTGTTGCGCGAGGCCGAACTGGCCGGCGTGCATGGGCACTGGCTGTTGTTCGGCGAGCGCCAGGCCGCGCGCGACCAGTTGTTCGCCGATGAGCTGCAGGCCTGGCAGGCCAGTGGGCATCTGCAACAGCTGGACCAGGTGTTCTCGCGCGACCAGCCGCAAAAACGCTATGTGCAGCATCGGCTGCACGAAACCGGCGAGGCGCTACGGCACTGGATCGATCGCGGTGCGGTGATCCATGTCTGCGGCAGCCTGGACAGCATGGCGCGTGCGGTGGACGCCACGCTGCGCGAACTCCTCGGCGAGGCACGCGTGGAATCACTGACCGCCGCCGGCCGTTACCGGCGCGATGTGTATTGAGTCAGCGCGGTGGCCAACTGCCTGCGTGAGGCCGCGCCCTGCGCACGACGGCCGGATGGGGCCACCGCATCGTGCGATGCGGCGATCAGCACGAAGGTGCGAGAGCGTGTGCCGCGATGATGCGGCCTCGCCGGGGAGTGGTCCTGCGTTTCAGCCACCCTGCGCGGCACCGGCACAAGATCGTGCGTTGATCCGGCGATGAAGCCTCCACGCGCGCCATCGTGGCGCGCGCTCAACGGCAGCTGGTATCACCGTCCACCGTCGGCGCCTTCATCCGGTACAGATCCAGTTGCCCTGCGCGTGGCGCGCGGGCACTGCCGGTGACCAGGAGTTCGCCCGGTTTGGCGGCGTCCACCACTGCACCAAAGGTGCGCTCCTGCGGGCCATTGAACGACAGCGGCACTGGTTGACCGTGCGTGTAGTGCCCGTCCTTGCAGGCAGCCAGCAGGAGCTGGCTGGGGCCCGCAATCTTCCCGCGCGTCCACACCAGCCCACGCCCGTCGCCGAGCCAGGCCGAATCCAGCTCGTCGGCCGGCGTATTGATGTCGCCCAGCGGTGCCGGCGCGGAGAACGCGTGCCCATCCCAGCGCGCCACGAATACATCCAGGCCACCGGCGCCGCCGTGGCCATCGCTGGCAAACAGCAGGCGCGTGCCGTCCAGCGACAGGCTGGGCGCGCGCTCATCGCCGCGGCTGTTGATCCCGGCACCCATCGATTGCACCGCACCGAGCTTGCCTTGCGCATCCACCGGCACCCGATACAGATCGCTGCCACCGGCGCCGCCAGGCCGCGTCGAGGCAAACAGCAGCCAGCGTCCATCGGCACTGAACAGCGGCGAGGTATCGTCCTGGGCGCTGTTGATCGGCAGCGCTTGCGCATCCTGCCAGCGCCCACCGCGCAGCTGTGCCTGCCACAGGTCCCAGCCGCCGGCGCCTCCAGCGCGATCGCTGGCCCAGACGATGCGTTGCCCGTTTGGGCTGAGCGTGGCGTGCGCCTCGTTGGCCGGCGTGGACACCACGCCCATGCCTTCGATCCCGAATTCAGCAAGCCCCGAAGCAGACGGGACGCAGAGTAAACTCGCCGCCAGCGCGAGCAGTGTCCATCGATAGTGCATGCGGTGTTCCTGCCTCATCTTGCGCACAGTCTAGTCAACCAGAGAGCGTTTCATGCCCGTATCCCGTTATGCCGTGTTCGGCCACCCCGTCGCCCATTCGCTGTCGCCGGCCATCCATGCCGACTTCGGGAAGCAGACCGGCATCGCGCTGGACTACACCGCCATCGACGCGCCGCCGGAAGAGTTCACCGCCGCGCTGGAGCGCTTTGCCGATGAAGGCGGCAAGGGCGCCAACGTCACCCTGCCGCTGAAGGAAGCGGCCTGCGCGCTGGCCGGCAGCCTGAGCGATCGCGCGCGGCTGGCCGGGGCGGTCAATACGCTGGTGCGTAACGATGGCCAATGGCAGGGCGACAACACCGACGGCGTCGGCCTGGTACGCGATCTCACCGATCGCCATGGCCTGGATCTGCGCGGTCGCCGCGTCCTGCTGCTGGGCGCCGGTGGCGCCGCCCGCGGCGTGGCCCCGGCGCTGCTGGATGCCGGCATCACTGAAATGGTGGTGGTGAACCGCTCGCCCGAGCGTGCCGACGCGTTGTGCGATGCGCTGGGCGAACCCGGGCGCGTGGTGTCGCGCTACATCGAAGACCTGCGGGATCTGGGCGACTTCGAGTTGATCATCAACGCCACTGCTGCGGGCCGCGACCGTGATGCCGGCGCGTTCGCGCTACCGCTGGGGCTGGTCAACAGCCTCACCGCGGCGGTCGACCTCAACTATGGCCCCACCGCCATCGCCTTCCTGGCCTGGGCGCGCGCGGCGCAATGCCGCTACGCCATCGATGGCCTGGGCATGCTGGTGGAGCAGGCCGCGGAAAGTTTCTCGCTGTGGCATGGCGTGCGCCCGCAGACCGACCCGGTCTACGCCGCGCTGCGCGCGCGCGAGGCGGTGCTGGTCAGCGCCGACTGAGCCGGCGGCGATGAACGTCACCGAGATCCTGCTCAGCCTGATCACCAGCCTGCTGTCGCGCGCACCGATGCTGATCGCGCTGTTGCTGGGCCTGGTGCTGCTGTGGCGTGCACCGCGCGGGCGCCTGCGCGGCGCTGCACTGGCCGCGCTGTGGGTGCTGCTGGGCTGCGTGCTGGCCGAGGTCGCCCTGCAGGCAATTCCGATGCTGCTGCTGCAGCAGGGCAACGTGCGCCAGATCAGCCTGGTCATGGGCATCGGCCGCTTCGTGCTGACCGCCGTGCAGGGCGTGGGGGTCGGGGTGCTGGTGTGGACCCTGGCGCGCAGCCTGCAACAACTGCCGCCGGCAGCCGGGACGCGCGCATGATCCCGATCAAGCCGCTGGCGCTCATGCTGATTGGCCTGCTCTGCGCAGGGCAGGGCGGGTGGACACTGCTGCACCCGCAGGCACTGGCCGCCGTCAACCGCGGCGGCCTGCTATACGAACGCTTCGGCCCGGCCGGCGTGGGCGTCGGCATGCTGGTGATGGGTGTGGTGACCTTGCTGATCGGTAGCGTGTGGGCGCGCTACGCCTGGCCGCGCCGCAGGGCACGCGGCTGACCGGACACGTGGTCTTCGGCCGTCGCCTGCCCGGCCGCTGATCTCGCTCGCACGGCGCAGCACTGGTTCTTTGCTGCGTGCCCGCACCCAGCCGCGCGGCCACGCCGCCGTGCGAGCGGCATGGCCGCAGCTGTGCCGGTGCACCGGACAAACACGTTCAGCTGCCCAACCGGCCGGTCGCAGGCGTTGCGCCGGTCCGTGCGAAAATAGCGCGATGACTGAAGTTGCCCCACCGGCCGCGCCGTCCGCGCCCGTTCCCACCCAGCGTGTTCTGACCGACCCGATCAAGGCCGGCATCCGCGACGCCTACGCCAAGCTGCAGGCCAATACACCCGGCTTTGCCACGCGGCGTGCGCAGAGCCAGATGATCGGCCTGGTCTCGCGGGCACTGGCCACCTCCGGCGGCATCGGCATCGCCGAGGCACCCACCGGCGTGGGCAAGAGCCTGGGCTATCTCACCGCCGGCGTGCCGATCGCGCTGGCCACCAAGAAGAAGCTGGTCATCAGCACCGGCACCGTGGCGCTGCAGTCGCAGCTGGTGGAACGCGACATCCCGGCCTTCCTCAAGGCTACCGGGCTGGAGGCCACCGTGGCGCTGGCCAAGGGCCGCACCCGCTACCTGTGCACCCGCAACGCCGCCGAGCTGGAAGGCGACACCAACCAGAACGCCATGTTCGAAGACGAGCAGGCGCTCTACGACCGCCCGCTCAGCCCGGTCGATGCGGATCTGGCCAAGCGGCTGGCCAAGGCCTACGCCGCGCGCACCTGGAACGGCGACCTGGACGACGCGCCCGAGCAGGTCTCGGTGCCGCTGCGCATGCGCATCACCACCCCGGCCTCCGGCTGTGCGGGGCGGCGTTGCAGTTACGCCGCGCAGTGCCCGGTGCTCAAGGCACGTACCGATGTGCGCGAAGCGCAGATCGTGGTCACCAACCATGCCTTGCTGCTGTCGTCGCTGTCGCTGGGCGATGCCGAAAACGGCCAGCCCTTGATCGCGCCACCATCGGACATGCTGCTGGTGCTCGACGAAGGCCACCACATCGCTGGTGTGGCGATCGACCAGGGTGCGGCCAATCTGCCACTGGACGAGATGGCCAAGCGCACCGGCCGCATGCAGATTCTCATCGCCGCCGCGTACCGCGCGGTGGACAAGGACAGGATCGGCAACCTGCTGCCCAACGAGGCCATCGAGGTGGCTGCGCGGGTGTCCAAACTGCTCAAGGCCTTCCACGCCGAAGTCGAACGTGTGTGGAAACCCGAGCCCGGCGAGCGCGATCCGTTGTGGCGTGCGGCCAATGGCAAGCTGCCGCCGCAGTGGGGCCCGGCCATCGAAGAACTCGGCGAAGACACCCGCGCGCTGTTCAACTGGGTGCACGCCGCGCATAGCGCGGTGGCCAAGGGCAAGCAGGACGATGCGGCGCGCGAGCGGCTGCAGCGCAACCTGGGCCTGGCGCTGGAGATGGCCGAGCAGCAACACAATCTGTGGAGCGGCTGGCGACGCGAAGACAAGGAAGGCCAGCCACCGATGGCACGCTGGATCACCCTCTCGCGCGATGGCGACCTGATCTGCCATTGCTCGCCGGTGTCGGCCGCGCAAGTGCTGCGCACGATGATCTGGAACGAGGTGGATTCGGTGGTGATGACCTCGGCCACGCTCACCGGCGGCGGCGATTTCCAATCCTTCGCCATCGACAACGGCCTGCCCGAGCACGCCGAAATGGCCTCACTGGCCTCGCCGTTCGACCTGCCCAATCAGGCCGAGTTGATCGTGCCCAATTTCCCGGTCACGCCCGACGACCGCGAAGGCCACCCCAAGGAAGTGGCCAAGTATCTGGTGCGCGAACTGGACTGGTCCGCCAAGGGCAGCATCGTGTTGTTCACTTCGCGCTGGAAGATGGAAAAGGTCGCCGACCTGATGCCGCTGGCGCAACGCAACCGCGTGCTGGTGCAGGGCGAAGGCAACAAGTCGCAGCTGATCACCGAACACCTGCGGCGCATCGCTGCTGGCGAGGGCTCGGTGCTGTTCGGCTTGAACTCGTTCGGCGAAGGGTTGGATCTGCCCGGCGAAGCCTGCACCACCGTGGTTATCACCCAGGTGCCGTTCGCCGTGCCCACCGACCCACAAACCTCCACCTTGAGCGAATGGCTGGAAAGTCGCGGCCATAATGCCTTCAACCTGATCGCCATCCCGCATGCGTTGCGCACGCTCACGCAGTTTGCCGGCCGGCTGATCCGCAGCTCCAGCGACCATGGCCGCGTGATCATCCTCGATTCGCGCCTGCTGACCCGTCGCTACGGCAAACGCATCATCGATGCCTTGCCGCCGTTCAAGCGGGTGATCGGGCGCTGATGCATCGCCGCATCGCGCGCCTGCTGCATGATGTCCTGATCGAAGACGACATCGGCAGGCGACTGCGGACGGCAACAGACGCGTATCACTGCAGGCAGGTCACCACCCGCTGCCTCGCGCGGCACGTCGGTTGATGAGTGGGCATGCGACTTCGCTGCAGGTAAGGCGCGCCAGCATCTGCACGTCGCAGTGCTGCGCAGTGACCAGTCGATGTGCACAGCGCCCGCGCCCAGGCACGCAGCAAACGCCTTGCACTGCATCATCAGCCAGCACCGTTGGCGCGACCGTCATGCACGCAAAAGGACAGCACCGCGCCGCCTTGCGAAACTTGCGCGCTATCTGCAACGCGCTGCCATATGGAAAGCGATACGTATCACGCAACGCAGTCACCATCATGTTCGCCTATCGCAGCGATCATAACTAACGACTTCTCACGCTTCGGTCCGCTGGCCATGATTCAGCTCCCTCAACACGAGCTGACGCCATGCGCCCTGGATCCCTCATGGTGCTAGCCCTGCTAGCCCCCACGCTGATCGCACCGCCGGTCTTCGCCCAATCCGTCCTGACCCGCGACAACGGCGCCAAGGTTGGCGACAACCAGAACTCGCAGACCGCCGGTGCCAACGGCCCGACCCTGTTGCAGGACGTGCAGCTGATCCAGAAGCTGCAGCGCTTCGACCGCGAGCGCATCCCCGAGCGCGTGGTGCATGCGCGCGGTACCGGCGTCAAAGGCGAGTTCACCGCCACCGCCGATCTGTCCAACCTGACCAAGGCCAAGGTGTTCAGCGCCGGCGAAAAGACGCCGGTGTTCGTGCGCTTCTCCTCGGTGGTACACGGCAATCATTCGCCGGAAACGCTGCGCGACCCGCATGGCTTCGCCACCAAGTTCTACACCAGCGAAGGCAACTGGGACCTGGTGGGCAACAACTTCCCCACCTTCTTCATCCGCGATGCGATCAAGTTCCCCGACATGGTCCACGCGTTCAAGCCGGACCCGCGCACCAACCTGGACGATGATTCGCGTCGCTTCGATTTCTTCTCGCACGTGCCCGAAGGCACCCGCACCCTGACCCTGCTGTATTCCAATGAAGGGACGCCGGCCGGCTACCGCTTCATGGACGGCAATGGCGTGCACGCCTACAAGCTGGTCAACGCGCAGGGCGAAGTGCATTACGTCAAGTTCCACTGGAAGACGCTGCAGGGCATCAAGAACCTCGATCCCAAGCAGGTCGCTGCGGTGCAGGCCAAGGACTACAGCCACCTGACCAACGATCTGGTCGGCGCGATCAAGAAGGGCGATTACCCCAAGTGGGACCTGTACGTGCAGGTGCTCAAGCCGGAAGACCTGGCCAAGTTCGATTTCGACCCGCTCGATGCCACCAAGATCTGGCCGGACGTGCCGGAGCAGAAGGTCGGCCAGATGGTGTTGAACAAGAACGTCGACAATTTCTTCCAGGAGACCGAGCAGGTGGCGATGGCGCCGGCCAACCTGGTGCCCGGTATCGAGCCGTCTGAAGATCGTCTGCTACAGGGCCGTATCTTTTCCTACGCCGACACCCAGCTGTACCGCATCGGTGCCAACGGCCTGAGCCTGCCGGTCAACCGTCCGCGTGTGGCGGTCAACAACGGCAACCAGGATGGCCAGGGCAATATCGGTCAGACCACCAGCGGCGTGAACTACGAGCCGAGCCGTCTGGAGCCGCGTCCGCAGGAGACCGCCGCGCGTTACAGCGAATTGCCGCTGTCGGGTACGACCCAGCAGGCCAAGATCATCCGCGAACAGAACTTCAAGCAGGCTGGCGAGTTGTATCGTTCCTACAGCAAGAAGGACCGTGCGGACCTGGTGCAGAGCTTTGGCGAGTCGCTGGCCAACACCGACACCGAGAGCAAGCACATCATCTTGTCGTTCCTGTACAAGGCCGACCCCGAGTACGGCACCGGCGTGGCCCGCGTTGCCAAGGGCGACCTGGCCCGCGTCAAGCAGCTGGCCTCCAGCCTGCAGGACTGATCCACCCCGACGGCATCGCGGCCACGCCGCGGTGCCGTCCCCGTTTTCAGGAGAGCGATATGCGCACTCTGATGTTGGTTCTGCTGAGCGCGGTGTGCGCGCCGGCCCTCGCTGCCTCGCCGTCGGCCCCTGCCGCCGCGTCCACCTCGGCGGCCGCCAACCCCGAACAGGTCAAGCTGCAGCTGCGCGAGTACTTCTTCGATGCTGCGCGCGAAGGCCGGCAGGACATGCTGGCCGAGTTCATCCGCTCGCATTACGACCTCAACACCCGCGACGAAAAGGGCTATACCGCCCTGATCCTTGCTGCCTACCACGGCCAACGCCCGGCAGTGGAGCAGTTGCTCAGCGCCGGTGCCGACCCCTGCGCGCAGGACAAGCGTGGCAACACCGCGCTGATGGGCGCCATCTTCAAGGGTGAACTGGGCATCGCCAAGCGCCTGATGCAGGCCGATTGCGCGCCGGACCAACGCAACAACGCCGGCCAGACAGCGGCGATGTACGCAGCACTGTTCCAGCGCACCGACGTGCTCAAGGACCTGGCTGCCAAGGGCGCGGATCTCAGCCTCAAGGATGGCCAGGGCAACGATGTGACCAAGCTGCAACGCGGCGAGTTCGCCACGGCACCGGCGCGCTGAGCGCAGCGATCGCGCATTCCACTAGGCACTGCGTGCCTCGTCAGTGGTCCGCTCGCCGGGCGTCGGCCACACTGCGCGCATCGCTCCACTGACGCCGCGCTCAGACTGGGGCGCAGCAGGTGCCTGCAATCGTTTGAGCAGGGATCTGCTGCGCAGCGATGCATGGCGCCACGGCGCCACGGCGCATCCGCGCGATTGGGTGGTCACGCTCCGACCTGCAGCGACCGGCACATCCTTGGACCGCTTGGTCAGTGGCCAGGCGCGCCGCGGACCGCCGTAAGCCGTCTTGCTCCCGGCAACGCCTACACCGGTGCAATAACCGCATCACGGACGCCCCGCATGACGCGATTCCCATGCCTTTGATCCGCTGCGCGGGAGGGCGCAGGCAACTGCTGCGACCGCCGCCCGCACGGCAACGTGGCCCGTATTGGGAAACGTCTGCGGGAATAAGCCGCGGCGAGGTGGAGCCGTGCATCGCATCTAACGGATTCACCGAGCCCCCGCACAGCGCGGCCCGCAGCGTCTCAGCGCCCGGCAGGCACATCAGTCCCGGCGGCGCTGGCAGGGCATCGACAGACCGCACACTCCGCTCCACCAGGATGGCCGTGCAATGCCGCGTCACGCGAACGGTCGGTGCGCATCGCGATTGTGCGGCGCAGCATCGCGATTTTGTCCCTGTCGGTTTTCCGCCACACCTGCGTTGGAACTCTGGCGAATGTGGTGGTTGAACCGGCGCGGCGTCAGGAGATTTCCGACGCGCAAAGCCTTGTGCGCCAAGGCTTTGACATAAAACTGAGCGCGCGCTGACCCGCTTGGGATTCGCTTGGAAAAAGCGCAGAAAACAGTTCAAGAACGGGCCGGGAACGCCGATGCTTCAGCCATCGCAGCTTGGAACCCCCGCCATGAAGATCGATCCCTCCCTCCCTTTCCTGATGTCGCTGTTGGCCATGGTGCTGTGCACCGCGACTGCCGTCGTCGCCCTGGTGTTTGGCCAGATCCACGTTCTGGCGACCTCGTGGAGCTTCTATGCGGTGATGGGCACGGCCCTGATCACGCTGGCGGCCTCGTATCACGCCCTCGGCAAGCCGCTGAGCGCCGAAGAGCGTGTGGGTTTCCGCAACCCGTAATTCCATCTGTGTCCTGTGTAGTACGCGCCGCGCCTATGCCAGCACCGGACGC
Source organism: Xanthomonas sp. WHRI 6106 (assembly GCF_040202405.1). Classification (NCBI taxonomy): domain Bacteria; kingdom Pseudomonadati; phylum Pseudomonadota; class Gammaproteobacteria; order Lysobacterales; family Lysobacteraceae; genus Xanthomonas; species Xanthomonas sp. WHRI 6106. The sequence goes on along the minus strand of NZ_JBEGFC010000012.1, from coordinate 101,538 downwards.
AAGAAGCTGCGTTCGTAACTGATGATGCAACGCGTTCGCTCGGCATAGGCGAACGCCGACAGACACGCTGCATCCTGCAGCGATGCCTCGCGATAACGCTCGTACTCGGCAAGCGAGGGGAACGAAAACAGCGCCAGCGCGATGTTGTTCGCCCCTTCCGAGGGAAGAAAGTAGCCGTGATGCTGGCCGCCAAAGCGCGTCACCAGCGGAATCCACAGCCGCGCGTAATGCTCGAATTCGGCCAGTTGGTAGGGGTCGATCACGTAGCGCAGCGAACAGGTGATCATGGAGCGGGTCCGGCAGGCGGGGAGCTTCAGCATGCCATGCCGCACTGCCGCAGATTCATCGGCGCCCGTGTAAGCTGCTGATCCTGCTCCGTATTGCAATGGCTGCTCGCTGCGGCCAACCGTCGATGACCGCTTCCGCCGATCGCTACGCCGCCTCCCTGCGCCTGTCCGTCGCTCCGATGATGGACTGGACCGACCGCCATTGCCGGGTGTTCCACCGCCTGCTCGCGCCGTCCGCACGCCTGTATACCGAGATGGTGCACGCCAATGCGGTGATCCACGGCGATCGCACGCGATTGATCGGTTTCGACCCGGTGGAGCACCCGCTGGCCCTGCAGCTGGGCGGCAGCGAGCCGGCCCTGCTGGCGCAGGCGGCGGCCATCGCCCAGGACTGGGGCTATGACGAAATCAACCTCAATTGCGGCTGCCCGTCCGATCGCGTGCAGGCCGGGCGCTTTGGCGCCTGCCTGATGCGCGAGCCGGCGCTGGTGGCAGAGTGCGTGGCGGCGATGTGCACCGCCACCGACCTGCCGATCACCGTCAAATGCCGTTTGGGCGTGGACGACGATGACGACTACGCGGTGTTTGCCAGCTTTGTCGACCAGGTGGTCACCGCCGGCGCCGCGATGGTGGTGGTGCATGCCCGCAACGCCTGGCTCAAGGGTCTGTCGCCAAAGGAAAACCGCGAAGTGCCGCCGCTGCGGTACGACTGGGCCTACCGGCTCAAGCAGCAGCGCCCCGACCTGCCGGTCGTGATCAATGGCGGCATCGCCGCCGTCGACACGGCGCTGGCCCACCTGCAGCACACCGACGGCGTGATGCTCGGCCGCGCCGCCTACCACGACCCGTATGTGCTTCATCAGCTCGATGCCGCGTTGAACCAGCGCCCCGAGCAGTCGCGCGAGTCGTTGCTGCGAGCGCTGGAGCCCTATGTCGTCACTCAGCTGCAGCAGGGTCTGGCCTTGAAGCACATCACCCGTCACGTGCTGGGCCTGTTCCATGGTCAGCCGGGCGGGCGCGCGTTTCGGCAGGTATTGAGCGAGGGCGCACACCGCCCTGGCGCCGGCTGGGAGCTGGTGGAGCAGGCCCTGCAGCGGACCGACACCCGGCCCTGGCGCGTCGTGGCCTGAACTGGCCCGGCGCTTGCATATGCTGAATGGGCAGGTGGTATTCCGGAGTGGTATCGGCAAAGGCGTCGTTTCTTGGGCCTTTTATGGCAGCCGATGCGGAAGCCAGACTATTCATTTGACTGAACGGTGTTAACACCAAGCTAAAAAGTTCAGATCGGATTCACCCCGAAAAATCAAGAATTTGGCTCAATTCCCGGGCCCGGCCGCCGTGTGATGCATTGCCGGTTTCACGAATTTTGAATGTTTCTGAACAACCCGCTAGGATCCCGTTGTGACCCAAACCCTCAGCCGCGCCCGTTTTGTTGTCCTGGTTGCCCTCTGGGCCGCCATGGCGGCGCCGTCTGCCTGGGGCCAGGGATATCCGATGGCGCAGAGCAGTCGTGAGGCGATGCCGCCGTCAGCGCGCGGCAACAGCCGCAGCTTATCCGACACCATCCGCTCCGTGCAGCGCTCCACCGGTGGGACGATCCTGGGCGCCGAGCGGGTGCCGTTCGATGGCGGCAACCTCAATCGGGTCAAGTACATGAAGGATGGCCGCGTCCATACGGTGTACGAGCCGGAACAAGCGCACGCTGCGCCGCCCCGCACCTCCGTCGCACCCGATGCCCCACCACGCGACGATAACCACTGAACCCCCATAGTTCTACGTTCAGTCTCATAAATCCCCGGCCCCGAGCCGATAACGTTACTAGGGAGAGTGCATGCGTATTCTTTTGGTCGAAGACGAAGCTCCGCTGCGCGAGACCCTTGCCGCGCGTCTGAAGCGTGAAGGCTTTGCTGTCGACGCTGCACAAGACGGCGAAGAAGGTCTGTACATGGGCCGGGAAGTGCCATTCGATGTCGGCATCATCGACCTGGGCCTGCCCAAGATGTCGGGCATGGAGCTGATCAAGGCGCTGCGCGACGAGGGCAAGAAGTTTCCGGTGCTGATTCTGACCGCGCGTTCGAGCTGGCAGGACAAGGTCGAAGGTCTCAAGCAGGGTGCCGACGATTACCTGGTCAAGCCGTTCCACGTCGAAGAATTGCTGGCACGCGTCAACGCGTTGCTGCGGCGCGCGGCGGGCTGGAGCAAGCCGACCCTGGAATGCGGGCCGGTGGCCCTGGATCTGGCGGCGCAGACAGTGAGCGTCAATGGCGCCAACGTCGACCTGACCAGCTACGAGTACAAGGTGCTCGAGTACCTGATGATGCATGCCGGTGAACTGGTCTCCAAGGCCGACCTCACCGAGCACATCTATCAGCAGGACTTCGACCGCGACTCCAACGTGCTGGAAGTGTTCATCGGCCGCCTGCGCAAGAAGCTTGATCCCGATGGCGAGCTCAAGCCGATCGAGACCGTGCGCGGACGCGGTTACCGCTTCGCCATTCCGCGTACCGAAGGCTGAGTTCGCACGGCGGCAAGCAGGACGATCGGGTGCCGGTGCGCTCCAAATGGTACAAACGCTGGCGCCCGCGCTCCCTGCAGGCGCGCCAGCTGCTGGCCGCCAGCCTCAGTCTGGTGGCCTTCCTGGCGCTGGCCGGGTATGCGCTGGATGTGGCGTTCGCCGACACGGCCGAACGCAACCTGCGCGAGCGGCTGAAGAACTACGCTTCCGCATACGCGGCCAATATCGATTTTGTTCGCGACGGCTCGCTGTACATTGGCGGGCAGCCGCCTGACCCACGGTTCGACGTTCCCGGTGGCGGGCTGTATGTCGAGGTCGTGCGCCCTGACGAGAGCTGGACCTCGATGTCGGCGGAAGGCCCGAACATTCCGCATGGCCGCATGCTCGAACCGCGGCAGGAAGAGTTCATCGGCCCGCTGGAAATGACTCAGATCGACGGCAGCCTGGGCCAGTTGTACCGCTACGGGCTGGGTGTGAGCTACGTCGAGCGCGAACACGGCGGCGAGATTCCGTACACCATCTACGTGATGGAAGACGCGCGCTCGATGGGCGCGCAGCTGCGCGTGTTCCGTGGTGCGGTGTGGTTCTACCTCGGTAGCGCCGGCGTGGTGCTGCTGGTGTTGCAGGCCTTCATCCTGCAGTGGAGCCTGCGCCCGCTGCGGCGGGTCATCAACGAACTGACCAAGGTGCAGCGCGGCGAAATCCAGCGCATGAGCGAGCAGCATCCGCGCGAGCTGGAGCCGCTGACCGACAGCATCAATGCCTTCATCGAGAGTGAGCGCGACAACCTGGAGCGTCAACGCAACACGCTGGCCGACCTGGCACACAGCCTCAAGACACCGATCGCGGTGCTGCGCACGCAACTGGACAGCGGTGCCTCCGAACGCGATCTGCATGCGGAAATGGACGTGCAATTGCGGCGCATGAACGACCTGGTGTCATACCAGCTCGCGCGTGCGGCCTCCAGCGGCCACAAACTGTTCGCTGCGCCCCTGCCGATCGAGCCCAGCGCCGAAGAAATCGTGCGCGGGCTGGAGAAGGTGTACTCGGTCAAGGGCGTGCTTTGCGAATTCGACATCTCACCGGAGGCGCGCTTCCACGGCGAGCCCGGCGATCTGCAGGAACTGCTCGGCAACCTGCTGGAAAACGGCTTCAAATGGGCACGTAGCCGCGTGTTGCTCACGGCCCAGCCTGGTCCCACCACCGGTAGCCGGCGTGCCGGCCTGATCCTGTCGGTGGAAGACGATGGCCCCGGTATCGCGCCCGAGGATGTGGCCAAGATCCTGCAGCGCGGCGTGCGGGGCGACGAGCGCGTGCAGGGCCATGGCATCGGCATGTCGATCGTGCAGGATCTGATCAAGGCCTACCGCGGCGAACTGCAGGTGGTGCGCTCGCAGGAACTGGGCGGTGCCCGCTTCGATGTCACCCTGCCGGCGGGGCTGTGAGCGGCCGTCTGGCCCGATGAATCCATGGGCAATCGCCCGCGCGGCTCCGACAACCGTTTAACGCCTCGAACGTTGGCTTGCCCATACTGATCCGATTGCAGGCAGTTGTGATGGAGAGCCGCATGGTCGAGCGCGTTGCACAGCGTCCTTGCGTGAAAACACGTGCCAACCGGCAGCTGCGCCGATGGCGGCTGCCGCTACTGGCTGCCGGCTGCGCAGTTGCGTTGCTCGGCCATGCCGCCGAGGCGGCGTTGACGCCGACCCAGGTGCGTTGGCTGCAACGCGCCAGCTACGGTGTGAATGCCGATGGCGCGGCGCAGTTGCAGCGCCTTGGCCCCAGGCGCTATGGCGTCCTGTTGTTGCAGCCCAGCGACGATGCGGCGCTGCCGGCACCGGTGCGTGCCCAACTGCAGCGCTTCGATGCGCTGCACACGCCGCTGGTGACCTTGCTGACCCGGTACGAGGCCGACAAGATCCGCTTGCAGACCATGCCCGATGGCGATGCGAAGGCAGCCTTGCGCAAGGACTGGCAGGCGCGCGGCGGACAGATGCTGACCCAGGCGCGGCAGGCCCAGTTGCTGCGTGCGGTGTATGCGCCGGACCAGCTGCGCGAGCAGCTGGTGTGGTTCTGGCTCAATCACTTCAGCGTGTATGCCGACAAGGGCCGGGTGAAGTGGATGGCTGCCGACTACATGGAACACGCGATCCGCCCCAACGCCACCGGCAAGTTCGCCACGCTGGTCATGGCCACGCTGCAGAGCCCGGCGATGCTGGAGTACCTGGACAACGCCAAGAACGCCAAGGGCAAGGTCAACGAGAACTACGCACGCGAGTTGATGGAGCTGCACACGCTGGGCGTGCACGGCGGCTACACCCAGCAGGATGTGCAACAGCTGGCCCTGATTTTCACCGGCGCCGGTTTGGTGCCGATCAAGGCCGATGGAGCGCCGCCGGTTCCGATGGCCGTGCCCGGCCAGCCACCGGTGGTGCGCAAGGACCTGTTCGAGTTCAATCCGGCGCGTCACCAGCCCGGCGACAAGGTCCTGCTGGGGCAGCGCATCGCCGCTGGCGGGCTGGATGAAATCGAACATGCCGTGCAGTTGCTGGTACGTCAGCCGGCATGCGCGCGCTTCGTGTCGCAGCGGATGGCCGAGTACTTCGTCAGCGATACGCCGCCGCCGGCGCTGGTGGCGCGCATGGCCAGCACGTTCGAGCGCAGCGACGGCGACATCGCCAAGGTCGTGCAGACCATGCTGAGCTCGGCCGAATTTGCACAGGCGCAACCGCGCAAGTTCAAGGACCCCAACCGGTTTGTGGTGTCGGCCATGCGGCTGGCCTACGAAGACCAGCCGGTGATCAACGCCGCGCCCATGGTCAGTTGGGTGCAACAACTCGGCCAACCCCTGTTCGGGCGCATCACGCCGGACGGATGGTCGCTGCAGTCGCTGGCCTGGACCAGCTCCGGGCAACTGGCGCGCCGGTTCGAGGTGGCGCGTTCGCTGGGCAGCGGGCCAAAGCAGGTGTTCCGGCTCGATGGCGACAGCGACACGCCGGTCCCGCCGCTGACGCAGATCGATACGCGCACGGCGTATCGCTGGATCGCGCCCTCGCTCTCCGGCGCGACGCGTCAGGCGCTGGAACAGGCCCGTTCGCCGGCGGAATGGAACGGGTTCTTGCTGTCCTCGCCGGACTTCAACTACCGCTGATTCTGTAGTTTGCGATGCGGTGATCGCCGCAGGAGTGCACCATGCAACGACGTCAATTTCTGCTCGCCTCGGCTGCTGCCGCGAGTCTGCCGTGGACCGGACGCCTGTTCGCTGCGCCGCGCGAGGGCGCGCGCATGCTGGTGGTATTTTTGCGCGGCGGCTACGACAGCAATAACCTGCTGGTGCCGCACGCCAGCGATTTCTACTATCAGTCGCGCCCCACGCTGGCGATCGCGCGGCCGGACCCGTCCAACCCCGACAGCGCCATCGCGCTGGATGCGCAGTGGGGGCTCAACCCGGTGATGCGCGATGCCTTGCTGCCGCTGTGGCAACGCAATCAGCTGGCATTCGTGCCGTTTGCCGGCACCGATGACACCTCGCGCAGTCACTTCGAGACCCAGGACGATATCGAATCCGGGCAGGCCGGCGCGCACCGCGATTACCGCTCGGGGTTCATGGCGCGGCTGTCGGGTGTGCTCAGCGGGGTGCCGGCCATTGCCTTCACCGATTCGCTGCCGCTGACCTTTCAGGGCGGCGCGGATCTGCCCAACGTCTCGCTCAAGGGCATCGGCAAGGGCGGGCTGGATGCACGGCAGTCGCAGATCCTGGCGCAGATGTACGACGCCACGCCACTGGCGGCCGCGGCGCGCGAGGGTCTTGCCTTGCGTCAGCAGGTCACCGCGCAGCTGCGCGAAGAGATGGAACAGGCCGGCCGCGGCGCTGCCAGCGCGCGGACCTTTGCCGATGAAACCCGGCGCATGGCCACCCTGATGCGCGAGCGGTACCGCCTGGGATTCGTCGATGTCGGTGGTTGGGACACGCATGCCAACCAGGGCAGCGTCGCAGGCGGGCTGGCCAACAACCTGCGCAACCTCGGCGAGGGGCTGGCCGCCTATGCCGACGCGCTGGGTCCAGCCTGGAACGACACCGTGGTGGTGGTGATTTCCGAATTCGGGCGTACCTTCCGCGAAAACGGCAGCAAGGGCACCGATCACGGGCATGGCACCACGTACTGGGTCTTGGGGGGCGGCGTGCGCGGCGGCCGTATTGCAGGCGAGCAGGTGGCTGTAGAGCAGGCGCACCTGCTGCAGAACCGCGACTACCCGGTGCTGACCAACTACCGCAGCCTGTTCGGCGGCGTGCTGCAGCGTCTGTGGGGCTTGTCGCCAGCGCAACTGGAGCGTGTGTTTCCCGGTGCGACACCGCGTGACCTGGGCCTGGTGTGAGCGGGCAAAACACCCTGTGGTGCGCGTGACATCACGGGCATCGATGTGGAACGACGCGCGCCATCACCCGACAGGTCGCGCCGCACTCATCGCTGTGCAGCCGACGCAAACGGCGATGGGCCGTAGACCCTGGTCAGATGTGCGGCGACCGCCGGCATTGCGCGCTCCAGGACATGCGGTGCCGAGAAGTGGTATTCGCTGACCACGGCAAAGAACTCTTCCGGTGCTTCTGCAGCGTACGGGTCGATCTCGGTGTAATGACCTGCATCCACCCGTTGGCAGAACGCATCATAGGCCTGCTGAAAATCCTGCGCCCAGCGGCGTTGCACCGCATGCGGCAGGGGCGGCGTGCCGTCGAGCGCGCCGTCCAGGGCATCGAGCTTGTGCGCCATCTCATGCACGATCACGTTGAAGCCGGCGTTCGGGTCGTCCAGATCCGCCTGCACGTCGGCCCAGCTGACGATCAGCGGACCCTGTTCCCAGGCTTCGCCAATCAAGGTGTCGTCCCAGGCATGCATGACGCCGGCGGCATCGACGTGGGTGCGCTGCACCCGAAATGCATCCGGGTACACGATCAGTTGCGACCAGCCGCGCCAGCCTGCCGCGCCGATTTCCAGCAGCGGCAGGCAGCAGGTGGCCGCCAGCAATACGTGGTCCTGCGGCTGCAGCTGCAGTCCATCGACCGGCGAGATGGTTTTTTGGTGCAGGAACTGCGCAGTCAGCGCACGCAGGCGGTGCCGGCGGTCCGTATCGAGCGCAGCGATCCAGGCGCATCCGGTGCAGACCGGTTGCCACACCGCATCGTCGATCTGAAGCGGCGGCCGGCGCAGCCAGCGCGTCAACCACTGGATCAGCGGAACATGCCCGGCAGGAAGCTGTGCCAGCGCGGCATCATGCGCATGCGCGGAAACAGGCCGTCGCCATCGTTGCCACCGCCGCCGGTTGCCGGTGCGGGCTTGTGCTGCGGCGCGCGTGCGGGCGTGGCCGGCTCGCCGTTGGGCGTCCTGCCGCGCGCGGCCGAATTGGTGCTGACGCAGCTCTCATGATCGCCGTCGACCAGCTGGTCCGATGCCAGTGCGGCAAGCGGAGCCAACAACAGAAGCAGGCAAATCGTGAGTCGGCGCATCGTCCACATCCAGGGCAGGCGGCGTGAGTCGCCGATCATAACGCGGTTTTCACTGCCTCACGCAAGCCGCGCTGGGCGGCCGGGAAGCCTTGGCGCATACTTTCACGGATCGATTTGGGAACCGTTGCCGTGGACGACCGCGCGTTGCTGGCCAAACTTGCAAGCGGCCGGCTCTCCGGCGATGCGCTGGCGCGCGATGCGGGGCTGACCCGCGCCGCAGTGTGGAAGCGCATCCAGAACCTGCGCGCCGCCGGTATCGCCATCGAGGGGCGGGCCGGTGACGGCTACCGTCTGGCCACGCCGCTGGACCTGCTGGATGCCGCGCGCATTCGCGCCGCCATGCCCGCCGACGCTGCTGCCGGCCTGGCCGGGTTGGAGGTCGCCTGGACCCTGGAGTCCACCAATACCACGCTGCTGGCGCGTCCGGCCCCGGAGCAGGGCGTGGAGGTGTTGCTGGCCGAGCGCCAGACCGGTGGGCGCGGGCGCCGTGGCCGGCAATGGGCCTCGCCGCTGGCTGCGCATATCTATCTGTCGGCGTCGCGCCGGTTCAGCGGCGGATTGGGCCAGCTGGCCGGGCTCAGCCTGGCGGTGGGCGTGGCGGTGGCCGAAGCCTTGCGCGGCTGCGGGTTTGCCGACGTCGGCCTGAAATGGCCCAACGACCTGCTGGCACGCGAGCGCAAGCTCGGCGGCCTGCTGATCGAAGGCGGCGGCGAGATGGCCGGCAACGCACGTGCGGTGATCGGCCTGGGCTTGAACGTGCACATGCCACCGGCCGCCGCGGCCACGATCGACCAACCGTGGGTGGATCTGCAGACGCTGGCCGGCCGCGCGGTGTCGCGCGACACCGTGGCGGCGGCGGTGTTGTCGGGTCTGCTGCCGGCACTGGACCTGTTCGAGGCGCAGGGGCTGGCGCCGTTTCTGAGCCGCTACGCGGCGCTGGATGTGTTGCGCGGCCGCACCGTGCAGGTGGAAGAAGCCGGCACGCTGCATCACGGTGTCGCGCTGGGTCTGGCCGCCGACGGGGCGTTGCGCGTGCAACTGGGCGATGCCGAACGCCTGTTCCATTCCGGAGAAGTCAGCGTGAGACCTGCATGAGCGCGTGGTTGTTCGACCTGGGGAATTCGCGGTTCAAGTACGCGCCGCTGCAGGGGCACCGTGCCGGCGACGTGCAGGCCTGGGCGCACGGTGCCGAAACGATGGACGCCGCCCTATTGTCGGCGCTGCCGTCCGGGCGCGTCGCGTACGTGGCGAGCGTGGCGGCCCCGGCACTGACGCAGCGGATGCTCGGCTGCCTGCAGGAGCGCTTCGCGCAGGTCCGCGTCGTGCGCACCAGCGCCGAGTGCGCCGGCGTCCGCATCGCTTATGCCGATCCCGGCCGGTTCGGGGTGGATCGCTTTTTGGCCCTGCTGGGCGCGCGCGGCGATGCGCCGGTGTTGGTGGCGGGGGTCGGCACCGCGCTGACCATCGACGTGCTCGGCGCCGACGGGCAGCATCACGGCGGCCGCATTGCGGCCTCGCCCACCACCATGCGGCAGGCCCTGCATGCGCGTGCGGTGCAGTTGCCGGCCAGTGGCGGCGAGTATGTCGAGCTGGCCAACGACACCGACGATGCCCTGACCTCTGGCTGCGATGGCGCCGCGGTAGCGCTGATCGAGCGCAGCCTGCAGCACGCGCAGCGCAGCCTGGGCACGCCGGTGCGGCTGCTGCTGCACGGCGGCGGCGCGCCGCCGTTGCTGCCGTTGTTGCCCGAGGCCAGCTTCCGTGCCGCCCTGGTGCTGGACGGGCTGGCAACCTGGGCGACCGCGTCGGCCAGCCCGTAGAATCGAGGCATGTACGTCCGCGCGCTGATCGTTGTCCTGCTCATCCTCAATGCCGGGGTGGCGTCATGGTGGGCGGTGCAGCCGCCACCGTCGCCACCGGCCGCGCCGCCGCAGCCAGCCGGTGTGGCCCGGTTGGACGTGCTGCCGCCGCGTGCCGCCGTTACGATGCCGCGAGCGCAGGAGACCGCTGCCGCGGCTGCGGATATGCCCCCGGCCGCTGCGCCCGTCCCCCCGCAAACCGCGCCGACTGCGGTGGTGGCGCCCGCCTCGACGCCGACGCCTGCCACGGCCAGGCCGGTGTCCGCGCCCACCGACAGTGCGGTACCAGCGAAGAGCGCTTCCACCGCTGCCAAGGTGGCGCCTGCGGCTGCAATGCCACCGACGACACCGCCACCGAATCCCGAACGCTGTGCCAGCTTCGGGCCTTATGCGGCACGCGGGGATGCCGATGCGGCGCTGATGCGCCTGCGTGGGCAGGCCGCCCGCGTCAACCTGCGCGAGGACAAGGACGCCGGTGTCAGCACGTTCCGGGTGATGCTGCCCAACGTCGGCGACCGCGCGGCGGCGCAGGCGCTGGTCAAGCGCATTGCCGCCGCCGGCATTGGCGACTATTACGTCATCGCGCAGGGCGAGGACAACACCGTGGCCCTGGGGCAATACCAGAGCCGCGAGCGCGCCGAGCGGCGCCAGGCGAGTCTGGTGGGCGCAGGCTTCCCGGCGCAGCTGGTGCCCAGCGGTACCGGCCAGTCACGTTGGTGGGTCGATGTCCGCAGCACGGCCACGGCCGCCGCGTTGCAGGGCGCAGCCGGTGCAACGCGGCAGCGATCGCTAGATTGCGCCGCGCTGCGCTAGAATGCGCACCGGCGCGCAATGCGCCTGCCTTTGCCGGCATAGCTCAGTTGGTAGAGCAACCGCCTTGTAAGCGGTAGGTCCCCAGTTCGAATCCGGGTGCCGGCACCATCCTGCAGAGATCATCCCTCAAAGTTCGACCACGCTGATCGTGCACGCGTGTGGGCTGTGCCGTGCCGGATGCCTCAGCGGCGGGCGCCGCGTGCGATGCGCCGTGGCATCGATGCACGCATTGCCTCGTGCGCACCGACCAATCTCCCACAAGCTGCGGGAAGACAGGGCCTAGTCACGACGTGGTGCGTGTCCCGGCTGCGCGAGGTGTGACCCGGGTCGGCTGGGCCGCCCTGTCTGGCCTGAAGTGCGCAGCCCCCGCGCTGGACGCGCAGCGATCAGGCGGGACGGCCGGCAGAGAGCAGCTGGAGCGCAGCCGTGCCGGCGTCGCCGCTTACGCGCTCGGCCAGGGCGGCCACAACGATGGCGAGGGCGCGGCGCAGCACGCTGTCGGCGTCGGCGCTGGCATCCAGCACGTGTTTGCCCGGCAATTCCAGTGCGGCAAAAATCGCGCGGCAGCGCTCCAGGTTGTCCTGGGTTTCGAAATGGTTGGGTGCGTCGCCGCGGGCGCGGATACGGGCCAGGCCGGTGGGCGGCGGCAGGTCGAGCAGCAACAGCACATCCGGGCGCGGGGCGAAGGCGTTGCGTTCCAGCAGTGCGTCCAGTGGCAGGCCGGCAGCGCCCTGATAGGCGACCATCGAAGGGAAATAGCGGTCCAGGATCACGATGTCGCCGCGCGCCAGCGCCGGCGCGATCAGATTGTCCACGTGTTCGTGGCGATCGCGGATCAGCAGCTCGGCTTCGTCGTCCGCGCTCAGGCGCCCGGTCGCTGCGGATTGACGCAGCTGGGTGCCCCAGGGGCCATTGGTTGGCTCCTTGCTGGAGACCACGCGTGCGCCGGCGGTCTGCAAGGTGGTCGCCAGGCTGCTCGCCAGCGTGGTCTTGCCGGCGCCGTCGATGCCTTCGATGGCGATCAATAGCCCGCCGGGCTTCAGTTCGATTGTCATCGCGCTACTTTATCTGATCGTGACGATGGACCAGTAGCCGCAGCGCGGCGGCAACGCCGGCCCGGGCGCTGTCGACGCTGGACGAGCGAGCACCTGGCGATACACGATGGCCACTGCCGCGGGCGCATGCCTGCAGTGAGCAGTGGACGCCGCGGTGCGGCGGCTTCGAGGGCATCCCACGCGCCATCCCCAAGCTCATGACGCAACCCCAATCCCCAATCCCGAATCCCGGCCCTATGGCCAAATACTTATTACCGATATGTCCAGCGCGATGTCGGAATCGTCCCGATGTCCCGGCCGCTGCCCCCTGGGCATACTGAACAAGTCAGACGTAGCGCTCATTCGTGTCATGACTGAGTCGCGTTTCTGGCTTCAAGGAAGAAGGACGCGTCGCCGCCACCCTAGAGGCGGCATCCCCCGCGTGACGCCCTCTCAGGCCCGTCGTGACCGGATTCCTTGTTTAGCGGTGCGGTTTATCGGTACGTGCACGGCACGTGCGCGCCTTACGGCCGATCACGTCGCCGAGGTATAGCGATAGGACAGCAGCGATTTCACCAGGAAGGTGATCTGGGTGGCCGAACGCGCATCCACGCGCATCACCGGGATGCGGAAGCCTTCGGCCACCAGTGCCTCGCGGAACGGCGGCACCAGGAAATCCTCGACCTCGTCGGTCATGGTGATGCCCACCGCCAGGCTGGCCTCGGGCGCGATCTGCGAAAACTCGCGCAGCAGGGCCAGGGTGGCCTCGAGCATCTGCGGATCGCGCGCATTGGTCAGCACGATCACGCCCAGCGCACCGTCGCAGACCAGCGGCCACATGAAATCCAGATATTTCTGCCCGGGCACGCCATAGACGTGCAGCAACTCGCCGTCTTCCAGCTCGATCGAGCTGTAATCCAGCGCGACCGTGGTGTAGGTCTTGTCGCCGTAGGCATCCTGGCTGAGCGGCATTTCGGTGCTGACCGGCTCCACATCGGAGATGGCACGTACCGCCGTGGTCTTGCCGGCGCCCATGCCGCCAACGAACACCAGTTTGTTGGCTGGAAGACTCATGACTGCGCCTGAAAGAGTGAGAGGCCAAACCGACGTGCGACCCAGGAAAAGAACCGGGAATTGCTGCTGTCCGGACGATGCGGCGTAGAAGGCACGGGAATCTCCGCAGTCTGGGCAAGGCCGCTGGCAAGCGCAGCGGCGAACAGGCATTCCACCGTTTGCAGCGGGAGCTTGCAAGCATTGGCCAGGGCCTGCGGACGCCACGGGCGCGCATGCAGGTGGGCGATGGCCAGCAGGTGTGCGGGCGAGGTGGTGTCGGCACTCAGCTCGGGCCACTGACGCAGCTGCAACGCATGCGCCGGCTCCACCGCCGGCAGCGCGGGACGCAGATGCTCGGGCAGGGCGAAGTACAGCGCTTCGAAGGAGAGCCGTTGGGGCAGCGCGACGTCCGCGTCGTCGGCCACACGCTGCCAGCCGGGCCGGTCCAGGGCGGCCACCAGCGCGGGCAAGCCGACGCCGGCCGGCAGATGCACGCAAGCGTTGGCCGGGTCCACCCGCACCTGCAGGCTCGCATGCCGCACCATCGCCGTGCCGGGCCCGAATTCACCGCGGCAATGGCGCAGCAGCAGTGCCGGTTCGGCCACCTGGGTGGTATGCGGGGAGGACAGCAACAGGCGCATCTGCTCGTTGAGTTCGCGCACCGTGGCGCCATGCTTGAGCCAGGCGCCGGCAACCGGTGTGCGCGAGACCACCAGCACCCGCACCGGCTGGCCCTGCAGCGCCTGCCACGCGGCCAGGCCGTCGGCGGTTTCCAGACCCAGCACCACCACGTCGGCCGCATGCTGCGGCCACTCGCCCAATTGCACGTCGATGCGCTCGGCAAGCAGCAGCGAACACGCCAGTTTCAGGCGCGTGGTGTGCAGCAGGTCCAGGCCGGCCGTGGCGACCCGCATGGCGTGAATGGGTGTGGTCATGAGTGGGCGCCGTCGTGGCGCAATGAAGCGACAACGCCTGCCGGGACGTACCGGCAGGCAGGGCAGGCGACGCGCAGGCGCCGCCCGTCGGGCATCAACTGAAATCCAGGGTCTTTTCGAACGCCTTGAGCTCGTGGCGGGCCATCGCCAGATTGGCCTTGGCGCGGTCCAGCACGACGTACAGGAACAAGGTGGGGTTCCTCTCCAGCGGGCGCAGCAGGTGGTACTGGCGCGACAGGGTGATCAGGATGTCTTCGATGGTGTCGTTCAGGCCGAGCTGCTCGGCGATGCGGCGCTTGGCACGCACCACGTCGGTATTGCCGGCCGCGGCCAGCTCGAGGTTGAGCTCGGTGCCGCCGGTCATGCCCAGCGCCATGCCGCTATCGCTGTCGACCAGCGCGGCGCCCACGAAACCGGGGAGCGAATGCAGTTGTTCCAGAGTGAGTTTTGACATCGGTGGTCCCCTTCCAAACGGTGAGAAAAATCGGTGCGCTCAGGCAAGCACGAACAGTGCCAGGCCTCAGCCGGCCGGCTGCGCCAGGGCGGTGGCCAGGCGGCCGGCGCAATCGCGCGCATTGAACAGCAGCGCGGCGGCATTGAGGTCCGGCCCGCCCACCGCCGTCAGCGTCAGCGGCTTGTCGGCGCGGATGCGGATCAGCACCAGCTGCCCCCCGGGAGTGCTCACGGTGGCGTAATCGGCCTCGCTCAGGCGCGATTCGCGCGCCAGGGTCTCGCCCAGGGTGAGGAACGAGTTGGCCATCGCCGCCAGGCGACGTCCATCCACGTCCAGGCTGGAGTGTTCGGCGATGGCGCGGCCATCGGCGGTGGACAGCATCAACAGGCGGATGCCGGGCTCGCGTTCGATCGTCTGCGCAAATTCGCGCCCGATGCGCTGCAGGTCGTACTGATGCGACGCGCGCGCGACTTCACCCACGGCGGCCTTGACGACCTGGTTGACGGCGTTGTGCGGCATGAAGATCCCCTGTTGCTGATGGCTCGAGCGCGTGCGTGGTGCATGTCCTGCGCTGGCCGGCGCACCATACCATCCAGGTATAAGCGCACAGTCACACCAGCCACAGCGGTTTCACTGGGCGGTCAGACAAGCAGAATCTGCAAAGTCCAGCGCGCCACAAACTGCCGTGGCACGTCACAGTAACGGCGCGACGAGGCAGATCTAAACCCCTCGCCTCCCAGCTGGATGAGGCCGGCAAGCCGATGTAGGCGCCATGCCGTGCTGCGCTGCCGCGCGTCAGCGCCCGGGCGCGCCACTAGACTGCACGGCTTTCTCGATGCTGGAGCAATGCATGGCAACGCAGTACCTGCCGGTTTCCCTGATAGGCGTTCCCACCGACATCGGTGCCGGCCACCGCGGCGCACGGATGGGGCCGGAGGCGCTGCGCATCGCCGGCTTGCAGGAGGCCCTGATCGGCCGTGGCGTGGAGGTGCGTGATCTGGGCAACCTGGATGGCCCGCGCAATCCCTGGCAGCTGCCGCAGGCCGGCTACCGGCATCTGGACGAAGTGGTGGCCTGGAACCAGGCGCTGATGGACGCCAGCTATGCCGAACTGCAGGCCGGGCGCATGCCGATCATGCTCGGTGGTGACCACTGCCTGGGCATCGGCTCGATCACTGCGGTGGCCAGGCACTGCCGCGAGCAGGGGCGCCCGTTGCGGGTGCTGTGGCTGGACGCGCATTCGGATTTCAACACCAGCGAGGTGACCCCGTCCGGCAATGTGCACGGCATGCCGGTGGCCTGCCTGTGCGGGCTGGGCCCGCAGGCGCTGACCCACCTGGGCGGCAGTGCGCCGGCGTTGTTGCCCGAGCAGGTGCGGCAGATCGGCATCCGCTCGGTGGATCCGGAGGAGAAGCGGCTGATCAAGCAGCACCGCATCGATGTCTACGACATGCGCTACATCGACGAAGCCGGCATGAAGCGCACCATGGAGGCCGCGCTGCAGGGCATGAGCGCCGAGACCCACCTGCATGTCAGTTTCGATGTGGATTTCCTCGACCCGAGCATCGCGCCGGGCGTGGGCACCACGGTGCCCGGTGGCCCCAACTACCGCGAGGCGCAACTGGTGATGGAGATGATTGCCGACACCGGCCGCATGGGATCGCTGGACATCGTCGAACTCAATCCGGTGCTGGACAATCGCAACGCGACCGCCGAACTGGCAGTGGATCTGGTGGAGAGCCTGTTCGGCAAGTCGACCCTGATGCGAGATTGATCCAGCGCTGAACGTGGCGTGCTGCCGTTCACATCAAATCCACGTGCGCGCAGTCAGATTTGGCGCCAAGCGAGGTGCGACCGCACCGGGCGCAGACCGAGGAAGACCGATGAAGCGACTGCTGACACTGATGGTGCTGGGCCTGTTTTCGGCCGGCGTAATGACTGGCTGCAACACCATGGCCGGCGCCGGCAAGGATATGCAGGGTGCGGGCGACAAGGTCGAGAAGACGGCCGAGAAATGCAGCGACGGCAAGTGCTGATCCCAACGTCTTGCGTGTGATGTGTTCGATTTGATTGATCTGCGGCAACTGGCCGCTTACCTACGAAGGAGTCTGTTATGAAGCGTGCAATTGTGCTGCTGGTGCTGTCGGTGTTGTCGGTCGGTATGCTGTCGGGTTGCAACACCGTCGCAGGTGCCGGCAAGGACGTGCAGGGCGCCGGCGAGAAGGTGGAAGACGCAGCGCGTAAGTGATCTGACGCCGCATGCAAAAAAGACGGGCCGCAAGGCCCGTTTTTTTTGCGCCCGGCCTGGGCAGCGTGTTGGTTGCACCCCAGCTGCGCGATTGCCTGATCGGTTGACGGTATCGCGCGTCGGCAATGGTTCAGTGCGGTGATCGCCGGCTTGACACCTCTTGATGAGCAACGAACGCATCCGTGGGCACCCTGATCCCACGGTCAATCGCGGCCGCATCGCAGCGGAGTCAACGCAATGAACACTGAGATCATTTCCGGCAAGTGGACCCAGCTCAAAGGCAAGATGCAGGCCAAATGGGGCGACCTCACCGACGACGATTTCAAGGTTGCCGAAGGTAATGCCGAATACCTGCAGGGCAAGCTGCAGGAACGGTATGGCTGGGACCGCGACCGCGCCCAGACCGAAGTGCGCGCCTTCGAAGAATCCCTGCGCGACGACACCTGATCCATATCGCGTCCCCCCAGCGCGAGCGACGTTGCAGACGGGCCGCCAATGCGGCCCGTTTCTGCGTGTGGCGGGCGGTGACAGGAATCCGGTGGCAACACACCGCTGGCAGCCACCCGATAGGCAAGGCGCGGAACCGCTAAACTTGCACGCTGACTTCCTGGCACTACGCAGATGACCACTCGCGTCCTCACCGGCATCACCACCTCCGGCACCCCGCACCTGGGCAATTACGTCGGTGCGATCCGCCCGGCCATCCAGGCCAGCGCCGCCGCCGATGCGGAGAGCTTCTACTTCCTTGCCGACCTGCATAGCCTGATCAAGGCACAGGACCCGGCGCGTACCCAGCGCTCCACGCTGGAGATCGCGGCCAGCTGGCTGGCCTGCGGCCTGGATCCGGACAAGGTCTGGTTCTATCGGCAGTCCGATGTGCCCGAAACCACCGAGTTGATGTGGTTGCTGACCTGCGTGGCCGGCAAGGGCATCCTCAACCGCGCGCATGCCTACAAGGCGGCGGTGGACAAGAACCGCGCCGACGGCGAGGACGACGATGCGGGCGTGACTGCCGGGTTGTTCATGTACCCGGTGCTGATGGCGGCCGACATCCTGATCTTCAATGCGCACAAGGTGCCGGTGGGGCGCGACCAGATCCAGCACATCGAGATGGCGCGCGACTTTGCGCAGCGGTTCAACCATGTGTACGGCCGTGATTTCTTCACCTTGCCCGATGCGGTGATCGACGAGCAGGTGTCCACCTTGCCGGGCCTGGACGGCCGCAAGATGAGCAAGAGCTACGGCAATACCATCCCGCTGTTCGCCTCGCGCGAGGAGCTGCGCAAGCTGGTGTTTTCCATCCTCACCGATTCGCGCGCGCCGGGCGAAGCGAAGGACACGCAGGGCTCGGCGTTGTTCCAGCTGTATCAGGCATTTGCCACGCCGCAGGAAACCGCCGCCTTCGCGCAGGCCTTTGCCGATGGCATCGGCTGGGGCGATGCCAAGCAGCAGCTGTTCGAGCGGATCGATCAGGAGATCAGCCCGTTGCGGACGCGCTACGAGGCGCTGATGGCCGAGCCGGCCAAGATCGAGGCGATCCTGCGCGCCGGGGGCGCACGCCTGCGTGCGCGCTATGCCACGCCGCTGCTGGCCGAGCTGCGGCACGCAGTGGGTCTGCGCGACCTGGCCGATCAGGCCGGCCCTGCCGTTGCGCAGGGCGGCGAAAAGCGCGCCTTGCCGGTGTTCAAGCAGTACCGCGAACCCGATGGCCAGTTCTATTTCAAATTGAACGATGGCGCAGGTGCACTGCTGGTGCAGAGCGACGGGTTTGCCTCGCCGCGCGATGCCGGTCAACTGATCGCACGGTTGAAACAGGCCGAGCAGGTCAGTGATCTGCAGTTGCCGGGCGTGCATGCGCAGGTCGAGGCAGCGCTGATTCTTGCGGCGATGCGGGCACTGCGAGAGGCATGATCGGCGCACGCGTGCAAGGGGCGGTGGCCTTGCACGCATTGTTGACCACATCGCGCACTGCGTGCTGGCCAAGCGCGCGCCGGCGCTGGGATGGATGCTGTTAATTCGTCGTTGCCTGGAACCGGCGGCACAGCATCTGCGCAATCCCTGCGCCTACACTGCGGTGGTCCTGGGAGCGACGGGGTAGGAATGACAGCAGTGGCCGATTCCAGCATCCACACCATCGATACCGGTTTTGGTGGTGTGCAGTTCGATGCGGCGTATCTGATTGTGGAGGCGCACCGCGCGGCGTTTGTCGATTGCGGGACCTCGCACTCGGTGCCACACCTGCTGGCGGCCCTGCAGGCGGCGGAGCTGACGCCGGCGCAGGTGGAGTGGTTGATCCTGACCCATGTGCATCTGGATCACGCCGGCGGCGCCGGTGCATTGCTGCAGCATCTGCCCAATGCCCGCGTGCTGGTGCATCCGCGTGGCGCGCCGCACCTGGTCGACCCCGCGCGGCTGATCGCCGGCGCTACCGCGGTGTATGGCCAGGCCGAGATGGCGCGCAGTTATGGCGCGATCGTGCCGGTGCCGGCCGAGCGCGTGGTGGAAGCGGCCGATGGCCACTGCGTGCAGTTGGGCGAGCGCGCACTGTTGACACGCGACACGCCCGGACACGCGCGCCACCATCTGTGCGTGTGGGATGCGCGCAGCCGCAGCTGGTTCACCGGCGACACTTTCGGGCTGTCGTATCGCCAGCTCGACAGCGCGCAGGGCGCCTTCATTCTGCCGACCTCCTCGCCAGTGCAATTCGAACCGGAGGCGATGCTGCAGTCGATCGCGCGGTTGATGGATACCGACCCGCAGGCGATGTATCTCACCCACTACGGGCGGGTCGAATCGCCTGCACCGTTGGCGCAGGCGCTGGTGCAGCAGATTCATGCGATGACCGAGATTGCAGTGGGTTGTGCCTCGCGTGCAGACCGCCACCGTTGCCTGGTGGCCGCATTGACGGAGCTGTATCTGGAGCGCGCCCGGCAGCACGGCTGCCTGCTGGACGATGCGGGCGTGGAGCAGTTGCTGGGCACCGATATCGAACTCAACGCGCAAGGGCTTGCGTGCTGGCTGGACCGCGCCGCACGCTGAGCCGACGACCTTGGCGCTGATGGCCTTGCGTGTGCGGGGGCCGGCCAGCGCTGCCGATGACGCGCCTGGCATCTGCGTCGATTGCGGCACTGGCCGCATTGCGCGATGTCTGCAAACTGCTTCGCACCGGTGGCCGATGCCTGATCGCTGCCGGCGATCATGCCACCGCGGAGCCGTCGTGGCCCGGTGGCTGCAGCACGTGCGCGCAGTGGTCAGCGTCTACGCACGCCGGGTTTGCAGCGCTGCCGCGCGCGGGAGCGAACCGGTGGCTGCGGTATCGCGCTCCCGATCGGGCCGCGCGCTTGTAAACTATCTGTCATCCATCCGTTGCAAGGCCTCACCGTGAATCCGATGCGCATCCTGCTGTTGTCCGCCTGCCTGTTTGTGGGAGGTGTGGCACAGGCCGCCAACGATCTGCCCGGTGGCGGCATCGATGCCGAGGCGTTGTCGCGGCATGTGCGCCTGCTGGCATCGGACGACTTCGAGGGCCGCGCGCCGGCCAGTGCCGGCGAGCAGCGCACCGTCGATTACCTGGTCGAGCAGTTCAAGGCTGCCGGGCTGCAACCGGGCGGCGAGCAGGGCAGCTGGACCCAGGCAGTGCCGCTGGTGCGCGCGCAGGTCGATGGCCCCGTGCGTGCGCGCCTGCGCGTGGGCGGCAAGACGCAGACGCTGGTCAACGGCACTGATGTGACCTTGCAGAGCCTGCGTCCGCAGGCCGCAGTGGCGCTGAAGGATGCGCCGCTGGTGTTCGTGGGCTACGGCATCAGCGCGCCGGAGCGGCAGTGGGACGACTACAAGGGCGTGGACCTGCGCGGCAAGATTGCGGTGGTGCTGATCAACGATGCCGACTTCGAGAGCGCGCAGCCGGGTGCGTTCGATGGCAAGGCGGTGACCTACTACGGCCGCTGGACCTACAAGTACGAAGAAGCCGCGCGGCGCGGTGCGGCCGGGGTGCTGATCGTGCACGAAACTGCGCCGGCCGCGTACGGCTGGGCCACGGTGCAGAGTTCGGGTCTGTCGCCGCTGTTCGATATCGAACGCAGCGACGCCGATGCAAAGGCGCAGCACGTGCCGGTGCGTGGCTGGATGCAGCGCACGCTGGCGCAGACGCTGTTCAAACAGGCAGGGCTGGATTTCGAACAGGCCAAGGCGCGCGCGCAGCAGCGCGATTTTGCGCCCGTCGCGCTGGGCGATGCCACGCTGTCGGTGGAGTTCAAGCTCAAGCGCGAACGGGTGGTCACCCATAACGTGGTGGCCAAGCTCACCGGCAGCCAGCACCCGGACGAGACGGTGATCTTTTCTGCGCATTGGGATGCGTTCGGGATCGGCAAGGCCGATGCCAGTGGCGACACGATTCGACGCGGCGCGGTGGACAACGCCACTGGCGTTGCCAGCGTGCTGGAACTGGCGCGCGTATTCGCCGCCGGCCCCAAGCCGCAGCGCACGCTGTATTTCATTGCATTGACCGCAGAGGAAAAGGGCCTGCTCGGTGCCAACTACTACGCGGCGCATCCGCTGGCGCCATTGGACAAGACCGTGGCGGTGCTCAACATGGAGATGTTCAGCCCCGATGGCCCCACCCGCGACATCGCCTCGTGGGGGCGTGGACGGGTGTCGCTGGAAGGCGACCTGGAGACGGCCGCCAAGGCGCGTGGCCGCACGTATTCGCCGGACCCGAATCTGGAGGCGGGCTTCTTCTACCGCGCCGACCATTTCGCGTTCGCGCGCATGGGCGTGCCGGCGATCACCGCCGGCCCCGGCCTGGACATGCTCGAAGGCGGCGTTGCCAAGGGCAAGGCGCTGCGTGACCAATACTTCGCCGATTGCTACCACCAGCCCTGCGACCGCTGGACGCCGCAGTGGGATGCCAGCGGGCACGCCGCCGATACCACCCTGGTCTATGACGTGGGCGTGGCACTGGCCAACGGCCGCCAGTGGCCGAGCTGGCAGGATGGCTCGGAGTTCAAGGCGATCCGCGCGCGCAGCGATGCGGCGCGCAGGTAAGGGCCGCTCGAAAACGGCTGCGCAGCCAGCAGGCGGGCGCGTCGGTTGCCTGGAATCGGACTGCGCCACGTGGACGCTCCGGCTCCGAGCGTGCTGTCCGCACTCCACACGTGCCGCACGACGGCTGGTGCGCCGCTGCAGAGCGTGACGGCCGCGGCGTCCGCCGCGTTTCGCCAGCGCGGCTTCATGCCTGCCTTGCGCTGGTGCCGACGCGGAGGGCATCGGCGCAGCACGGCCTCATGCAGCGCTTTGCAGGCGACTTCCTGCAAGCGTTCTACTTGCGGCACGGATAGCGTTTGGCCAGCGCCTGGACGATCAGGCCAGGTGCGGGCTCATCCAGGCGCGCGTCGGGCAATGCGCTGAGATCGGCCAGCACCATTTGCAGATCCGGCGGGCCGGCCTTGCCTGCGGGCATGCACCATTGCGTGCGGTAACTGGCGCTGGCCACGCCCAGCAGGTAGGCGCCGGCACGGCTGGCCGACACCATGACCTTGAGTTCGGGCTGCCCGGGTGCGTCGATCTCCGGTGCCAGCGAGCCGTCCAGCCCGGCATCGATCAGCGCATGGCCGGTGAGCTCCCAGGGCTCGGGTGCACGTGCGGCGGCTGCGGTGGTGGAGAACAGGGCAAGCGCGACCAGGGCCGACCAGGGAGTGCGACGTGGCATGGGCATTCCATCGTGATGAGCGTCGAGCGCACCATACCGCGTGCGCTGCGCACCGTCTGTGCGGTGTCGGCGCGTGCAGGTGATCTAGAATTGAAGCTTCCGCTGCAGTTGGCAGGTCCGATGTCTTCCTCTCACGACGCTGCCGCACCCGCGCGCAGCGGGCTGGTCGTTCTCGCGTTGTTGCTGGTGTATGTGGTCTGGGGCTCGACCTATCTGGCGATCCGCTTCGCGCTGGAAGGCGGTGCGCAGCCGTTGACGATGGTGTCCGGCGCGCGCTT
Organism: Xanthomonas sp. WHRI 6106; assembly: GCF_040202405.1. NCBI lineage: Bacteria > Pseudomonadati > Pseudomonadota > Gammaproteobacteria > Lysobacterales > Lysobacteraceae > Xanthomonas > Xanthomonas sp. WHRI 6106. Next base: position 78,852 of record NZ_JBEGFC010000012.1, on the reverse strand, counting down.
CATCATCGCCGGCAGCGTGCTCTACGGCGTATTGCGCTGGCGCGGCGTGGCGGCGCCCACGCGCGCGCAATGGAAGAACGTGGCCTTGATGGGCGCGGCGCTGTTGCTGTTGGGCAACGGCATGGTGGTGCTGGCCGAGCGCAGCGTGTCCTCCGGCCTGGCCGCCACTGCAGTGGCCTCGGTGCCGCTATGGATGGCCTTGTTCGGTGCCCTGCGTGGGCAGCATGCCAGCGGCGGCGAATGGCTGGGCATCGTGATCGGATTCCTGGGCGTGGTGTGGCTCAACGCCGGCAGCAGCCTGACCGCAACGCCGGGCGGTCTGGTGCTGCTGCTGATCGCGCCGATCGGCTGGGCATTCGGCTCGGTGTGGTCGCGGGGCCGCGACCTGCCATCGCCGTTCATGACCGCCGCCGGGCAGATGCTGTGCGGCGGCGTGTTGCTGGTGAGCACCGGCCTGTTGATCGGCGAGCGGCCGCAGGTCTGGCCCACCCCGCAGGGGTTGATGGCAGTGGCGTACCTGTGCGTGTTCGGCTCGATCGTGGCATTCACCGCCTATGTCTGGCTGCTGCATCACGTGCGCCCGGCACTGGCCGGCAGCTATGCCTACGTCAATCCGGTGATTGCGGTGGCGTTGGGCGCGTGGCTGGGGCACGAGCGTTTCACCGCCCACGACATCGGCGCGATGGCGGTGATCCTGGCCGGCGTGCTGGTGGTCACCCTGGCCAAGGCGCGGCGATGAGCGCGGTCGTGCCGGTGTCGGCGGTGGAGGCGCGGCGCGGTCTGTTGATGACCGCCGCGAGCTTCGTGATCTGGGGACTGGTGCCACTGTATTGGCACCTGCTCAAGGTGGTGCCGTCGCTGCAGATCATTGCGCACCGCATCGTGTGGAGCGCAGTGCTGGTCGTTGCGTGGCTGGTGGCGACCTCGGGGCTGCATTGGTGGCGCACGATTGCCGCGCAGCCGCGCGCGCTGTGGATGCTGGCCGCCAGCAGCGTGGCGATTGCCTTCAATTGGGGCCTGTATATCTGGGCCATCAATGCCGGGCATGTGATCGAAGCCAGCCTGGGCTACTTCATCAATCCATTGCTGAGCGTGTTGCTGGGCGTGCTGGTGCTGAAAGAGCGGCTGCGTGGCATCCAGTGGCTGGCGGTGACATGCGCTGCAGCAGGCGTGCTGTGGCTGACCGTCGATGCCGGTGCACCGCCGTGGATCGCGCTGGGGCTGGCGATCTCGTTCGGCCTCTACGGGTTGCTGCGCAAGCTGGTGTCGGTGGACCCGGTGGCCGGGCTGGGTGTGGAGAGCGTGTACCTGTTCGTGCCGGCACTGCTGCTTGCCGCATGGGGCGAGCAGGGCCATGGCGGCGCGTTCTTCAGCGGCTGGGACCTGCGAACCGACCTGCTGCTGATCTTCGGTGGCGTGGTGACGGCGGTCCCGCTGATCGGGTTTGCGTACGGCGTGCGGCGGATCCCGCTGTCGCTGGTGGGCATCCTGCAATACATCGGGCCGAGCCTGCAGCTGTTGCTGGGCGTGTGGTTCTTCCATGAGCCGTTCGACCAGGGACGTGCGATCGGGTTTGCGGCGATCTGGCTGGGCTTGCTGCTGTTCGTCGGCGACAGCGTGGTGCGTTCGCGGCAGCCGGTGGTCACGCGCTGAGCAAGCGCCGCACTGCAGGCAGGGCGTGTGGCCTTGATCAGCGCGACGGCCTCGCATCCGGGCGCCGCGCTGGCCCCGATCAACTGCGTGGCATTGCCAATGGGCCGGCCACTGCCAGCGTGGAAGCGGGCAGCGCCGGCGGCGCAGGACAATGGCCGGGGTCGCGTTGCACCTGCGCCAGCCAGTGATCGATCGGCCCGCCGAGCAGGTCCAGCCGTAGCGGCAGGCTCAGATGGTTTTCGCCGGGAAGCTCGACGTAATGCGCACGCGCGCTGGCCAATGCCAGTGCGCGGCCATGCGCCACCGGAATGTGCTGATCGGCATCGCCATGCAACAGCAGCACGCAGCTGCGCGTGTCGGCCAGGGCGTGCGCGACATCGACACGGTCCAGGTCCAGCTTGAGCTGGGTATCGGCGGCGGCGATCACCGCATCGATATTCTGGTCGGCATAGCGCCAGCGCGCATAGGCCGCCACCGCCTGCCCGCGCCACCCGTGCGGCTGGCTGGCGAGCAGATGCGGCACCATGTCGCGGATGCCGCGGCCGGCATTGGCGAACGATTCCATCGCCACCACGCCGGCCACGCGCGGGCCGAGCTTGTCGGCCGTGAACAGTGCGGTGGCCGCGCCATAGGAAATGCCGAACAGGGACAGCGGCCCGGCAATTTCGCCACGTGGCTGCAGGGCATCGAGCACATCAATCACGTCATCGGATTCGCGCGTGCCGTAACCGGACGGCCCGCCGCCGGAATGGCCGTGGTTGCGCAGGTCGATGGTGACCACCCGGTAGCCGGCCTGGGCCAGCTGCAGCGACCAGGGCAGCAGCGAATCGCCATCCATCATCCAGCCATGCAGCAGCACCACGGTGCCACGCGGCGCCGGCGGCGGCGTGGTGGGCACGCTGAAGCCGAAGTCCACGTCAAGCGCATGCGCCGGGTCGTTGCGCTGGCCCAGGTAGCGGTAATGCATGGCGTACTGGCCGGGATCGATCGCCCGCCAGAAGATCGGCACGCCATCGCGCGTGACCACATGGCCGCTGCGGTTGGGCACCGTGGCGATGGTGGCGGCAATGCGTTCTTCGTCCAGCAACGGCGACACGCCACCGGGCGCAACCAGGCGCTCGCTGAGCGAGGTCGAAGAGGAAGAACAGCCGGCCAGCCACAGGCAGGCGCAGGCCAGCAGAATCAGGCGCGTCATGGCGAAGATCGATGGATGCAACAGCCGGGCAGGCTACGGCCTGCCCGGCCTGCGCATCTACCGCAACGCAGTGACAAAACGATGACAGCCTGCAATACATTCAGATACCAAGCGCATCGCCTTGCTCGGCTCTACGAATCCCCAATCCCCACTCCCGAATTCCGGCGGGCCAACGGCCGCCTACACCTCACGCAATGCCGTGGTGATCGGCAACCGCGCCGCGCGCAGTGCCGGGAACAGCCCGCCCACCAGCCCGATGCCCAGCGCCCATTTCAGCCCGCTCCACAGCAGCTCCGGCGAGACCTTGAACTGGAACACCACCTGGCTGAAGTTGTTGCCCAGTGTGGAGACGGTATAGCCATTGAACACCGCCCAGGCGATCAGCCCGCCCAGCAGCCCGCCCAGCAGTGCCAGCAGCATGGTTTCCAGCATCAGCGCCATGATCACCGGCGTGCCGCGAAAGCCGATGGCGCGCATGGTGGCGATCTCGCGCGCACGCGTGGCCACTGCCGCATACATCGTGTTGAGCGCGCCAAACACCGCGCCCACCGCCATGATCGCGCCGATCACCGTGCCCAGGATGCTGATCAACCTGTTCAAGCCGCCGCCCTGTTTGCCGTAGTAGGCGCGGGTGGTTTCCACATCCAGCTTGAGCCGCGGGTCGGCGGCCATTGCCGTCTTGAACTGCTCGAAGCCGGCCTTGCCGCTGGTGCGTGCGGTGATCGACTGGTACGCACGGCGGTTGTAGGTGGTGGCCAGCGTCTGCGCATCGGTCCACAGCTCCGAATCGTGCGCATCGCCGGAGGCGAAGACACCGACCACCGTCCATTGCTGGCTGCCCAGGGTGAGCGTCTTGCCCAGCTCCAGCCCGCGGAACTGATTCAACGCGCCCTTGCCGACCACGATCTCGCGCAGGCCAGTGTTGAAGCGGCGGCCCTGCACGATCCTGACCTTGGGGTGCACCGCCCAGGCCTGTTCGCCCACCCCGCGCAGCTGGGCGTTGACGTCGGTGCCATCAGAGCGGGAGGCGACGTTGACCACCTGCGACAACTCCGGCGAAACCATCGGGCGCCCGTTGGCATCGGTGGCGATGCCCGGCAGGCTGCCGATCAGTGGCACCAGGTCGCGGGTGATCACCGAGTTGGTCTCGGCCTGCGAGCCGCCGCGCAGGACAATCGCGGTGGTGTCGTCGCCGGTGCTGTTGAGCGTGGCCTGGAAGCCCTGGCCCATCGCCAGCATTGCCACCAGTACACCGACCACGCCGGCAATGCCGACCACGATCACCGAGGTGGAGCCCCAGCGTTGCGGCAGGCTGGCGATGCCGATGCGTGCAGCGGCCAGCGACAGGCGGCCACTGCGGGTGGCGACCAGCCACACCGCCAGCAGTACCGCGACCGGCGCCAGCCAGATCCACGGCAGCGCGATCCACAGCCCCAGGCCGAGCGCCAGCAGCACCACGGACACCACAGTGACGCCACGATCTTTCCATTTGCGTTGCATCTGCATGCTCCTGTCAGCGGCCGGCGAGGGCATCGACGATCTTCAAGCGCTGCGCGCGTAACGCCGGCAGCACACCCACCACCAGGCCGATGCCGACCATCAGGGCCAAGCCAACCAGCCAGGTCTGCAGCGGCACGCTCTGCGTGGGCATCAGCCCGCCGCTGCGCGCGGACACCGCCGGAATCACCAGTGCCGCCAGGCCCATGCCGATCAGCCCGCCGAGGCCAATCAACAACACCGACTCGATCATCACCAGGCTCAGCACCGTGCGGTCCTGGAAGCCCAGCGTCTTGAGCGTGGCCAGCTCCGGGATGCGTTCGCGCACCGCCTGGGCCATGGTGTTGCCGGTGAGCAGCAGCAAGGTGAAGAACACCGCGGCCATGATCGAGGTGACGATCAGGCCGATATCGGCGAACTGCTTGACGAAGGCCTGCTGAAACGCCGATTCGGTTTGCGACTTGGTTTCATGATCGGAGTTGGCCGACAACGCATCGATGGCCTGCGCCACGCGCGAGGCCTGGTCGGGGTTGCTCAAGCTCACCGTCAGCCAGCTCACCTGGTTCTTGATGTAGTCGTTGGATTCGTCGAAATATTTCCAGTTCATCATCAACTGGCGTTCCTGATTGGCCGCCACGGTGCGGTCCTTCATGCGAAAGATGCCGACCAGCTGCAGCGGCCAGTCGTTGCTGCCGCCACGCGGAAAGATGGTGGCCTGCAACGGGATGGTGTCGCCGATCTTCCAGCCATGTTCCTTGGCCAGGGCTTCGCCGACCACCGCACCGGTGCGCGTGGACTGGAATGCCTTGAGCTGGTCCTTGGGCAACGCGTATTCGCTGTAGACGTCGAAGAAGTTGGGCGCCACCGAAAAATTGGGGAAGAAATTCTTCGGGTCGCGGTAGATGCCGCCAAACCACATCGCCGAGGTCACATCGCGCACGCCAGGCACGCTGCGCACCTGCGCTTCCAGGCGGATCGGCAGCGATTGGGTGATGGACAGGCGCGAGGCCACCACCAGCCGATTGACCCCGCTGACGCTGCCGCCGGAGGTAAACGCCACCCGCACCGAATCGAGCATGCCGAACAGCAGGAAGGCCGCCACCACCGACAACAGCGTCAGCAAGGTGCGCGTCTTGCTGCGGAACAACTGCGCCCACACCAATGACAGATACTTCATGGCAGCGTTCCTTCAGAGGACGAGCGGCGCATCGGCCAGCTCGCCCTTGTCCAGATGGATGGTGTGGGTGGCGTATTCGGCGGCCTTGGGGTCATGGGTAACCATGACGATGGTCTTGCCATGTTCGCGATTGAGTTCCTGCAACAAACGCAGGATCTCTTCGGCGTTGTGGCGGTCCAGGTCGCCGGTGGGCTCGTCGCAGATCAGGAACGTCGGGTCGGACACGATGGCGCGTGCAATGGCCACGCGCTGCTGCTGGCCGCCTGACAGTTCGCTGGGCTTGTGGTTGCGACGCTCCTGCAGGCCGACCAGGGTCAATGCGATCTCGGCATTACGCTTGCGTTGGGCGGCATTGAGCGAGGTGAGCAGCAATGGCAGCTCCACGTTCTTCTGTGCGGTGAGCATCGGCATCAGGTTGTAGAACTGGAACACAAACCCGACGTGGTGGCTGCGCCAGGTGGCGAGCTGGCCGCTGCTCATGCGGTCGATGCGCTCGCCTTCGATCTCGATCTCGCCGCCGCTTGGGGTATCCAGTCCGCCGATCAAGTTGAGCAAGGTGGTCTTACCGGAGCCGGACGGCCCCATCAATGCCACGAAATCGCCGCTGGCGATCTCCAGATCGATGCCGTGCAGCACCTGTACCTGTTCGGGGCCGCGTTGGTAGGTCTTGGTGATGTTGCGCAAGCTGACGAGAGCGGTCATGGCGACTCCTGGTGACGCAATGGGATGAGAGAGCGGTACGGCACGGCGACGGCGAGTGCATGCGGGGCGGTGCGGAGGCACGCGCCGCAGCGACGACGGTGAAGCGATCAAGCAATGGCGTGTTGCAGCGTGTGACGGGTAGCCAGATGCACCAACCCGCTGTGCAGCCGTCGCGCAGAACCTCCTTGGTCCATCGCGGCGACGTTGCGCTCAACAGCCCACAGCGACTCCTTCAGACAGCGGTTTGAAATGCACTGACGACAATGTTTTGTTTCCGCTTGGAACAGCCGATGCAACGCGTAGCGATGACACGCCCGCCACGCAAGCGCGCGACCCGACACCGCACTGCACCGCCTCGGCCATCACGGCGCAGCGTCCGCCTCGGCCTCGGCCACCGTGTCGCCATGCTTCAGCGCCTGCGGCGGATTCACCACCACGCTGTCGCCGGCAGCCAGTCCCGACAGCACCTGGCGGTCTTCGCCCATGCGCATACCGGTCGTGACGGCGCGCTCGCTGACGGTATTGCGCTCGCCCACCACGAAGGCCACGGTGCGCGTGCCGCGTTCGACCAACGCGGCAGCGGGCACGCGCACGCCTTGCGGCTTGGCCGCCTCCTGTGGCTTGGCCTGCTCCAGAAAGCTCACCCGCACGCCCATCTCCGGCACGATGCGCGCATCCTTGACCTTGAGCGCCACCCGCACCTTCACCGTGGCCTTGCCACGGTCGGCCGTGGGGATGATGGCGATCACTTCACCGGGGATCTTCCACTCCGGATACGCGTTGAGCACCGCCTCCACCGGCATCTTCGGCTGCACGCGGCCGATGTAGGACTCGCCGACTTCCACTTCGATTTCCAGCGATTCCATGTCCACGATGGTGCCGATGCCGGTGCGGGTGAAACCGCCACCGGCCGAGAGCGGCGACACGATCTCGCCCGGCTGCGCGGCCTTGGCGGTGACCACGCCGGCGAAGGGAGCGCGCACCACATTGAAGTCCGAGCGGATGCCGGCAATGGCCAGCTGATCGGAGGCCACCTGCACATTGCGTTGCGCGTTCTGCAACTGTGCACGCAGTGCGTCGCGCTGCGCGGTGGCCTGTTCGTACTGCGAGCGCGATACCAGCTGCGCGCCGACCAGCGATTGCAGTCGCGTGGCATCGGCATTGGCCACGGCCAGCTGCGCCTGCATGTTGTCGACCTGGCTGCGCGCGGCCGACAGCTGCGAGGCCGACAGCGTACGCTGCGCGTCGGCATCCAGCGGGTCCAGCGTGGCCATCACCTGGCCCTGTTCCACCCGCATGCCTTCTTCGATCATCACTTCGCGCACCTTGCCGGTCACCTGCGCCGACACCGTGGCCATGCGCCGCGCCACCACGTAGCCGGAGGCATCCAGCACCGAGGCGCTGCTGCTGCCGGCACTGATCGCCACCACTGGTGCGGTCTGCACCTTGGCCACCGGTGTGCGGGTGAACCACCACGCGGCAGCGGCCAGCGCGATGACGATGACGATGGCGGCGATGATCCAGCCGGTGCGGCGCGCCGGTGGCGGCGTGGCAGGACGCTGGCGGTCGATGCGGAGTTGTTTGAGCAGATCGGCGGAGGTGTTCATCGAGAACCAGGACAGAAGGCTGCGCAGAATGTGACTGCCTGCAAGGCGCGCCGCAAGCTGCCGGAAGTCACCACCTGCAAGGCGGCGACAAACGGTAGGACCTGCCGGGCTGCTGCAATTGCGCTGCAGCATGCAAGCTGGCGACGGCACCCACCAGTGACAGCTGTCACCTGCACGCCATGACAGTTGAGACTGGGCGGCCTACCTGCAGGCGCGCACGCTTGCCTATCGATCAAGCCGGGACCTGCGTATGTGTCATCCCCACCGCATGCGCTGCCCGGGTGCAGCGCATCACGACCGTCGTTGCACCTTGGCGCAAGGCTTGAGGTTGCTGATCCACTCTGCAGTGCACCGCGGCACGCCCAGGCGAGCGCGGCAATGGCAGAATCGACTCACTTCTCCGGACCCATCCCGATGCCTCTGACGCTCCCGGCCTGGCTGCGGCCGGCTCCAGATTCGCAAGTGACCGCGCGCCTGGCGCAGGGCCAGTCGCCATGGATGGACTGCGTGCACCTGCTGTGGTCGGCCTGGGTGTTCGTGGTGCCGGTGTTCTCCTCGCGCGGTTACGACGCGACCTGGCTGCTGTGCACGGCGCTGTCGTATCCATTGTTTCTGCTGTTGTACGCGCGCATGTTGCTGGCACCGCGTGGCACGCTGTACCGCTATGCGTGGGCGATGGGCATGCTCAGTGCGGCGCTGCTGCCGGTGTACGCCTCGGGCATCAGCTACTTCGTATTTGCCTGCCTGAGCCTGCGCCCTTCCACGCGGCATGCGCTGTGGCGGCATTTCGCCATCCTGCTGCTGATGAACGCCTTATACCTGGGCTGGGCGCACTGGCTCGGGTTGAGCTGGCAGTCGCTGGTGTGGTTGCCGGTGTCGGTGCTGGGCATGGCTGCGGTGAGTGCGGTGTACAGCATCAACGAGCGCAAGGACGCGCTATTGCGCCTGTCGCAGGACGAAGTGCGCCGGCTGGCGGCCACCGCCGAGCGCGAACGCATCGGCCGCGATCTGCACGACCTGCTGGGTCACACCCTGTCGCTTGTCGCGCTCAAGTCCGATCTGGCCGCGCGCCTGATCGAACGCGACCCGCAGGCCGCACGCAACGAAATCGACGCCGTGGCGCAGATCTCGCGTGACGCGCTGACGCAGGTGCGCCGTGCTGTTACCGGCATCCGCGCCGCCGGGCTGGTGGCCGAGCTGGCCTCGGCAAAGGTGCTGCTGGACATGGACGGCATCGTGCTGGAACACACGCTGGACGCGCTGCCTCTGCCACCCGACCATGAAACCGCGTTGGCGCTGGTGGTGCGCGAGGCGGCCACCAATGTGCACCGCCACGCCCAGGCCAGACGGGTCCGGGTCAGCCTGCGCGCGCAGGACGGCCGGGCGGTGCTGGAGATCACCGATGATGGGCGCGGCGGGGTGATCGTGCCCGGCAATGGCCTGGATGGCATGCGTGCGCGCCTGCACGCCCTGGGTGGCGCGTTGGACGTGGACGCGCTGCCACGCGGCATGCGCCTGCGCGCCGGCGTGCCGTTGCCGCCGCACCCCATGCCGGATGCGGCGCACCCACCGTTGCCGCTGCCCTTGGTGCCGCAACCGCGCTGAGCGCTCACCGGCCCGGCCGCTGCACGTCGCCGGCCTGCACTGTTATCGTGCGCAACCGTTGCACAGAGGCGAGCGCGAGCGATGATCCGGGTGTTATTGGCCGAAGACCAGGCCTTGCTGCGTGGCGCGCTGGTGGCCCTGCTCGGGCTGGAGGATGACATCGAGGTGATTGGCAGTGCGGGCGATGGCGAAACCGCCTGGCGCGAGCTGCAACGGCTGCAGCCGCACGTGCTGATCACCGATATCGAAATGCCCGGGCTCAGCGGCCTGGAACTGGCTCAGCGCATCCAGCGCCAGGCGCTGCCGGTGCGGGTCATGATCGTCACCACCTTTGCGCGTCCCGGGTTCTTGCGGCGCGCGCTGGATGCCGGCGTGTCCGGGTATCTGCTCAAGGACGCGCCGGCCGAACAACTGGTCAGTGCCGTGCGCCAGGTGCAGCGCGGCGGGCGGGTGATCGACCCGCAGCTGGCCATCGATGCCTGGGTGGAAGCGGACCCCTTGAGCGAGCGCGAGCGCACGGTGCTGCGCCTGGCCGGCGAAGGCCGCTCGGCCAGCGAGATCGCGCAGCAGCTGCAGCTCTCGCATGGCACCGTGCGCAACTACCTGTCCGAATGCATCGGCAAACTGGGCGTGGCCAATCGCATCGAAGCGTACCGGTTGGCACGGCAGAAGGGCTGGTTGTAACGCCGTCAGTCGATGCCTGGCGTGTTCGGTCAGCTGGAGTTTGCGATAGATGAGACTGCATGCGCTTGATCGACGCGATCAGGCGAAAGGCATGGCATCACTCGCATCACCCACCCATCCGCAGCTATTCCAAACGCGTGCGAAGGCATGCGATTTGCACGCAGGTACACTGCGCAGCACTGGAAAACACGGCGAGCAATGCATGAAATCTCTGTGGCTGTCGGGCCTGCTGTTGATGTGCGCCTTCAACGCATCGGCCGAGCAATTCAAGATACTGGTGGCAGCCATTCCCAATCAGTATCACCACGACTATATCCCTGTGGCCAAGCCGCAATTCGAGGCGATGGCGCGCAAGCATTATGTCGAGATGGTGTGGGCATGGAATGCCAAGGCGTTCGAAGGCGATCTGTCGCAATACGCGGCCATCGTGTTGCTCAATACGCCGGCGACCGATCTGGACCCGGCGCAGCGGGCCAACTTTCAAAACTACGTGCGCAACGGCGGTGGCGTGGTCGCCGTGCACAAGGCGTTTGCGATCAAGCGCGGTGACTGGGAGTGGTACGACCACATGATTGGCCGCTCGTTCCGCACCCATCCATACATGCAAACGGCGATGGTGGATGTGGTCGATGCCAATTTCCCGGCCACGGCCGGCCTGCCCAGGCGCTGGGTGTGGAGCGATGAGTGGTACGAATACGATCCACCGTACAGCGATGACCTGGTCACGCTGCTCACCGTCGACGAAAGCAGTTATGACCCCACCCTGATCTGGCCGGGCCAGGTCGCCAGGGGCATGGGCAAACAGCACCCGGTCGCGTGGTATCACCACTTCGAAGGCGGGCGCGTCTTCGCCACTGCGCTAGGCCATCTGGCCGAAGCCTATAACGATCCGCGCTATCTGGATCACCTGTACGGTGGCATCTATTGGGCGGCGACTGGCAAGGGCATCGACGCATCTGCGCCAGCGGCCAAAACAAAACGCCAGCGTTAAGCACTAGCCCCTCCCCCCATGGGAGAGGGGTTGGGGTGAGGGTACGGAGCGCAGCCACCTGGAAGGGAGCATTGCGAGGCTTCACCCATAGCCTCATCCGCCCCTGCGGGGCACCTTTTCCCCATAAAGAAGGGCAATCCGACGGGAAAAGGGACAAGCCCCTCTCCTATTGAAAAGGGTGCGCGGTGGAGGGTACATCCGCGCAGCGAAGTCACTCTGCACAACACGTTATCCACCCCAGCCCCACCCCATCAACGCGCCGACCGCTCCCCACGCGCCATGCTGGAAAACACGCCGTCCCGGCGCACCCAGGCATGAAACAGCGCCGCGCTCAGATGCGCCAGCGCGGTGGCGAACAACAGATACGCCAGCCAGCCATGTGCGCCGCGCAGCCAGGCATACAGCGCCGGATCATGCGGTGCGATCGCCGGCAGGTTCGCGCCTGGCCACAGCACGATCGGGTAGCCGCCAGCCGACAGCATCGCCCAGCCGATCAGCGGCATGCCCAGCATCAACGCGTACAACAGCCAATGCGAGGCGATCGCGGCGGCCTTCTGCCACGCCGGCAGGTCCGCCGGCAGCGGCGGCGGGCGATGGCGCAGGCGGTTGATCAGGCGCAGCACCGCCAGGATCAGAATCGCGATACCCAGCGGACGATGCAGATCGATCAACCACGGCCGCTGCGTCACCGAGGCCACCATGCCCACGCCGACGAACAGCATGGTCAGGATCATCGCGGCCATCAGCCAATGCAGCACGCGCGCGGGCAGGTTGAAGTGTGTACGGCTGCTCATTGACGTGCTCCCTGGCCGGTGGCGGCGCTGCCTGTGCCGTTGGCGATCTCGCGCTCGCGGCGGTTGAACGATTGCGAATACACCGACGAGCGCGCGGCCAGGATCGGGTCGTTGGAGGCGGCAAGGCCCTTGGGCAGGATCAGCGGATCGTAGTTCAGATCGCGGCACGGCCCGCTGGCCTGCGGTTGCGCATGATCCAGGGACAGCGTGCCGGCCACGATCTGCTTGCGGCTGGCCGGCCATGGCTGCGATGGGTCGTCCACCGCATCGCCGGGCTCGGCAATGGTCAGCACCATGTCCCAGCGCAACGGCCCCTGCGCCAGCCGCGCGTCCAGATCGGTGGCGAGAAAATCGCCATCGGCCTGCTTGCGTTGCTCGGCGCTCAATTCCTTGAACGGCGTATGCGGGCGCATCGACCAGCGGATGTAGCGTTCGCGTCCATCGGCGGCAATCGCACGGAAGGCGTTGACGCCGTTGTACTGCGTGCTGGCCCAGCTGTCCGACCATGGCGCGGTCTTGGCCCACTGCTGGAACTTGGCCGCTTCCGGATACTGCTTGCCGAACGCCGCCAGTTTTTCCGGGTCCGGCTTGCCGGTGGCCGGGTCAGGCCGGGAGGCGACATTGAGCGCCTGGAAGCCGGCCGGCGTGGCCACCACGAAGAACGGAAAGCTGTTCATCGCCGTACGCCATTCCTGCCCGTCGTCGCTGCGCAACAGCAGCGCCATGCTGCGTACGCGCGCGGCACCATCGGCCCCGTGCGGGTCGCCACCGCCGATGGACATGCGCCCCAGCACCGGCGTGCTGGCCTGGCTGAAGATGCGTGCCGACGACACCCAGATGGCCTTGCCACTGGACTGGAACTGCCCGCTCACGCACACGCCCTTGGTATGCGCGCGGCGAAAGCCCGGATGCGGCGGCCCGCTGGATTCGATGGTATCGGTCATGCGCGCGGCAGTGAGCCGGTCGCCGCCGATCCAGCCCGCCGTCCAGGCGAATGCGATGGCAACGCCGCCGGCAATGGCGGCAATGCCCAGCAGCGGCAGCACAGGGCTGCGCGCGCGCGGGGGCGAGGGAGGTGGCAACGTCATGGCTGGCTCCGGTGGTCGATGCGGTGAGTGGTCGATGCAGTGAGACGCCGTGCAAGACGGGTTATTCCCGCGATTGCGAAAATACGTGCTGCACGCGCACGAATCGTGGGAATAGTCCACGCTCCAGTGCGTCTACTGTGTGATGCCACTACCAAACCCGCCAATGGATGCTCTGGACGATGACCAACTGCGTGCCGTGCTGCCGGCGCTGCGCCGCTTCGCGCGGTCGCTGAGCGGCGAGGCCGCCAGCGCCGACGACCTGGTGCAGGCCACGCTGGAACGAGCCCTGCGGCGTTGGCGCACCCGCCATACCGCCGACGCTGTGCAACCCTGGTTGTTCGCCATCCTGTACCGGCAGTTTCTGGATGGGCAGCGCCGTGCGGCGCGCTGGCAGCGGGTGGTGGGCCTGTTCGCGCCACAACAGCCCAGCCAGTCCGCCTCTGCCGAACAGGTGCACGACGGCCGTGCCATGTTGGCCAGTCTGGCGTTGTTGCCAGCCGAACAACGCGCCTTGCTGCTCCTGGTCAGCGTGGAGGGCTTCAGTTACCGCGAGGTGGCCGACACCCTCGGCATCCCGATCGGCACGGTCATGTCGCGCCTGTCGCGTGCGCGCGAACGCTTGCGCGCAGTGAACGAGGGCCACATGCGCCACACACCTGCATTGAGGATCCTCAAATGACCACCACACCGCCCGACGAGCATACCTTGCACGCCTACGTCGATGGCCGCCTGGCCCCGGAGCAACACGCAGCGGTTGCGGCGTGGCTGCAGGCACACCCTGCGCAGGCCGCGCGCGTGGCAGGCTGGAAACGCGATGCCGAAGCGCTGCGTGCCGCGCATGCTGGCCTGCCGCCAGAGCCGGGCACAGGTGCGCTGACGCCTGCGACGATTCGCCGTGGCCTGCAGCAACGCCGCCGGGCGGTGTTTGCCACGGCCGCCAGTTGCGTGTTGGCACTCGGCCTGGGCACCGGGTTGGGCTGGCAGCTGCACGAGAGCCGGATGACCAGCCAGCGGATTCCGATGGCCGATGCCGTGGCCGCGTACCGGCTGTTCGCCGAGACCGGCGCGCATCAGGGCGCTGCGTTGGAGGTGCAGCGCCGCACCGAGCTGGAACCCTGGTTGCGCGCGCATTTCGGCAATGCCGGTGTCGTGCCGGATCTGCGTGCGCAGGGCTATACGCTGCGCGGCGGGCAATTACTTTCCACGCCGGAGGGCGCGGCCGCCATGCTGATCTACGGCGATGCCGACGGCGCGCGCATCGGCCTGTATCTGCGTCCACGCAGCGGCCCGATGCCGACCGGCGAACGTCGCGATGGTGGTCTGTTGGCCCAGTACTGGGCCGAAGGCGACACCGCGTTTGCGCTGGTCGGCCCGGCGACGCAGACACGCCTGCGCACGATCGCGCCGTTGCTGCGTCCCCAGGGATGACCAGCGCAGCTGCAGGCGGCTGGCACTCGTCGGCGCGTGGTGCGACTGGCCGCGCTTACCCGGCGTAACGCTGCTGCAGCATCGCAAAGGCCGAGCGCAGGGCCAGCGCTTCGCCACCGGCCGGGCGGCCGGGGCGGTCGCTGTCGTTCCAGGCGTACACGTCCAGATGCGCCCAGCGTTGGCCCGGGGCCACGAAGCGTTCCAGATACAGCGCGGCGGTGACGGCGCCGGCCATGCGCGAGCCGGCGTTGGCCATGTCGGCCACGTGGCTGTTGAGATAACGCAGGTACGGGCGCCACAGCGGCATGCGCCAGACCGGGTCGCGGGTCTGTTCGCCAGCGCTGATCCAGGCCTGTGCCAGCGCATCGTCGTTGGCGAACAGGGCCGGCAGATCCGGGCCCAGCGCAATGCGCGCGGCTCCGGTGAGCGTGGCGAAATCCAGGATCAAGTCCGGCTTCTGTTCGGTGGCATAACTCAAGGCGTCGCACAGCACCAGCCGGCCTTCGGCATCGGTGTTGTCCACTTCCACGCTGACACCGGCACGGGTGGTGATGACCTCGCCGGGGCGGAAGGCTTCCGGGCCGACCGCGTTTTCCACCGCGGCAATCAGCAGGGTCAGCCGCACCGGCAACCGCTGCGCCATCACCAGCCCGGCCAGCGCCAGCGCATGTGCGGCGCCGCCCATGTCCTTTTTCATGTTGCGCATGCCATCGGCGGGCTTGAGATCCAACCCGCCGGTGTCGAAGCACACGCCCTTGCCGACCAGTATCAGATGCGGGTGCGCCACATCGCCCCACTGCAGCTGGATCAGCCGCGGCGCACGGTGCGAGGCGCGTCCCACCGCGTGGATGGTGGGGAAGTTCTGCGCCAGCAGCGCGTCGCCCACGATCGCATCGACCTGCGCGCCATGCGCCTGCGCCACCGCACGGGTGGCGTCTTCCAGATGCTGTGGCCCCATGTCTTCGGTGGGCGTGTTGACCCAGTCGCGTACCTGCAGGCAGGCCTCGATCAAGGCGCGGGTTTGCGCCGACGGCGTGGCCGCCAGTTCGGCCGGTGCGCGTGGCACCTTGCGGTACCGCGCGAAACGATACGCGCCCAATCCCCAACCCAAGTGCAGCAACGCCTGTTCGGCATCGCTCAAGGCGTTGGCCAGCGTCCAGCGGCTGGCGGGCGGCAATGCCATCGGCGCGTGGGCATAGGCATACGCGTCGGCGCGGTCGCCGATGCCGACGATGGCGCCGGCCAGCCCGTGGTCGCCTGGCAGCAACAGCACGCTACCGGGCGCGGCATCGAATCGCTGCGCCTGCGCCCACGACAACACGCGCGTGGGCTGCTCGGCGCACCAGCGCGCAAAGCCCTCGCGGTCGAGCACATACAGCGGCAGGGCCGCGGCGGCGGGATCGGTGAAACCGGTGAGGTGCGACATGGACATCCTTCAATGGCGGTGTGCGCCGTCGGGTTGAACTCAGGCGGGAATACAGATGCCGTCGCGTGCGGCACCCAGATGCGGCTGCTGCGCATCCAGCCAATCGGCCAGCCCGGTCATGCTGTCGAATTCCAGATCCGGCTGCTGGGTGGGGTGCGACCACACTGCGCCTTCGCGATTGATCCAGCACGCGCGCAGGCCCGCATCCAGCGCGCCCAGCACGTCCATGCGCACGTGGTCGCCCACATGCAGCACCTGTGCCGGCGGCAGTTCCAGGCGTGCGCATGCGGCGTGGAAGATGCTGGCGTCGGGCTTGGCACTGCCGTGTTCGCGCGAGCCCAGCTGAAACGCAAAGTGATGCATCAGCCCGATGCGTTGCAGATCGGCATTGCCGTTGCTGAGCGCGGCCACCGGCACATGCGCGGCAATGCGCGCCAGCGCGTCGAGCGCATCCGGATAGCATTCCACCTGGTTGCGCGCGGCGTAGAACACCTCATAAGCTGGCTCTACCAACGCCAGGTCGCCACCGCTTTCGCGCAACGCCATTTCCAGCGTCAAGCGCCGCAACGCGCTGAGGTCGTGGTGCAGGTGCGGGTTGTCGGCAAAGCTGCGCTCGCGCAGCTCCCGCATCGCTTCCACCGGAAACCGCTCGGCAGTAACCGGGCTGTGTTCACGCATCCAGTCGTACAGCACCTGATCGATGCGCGCCCCGATCGGCGCGAAAGGCCACAACGTGTCGTCGAGGTCGAGAGTGATGGCGCTGATGTAGAAGCTCATCGCGAGATTTTACGGTCTTGCGTTGGGAATGGGGAATCGGGAGTGGCGAATGGGTAGAGCGCCACTGCTCTTGCGATTCCCGAATCCCGAATCCCGAATCCCAGCTACTCCAACAGCCTGGCCCAGCGCTGCATCCCCTCCACCCGGCTCAGCACCATCTTGATGCAGACCAGCAGCGGCACCGCCAGCAGCAGGCCGACCATGCCCCACAGCCAGCCGAACAGCATCAGCGCCAGGATCAGCATCAGCGGCGAGATCGCCATGCGGCGTCCCAGCACGATGGGGGTGACCACCTGGCCTTCGATGGTGTGCAGCGCCAGATACAGGATTGCCGGCAGCAGCGAGGACACCGTGGTGCGGAATTCCACAAAGCCCATCAGCAGCATTAGCATCACGCCGATCAACGGACCCACATAGGGCGCGAAATTCAGCAGTGCCACCACCGTGCCCCACAGGATCGCTTCGGGCAGCGGGATCTGCAGTACATACAAGATGCCGGCAAATACCAGGCCGACCAGCGTGTTGATGACGCTGATGGTGAGCACGTAACGCGAGACTTCGCGTTCGATGTCCAGCATGATTTCGGTGGTGAAACGTTGCTGCTGACGGTTCGGTAGCAAGGCGATCGCATGCCGCTGCAGGCTCTCGCCATACACCATGAAGAAGAACGTCAGCAGCACCACCGCCAGCACCGACGCAGCCAGTTTGGGTGTGCGCACCAGCGCCTTGTAGGGGTCGTCCATCTGCGTGCGCACGATCTGCACGCCGCGCTGGCCTTCGCCACCGGCTGCGCGTGCAAAATTTTCTGCGGCCTGGTTGGCCTGCATCATCGGCTTGGTGAGGTCGCGCACATCGCGCGCAATCTGGCGCATCTGCCGCGGTGCCTGCTGCGCCCATTCGGCAGCCGGGCCGGCCAACTGTGCCGCCAGGGCCACGGTCCCGGCCAATCCCAGGCACAACACCAGCAAGGCGCCGACAAACCGCGGGATGTACAGCTTGCGCAACCCGCGCAGGATGGGGTTGCCGATGAGGGCGAAGAACGCCGCCAGCATGACCGGCAGGATGATCGTCTGCGCTGCCCACAGCGTATAGCCAACAGCGAGCGTGGCCAGCACCACCAGCGAGGCGGGTGCGCGCGGACGCGGGGCCGGTGGTGGCGGGAGCGAATCTGCCGCGACGGCAGCATCCAGCGGATCGAGAGGAAGAGACATGCGTGCCCTGGCAGCAGGCTGGCGTGCCGCCAGCGGTGCGCCATTATCGGCACAACGCGTCAATGGCGCGCACAGGGTCTGTGCGCGCGGCGTCGTTACGAACTGGCTGATGCAGCGGGCTCAGCCGCAGGTGCAGCAACGCGCATGGCGTTGTGCTTGCACGCTGGGTCAGGCGGCGTGGTCGGCCGGCACTTGCACCACCGTGACCGGCGGGTCGGCTGCTACTTCTTCGGCACTGTCGGCAGCGCGTTCGGCCTGTTCGGAGGCTTCCTGTGCGCGATGCGCCGTAAACAACGCGGAGATGGTGCTGATCATCTGCAGAATCTTGGGGATGCCTCCAAGCTTGCTGGCAATGCTGCCCAGCGCAGCCTGTGGTTCGTTGCGACCGGTCACAAAGCCCAGCCCGAAACCGACTGCCAGGATGCGCACCGGCGACCAGCCGGCGCGCCAGGTCTGGCGCAACTGGGCCCAATGCGAGCGCGTTTCCTGCGCCCGCCCTTCTACCAGGAATTCAGCGCGTTCGACGCGCTGACGCAAGGCGCCAAACTTCATGAGCGTGCTCCATTGGCGGCTGTGGCCGTGTCGTCGTCACTGGAGTCATCGAAGATGCCCAGTTTGATCAACTGCCGCCGCGTGGCATTCATGCCGGTGTGATCGAAGTAGAAGAACACCCGCCACGCCGCGATGCCGGTGACCAGCAAGCTGGCCAACGCGGTGAAGAACATCGCCTGAAACCATGACAACCCGGCACGTTGGAGCAACGCAATGATGGCGCCCGCCAACAACAGCCAGGACGAGGCGCCGAAAACGACCGCGACACAGGCCCATGCCAGGCCACGCCCGAACGCACTGCGTGCCAGTTGCAGATCGGCCGACACCAGCCGGCGTAACGCGCGGCTGGTGTCCTTGGCCGAGCCCAACGTCGCACGGCCGGCGGCACCGACCGCGCGTACGCTTTCGTCCAGTCCTGGCGTTTCCGGGCGCGCGTCTGGCGCGCCGGAGCCGGCAGCTGTAGAGGCCTGATCGCTCACGGCTTAGTTATCGTTGCTGCGTGCCAGCTTGGCGATGACCCAACCCGCTGCAAATGCCACGCCGAACGCGGCAAGCGGACGCTCGCGGATCAGGTCGGTGGCGCTTTCGAGCAGGTCGTTGCCCTTGGCCACCAGTACGTCCATTTGCTCCTTGGCAGCGGCGCCACCGAATTCGGCGGCGGCCATGCCGGCCAGCGCGGTGTCGGAGAGCTCGGCCTTGACGTTGGCGCGGCCCAGCTTGAGCTCGTCGCCTGCAGCGCTGGTGGCGCCCTTGACGGCTTCGCCGGCAGCGCTGGCGGCCGACTTCAGGTGGGTGCCGGCTTCGCTCAGGTTTTCCTTCAGCTGATCGGTGTTGGTGGGGCTCATGCGATATCTCCTTCGGTCATTGATGGCAGCCGTCACTCACGTGCGGTCGTGCAGTAGCAATAGCATCGGGGGGGTGTAGGAGGCGTTAGTGGACGCAGCCCGCAATGCACATCGCGTCAACGCATGAGCGCGTCGTATTGCGCGTTGCCACGCAGGATGCGCACTACCAGCTGTTGTGGTTTGCGCTGGAAATTGGCACGCCAACTGGCAAGGTCGGCGAACTCGCCGACGCTGCTGGCCACAATCACGTCACCGGACACCAGGCCATTGGCCGCAGCACGGCCACCGCGTTTGACCTCGCTGACCATTACCCCGGTGATACCGGACTGACGCAGCGATTCGGGCAGGTCCACGAAGGTGGCACCGCTCAGGCGCGGGTCGAGCATGTCGCCGGTCACCGCGCGGTCCTGCTCCTTCAAGGTGGCCTTGAGCTTGAGCGGTTTGCCGTCGCGGCGGATTTCCAGGGTGACCGCACTGCCGACGGCCTGCAGGCCCTCGTAGTTGTGCAGCGCCTCCGCACTGTCCACGCGTTGGTCGTTTGCTGCCACCACCACATCGCCAGGTTGCACGCCGGCCGCGGCGGCCGCCGAGCCGGGCAGCACGCGCGTCACCAGTGCGCCGCGCAGCGAGTCCACGCCCAGCCCCTGCAACATCTGCTGGGTGAGGTTCTGGGTTTCCAGGCCCAGGGTGCCGCGCACCACTACGCCCTTGGTCACCAGTTGCTCGACCACGTTGCGCGCCAGGTTGGACGGAATCGCCAGGCCCAGGCCGATATTGCCGGCCATGCTGCCCTGCGGATTGAAGCTGGCGGTGTTGATGCCGACCAGTTGGCCTTGCAGATTGACCAGCGCACCGCCCGAGTTGCCGGGATTGATCGAGGCATCGGTCTGGATGAAGTTCTGATAGCCCAGGCCGCGAATTCCGCTGCGACCCACCGCCGAGACGATGCCGGAGGTGACGGTTTGGGTGAAGCCGAACGGGTTGCCGATGGCCACCACAAAATCGCCCACGCGCAGTGCGTTGCTGTCGGCCAGTTTGATATCGGTGAGGTTGTCGGCCTTGATGCGGATCAGCGCGATGTCGGTGTCGGCATCGGAGCCGATGAAGTCGGCCTTGACCGTGCGCCCATCGCCGAGTGTCACCTGCACGTCGTCGGCATTCTCGATGACGTGGTGGTTGGTCAATACATAGCCCTTTTGCGCATCGATGATGACGCCGGAGCCCAGCGATTCGTTGATGCGGTCCTGCGGCACCTGCGGGAACAGCCGGCGCAGGATCGGGTCGTTGAAGAACGGGTTGCGCACGCGCACCACCTGCTTGGTGTTGACGCTCACCACTGCCGGCATCGCCTGTTGCAGCATCGGCGCCAGCGAGGGCACCGGCTGCCCGGCGACCGACGCCGGCAACGCCGCTGCCGTTGGCAGGGTGAAGGTGGCATTGCCGGCCGGCGTGGCCTCGGCGCGGTTGTCCAGCCAGGCATTGATGCCGGTGGCGGCAAAGCCGCCGAATGCGGCAGCCAGTGAGAGCGTCAGCAAGGTGGGAAGCGGTCGCATGGAGCGTCTGTCCGGGTTACGCGGTGGAAGAGGAATAGGGCGTCTGACTGCGTAAATCAAGCTGAACGAGAGTGCCAGCGGGCAATTTAACTGCCGGTGAAAGCGCCGCGCAGGCCTTGCCGCCGCTGCGTTGACAGCCCGTTGAGCCCGGCGTAGCGTCCGCTTGATCCGATGCCTGTTCAGCAGACGCATGCTCTCGCGCATCGCCCGCGTTTCCTGCACTGATGCCCTTAAGGAGGGTCTATGAGCAACGGCAATGGTGTGACAGCAACCCTGTCCGACGCCGTCGATAGCGTAAAGAGCACTGCCACCGAACTGACCGACAGCATCGCCAGCACCACCAGCGAGGCGGTCGCCAACGTGCAGGAAGCGGCCGGCGCGGCGGTGCAGGAGGTCAAGGTACGTGTCGCCAAGGCACGCAAGGCGGTGGTCAAGGCGGAACAGGACGCAGCCAGCAAGGCTGCCGACGCAGCGGGCGCCGTCAAGCGCCGCGTGGCCAAGACCAAACGCTCGTTGACGGCTACCAGGGACGCGGCGAAGGACAAGCTGGTTGCAACCAAGGACGCCGGCAAGCAGAAGCTCGTCGCGACCAAGGACGCGGCGAAGCAGAAAATCACCTCCACCAAAGAGGCGGCCAGGCAGAAGCTGAGCAGTACCGGTGCCGCTGCCAAGAAGAAGATCACCGACACCAAGGCCAACACCAGACAGAAGCTGGAAACCGCCAAGGCCAATGCCAAGGCCGACGCGGCCGCGCTGAGTGCCAAGACCGCCGCCAAGAGCGCGGCACGCAAGACCGCCGTGGCAACGGTGAATGCGCGCACCGCAGCGAAGAAGGCTGCGGCCAAGTCGGTGTCGGTCAAGAAGGCGGTTGCCAAGAGCATCGCCAAGAAGGCACCGGTCGCCAAGCAGACCGCCACACGCCAGGCCGCCGTGAAGAAGGCCCCGCTGAAGAAGGCAGTGACCAAGACCGCGCTGAAGAAGGCTGCCAAGGTGACCAAGACCCCGGCAACGCGCGCAGTGGCCAAGACCACTGCCGCCCGCAAGGCGGTCGGCAAGAAGGGCGTAAAGCGCGTCACGCGCTGACGCTGGACGCCAACGCGTGATGCGCGCGCCAGGTAAGCGTGCATCACGCGAAGGTGCAAGAAGGCCGGCGCTGGGCTGCAGCGCCGGCCTTTTTTGATACGTCAAAACCGCATGCGCTGGCGATGGCACCGCGCCGCGTGGCGCGTGGCCAGCTGACGGAGCAAGGGGCTGGGCAAGGGCAGGCGCGAGGTGCGCTTTGCGCGAGGCTTCGCTCGGACCCCTCATCCGCCCCTTCGGGGCACCTTCTCCCGGTGGGAGAAGGGAAGGCGCTGCAGACTCACAGGACGCGCGCAACCCCGTTCAAGCACCACGTCCGCCTTCAGCCTTCAGCCTCCCACCTCCCACCTCCCACCTCCCACCTCCCACCTCCCACCTCCCACCTCCCGATCCCCGATCCCCGATCCCCGATCCCCGATCCCCGAACTATTCGATCCCCTCGAGCAACTGCTCGGCCCCCTTGCGAATTCCGGCCTTCGCTGCGCCGTAGGCGCCCAGGCTGGCCTTGATGTTCATCGCGCTGGGATACTGTTTCTCGACATAGGCGGCGAGCAGGCGGTCGCTTTGGGCGTCGAAGATCTCCACCGCATAGCTGACCGAACCGGAAATGCACCTTCCTTGCCGCGTGCGGCCTGCACCGCGTTGTAGGAGCCGCCGCCCAGGTCCACCTTCATGACGGTGCCCAGTACGCGCTTGCTGGGCTTGGCGCCGGTGAGGGTGAGGCGCACCCGCACGGTATCGCTGCCGGCCACCGTGGTCCGGCGCCAACGCCGTGCAAGGGCGTAGCCAAATTGCTGCTGCATGTCATCGGCAAGCATGCGCCTGTCCTGTTCGGGCACCTCTTCGAACTGCGCATCCGGCCCGCGGTAGATGGCCACCGGTTCGACGATGGCCGCCCGGTAACGCGTCCAGTCCACGTTGCTGTGATAGGCGTACGGCATGCGGTCTCCGCGGCTGCCGTCGTGTGGGCGCAAATAACTGGACGACGGCAGTTGGCTGTACGGCAACGGGCGGGTGCTGGAGCAGCCGATCAGACTGATGCCGACAACGGCAAGCGTGCAGCAACGAGTGACGAAATGGACAGACATGACAAAGACCTGGATAGAGTGAGGACGGTGGAAGGGCCAGTGCGGGCAGCGGGGTTCAATGCAGCAGCACGCGCGCCAGTGCCAATGCAAATGCAAGGCCTGCCGCGCCCAACAGCACGCTGCGTGTTACCCAACGTGGCAGTCGGCGGACGTGGCGCGCGCTGCGGATATCGGAAGGCGCACCAGATGTCGCGGTTACGTGTGCCGGTGCGGCCACAGCGACAGGCCGGCGATGCGGCAATGTGACTGACCGTCATGCCGACGCTGTCGTTGGCTGCGGCGTGCGTGGCCCACGGCGACAGGGCGGCGATGGGCGAGGTGGAGCGGGTCGAGGAAGTCATCACCATGCAGCCTGGATGCGTGTGGTGCGTGCACTCTAGGCGGCCAGGATTGGAAACTTATTGGAGGTGCCGGGCCGCAGTACCGTCCGCCCCGGGTGTTCACGCCGTGGTCGGCGCGCGGTCATCGGCGAACACCACGCGCACGCACAGGCCGCGCCCTTCGTTGCCTTCGCAGGTTTCGATGGTGGCGCCGTGCAGGCGGGCAATGCCCGCCACCAGCGACAGTCCGATTCCGCTGCCCTGCACCTCGCTGCCGGGCACGCGATAGAACCGCTCGAAGATGGACGCATGCGCCGCGTCCGGTACGCCGGGGCCGTCATCGCTGACCTGGACGAACGGGTGCAGTGCATCGGCGCGCAGGCAGTAGCCGCAACTCACTTCCACGGTGCCGCGAACGCGCCCGTAGCGGATGGCGTTGTCGACCAGGTTGCGGATCAGGATGCCCACTGCATCCACATCGCAACGCAGCAGGCAGGGTGCCGCCTCCACGTGCAGATTGAGCTGGCGTGCATCGGCCTGCACGCTGAATTCGTCCAGGACATGCGAGATCAATTCGCCCATCTCGACCTGTTGGTAGGCAGCCGAACTGATGCCGGCATCCAGCCGCGCCAGATCCAGCAATTGTTCGGCCAACCGATTGCTGCGGCGCGCGGTTTCCAGCAACTGGCGCAGGGCAGCGTCCTTGTCCTGCAGCGTAGGCGCGCGCAAGGCGACTTCGGCGTAGGCATGCAGCGCCGAGAGCGGAGTGCGCAGTTCATGCGCGGCGTCGGCGACAAAATTGCGCTCGGCCTGCACGGCCTGTTCCACCCGTGCCAGCAAGGTGTTGAACGCGGCGATCAGCGGACGGATCTCGTCAGGCACCCGGTCCAGCGGGACGGGGTCGGTGTCCAGCCCGGTGCGTTGCGCAATGGCGCAGGAGACGCTGCGCAACGGCGCCAGCGCGGTACGTACCGCCCACCACACCAGCACGCCGAGCACGCCCAGTTGCACGGTGTTGAGCACCATCGCGATCAGGGTCTGCTTGAAACTCATGCGCGAGGACGCATTGCCGATCGGCGTTTCAAGGCCTGCACCATTGGCCGGCGCTGACGGGCTGTCGAAGCGGTGCTGCAGCGCTTCGGGCAGGATGCCGACCAGGTGGTCGCCCAGCAGGTTGAGCTCCTGCTCGAACACGCTATGGTGACCCTCGGTGACCAGCGCCACCAGGATCCACAGCGAAGTGGACCAGCTCAGCAGGACGATGGCGGCCAGCGCCGCCAGCATGCGTGCCTGCAGGGACTTCATTCGGGGGACTTGCCGACCATGTACCCCTGGCCGTAAACGGTGGCGATGAGCTCTTCGCCCAGCTTGCGGCGCAACTGATGCACATACACCGCGATCATGTTGCTGCCGCCGTCGGACGGGCCGCCATACACGCCTTCTTCCAGCTGATCCCTGGTGACCACGCGCCCGGCACGTTCCATCAAGGCCAGCAGCAGTCGATATTCGTGCGCGCTCAGCGCCACCCATTTGCCGGCCCTGGTGACCTTGCGGCTGCTCGGGTCCACGCAGACATCGCCCTGACTGAGCAGCGGCACCACGCGGCCCTGGCTGCGCCGGGTGACCGCGCGCAGCCGCGCCATCAGCTCATCGAACTGAAAGGGTTTGACCAGGTAATCGTCGGCGCCGGCGTCCAGGCCGCGGATGCGGTCGGTGAGCTGGCCACGTGCGGTCAACGCGATCACCGGGGTCGGGTCGTAATGGCTGCGCATGAAGCGGAGTACCGCCAGCCCCGACTCGCCGGGCAGGCCGATATCCAGCAGGACAGCGGTGTAGCGATGGTCCACCAGCGCCGCCCTGGCGGTGGCGGCGTTGCCCACGTGGTCGATGGTCCAGCTGTGCTGGCGCATGCCGTCGCAGATGGCGTTGGCCAACAGGGGGTCGTCTTCGACAAGCAGCAGGTGCATCAGGGTTCCGCCGGGCGCCGGGCCATTCCAAGATCCGCAGCACTGTCGGAGATGCGCGTTAGGCAAATATTAGTGCATGCGCAAACCGGCCCGGCAGGCGAACCGAGGGGCGGCCGGGATGCGCAGGCGAGTTGCCTGCGCGGCCGGTTCAGCGCTGCAGAATCGCGCGCAGGGCCGGCTCCAGCCGCTCGTGGCGGAAGCCGAACCCGGCATCGAGCGCACGCTGCGGCAGCACGCGTTGGCTGATCAGCAGCAGGTCGGCCATTTCGCCAAAGCCCAATCGCAGCAGCCCGGCCGGCAGTGCCAGCAAGGCCGGGCGGTGCAGGACCTTGGCCAGGGTGCGGGCGAATTCCGCATTGGTCACCGGGTTGGGGGCGGTGGCGTTGTAGGCGCCGGGCTGCCCGTGTTGCAGCAGCCATACCAGCAGCGCGACCATGTCGGCGCGGTGGATCCAGCTCATCCAGTGCCGCCCATCGCCGAACGGCCCGCCGCCACCGAGCCGGAACGCCGGCAGCATGCGTGCCAGTGCGCCGCCGTCGCGGTCCAGCACGATGCCGGTGCGGACCCAGCTCACGCGTGGGCCAAGCGCGCCGATGCGGGCAGCGGCGGCCTCCCAGTCGCGGCAGAGTACGGCCGAAAAATCCTCGCCGGCGCCGTCCGTTTCGGTCAGCGCCGCATCGCCGCGCTCGCCGTAATAACCCACCGCCGAACCGGACACCACCACTGCCGGGCGCTGCTGCGCTGGCTGCTGCGCAATCCAGTCGTGCAACCGGTCAGTGGTGCCCAGCCGCGACTCACGAAAGCGCTGCTTGCGTGCATCGCTCCAGCGGCCGGCCGCCAGCGGCTCACCGGCCAGGTTGATGACGGCCTCGGCCTGTATGCCGTCCAGCGTCTCCACGGCGGTGATGCCGGGCAGGCTGCGGCTGGCGCGGCCGGTATTGCGGGTCAGGACGCAGACCTGATGGCCGGCCTGCACCAAGGCCGGGCACAAGGCCTGGCCGATGAAGCCGGTACCGCCGGTGATGAGCACGCGCATGAGAAGTTCCTGGCCGGAGGGATGCGGCACCATAGGCCAGTGCGGACTGGAGCGCAGTGAAGCCGATGCCGATGTCGCTGCCGACGCAGCGATACGGCCAGCGGCCGGTGGTGCGTGGCGTCAGGCGTGGCGTCAGGCGCGCCGGGCCGGCGCCGTGATGCGGCACCGGGTAGCCGCCTCATCCCCAAACACAGACGCGCCGGACAGGCCGGCGCGTTTGCAAGGTGCTGCATGCAGCGTGCTTATTTCGACGACGACACCGCATGGGCGCGTTCGAAGTGTGCCGACACCACACGGCGGGTTTCTTCCAGATGCTGCTTGACTGGTGCGCTTTCGGCGGCGGGCAACAGTTCCGAATCCAGAATCTTGATGGTGTCGCCATGGTCGATGACCATGTTGCGCATGAAGGCATTGCGGTACGCATCCTTGCCATCGGGCAGCGTCAACGTCTTTTCCAGCGCCTCCACTGCGGCCTTGCCCTTGGCGCGCACTGCGTCGGCGCGCGGGCTGTCCTTTGCGCCCAGGGCCTTGGTCTTCTCGAGGTTGGCCTGGTGGTCGTGCAGCATCTGCTCGGCAAACGGGCCGGTGGAGCCGCCCAGATCCTGCCCGATGGCCTGCTTGGCCAGCGCAATCTCGTTTTCGTCAATGGCTGCCAGCACGCCCAGCACTGCACCGTCGCCCTTGGCCAGCTCGGTCGCTCCGCTGCCGCTGACCGGCGCCGCAGTCGGTTCCGGCGACACCGCCGGTGCAGTGCGCGAGGCATCGCCACCGGGGCGATCGCAGGCGGTGAGGGTCAGCATGGCAAGCAGCGAAGCGGCAGCGAGAGTGGATTTCATGGAGGTCCTGAGGTGAGTCGGCAATGGCCGACGATGAAATGCAAAGGAGCCGCTAGGCGGCTCCGGCGATGCGTTGGTCAGGCCCACTGCGGCTGGGCGACCGGGCCAATGCCCATGGGTCTGACTGGCGCGCGAACCGCGTCCTGCGCCGTACGGCACATGCGTGCCATGCGCGCAGTGCGCTCACGAATCATGGCGTGCTCGCTGGCAGGTGCGCTGCCGAGCAGGCTGGCCACATGGAAGCCAAGGATTTCCTCCGCGCGGTCGCCCTGGTCGCTGATGATGTGCGGCACCAACCGCTCCAATCGTTCCAGCTCCTGCTGCACTTGATACGGGGTTTTCATGACGATCTCCAATGAATAATGGATCTTGCTCAACGCCGGCGTCACTGGCGTGCTCAACTATTGCGCGTGCCCAGACGTTGCCAGCAGTCGGTCGCCAACTGTTCGTAGTTGGACTGGGTGCTGGATGAAATGAAGTGATGCTCAAGGCGATCGCGAAACAGGCGCAGACGTTCCTGATCGCTCGAACGCGGCGCCTGCAGGTAGATGTCGCAGGCCATTTTCACCACCGGGGACAATTCGCTGAACTTGCCGCTACCCAGGTTCCCCTGGGCGTGCCGCGCCTGCCAATGCGCGATTTCGGCCTGTACATCGATGACGGATGGGTCTCTGCTCATGGCTTGGGGCGTTCCGGATTAAACAAACTTGACCTGCAGAGTAACTGCGGGTACGTCAACGAATGATCATCGAACGCAACAATAATGCGTTAGCGGGAACACCAACGCTTAATTGCTCAGGCTGCGTCGGTGTTTCTACACACTGTGCATGCACCCTCGTTCGCGTCGTGGATGTTGATCGGCGTGATCGACTCTGTTCGATGGACGAACACCTCTAACCTGCAGTGCAACGCAGCACGAAGTTGCGATTGTCACCGTCGCACGGCACGGCGTGGCGCCCAGATTCACGCAATCGCCTGCGTGCGGCGCCGCATTTCACGGAAGATTCTGAACCGCTCCACACCTGTGTAACGTCTGATCATTAAGGTAGGCAACGACGTATAGGAGAGAGTACTCAGGATGCAGGACAGCGAAAGCAGTCATCGTAAGCCGCACCATGCCAGCGGAACACCGGAAGCACGCGTGTGGTGGCACGCACTGTTGGAGCTGCGCGGGGGCCGCGTGGCCATCAGCCTGATCGTGGTGGTGTTGATCGTGGTGGGTTTGTATTTCGCCATGAAATAGGCCTGGTTTCAGCGTTTGCAGCGGTGGGTTCCGGCACGCAGCTGGAGGCGTCTGGATGTGGCACGAGCACGGGGACAGCAGATGGCGGAGCCACGGTACTTGCAGGTGCTCGGGCATACCACGCGTGCCGTGGTCGAGCATGGCCACGAACGTGCCACGCATGCCTGGGTGTGCAGCGAACTTGCGCGCCTGCTGGGCGCACATGATGCAGGCCTGGACACTGCGATGGCTTCCGCCGCAGGTGACCAACATGCTGCGTTGCATGTGCCCGACGACACGCTGACCACCGAGCAGGCCCGTGCGCTTGGCATCGATGGTCGTCACGGCCTGCTGGGCGGCATCGTGCCGCATGCATTTGTGGCCACCAAGGTGATCGGTCACCCCTTGATCGACCCTGCGGCGACGCGTATCACCGGCTGGAATCAGGCACTGGCGCTCGCCCTGATCCCGACCACCTTGCCCGGCTACACGGTGTTCTCGCGGGACGATGCCTTGCAGGCGTTGGACCGATTGCTGCCTGATGGTCAGGTGCGCCTGAAGCTGCCCACCGGCGTCGGCGGCAACGGGCAGTGGCGCATCGCCGATGCGGCCGCGCTGGCACTCGTACTCGACGAGTTGCCCGAACACTATCTGCAAACCCACGGCGCAGTGCTGGAGCGCAATATCCTGCAGCCGATGACGCACAGCGTTGGCGAGCTGTGCGTGGCAGGTGTGCAGATCGCGTACTACGGAACGCAATGCAGCGTGCGCAATGCCGAGGGCGAGGATGTCTATGGCGGCTCGTCGTTGCATGTCCATCGCGGATCGCTGGAGGCACTGTTGGGCACTGGGCTGCCGCCGCTGCAGCGCCGCGTGGTGGAACAGGCGTGCCAGTACGATCGCAGCATTGCTGCTGCATTTGCAGACCTGCAGGTGTCCCGGCGCAATTACGATGTGGTCAGCGGTGAAGACCCGCACGCGGGCGCGGTGTGCGGCGTCCTGGAGCAGTCCTGGCGGATCGGTGGCGCCACCCCGGCCGAACTTGCGGCCATCGCCTGTTTTCAGCGACATCCGGGGCTGCACTGGGTGCGGGCATCCACCCACGAGATCTATGAAGGCGAGCCGCCGGCCGACGCACAGGTGTACTACCGTGCAAGCCGCCCCGGCGCAGGCCCGCGCTACAAATACCGGAGGGTTTCAACCGACTGATGGAAGCCAAACTTTCCAGTATCGACATCGCAGTCGATCACGACGCCCTCAGCGGCACCTTGCTCACGCCCACCGGCATTCCGGCGGTGCTGTTCGTTCACGGCTGGGGCGGAAGTCAGCACCACAGCCTGGTGCGCGCGCGCGAGGCGGTAGGTCTGGGCTGCATCTGCATGACTTTCGATTTGCGTGGGCATGAAGGCCATGCATCGATGCGGCAGACCGTCACCCGTGCGCAAAACCTGCGCGACATCATTGCCGCCTACGACCAGTTGGCAGGCCTGCCGTACGTGGATCCGCAGTCGATTGCGGTGGTGGGCCTGAGCTACGGTGGTTATCTGTCCGCCCTGCTGACACGTGAGCGCCCGGTGGAGTGGTTGGCACTACGTTCGCCTGCGCTCTACAAGGATGCGCAGTGGGACCAACCCAAGGTCAGCCTCAATGCCGATCCGGATCTGATGGCCTATCGGCATCGCACGCTGACGCCCGACGACAACATTGCGTTGGCGGCATGCGCTGCGTACACCGGCGATGTCCTGCTGGTCGAAGCCGAGCACGATGTCATCGTGCCGCAACCGGTGCTGCGCAATTACGCAAATGCCTTTGGCAAGGCGCGCTCATTGACCTCGCGGGTGATCGCCGGAGCCGACCACGCCCTGAGCGTCAAGGAGCATCAGCAGCGCTACACGCGCGCATTGATCGACTGGTTGACCGAAATGGTGGTGGGTCGCCGGATTGCGCTGGCCCGCGAAGTGGTGGCAGCGCGCAAGCAGCTGATCAAGCAGCAGGAAGAGGCACCATCGGCAGGAGCCGACGCTGCGGTGTTCCGCGGCGACATCCGCGCGGTGGAGAAGACGTCCGGTTAGTCGATCGCGTACCTGTTCGCCAGCGTTTGGCGGCACCGTTGCGCTGGATGGAGCGCCACTGACGAAGGCGTCATGCCAGGTGAGCGTTGCGATCTGCTTGCAGCGTGGTTGTCTCACTTACTCCAGCGCCACCACAAACCTAAGACAAACGAACGGGCCCGTGGGGCCCGTTCGTTTTTTGCATCATGCAAATGACGCGATGGACGCGACAGCTTGCATCCCAGGAAGCCGTTACACGCGTGGGTCGGTCGGGTTACGACGCGCAGCGTCGTCGTGATGATCCGAATCGAATGCTTCCCGCACGGCGTGTTTGGCCTTTTCCCAGTTCAAGCGCGAACCGGCCTTGAAACGGTCCCAGCCATCGCCCAGATCACGTTCCAGATGGTCGTCCCACTGGCGGCCGGCGTGCTGCTGGCGCGCCTGCATGCCGTACCGGTAGGCCGGGCGATAATCGTCATACGAATACTCGGCATCACGGTAGCTGGCACTATCGAAGCGACCGGCGTAGTGGGTATCGCCGTCGCGATACACGGTGTGGGTACGATCGGCGCGGTCCCAGGCATCACGCGCAGCGAGGCGGGCATCGTCCCACTCCAGGCGCGATTCACCACGGTTGCGCGGCCATTCGCCGGCCAACGTGGCTTCGGTTTCTTCCCAGGTGCTGGTCGGACGCGTTTCGCGCGCCTGCAGGCCGAACCCGTACACGGTGGCATAGTCGCGGTCGTAGTCGGTGCCTTCCTTGTAGTAAGGACGGTTTCGGTGCTCCTGGCGCCAGTATTCGGTTTCCACGGTGGGATCGAGGCGTTCGGCCACACCCTTGCCTGCCGCCGCGCCGGCAACCACGCCGGCCGCTGCGCCGATCAAGGTGCCCAGCGGACCGAACACCGTGCCTGCCAGTGCGCCTGCCGCTGCACCACCGGCGATGCCGCCCACGCCCACACCCACCGGGTGCGAACCGGGTGCGCCGGAAATCGGGTCGCGGTTCAGATCCTTTGCGTCTTCCTTGCGTTCCTGCTTGTCGAGATTGCTCATGCCGCCTCCGGTTGCCTGATAATGGATGCGCCCTGCAATGCAGGCCGCGAATGTGGCGCAACGATGGCGTCGCGGGAGTGAAACGCGTGTGCTTGGATGTGAGTGCGATCGCGACATGACTGAACTGTGCAGTCGCACTGGGGATGAGGTCGCTGACCGGTGTTGCATGCTTCTCGCAGAACACGCTTCTTGCAGAAAAGGGGCCGCTGCTGCGGCCCTTGCTTTACCCCTTGATGCACACCACCTGGCGCAACGTGTGCAGTACTTCGACCAGATCCTGCTGTGCTGCCATTACTGCCTCGATCGACTTGTAGGCGGCCGGCGACTCATCGATGACGGCGGCGTCCTTGCGGCATTCCACATGCGCCGTTGCCTGGCGATGCTGGGCGAGGGTGATCTGCGCACGTGCGGCCGTCCTGCTCATCACGCGGCCTGCGCCGTGGCTGCAGCTGTGAAAACTCTCCGCGTTACCCAGCCCGCGCACGATGTAGCTGCGCGTGCCCATGCTGCCCGGAATGATGCCCAGCTCGCCGGCGCGTGCGCTCACTGCGCCCTTGCGGGTGATCAACAGCTCCTCACCGGCGTGCGTCTCCTTCTGCACGTAGTTGTGGTGGCAATTGACTGCGAGCTTTTCCAGCTGGAATTTCGGCAAGCGGTGACGCATCTCGGCCAGCACGCGCGCCATCATCGCCTCGCGATTTTCGCGGGCGTAATCCTGCGCCCACGAAACCGCTTCGACGTACTCGTCGAACAAGGGCTCGCCCTGCATGAAGAAGGCCAGGTCCTTGTCGGGCAGATGAAAACCCAGCACACGGTGCGCCAGTTGCTCACGCGCGCGCTCGATGAAGTAGCCGCCGATCAGGTTACCGGTGCCGCGCGAACCGCTGTGCAGCATCACCCAGACCGCATCGGTTTCGTCCAGGCAGAGTTCGATGAAGTGATTGCCGCCGCCCAGCGTGCCGATCTGGCATTCCAGCTTGTCGGTGCGGATGCGCCTGTGCCGTTGTTTGATCGCATCCAGACGTTGCACCAACCCCGACTGCGCGATCCGGGTTCCGATGCTGTCGGGCAGCGTGCGGTGTTCGCCGCCGCGACCGTTGCCCACCGGCACGCTGCGCTCGATGCTGGAGCGCAAGTGCGCCAGATTGTCCGGCAGGTCGTTGGCACGCAGCGTGGTACGCACGGCCGCCATGCCGCAGCCGATGTCCACGCCGACCGCTGCCGGGATGATGGCGCCACGGGTCGGGATCACCGAGCCCACGGTTGCGCCCTTGCCCAGATGCACGTCGGGCATCACCGCCACCCACGGGCCGACGAACGGCACCGCGGCGATGTTGCGCAACTGTGCATGCGCCTGCGCTTCCAGCGGCACGCCGCGCACCCAGCCCTTGATCGGGGTGGTGCTGCCTTCGGCATGCAGTAATTCAAAATGTTGTGAGGTACTCATTGTCGTCATTCCCTTGCGGCAGTGAGTGGCAGATCCTTCCGCCACGCGCAGCCTTCATTGCCTGATCGTCACCAACTGCTTCAGCACGCCATCCAGGCCGCCGAACACGGTGAGCTTGTCGATCTTTTCGGTGACCTTTTCCAGCGCCTCCAGTTCCTTCAAGCGCATCAGCACCGGGCTGTCTTCGATCAGCTTGGCGGTGTTGAGCAACGAACGCGTGGCGTTGGCCTCTTCACGCCGGCGGATGACGTTGGCTTGCGCCTGCTTCTCCGCCTGCACGACCGCATTGAGGATCTCGCGCATTTCGCCCGGCAGGATCACGTCCTTGACGCCGACGCCCAGCACCTCGATACCGAAGCCGCTCATGCTGCCACGCACATACCCGAAGATATCCGCATCCAGGCAGGCCTTGTCGCCCAGCAACTCGTCCAGCGTCTTGGCCGACACCGCACGGCGCAAGCCGTATTGCAACTCGCGGTACAGATAATCGCCCGCCTTGGCCACGCGCGTGCGCATCGCCACGGCATCGGTGACGCGCATGCTGGCGGCCAGGTTGACCCGCAACGACACCTTGTCGCGCGTCAACAGCTCCTGCCCGGAGACCTCGACCGACTGCACGCGCAGATCGATCACCTCGGTGGCGATGTTCTTCTGGAAATTCCAGAACGCGTATGCCCCCGGTCCGAATGGCGCGACCAGCTTGCCGTCCACGAACACCAGCCCTTGCGACTCGGCGGGCACGTCCATGCACACTGCCACCCGCGACAGCGTGCCGAGCTGACGCAATCTGCGCTGCACATCGGTAGGCACCTGCAGCCCATCGCCCAGCGGCAGGGTCTGCACTTCGATCGCTGCCGGGCCACGCCAGTACAGCGCGCGCGTGCCCGGCGGCAGCACCTCCTCAAGCTTGCCGTTGCGGATCAGCAGGCCGACCTGCGCGGTACCGATATCGGCCAGCACGAAGTGTTGCGGCAGGGTGCTGCCGAGCGTGTCGATCAGCATCTCCGCAGCGGGGCCGACATAGGCGCCCTGGGTGATGGCGTGGACGATGACCTCGCTGCGACCCAGGGGGTCGAACAGGCGATAGACACCGGGGACGAGCACGCGCTCGAACCGACGGTTGCGATACACCAGGCCGCGCTCGCCGTCACCGATCACGACCCTCTTGGTCCAGAACATGGCACTACTCCTTTCACATTTGGCGCTGGTGGTCCGATCCGGGGGGATATAGCCGTCGCGCCGCCCGGATCGGACTGCTGGCGAGACGTCTGCCGATGCAACGCGGCGTTGAAAGGTGGAAACGCCGGTGACGGCGGCCGTGCGGGGCGCGATGCGCTATTGGCGCTTGCGTGCGCGTTGCGGGCGCTGTGCGATGAACTGCGCAGCGGTTGCGAACGGTGCAGCGTGCGCGTTCAGGGCGAGGGCCCGGCAATGGCGCCGCTGCTGCAGGCAGTCAGGCGATGGGTTGCCTGTGTGCCTGCGGCATGGGCGTTTCCGTAAAGGGACTTGCGTCCCGAGAGATGACCGAGAAGGTCATGCATGGAGCGGGATTCGAACCCGCGACAGACAGATTAGAAATCTGTTGCTCTACCCAACTGAGCTATCCAGTGGTGAGTATTCCGGAATCGAACCAGGCCTGCGGATTGCGCCGCCGCTCCACCAGGAGCCGATACTCATAACAAGAAACATTGAGAAAGCGTTCGGTATACGCCACGGCATCGCCGCGCGCACCAGCTGGAATAAACTCCAGGCCGCTGAATCTCTTCCGCAGTGTTTCTGATCACCGTTTTATTCAAACGGTAATCTTGTATGTGCATGACCACGCGCGACCCGTGCCCGGCACCTGGGCACAGCGCTTTCGCGCCTGACCGCTTGCAACGTCCATGTTGCCGGGCAATCCATGCCCGGGTGCCTGGAAGGTCATCCACACGATGCGATGCGAACGCATAACGAAAAACGCCCCCGGATGCAGCATCCGAGGGCGTTCGCTTGCCTCGGAGATCGGGTGACCGATCTCCTCGTCAGGACATCAGTCGAATCGGGTGATGCGCACGGCTGCTTTCTTCGTGCGCACAAACGACGCCGCGCGGTGTGCGCTAGGCAGTCGATTGAATGTGGCGGAATGGAGCAGGGGCATGAGGTCGAGTCGGTGAAAGTGCAGGCGTACCTGCTGAGGGCGCGAACATTACCCGCGTCCTTTTCATTGCGCAAGCACTTTATGCAATTATTTTTTCATATTATCTTTCGGATAGTCGAAAGAGAATGCAGCTGTGTAACGACCGCAAGGCGGTATTGGATTTGATGCGACGGTCGGTGTCCGGCGATGACCTGATGTCAGGCATTGCAGATGAAGCACGCCGACAAACGTAGCAAGCATTTGTCCGGCGGTATGTACGGCGTGCTCAGCATCGGCGTGTACGCTGGTCCATGCGCCGATGCCGCTGCTCGTTCGCGGCAACGCCATCGCCAACGCGAACAATCAACCGCCGTGCGTGCCCAGGGTGCGCGCGCCGGTGAGGATCATGCGCAGCATCTGCGAGATCTGTTCGACCAGTTCGGGGTCTTTTTCCGGCGGTGAGTCCATCGCCACCGCGCCCATCGCAAATACCAGCCGGGTGATCGCCTTGGACACCAGCGCCGGCGCATGCAGCTTGGCATTGTCGGCGGCGGCCAGGCGGATCAGGTCCACCCGCAGCTCGTCTTCGAAGTAGGTGAGCTCGCGCTCCACCGCCTGCTTGAAGGCGTCCGAACCCACCGCACCTTCGCGCAGCAGCACGTGCAGCAACTTGTCGTCGGCGCGCAACTGCTCCATGAAGGCTTCCACCGAGACGCGGATGACGCTGCGGTCGGTGGAGGTGGCGCGCTGGCGGGCCTGGCCGATGATGGTGCGCAGCGAGCGCCCGGCCAGGTCGATCAAGGCCACGGCGAGCTCGTCCATGTCGCGGAACTGGCGGTAGAAGCTGTTCGGCGCGATGCCGGCCTCGCGCGCCACTTCACGCAGGCTCAGGGTGGACAGGCTGCGGTGCGGGCCTATCAGCGACAACGCCGCGGCGATCAGGTCCTCGCGTGAAATCGCCGGCTTGCGTGACGGCGGCGCGTCGTGGGAAGGCAGGGCGATGGAGGTCATGAGGCAGCAGCCGGGCGTGGGGATGAATCATAGCGCTTTCGGCCCATATACAACTGTATACACGGGTGTGCATGCATGCGTATAGTGCACCCTATGAGCCTGGCATCCACCTCCAAGTCCAAGTCCCCCCTGCCTGCACGGCTGGCGCGCCGCCTGGTGTCGCCGCAGCTGTTCGATTTCTGGGCAACCCGGATCAACCCGCTGTGGACGCTGGAGCGGCCGATGGCCCGCCTGGTCGGCCGCAGCGCCGCCAGCCGCGATGCGGTGACGCTGGTGTTGCAGCCCAATGGCCATTGGCAGGGTCTGCAGGCCGGTCAGCACGTCAGCGTTGGCGTGGAGATCGATGGCCGCCGCCTGCTGCGCAGCTACAGCCCGACCGTGCTGGCCGACGGCCGCCTGGCGATCACCGTCAAGGCGATCGAAGGCGGGCAGGTCAGCCGGTACCTGGCGCGCGATGCAGCGCTGGGCACGGTGGTGTCGCTGGACCCGGCCTTTGGCGACATGCTGCTGCCGGCTACCCCCACCCCGTTGCTGTTGCTGGCCGCCGGTTCGGGCATCACCCCGATGCGGGCGTTGCTGCAGGCCGCCGCACAGGCCGGCATGCCGGTGGACGTGGACCTGCTGTACTGGGTGCGCCAGCGCGACGAAGCCTGCTTCATGGATGAGTTCGAGGCGATGGCTGCGGCGCATCCGCGCCTGCGCGTGCGCCTTCTCACCACTCGCGAGGGCCAGACACCGGCCGCGCGCGTGGACAACTATCCGCTGGAGCAGATTGCCGCGCTGGACCAGCGCCATGCGATGGTCTGCGGCCCGGGCGGTTTTGTGCAGGCGGCGCGCGAGCGCTTGCAAGGGCGCGTGGCCGCCTTCCAGGCCGAAGCCTTCAGCGTGCCGGCACTGGACGAAAGCGAAGCCGGGCAGGTGCAGGTCCAGCTGTCACGCAGCGGCCGTACGCTCATCCTGCCGCGCGGCCAGTCACTGCTGGAAGGACTGGAAGCCCAGGGCCTGCGGCCGAAGCACGGCTGCCGCATGGGCATCTGCAACAGCTGCGCCTGCGCGCGCCAGTCCGGCACCACGCGCCACCTGCTGACCGGTGAGCGCAGCAACGAACCCACCGCACAGGTCCGCCTGTGCATCAGTGCCCCGAGCACTGACCTGATCCTGGATCTGTAAGGAACCCACATGAGCCGAGTCCACAACCGTGCCCTGTCCGCTGCCGAACTGCAGTCCTTCGGCGACGAACTCGATGCCATCCGCGCCCGCGTGCAGCGCCAGGTGGGCGCCGACGATGCGCGCTACATCCGCCGCATCGTGGCGGCCGTGCGCTGGACCGGCGTGGCCGGTCGCGCGCTGCTGTTTCTGGGCGCGTTCGTGCACAGCGTGCTGATCCCGGCCTGGATCGCCGGCGTGCTGCTGCTGACGTTGTCCAAGATCCTGGAGAACATGGAGCTGGGCCACAACGTCATGCATGGCCAGTACGACTGGATGGGTGACCCGCAGCTCAACGGCAACACCTACGAGTGGGACATCGTCGCCACCGGCGACAACTGGCGCAAGACGCACAACTTCAAGCACCACACCTACACCAATGTGCGCGGCATGGACGATGACATCGGCTACGGCCTGCTGCGCATCTTCCCCGAGCAGCGCTGGCGCCCGTTCTACCTGATGCAGCCCTTCATCGCGGTGGTCTTTGCGCTGCTGTTCGAATGGGGCGTGGCGATCCAGGACCTGCGCCTGGGCCGCTGGTTCGCCGGCAAGATGAAGGCGGCCGAATTGCGTGCCTCGTTCCTGCCGGTCGGCCGCAAGATCGGCCGCCAGATGCTCAAGGACTACATCGTGTTTCCGGCGCTGGCCGGCCCGTTCTTCCTGACCGTGCTGCTGGGCAACCTGGCCGCCAACGTGCTGCGCAGCATCTGGACCTTCGTGATCATCTTCTGCGGCCACTTCACCGCCGATGCGGAAGTGTTTCCGAAGGAGTCGATCCGCAACGAGTCGCGCGGTCACTGGTACCTGCGTCAGCTGCGCGGTTCGTCGAACCTGACCGGCGGCAAGCTGATGAACGTGCTGTCGGGTAACCTGAGCCACCAGATCGAACATCACTTCTACCCGGACCTGCCGGCCAATCGCTATGCGCAGATCGCCGTCGAAGTGAAGCAGATCTGCGCCCGTTACGGCCAGCACTACAACACCGGCTCGCTGCCGCGGCAGTTTGGCCAGGTGATGTGGCGGATCGTGCGGCATGCGTTTCCCAGCCGGCCCAAGCCGGTGCGCGAACGCAGCGGCGCATTGCAGAGCGCCTGATCGAGCGCGCTGCCGCTATCGCAAGGCCGCCATTGGCGGCCTTTCTTTTTTGCAGCGAGGCCGCGTGGCAATGGTGGTGGAGATGTCCAGTCCTGGGTTCTTGCGCGCAGGCTGGTCCGTTGTTCGGCCATGGGCAGCGCCCGTCGCTGTCTTGCGGCGATGGTGGCCAACACTTGGGCGCGCAGCTGGAGCAGGATGCGCTGCGCACGCAGCCTGGTCGGGCGCAGCATCGACTTTCCCGTCGTGGTTGGATGATCGGCTCGCGCGCGTCTGTCGATGACGCGCTCAGCGCCAGCCCATATCCGTCGGCGATGGGCGCGCGGCGCGGCGGCAGATCTGCCTTCGACCCACCGCTGCAGCGAGCCGACCCGGCACGTGCGGGTGATGCCGCCGAGTGGATCAGTGCGCCGCGCTGCGGGTCTGTGCGTGGTAGGCGATAAAGCCGGTTGCCGGCAGCGCGCGTGAGAACAGCCAGCCCTGCGCCAGGTCCACGCCATGCGCGCGCAGGTAATCCAGCTGTTCCTGGCGCTCCACGCCCTCGGCGATGGTGCGCAACTGCAGCGTCTTGGCCATCTCGATGATATGCGCGGTCACCGAACTTGTAGCCGAGTGGGTGCCGATGGTGTCCACAAACGACTTGTCGATCTTCAGCGCATCCAGCGGTAGCCCCTGCAGGTATTGCAGGCTCGAATAGCCGGTGCCGAAATCGTCGATCGACACCGTGTGGCCGGCGCCGCGCAGGTGGGTGATGGTGGTGCGCGCCGCGTCGATATCCATCAGGCTGCGCTCGGTCGCCTCTACCCACAGTTGTCCGCTGTCCACCCCGGTGCCTTGCAGCGCCTGCGCCAGGACCGACTGCACCCGGCCGCTCTTGATGTCGTCGGCCGACACGTTGATGGCCACATGCAGGGTCGGGTCGGCGGCCAGGGTGGGGCCGAGCTCGCGGATGACCTCGGCCACCACCAGGTCGGTGATCGGCAGGATCAACCCGCTTTCTTCGGCCAGCGGAATGAAGGCATCCGGCGGCACCAGCACGCCGTCGGGTTGCTGCCAGCGCACCAGTGCCTCCGCACCGACGCAGTGGCCGCTATCGAGCGAGATGATGGGCTGGTAGTGTACGATGAATTCGCCGCGCTGCACTGCAATCTCCAGCCGTGCCAGCGGCGAGAGGCGGCGCCGCGACACCCACAGCACCAGGCCCACCAGCAGCACGGCCACTGCGATGCCGGCTGGCATCACCTGCAGGCGTGCCGCCGCCAGCGGCCCGCGCAGATAGGCCGCCGGCTCGGTGACTACCGCCACCCAGTCCCCGCGGCGGTCGCGGCCGTACAGCACCTGTGGCTGCATGTCGCCGTCGGTGCGGGACGTGGCGGCGTCGGCGGGCGGCGCCACCAGCAACTGTTCGGCCGCGGTGCCGGTGCTGCTGAGCACCTGGCCGTCGGGCGTGCCGATCGCCAGCTGCAGGCCCGGCGGGATGTTGATGTCGGCCAGCGTGTTCGGATTGATCAGCACGTTGTAGTTGCCCAGCTGCAGCGCCATCAACGGATGTTGCGGATTGGCCAGCGGCAGCAGCCGGGTGGTCACTGCGATGCCGCGCTTGACCACGAAATCCGGAGCGGTCTGTGGAATGTTGTCGGGAAGTTGCCCCCACGAGGTGCAGCGCAGCCAGCGGTGCCGAAAGTGGCCCAGCTCGACGATGTAATGGCTGGTCAGCACCAGCGCGCGCATCTGCGCCAGATGGGCGGGCGAGCAGGGCGGCACCTGCGAGGCGGCCATGCTCAACAACGCGCCATGGGCTTCGTCGAAGGCCGTGTCGGTACGCCGGATCGACAGCGCCGCCAGTTGGCTGAGCCTGCTCTCCTCGCGCGACAGCGCCAGCCGCCAGGCCAGGTAATACGACAGTCCGATCGGGAGCGTTGCGCACACCACCACCAGCAGCACGGTCAGACTGATGATGCGTTGACGCTTCATGCCCTCACCCGCATCGACATACAGGCCAGCTCACGCACACGGCCTTGCGTGATGCCGGTGGCACAGCACGCATCGAGCCAGCGCCATGGCACTACCACCGCGCCAGGCAGTGCGCCGTAACGGCGTTAGGTGAACAACGGAAGTGGACGGATGAGGCTGCACGTCGCGAATGTACGACACACGCGTGCGTTGCGCGCGTCCGCGGAGCGAAGTCGCTGTGATTTTCTTGCGGCGGACCACGCAGGCACAGGGCGGCCGCTACGTTGGAGGGGTTCACGCGCCTGCACGCATGGGCGCGCTAGGGTCGGTGCGTCTGTGCTCGCCACCGCGGGCTGCGGGGCCACCCGGTCCCTTGCAAGGCGCTCTCACTGGAGGAATCACCATGACAACGCAGAAAGAACGCGTCGGCGGCACTGACGCAGTGCCGATCTTCAAGATGCATGAAACCACGCGCGATGGCGAACTGATCAAGTACGTGGTGGGCGATACCGGCGTGGCCTTCGATAGCCTGGAAGGTGCCCAGGCCGCGGCCAAGGATCTGGGCACCCTCAACGGGTAAACCTGCCGGGCCGTATGGCCACCCATCGCGCGCAGGAGCCGGTGCGGCCGGGGTCAGGATGGCAGTGCCGATCTGGTAGTGCTGTTCCGGCCCCGGCCGTTCTCATAAGGCTGCCGGTGGGAGAGGAAGGGTGTGGTGCGACATGCGCCAGCTCGCGCCGCAGGCTGGACGACGTTACGGCGGCTGTCGTCGCGGTCACGCCGGCGCGCCAGCCGAGTGCGGGTGACCTGCTGCGGCGTCGCATGTGCGGCTGCGTGGCACGAGGACGACGTCGTCGGACGTGTCCCGGATCAGTTGGCTATCCGTTGCACGCGCTTACACCCGGGCGCCGCAGGAGGCAGGTCGGAGCGGGGCACCGTGCAACCGCTCGGCTGTCGCGCAGCAGCGCTGGTACCTCACGGGTTTTCAGGGAAGCGGTTGTTCGGTCAACCGTCCGGTGTGTGGGGTGTGGATCAGCGGCGCCAGATCGAACCCCTGCTCGCGCGCCTGCGCCAGGTAGGCCTGGGCGACGTTCTCATCCAGCTGCGGCAGCCGCGCCAGCAGCCACAGGTACTTGCGATCGGGGCTGCCCACCAGGGCGGCGGTGTACTCGGGATCGATCCGCATCACCCAGTAGTCCCCTTTGGTGAAGGGAATCCAGCGCAATCCTTCGGGCAGGAACGTCACTTCCAGCCGGCCATGCGTGTCGTCGATGGCGCGGGCCTCTCCCACGGCCTCTTCCAGCTCGCCCGCCGCAGTCAGGCAGCGGTTCTGCACGCGCACGCTGCCGTCGTCCTGCAGCGAATAGTGCGCCGACACGTCGGTGCAGTCTGCATCCTCGAAGCGGATCGGCAGCCGTGCAATCTCGTACCAGGTGCCCAGATAGCGGTTCAGATCCAGCGACGGAACGGTGGTCAGGTCGGGATGTCGGCTCATGATGGCCTCTGCGCAATGGAGTGGCAGACGTTGTACGTGGAGCGCCATGAAGTGGATGTTGCGATGTCCCGCCTTGCGCTCGATGCGGCGACCAAGCATCGCGCGGCGCTGCCCGCAGTCGCGTATTACTGCCCGCAGTCGCACATCACTCAGGGCGTGCGGAAGCCGCTTGTGTTGCTCCAATCGCCGCAGCACGGTTCCGGCATTTCCGGCCGCCCCGCTAGGCCGCGCTGGCAGGGGCAAGCGCGCGATCGAGCTTGCGGTAGCCGATGGCCTCGGTCAGGTGGCGCGTCGCGATGACGGCACTGTCGTCCAGGTCGGCGATGGTGCGCGCCACGCGCAGGATGCGGTGCATCGAGCGTGCCGACAGTTGCAGGTGCTCGATCGCGCGCTCCAGCAGCAATTGGTCGTCGCCGTGCAGGCGGCAGTGGCGATCGGTGTCTGGCTGGTCGAGGCGTGCGTTGGGCAGCGGGCCGCGCGCAAGCTGGCGCTGCCGCGCGGCGACCACGCGTGCACGCACGCTGGCGCTGTCCTCGCCCGGGTTGCCACTGCGCAGCGCTTGCGGCGGCAGGCGCGGTACGTCGACATGCAGGTCGATGCGGTCCAGCAGCGGCCCGGAGATGCGGCTGCGATACCGGCGGATGCTGTCGCTGCTGCAGCGACAGCGCCCGCTGCCATCGCCGGCCCAGCCGCACGGGCACGGGTTCATGGCGGCAACCAGCTGGAACCGTGCCGGGAAATCCACGCTGCGCGCTGCCCGCGAGATCGTGACCAGCCCCGATTCCAGCGGCTCGCGCAGGACCTCGAGCGTCTGTCGTTGCCACTCGGGCAGCTCGTCCAGAAACAACACGCCGTTATGGGCCAGCGAGATCTCGCCGGGGCGCGGGTGCGTGCCACCACCGACCAGGGCGACCGCACTGGCGGTGTGATGGGGGGATCGGTAGGGCCGCTGCCGCCAGCGCGCCAGATCCAGCCCGCGCCCGCTGATGGAGCGGATGGCGGCGGTTTCCAGCGCCTCGGTATCGCTGGCGTCCGGCAGCAGGCCGGGCAGGCGCGAGGCGAGCAGGGTCTTGCCGCATCCGGGGCTGCCCACCAGCAGCAAGTGGTGGCTCCCTGCGGCGGCGATCTCCAGTGCGCGGCGTGCGTGCGGTTGGCCACGCACATCCGCCATGTCGGGCAGGGCCGCTGTGTCCAGGGTGGCCACCGCCAGCGCGGCGGCTGGTGCCTGCTGGGTACCGTTGAGCGTGGCGCACACCTCCAGCAGGGTGCGTGCGGTGAAGGCCTGGACATGCCCGGCAATGGCGGCTTCGGCGCCATTGGCCAGCGGCACGATCAGCCGCCGCCCGGCCTGCGCGGCCGCCAGGGCCGCCGGCAGCACGCCGTCGACGCCGCGCAACTCGCCGGTCAGCGCCAGCTCGCCGTCGACGCCGCGCAACTCGCCGGTCAGCGCCAGCTCGCCGAGGAATTCGTAGTCGGCCAGCGCCTGCCGGTCGATCTGCCCGCTGGCAGCCAGGATGCCGAGCGCAATCGGCAGATCGAAGCGACCGCCGTCCTTGGGCAGATCCGCTGGCGCCAGGTTGATGGTGATGCGCCGCGCCGGGAATTCAAACTGCGCACACAGCAGGGCCGCACGCACGCGTTCGCGCGATTCGCGCACCGCCGCCTCGGGCAGGCCCACGATCTGGGTGGAGGGGAGACCCCCGGAGAGATGCACTTCCAC
This sequence comes from Xanthomonas sp. WHRI 6106, assembly GCF_040202405.1. Classification (NCBI taxonomy): domain Bacteria; kingdom Pseudomonadati; phylum Pseudomonadota; class Gammaproteobacteria; order Lysobacterales; family Lysobacteraceae; genus Xanthomonas; species Xanthomonas sp. WHRI 6106. The sequence goes on along the minus strand of NZ_JBEGFC010000012.1, from coordinate 35,374 downwards.
CCGGACCTCGGGCGCTTGCACCCCTACGCGGGCACGGCTGTGCACCAGCGCCAGACTCATGGTGGGCGGCTCAGCTCAGGGACTGTCGGCGCTGGCAGCGGCGCTGGGCGGTGCGCCCGCTGCGCGCGCTTCCAGTGCGGCGACGGCCTGTTCGAGCGCGTCGAGCTTTTCGCGCGTGCGCAGCAGCACCGCGCGCTGCACGTCGAATTCTTCGCGGGTGACCAAGTCCAGCTTGCCCAGGCCGACCTGCAGCGCGCCCTTGAAGGTACTCTGCAATTCTTCGCGCGATTGGCGCAGGCCCGGTGGCACCAGGTCGCTGAGGCGGCGGGCGAGGTCGTCGAGCTGATTGAAATCGATCATGGTGTTCTCCGCAGGTCCGTAGGAAGCCTAGTGCAGGCCGGGACACGCGGGACATCGGCAAGGCAGTCGGCAGGCGGTAAGGATAGTCCCATTCGGCTGTGGTCCGCGGTGACGGCGCTGCCGCATTAGATGAGTGTTGCCTGCGTCCACGGTATGCTGCGCGGCCGTCATGCCCTGGGATCCGTACCGATGAAAATGATCATGGCCATCGTCAAACCGTTCAAGCTCGACGATGTGCGCGAAGCGCTCGCCGGCTGCGGCGTGGCGGGCATCACGGTGACCGAGGTCAAGGGCTTCGGCCGGCAGAAGGGGCATACCGAGCTGTATCGCGGTGCCGAATACGTGGTCGACTTCCTGCCCAAGGTGAAGATCGAAGTGGCGGTGACCGACGACCAGGCCGAGCGCGTGGTCGAAGCCATCGTGGCGGCGGCCGGTACCGGCAAGATCGGCGATGGCAAGGTGTTCGTCTACGACCTGGGCACGGTGGTGCGCATCCGCACCGGCGAGCTGGATAGCGACGCACTGTAGGAGTGAGCGCACGCCGTAGGCCGAGCCTACGGCGGCATTGCCGGTCTCCGCGCGACCGTGATGCCCGGGTCGAAGGTGTCGGCATCAACGGGCCCGATCGACGACAAGCAGGCTCAGCGCGTGATGCCAAACGGTTCGCGCGACGGGGTCTGCGGCTGCCTGACGGCTGCCTCCATAAGCGACGCACCAGCCAGCGGCGCCCCTACCAGCACCGACAAGTATCCGTTGACCGCGAGTCGGCTGTCGCTCTGAGCTACGTAGCCATCTCGCCTCATACCATTTCAATACCGCAGCCTGCTGGCTGCGCGGCGCCGGTCCTGTATTGCGGCGATGCCTGGCGAAAGCAGCTTTCGTTACGCGCAAAACGGACTCGACCCATGGCAAAGCGATGCTCTTGTCCCCGCGCAGCGACGCGCCTACTCTAGGCGTTAATACCATTCCAATACCGGAGTTCGGACATGAAGCGACGCAGTGGCAAGTCGGGCTTGCGCCTGCTCCCGATGGTGGTGGCGCTGGGCCTGGCGACATCGGCGCTGGCCGAGCCGGTCACCCAGCCGGCGATCCTTCCGACCCCGGTGTCGATCACCCTGGATGGCGAGACGATCAGCCTGGGCCGGTCGGTGGTGCTGGTGGTCGCGCCGGGCGCGGACTCGGCCTCGGTCACGCTGGTGCGCAGCATCCTTACCACGGCCGGCGTCAGCAACATTGCCACCGCCACGCGCCTGCCCGCCACGCTGGACCGTCCGCACATCGTGCTTGGCACTGGCGATGCGGTAGTGGTGCGTGACGCGCTGACGCGCAGCAAGGCGGTGCAGGACACGCACAAGGAGGGCTACACGCTGGCCAGCGTTGCCCTGGATCGCGGCAGCCTGATCACCCTGGCCGGCCACGACGGCGATGGCCTGTTCCACGCCGCGCAGACGCTGCGTCAGCTGCTCGCGCGGCCGGCCATCCCGACGCTGGTGATCCAGGATTACCCGGCCATGCCGATCCGCGGCACGATCGAAGGCTTCTACGGTGCGCCGTGGTCGATGGCTGACCGCAGCAAGCACATCGATTTCCTCGCCCGTACCAAGGCCAACACCTATATCTACAGCCCCAAGGACGACCCGTACGCGCGCGATCGCTGGCGCGAGCCGTATCCGAAACCGACCTTGAAGGCGCTCGGCCAGCTGGCTGCCACCGCCAAGCGCAATCACGTCGATTTCGTCTACGCGATCTCACCGGGCCCGACCGTGTGCTTCTCGGATCCCGCCGACGCCAAGGCACTGCTGCGCAAGTTCGATGCGTTCCGCGCGCTGGGCGTGCGCAGCTTCTATGTGGCGCTGGACGATATCGAATACACCAAGTGGAACTGCGAACGCGACAAGGCCACCTTCGGTGAATCCGGCGCGCAGGCGGCGGGCATCGCGCAATCGCACCTGCTCAATCTGGTGCAGGCCGATCTGGTCGCGCGGCACGATACAGCGTCGGAATTGATCATGGTGCCGACCGAGTATTACGACGCCAAAGAGAGTCCATACAAGGAAGCGCTGCGCAAGCATCTGGACCCGAAGATCGTGGTGCAGTGGACCGGCACCGACGTGGTGCCGCCGGCCATCTCCATTCCCGATGCGCGCGCCGCCACCAAGGCGTTCGGCCGCAAGACGCTGCTGTGGGACAACTACCCGGTCAACGATTTCGAAACCTCGGCCGGGCGCCTGTTGATGGCGCCGTACGCGCGGCGCGAGGCCGGCCTGTCGGCCGAGTTGTCGGGCATCGTCTCCAACCCGATGAACCAGGAAGTGCCTAGCCGCGTGGCGGTAATGGGCTTGACCGCCTTCGCCTGGAACGACAAAGGCTACGACGCACAACGCACCTGGCATGCGGCGGCGCGCGATCTGGCCGGCGGCGATGCGCGCGTCACCGCGGCCTTGCTGACCTTCTTCGACACCCAGCACCTGGCGCCCACCTTCGGCAGCCAGCCGTGGCAGGAACAGGCGCCACGGCTGAAGGCCGTGCTCGACCATGTGCGCGAAGCGATCGCGCTGGGCGATGCGGCCGCGCGCACGCAGGCGATTGCCGAGCTGGCGCGTACGGCTGACGAGATGGCCGCCGCGCCGCAGATCATCCGTGACGGCGTGGCCGACAAGGGCTTTGCCGCGCAATCGCGTCCCTGGCTGGAGGCAATGGAAGGCTGGGGCCGCGCGCTGCAGCAGACCGCAGCCGGGCTGGATGCCGCCAATCGCGGCGGCACCGAGGCACCGGCATTGTTTGCGGACGCGGCTGCGCTTGCAGCCAAAGCGGCAGCCATTCCATCGATTCCCGGCGCCACCCGCTTCGGGGGCCCGGTCAAGATCGCCGACGGCGTGCTCGACCGCTTTGTCACCGATGCACCGAGCTTGATCGCCTATCGCACGCCGGCAGTTGCCGCTTCGGCAGCAGCAAAGTGATGGGTTGGTGCGCAGGCACCGCGACGCGCCTGGGTGACTGTTCGCGTCGCGGTGCAGGCAAATGCGGGAGCGCCCTAGCCATCCGCGTCGCAGCACGTGGTATGCACAGAGCACTCGGGGATGTTCCGCGCTGCAGATCAAACCGATGCAATCGGCGCAGCGGATGACGCCACAACGTTGGCCAGCCGCTCCAAAGCGGCTCCCGGTCAGCAGCGCGGGTTACGCAGCGCCTTTCAGACGCCGATACAGCCGCTTCCAGCCGCTGCGAACGGCATGCACCCAGCGCGGTTCGGCGCTGTGTGCGGCTTCGTCGGCCGTCGGTGCGATGCCGGCCAGGCGCTGGCGCATTTTCTGGAAGTTGGCCACGTCGCTGCGTTGCAGCTGACGCGCCAGCGTGCCGCGACGCAACCAGCGCGGGAATCGCCACGCCGAAGTGAAATCGATCAGCACCGGCACGCCCGCACTGACCACCACATTGGTGCCATGCAGATCGTTATGGGTGATGCCGAACGCATGCAGCCGGCGCAAGGCCTGCTGCAGTTGCTGGAAGACTTCCTGGCCCACCACCGCGCTGGCGCTGAGCGTGTCGCCGGGAATGAACTCCATGCCCAGTGCCAGCCCGCCCAGGGTGCCGAGCAGGGCCGGCGCATGCCGCCAGCCCTTCAGCTGTTCCAGCATCCTGGCCTCGTGGCGCACCATCAACCGCGCGACCGGTGCCAGCAGCGTGCGGCGGTAGCGGCCGTAGTCCTTGACCACCGCCAGCTGCCCATCCACGTGGGTGCGGTAGACGTCGGGTTCCAGCAGGCGGGTGCCCTGCTTGAGCAACACGGGCGTGACAACGTGCAGGCTGGACACGTCCAGCGGCTGGTAATGCATGACAGTTCTCCGGACCTTGGCGGCGCGGAGATGTCACGCGTTGCGCAGGTTCACGATGATCGCGAGGGATCGGTGTGCGCAAATTTAGAACTTGCCAGTATTGAAATTACCTTTATTTAACAAATGAAATGTTCCGGAAGTGGAACAGCGTTGCTAATCAAGTGCTTGGCGGCCCCTTCGCTAGGACTCTGTTGGCATCAGGTGGGCACGACAGGCACGCCGCGCGTGCGCGCGCAGAAAGCCGGCATCGGCGATGCCTGCTGCCTGCTTCGACCAGCGCCTGACTTGTGGTCGCTTCAACCAGGCGCGAGCGGTCACATACCTTCTTGACAGCTGGTGAGACTCCAGACACTGTGCCGGCTGCGGTCAGGGGGCTGCATCACGCGTTAGTACGGGCACGTTCTCAGGGACGGCGCCTGGATCGATGTCGCACGACATCCGGTGATGCCGGGAAAGCCCCCGAATTCGACAGCAACTGCGCCACTTCCAGACGCCGTCAGGTGACCCCTGCGTGCGCAAGGATGCGGGAACGATGGAGTACGACTCATTGGGGGAAGCGATGAAAAGGACCGCAACACTGCTGTTGGCCTGCACGGCCTTCGGCGTCACGGCACAGGCCTCGGCGCAATCGTTGTCGCGCGGCTGGGACAGCTACCGGCAACAGCAAAAGCAGCAGACCGGCACGCAGGACGCGCGCGCGCCGGTCGCGCAGTCGTCGCGCACCTCGCAAGCCGGCATCGGCGGCGCGCCGGCTGCCGTCGGTGGAAGCGGCACTGGCACTGGCGAATCCGGCGGATTCACCACGGTTACGACGCAGACGGAGATGGCAGCGCCGCCTGTGCCGGTTGATGTCTCTCCTGCGCCGATCGAAGACGACCAACGGCTCAAGAGCGGCATGTTCCTTGGCGTGCAGAGCGGCAAGGCCAAGGTATTCGACGGAGTCAAGCAGGACCTGTTGGGCTTCAATGTCGGGTATCGCTGGCGCGCAGGTCCGGTGACCTTGATCGGCATCGAAGCGGCAACCGGAAACGTCGATGGTTCAAAGGATGAGGATGGGTTTGTCGTCATCCCGACGGTGGACTTCGGCAGTGTTGGTGGAACGGCGCGCTTCAACTTCGGCGACGCTCCGGTATTTGCGCTCGTACGGCTGGGCTATTGGGGTGGCAAGGCCAAGGGAGAGGACTACGACGAGCGTGTGTATGGTGCCTACGTGGGCGCCGGGCTCGGCGTGGATATCGGCAGGCATGTCAGCCTGAGCGCGCTGTACACCAACTACGTGTATGCCGACGAGTATTACGACGACTACGAGGACATCACCATCAATCGTGCCGAGGTGTTGAGCTTCGGCGCCGAAGTCCGCTTCTGATTGCAGCGGCCAGGACCGCAAGGCGGGCGGCAGCGTCCGCCCCTGATCGTTGAGGCAATCGACCCAGTCAGCGTTACTGCCAAGCTGGCGGGGGCGTACCCAGGCCACCGACTCCCACGTTGCGGGGCGATCCATGCAAGGTGCTGTAGTGTCGTGCCCAACGGTGACAGTCGTTGGGAGGGCCTATGGACGCAGTGGCGCAGTTTTTGACAGACGAGCAGGACCCGGTGGCAGTCGGCAAGATCCTGCCCAAGGTCAGTGAGTTGCTGACCCGCGATGAGCAGGTCGAGTACATCGCCGTGCAGAAGAAGATGGTGATGAACCTGTCGCCGGATGCGGTGGTGCTGACCAACCGCAGGTTCATCGTGGTCTATCCCACGTTGTTCGGCATGACCTTCCGCGATTTCCCCTGGCGCGAGGTGCTCGATGTGCACATGAGCGAACAGATGCTCGGGGCGACCATCATGTGCCGCACCACCCAAGGCACCTCCGCCTCCATCGACAGCCTGCCCAAGAAGCAGGCGCGGCGCGTCTATGCCTATGCGCAGCAGGTGGAAGAATCCGCCTACGAAAAGCGCCAGCAGCTGGAGATCGACAAATTGCGTGCGGCGGCCGGTGGCGTGGTGGTGCATGCGCCGGGTGCGCACGGCGCGGCAGTGCCATCCCAGGCCAGTGCCGTTCCCGCCACAGACGATCCGGTGCAGGTGTTGAGCAAGCTGAAGCAATTGCTGGATGCGGGGCTGGTCACGCAGGACGAATTCGACGCCAAGAAGACGGAAGTCCTGGCCCGGTTATAGGCTGCGCGGTCCCGTACATTGGTCGGCAAGGCATGGGCAGCGGCATCGACCGCAGCGTGACGCAGCAATGGCGCGCAAGACCGATGCGTCCCGCGCACGGCTGCACTGTCGATCGAGCGCCGTTCAAGGGAATGTGAGCGGCGCATCGCCGCGTCATCGGCGATCGGTGCGCGAGTACGCCAGACGCAACGCACTGGCAGATCAGCCCGCGCGCTGCAGGCGCGCAGGCAGTCTCGTCAACGGGCGGCTGCCGGTAGCCCGGGGGCGTCACTGCCAGGCCGTTGCGGCCGGTGTCGTCAATCGGCCGCAACCATTCAAGCATCGCGCCTGCGCGCGCCGTCCGCGCCCGCAGGCGAAGGGTTGCTCGCCGCGCTTACTCGCCCAGCGCCTTGGCCACGAACGGCGGGGCGACCAGCACGCCGGTGTGCAGGTGGGCGGTGTAATACAGCGTGTCGAAGCCCTTGGCCTGCGCGGCATCCTGACGGAACGCGAAATCGGCCTTGGCCTGCTTGCTGGCCATGGTCACGCTCCACCAGCCGGTGGGGTAGCACGGCTGCGGGAACGGCAGGGTCTTGAACGACTGGAAGCCGGCCTTGCCCATTTCGGTGCGCATCTCGTTGATCAGGTCCAGCAGCGCCAGCGGCGATTCGGACTGCTGCACCAGGATGCCGTCGTCCTTCAACGCCTTGAAGCAGCTCTCGTAGAACGCCTTGTTGAACAGGCCCTCGGCCGGGCCCACCGGATCGGTGGAGTCGACGATCACGATGTCCACGCTGCCGGCCGGGCAATTGGCCATGTAGGCCACGCCATCGTCGAACAACAGCTCGGCGCGCGCATCGTGGTTGGAATCGCACAGCTCGGGAAAATACTTCTCCGACATGCGGGTGACCTGCTCGTCGATATCGCATTGGGTGGCGTTTTCCACGCCCGGGTGCTTGAGCACCTCGCGCAGGGTGCCGCAGTCGCCGCCGCCAATGATCACCACGCGCTTGGGCGCGGGATGGGTGAACAGCGCCGGGTGGCTGATCATCTCGTGATAGAAGAAGTTGTCGCGGCTGGTCAGCATCACCGCGCCGTCGATGAGCATCAGCTTGCCCCAGTCCGTGGTCTGGTAGATCTCGATCTTCTGGAACGGGGACTGCACCTCGTCCAGCTTGCCGCTGATGCGGAAGCCGATGGCCGACCCGGTGGGCTGGAAGTGTTCGATGTACCAGTTGTCGTTGGCGCTCATGCAAAGATCCTGAAAAGAAGGGGAGCTGTTCCTTCTCCCACGGGGAGAAGGTGGCGCAAAGCGCCGGATGAGGGTCGGGCGCAGCCTCGTGCAGTCAACCTGCGCGGCGGCTGAACCTGCATTCCACCCCGCTCCAGCAGGAGCGGGGCGTGAAGTCGGCGCGGATTGTAACGGACCCTGCGCATGCCAGGCGTTACACTTCACGCCCTTTTTTATTCCAGCCGAGACAGCGAAATGAGCGATTGGTCCCTCGACCAAGCCCGCAAGACCTACTCGATCCCGCATTGGGCCGATGGGTATTTCGATGTGAACGCCGCCGGCCACGTGGTGGTCAGCCCGACTGCCGATGGCCCGTCGGTGTCGCTGCCCGAGGTGGTGGACGCCGCGCGTGCGGCCGGCGCCAAGCTGCCGCTGCTGGTGCGCTTTCCGGACATCCTGGGCCAGCGTCTGGGCAAGCTGCAGGCGGCCTTTGCGCAGGCGCAGTCGGAGTGGGACTACGCCGGCGGCTATACCGCCGTGTACCCGATCAAGGTCAACCAGCACCGCGGCGTGGCCGGCACCCTGGCCGGCCACCACGGCGACGGCTTCGGGCTGGAAGCGGGCAGCAAGCCGGAGCTGATGGCGGTGCTGGCGCTGTCGCGCCCGGGCGGGCTGATCGTGTGCAACGGCTACAAGGACCGCGAATACATCCGCCTGGCGCTGATCGGGCGCAAGCTGGGCCTGCAGACCTTCATCGTGATCGAAAAGCCTTCCGAGCTGAAGCTGGTGCTGGAAGAGGCGCGCGCGCTGGACGTCAAGCCGGGCCTGGGCGTGCGCATGCGCCTGGCCTCGCTGGGCGCGGGCAAGTGGCAGAACAGCGGTGGCGACAAGGCCAAGTTCGGGCTGTCGCCGCGGCAGGTGCTGGACCTGTGGAAGACGCTGCGCGACACCGAGTACGCCGACAGCCTGAATCTGCTGCATTTCCACATGGGCTCGCAGATCTCCAACGTGCGCGACATCGCCAACGGCATGCGCGAGGCCACCCGCTATTTCGTGGAGCTTTCGCGCCTGGGTGCCAAGATCAGCCATGTGGACGTCGGTGGCGGCCTGGGCATCGATTACGAAGGCACCCGCTCGCGGAGCTATTGCTCGATCAATTATGGCCTGCACTCGTACGCCAGCAACATCGTGCAGCCCCTGGCCAGCGCCTGCGAAGAGCACGGGCTGACCCCGCCGCGCATCGTCACCGAATGCGGGCGCGCGATGACCGCGCACCACGCGGTGCTGATCGCCAATGTCTCCGAAGTGGAGCAGGCGCCGGAAGGCCGCGTGCCCGATGCGCACGACGATGAACCGGCGGCCATCCGCCACCTGCGCGAGATCCACGACGAACTGGATGTGCGCCCGGCGGTGGAACTGTTCCAGGAGGCGCAGCACTTCCATGCCGAGGGCTTGAGCGCCTACGCCCTGGGCCAGATCGACCTGACCCATCGTGCGCGTATCGATGATCTGTTCTATGCCATCGCGCACGGCGTGCGTGCGCGGTTGAGTTTCGACGAAAAGAGCCACCGCCCGGTGCTGGACGAACTCAACGAGCGGCTGGTGGACAAGTACTTCGTCAACTTCAGCGTGTTCGAGTCGATTCCGGATGTGTGGGCGATCGACCAGGTGTTCCCGATCGTGCCGATCGAACGCCTGAACGAAGCGCCGCAGCGGCGCGGCATCATCGCCGACATGACCTGCGATTCCGATGGCATGGTCAAGACCTACGTCGAGAACGAAAGTCTGGACAGCTCGTTGCCGTTGCACACGTTGAACCCGGGCGAGAGCTACCGCATCGGCTTCTTTCTGGTCGGTGCCTACCAGGAAATTCTCGGCGACATCCACAACCTGTTCGGCGATACCGACGCGGTGGAAGTGGCGGTGGATGGCGATGGCTATCGCATCGTGCAGCAGCGTCGCGGCGATACCACCGACGTGATGCTCGACTACGTGGGCTATCAGCTGGAGACGCTGCGCGCGACCTACGCCGAACGCATCGCCGCCGCGCAGCTGCCACCGGAGCGCGCAAAGGAACTGAGCGACGCGCTGGAGGCCGGGCTGACCGGCTACACCTATCTGTCCGACGAACCATTGGGCTGATCGTGCACGCGCTGCGGCACTGCCGTGGCGCGCAGTAGGGCGCTGGAGCCATGTCACGGCGCTCGCCTGGAACGGCAGCGGCAGCGGCAGCGGCTGCGGTGATGGCGCGATGATCGCGGTGCCGGTGTCGTGCCCCCACCAGGTTGACCTGCACCCGCGTTGCCGCTGATGGATGGCGATGCGCGCATCACCGACAGGGACTGCCATGCGGTCGCATGGCATGCCGGGGCGGCACTGCCCGATGCAATGGCAATGACACGGCCGCCACATCCCGGCGCCATCACACCGGCCATGCGGCACAATCGACGTCCTTCAGTCATCGAGCGTGCGCATGCGCTATCCCGCCTTGGACCTGCTGCGTGCCATCGCCATCGTCTGGGTGATGCTGTTCCATTCGTTTGTGGTCGGTGGGCTGGGGCCCGACTGGGCGTGGCTGTCGCGCTATGGCTGGATGGGCGTGGACCTGTTCTTCGTGCTGAGCGGCTTTTTGATCGGCAGCCAGGTGCTGACGCCGCTGGGGCGCGGGCAGCGCCTGGACTTCACCGATTTCTACCTGCGGCGCGCCTTCCGCATCCTGCCGGCATTTTTGCTGGTGCTGATCGTCTACATCACATGGCCGGGGTTTCGCGAAACGCCCGGGTTGGCGCCGTGGTGGATGTTTGCCACCTTCACCCTGAACCTGTTCGTCGATTACGGCCAGCAGGCTGCGTTTTCGCATGCCTGGTCGCTCTGCGTGGAGGAGCACTTCTATCTGGTGTTTCCGCTACTGGCCACGGTACTGCTGCGGCGCCCGTCGGCCGGGCGATTCATCGCGTTATGCATGGCAGTGGTAGTGGCAGGCATCGCCTTGCGCACCAGCGCCTGGCTGCATAACACCGCGCTGGACCAGATCGGCGGTGGCCAGCAGCGCAACTGGTTCGTCGAAGATATCTACTACCCCACCTGGAACCGCCTCGATGGCCTGCTGGCTGGTGTGATGCTCGCGGTGCTGAAGGTCTTCCGCCCGCAGACCTGGCAACGGCTGCAGCAGTACGGCAGCGCGTGGTTGCTGGCGGGCATGGCGGTGCTGGCGCTGGCGATGTGGTTGTTTCGCGAGCGCACCGGCCTGATCGGCAATGCCGTGGGCTGGCCGGTGCTTTCACTGGGCTTGGCATTGCTCGTGCTGGCCGGCACTGCCACCGGCAGCGCCTTCGGCCGGCTGCGGGTGCCGGGCGCAGCGTGGCTGGCAGCCATCTCCTACAGCCTGTATCTGACCCACAAGGCCATGTTCCATGTGACGCAGAGCTGGCTCGGCGCCGCGCTGGACGGCCACGGCCTGCTGGCATTTGCCGTCTATGGTGGGGTGGCGCTGCTGGTGGGCGCGTTGCTGCACTACGCGGTGGAGCGGCCTTTCCTGCGCCTGCGTGGAATGTTGCTGCGGCAGCGCGCCAGGCCGGCCGGTGGTGCCGAGGCGGCGTAGCGTGCCCACGCCGCTCAGCACCACTGCTGCCGCGTGCGCTCTGGTCAGACTTCGGCCATCGATCTCATGCCGATGATTGCTTGGCAAACGACGCTATGTGGCATTGCCGTTGCCACGCGCGCGTCCCTTGATCGCATGAATGCGTTCCTGGAAGAAAAGCCGCGCAGTGCGCGGCTTCTCAGGCATTGCGCGAGGCGTCTTGCCTCCGTGCGCGCTCAGCCCTTGCCGATGCATGCGTCCAGCATGCCGCGGCATGTCACTGCGCGTCGCGCGCCACCTGAAATCCGGCGAACGATTGCGTCACCGGCATGATTTCCAGCCGGTTGATGTTCAAGTGGGCCGGCAGGCTGGCGACATAGAAGATCTGCTCGGCGATGTCGTCGGCGGTCATCGGCGTGGCACCGCGATACAGCGTGTCCGAGGCGGCCTGGTTGCCGCCGGTACGCACCAGGGTGAATTCGGTTTCGGCCATGCCGGGTTCGATCGAGGTCACGCGCACGCCGGTGCCGTGCAGGTCCGCGCGCAGCCCCAGCGAGAACTGCTGCACGAAGGCCTTGGTGCCGCCGTAGACGTTGCCACCGGTGTATGGGTAGGTGGCCGCGACCGAGGCGATGTTGATGATGGCGCCGCGGCGCGCGATCAGCGCCGGCAGCAGGCGATGGGTGAGCGTGACCAGCGCGGTGACATTGGTGTCGATCATCTGCTGCCACTGGGCCAGGTCGGCCTGCTGCGCCGGCGCGGTGCCCAGCGCCAGGCCGGCGTTGTTGACCAGCACATCGATGTCGGCGAACGCCGGCGGCAGCGCGTCGATGGCAGCCGACAGGGCCTGCGCATCGCGCATGTCGAACGCGGCGGTGTGGACCTGGCCGGCCGGCAGCGCGGCCGCCAGCGCCTGCAGGCGCTCGGCCCGTCGGCCGGTGGCGATGACCTTCCAGCCAGCGGCGGCGAAGCGGCGCACCGCAGCGCTGCCGAATCCGGAGGTGGCACCAGTGATCAGGACGGTCTTGGACATGCGGAACTCCAGGGGGACGGGGGATTCAGGATTCACTGCAAGGCAGTTTCAGAGCGCAGGGGGCGGACTTGCCATTGCGGCACGCCGCGCACGCAGCATCTCTTCGGTCACGCTCTCGCGCGAGACGACATGGCCACGGCGCAGCCGCAGCACCACGTAGGCGCCCGCTGCGTGCGTGGCAGGCGTCGCGGTGGACGGCAGTGCGACGATCACTTCGCCATCCACCCACACGGCCGGCACTGGCGCCGGCTGGCCGGGGAACAGGACGTCCAACGGCAAGGTTGGTGGCGCATCGGCGCAGGCGCCCAGCACGACGCGATCAAGCACCAGCTGCTGCGCGTCCAGACGCCAGTCCGCGCGATAGCCGCGCCAGTTGGCGGTGCAGCTGCCCATCGCACTGCGTGCGTGCGCCACGAAGCGCGTCCAGGTGTCCGGGTCATCCAGGGGCCCGGACAACGGCTCGGCCAGCAACGTTGCCTGCTGGCCGTCGATCTGGATGCGGTCGCGGATCTGATCGGTGGCCTGCGCCGTGCCGGTCAGTGCCAGCGTTCCCAGCAACAGCCCGGCGCAGCGACTCAGCATGCGCGCTTACTGCGCCTTGATCGCAATGGCCGGCAGGCCGCTGCCGGTGAGTTTCTGCTTGGCCTCGGCCAGTTCGCCGGCGCTGCCGTAGGGCCCCATGCGCACGCGATAGACGGTTTTCCCGCTGATTTCGGCCGATTCCACGCGTGCGGCCAGCCCCATCATCGCCAGCTTGGCCTTGGTGGATTCCGCATCGCCGGAAGCGCCGAACGAGCCGGCCTGCAGGATGTAACGGGTGTTGTCGGTCACCGCCGCTGCAGCGGACGAGGGCGCTGCAGCGGCAGGCGTTGTCGCAGGCTTCGGCGCCGTGGCCGCGGGCGTGGTGATGGCCGCAGTGCCGGCCGGCGCCGGCGTGGCTGCCGGCCGTGCCGGAGCGGTTTCCGGCAGCGGTTTGGGTGCGCTGGCGGCAGATTCGTTCAAGGGCACCGGCACGCTGGCGGCTGGCGTAGCAGCAGCCACGCTTGCGGCCGCACCGGGTGCTGGCGGCACCGGCTTGCCTTCCAGCGCTGCGCGCGCACGCGCGGCCTCTTCGGCGCGTGCGCTGGCGGCCAGCTCGGCATCGGACATCTGCACTTCCTTGCCGGGCAGCAAGGTATAGAAGTCGTACTGGGTCTGCGCATCGCCGGGCTTGGGCTGCGGCTTGGCAGGCGGCGTGCTGGGCTTGGGCAGTTCGGCAGGGGTATCGGTGTCGGCGTCGGCCACCGGTTCGGGCTGGGCGTCCGGGTTGGCCCGCGGGCCCACGCGCAGGAAGCCGTCGCCGTCCTTCTTGAACAGGTTGGGGGCGGCCAGGAAGATCACTGCCGCAATCGCGGCGCCCGCCACCAACCACACCCAACCGGGGGTGCCATTACTGGTGTTGCGTCGTGCCTGGCTCTTACCGCGTCGTGCTGCCATCTACCACTTCTCCGAATCATGTCGTTGCGGGCCGTGGAAGGCCCTGCGTGTAGCGCGCGCGATCCGCGTCGCCGTCAGGCGGCTGCGCCCGGCAGGTAGCACGCCCGGTCGATCGCCGCGCCTGTGTTTTCCGACAGCGCTTACATCTTTTCCGGGGCGCTGACGCCGAGCAGTTCCAGACCGTTGGCCAGCACCTGTTGCGTCGCGACAGCCAGGGTGAGCTTGGCGTCGCGCTCGGCGGCATCGTCCACCAGCACCTTGCTGTTGTGATACCACGTGTGAAAGGCGTGCGCCAATTCACGCAGGTATTGCGCGATCTGGTACGGCTCCAGTGCCTGACCGGCGATTTCCACCACTTCCGGGTAACGCGACAGCTCCAGCATCACGGTGAGCGAGTGCTCATCGTCCAGCCGGGCGAGCTGGGCAAGACCGTGGCCCTGCTCGTATTTGTAGCCCTTTTCCTGCGCCTGGCGCAGCACGCTGCACACGCGCGCATGCGCGTACTGCACGTAGAACACCGGGTTGTCGTTGCTCTGCGCGCGTGCCAGGTCGATGTCGAAGGTGAGCTGCGAATCGGGCTTGCGCGCGATCAGGAACCAACGCACCGCATCGGCGCTGGTTTCTTCGATCAGATCGCGCAGGGTGACGTAGCTGCCGGCACGCTTGGACAGCTTCACTTCCTCCCCGCCACGCATCACCGTGACCATCTGGTGCAGCACGTATTCCGGCCAGCCCTGCGGGATGCCCAGTTCCAGCGCCTGCAGGCCGGCGCGCACGCGCGTCAGCGAGCCGTGGTGGTCGGCGCCCAGTTCGGTGATCGCGCGCTCGTAGCCGCGCTGCCACTTGGTCAGGTGGTAGGCCACATCCGGCACGAAGTAGGTGTAGGTGCCGTCGGACTTGCGCATGACGCGGTCCTTGTCGTCGCCGAAGTCGGTGGACTTGAGCCACAACGCGCCGCCTTCCTCGTACGTGTGCCCGGAGGCGATGAGCTTTTGCACCGCCTCTTCGACCTTGCCGTCCTTGTACAGCGAGCTCTCGAGGAAATAGATATCGAAGTCGACGCGGAAGGCGGCCAGGTCGTGGTTCTGCTCGTTACGCAGATAGGCCACGGCGAAGCGGCGGATCGATTCAAAATCGGCCGGATCCCTGGTGCCGGTGACCAGGTGGCCTTCCAGGTCCACGGTGTCGCCGGCGAGGTAGGCATTGGCCACGTCGGCGATGTAGTCGCCGCGGTAGCCGTTCTCCGGCCAGCCCGCGCTGTCGGGGGTCAGCCCCTGCGCGCGTGCCTGCACCGACAACGCCAGGTTTTCGATCTGCACGCCGGCATCGTTGTAGTAGAACTCGCGCTTGACGTTCCAGCCGTTGGCGTCGAGCACGCGCGCCAGGCTGTCGCCGATCGCCGCCGCGCGGCCGTGGCCGACATGCAGCGGGCCGGTCGGGTTGGCCGAAACGTATTCCACGCCCACCGAGCGACCATTGCCGGCCAGGCCGCGGCCGTAGTCGTGGCCCTGCTTGATCACATGCGCCACTTCGCGCTGGTAGGCGGTGGGGGCAAGGTGGAAGTTGATGAAGCCGGGGCCGGCAATCTCGACCTTGGCCACGTCCTCGCTGGCCGGCAGTGCGGCCACCAGCGCCTGCGCCAGCGCGCGCGGATTGCTGCGCGCCGCCTTGGCCAGCAGCATCGCCGCATTGGTGGCGAAGTCGCCGTGTTCGCGTGTCTTGGGTCGCTCGACCACAAAATCCGGCGGCAGGGTGTCGGCAGGCAGGGTGCCGTTGGCGCGCAAGGCTTCGATGCCTTGGCCGATCAGTGCGCGGAGTAGGGCTTTCACGTGGGATCTGCTTGGAACCAAACCAGCGATTTTACCCGACCGCGGGCCCTGGGGTCCGGGTGATGGTTCAGGTCAACGCGGCGGCCTCATCGCAGCCAGCCGCGCTCGGCCAGCGAGACGGGGCGGCCGTCGCCGATCACAAAATGGTCGAGCAGGCGGATATCCACCAGTTCCAGGCCCTGCGACAGGCGCACGGTGACTGCGTGGTCGGCCTCGGACGGCTCCGGATTGCCGGAGGGGTGGTTGTGGCCGACGATCACCGCCGCAGCGTTGTGCAGCAGCGCCTTGCGCACCACTTCACGCGGATGGATATCGGCGCCGTCGATGGTGCCGGTGAACAGCTCCTCGAAGGCGATTGCGCGATGGCGATTGTCCAGGAACAGCGCCGCAAACACTTCGTAGGGCCGCGCGCGCAGCCGCTGCGAAAAATAGTGGCCCACGCTGAGCGGGTCGCTGAGCACGTCGCCGCGCTCCAGCTCGCTCATCAGGTGGCGATGCGCCAGCTCCATCGCGGCGCTGAGCTTGCACGCCGATGCCGGGCCCAGCCCGGGCAGCCGCGCCAGGACCTTGGGCGGACGATCCAGCAGCGGGCGCAATGGGCCGTGGCGATCCAGCAGATCGCGCGCGGTCTGCACCGCATCCTGGCCGCGCAGTCCCGAGCCGACAAAGATCGCCAGCAGCTCGGCATCGGAAAGCGCAGCGGCACTGCGCGCCAGAAGTTTCTCGCGCGGACGTTCGTGGGTGGGCCAGTCGTGTATGTGCATATGGCGAGATTGCCGGTGCTCATCGCCGACGCCCATCAGGCCAAGCGGGGGCATCGGCTAATCTAGTTGTCCTTGTAACCGTAGGACGACCCCGACGTGATCGGCTCCACTCAGGCCCGCCCCCTGGACGGACAGCGTTTGCTGCTGTGCGTCGGCGGAGGCATCGCCGCTTACAAATCGCTTGAACTGGTCCGTCGCCTGCGCGACGCCGGCGCACAGGTGCAGGTCGCCATGACCGCCGGCGCACAACAGTTCGTGACCCCGCTGAGCTTTCAGGCGCTGTCCGGGCACCCGACGCGCACCACGCTGTGGGACAGCGCCGCCGAGCAGGCGATGGGGCATATCGAGCTTGCCCGCTGGGCCGACCGGGTGGTCGTGGCCCCGGCCACCGCCGACCTGCTGGCGCGCCTGGCGCACGGTCTGGCCGACGATCTGGTCACCACCCTGTGCCTGGCCACGACTGCGCCGCTGACCGTGGCCCCGGCCATGAACCATCGCATGTGGCTGCATGCGGCCACCCAGGCCAACGTGGCGACGTTGCGTGCACGCGGCGTGGCCGTGGTGGGCCCGGACGACGGCCCGCTGGCCGAAGGCGAATCCGGCCCCGGCCGGCTGGCCGAGCCGGCGGCGATCATTGCCGCACTGGCGGGTGATGCCGCCACGCTCGCCGCCGCGCCGTCGGTCAGTGCTGCGCCGGCCTTCGTGCCCAGCAGCGCGCAACTGGAGGGCCTGCGCATCGTGATCAGCGCCGGCCCCACGTTCGAAGACCTCGATCCGGTGCGCTACGTCGGCAATCGCAGCAGCGGCAAGATGGGCTATGCCCTGGCCGCCGCCGCGGCCCGCCAGGGCGCCGAGGTGGTGCTGGTCAGCGGGCCGGTGCACCAGACCACGCCGGCCGGCGTGCAGCGCATCGACGTGCGCTCGGCCGCGCAGATGCGCGATGCGGTACTGGGTGCGTTCCCGGCCGACATCTACATCGGCGCCGCCGCGGTGGCCGACTACACCCCCAAGCGGGTGGTCGCGCAGAAGATCAAGAAGACCGGCGAAACCCTGACCCTGGAACTGGTGCGCACCCCGGACATCCTGTCCGAGGTGGCCGCGCAGACCGGTGCGCTCAAGCTGGTGGTCGGATTTGCGGCCGAAACGCACGACGTGGAGCACTACGCGCGTGGCAAGCTGGCAGCCAAGCGGCTGGATCTGATCATCGCCAACCAGGTGGGGATCGAAGGCGGCGGGTTCGAAAGCGACAACAATGCCGCCACCGCCTATTGGCAGGGGGGCGAGCGCGTGTTTCCCAGCAGCAGCAAGACTGAACTGGCCGACCAGTTGCTGGCCCTGATCGCGGAGAGATTGCAGGCATGAGCATCCCGACCCAGTCCTTGCAGGTGAAGCTGCTCGACCCGCGCTTCGGCGATCTGTGGCCGCTGCCGGCCTACGCCACCGAAGCCAGCGCGGGCATGGATCTGCGCGCGGCCCTGGAAGCGCCGATGACGCTGGAGCCGGGCGATGCGGCGCTGATTCCCAGCGGCATCGCCATCCATCTGGCCGACCCGCAGGTGTGCGCAGTGATCCTGCCGCGCTCGGGGCTGGGCCACCGGCACGGCATCGTGCTGGGCAACGGCACCGGGCTCATCGATGCCGACTACCAGGGGCCGCTGCTGATCAGTACCTGGAATCGCGGCCGTGAGGCCTTCACCATCGAGCCGGGCGACCGGATTGCGCAATTGGTGATCCTTCCGATCGTGCGCGTGGGCTTGCAAGTGGTGGATACTTTCGTCGACAGCGCGCGGGGAGCGGGTGGATTCGGCCACACCGGCGTGCGCTGACGGGGGAGTCACATGAGCAAGGCGAACGAGCGCAGGCAGTCGATGTCCAGCGTGCGTACGAGTGGTCCGGTGCTGGGGGGCGTGCTGGTGCTGCTGGCGGCCTGGTTTGGCTGGAGCAGCTACACGCAATGGCGTGAGGATGCGATTGCGCACGACCTGGAACAGGCGCGCGATCGCGCCGTGCAGGGTGTCAGCCAGGCAATGTCTGCGCAGGCCAGCCAGCTCGACGCGGTGCTCAAACAGCCGCCGGTGGCCGCTGCGTTGGCCAACGGCGATGCGCTGGCCGCCGCCTCGGCAATCCGCGAGCGCTTCAAGGGCGCCGAGGATGTGCAGGTGCTGCCCGGCGATCTGGCCGCCGCCTATGCCAATCCCAAGGACTTCGGCTATGCGCGACTGAGCCTGCTCGAATCGGCGCTGGTGGCCGAGCGTGCGCAGGTCCATGTGGTGCGCGATGCCAGGCAGGTACGTTTGGGCGTGGCTGCCGCGGTGCGCCTGGGCGCGCAGCCGGCGGTGGCGTATGCCCGGCTGCCGCTGCTGCGCCTGATCGGCCCGCTAGATGCGATCGCCGTGCCCGGCAGCGCCTATCTGGCCTTGCGCCAGGGCAGCTACAACGTGGCCCAACAAGGCGACGTAGGCCTGGCCGATGCCGCCGAAACCCTGGCACGCCCGCTCGGCACCAGTGGCTTGCGCGTGGCCGCTGCGGTACCGCAGAGCGACAACGGCCCATTGGGTCTGGGTGCGCTGGGGTGCGCCATCGTGGCCGCCTTGTTGCTGGCCATTGCCGTGTTGCTGGTGCTGGCCAGCCGTGGCCGGGTGGCACTGCCACGTCGTCGCGTTGCCGGCGATACCACGGCCGACGAGCCCACCTTCAGTCAAAGCCTGCAGCACGACGCCAGCCTTGCCAGCGACGCGCGTGCGTTGGACCAGGCGGTATCGCCTGCACCGCCGCCGCCGCCGCTGCCGGTGGTCCAGGTCGCCACCGACATGTTCCGCGCCTACGACATCCGCGGGGTGGTCGGGAAGGAGCTCACTCCCGGGGTTGCAGCGCTGATCGGCCAGGCCATCGGCAGCGTGATGCAGGCGCAGGGGCTACGCGATGTGGTGGTGGGCCGCGATGGGCGGTTGTCCGGGCCGGAGCTGACCACTGGCCTGATCGAAGGCCTGCGGCGTGCCGGCTGCAACGTGACCGACATCGGTCTGGCGCCCACGCCGGTGGTGTACTTCGGTGCCTATGAACTGCGCGCCGGCAGCTGCGTGGCGGTGACCGGCAGCCATAACCCGCCGGACTACAACGGCTTCAAGATCGTCATCGGAGGCGAGACGCTGTCCGGCGCGGCCATCACCGAACTGCATCAGCGCATCAACGAAGGCCGGCTGCATACCGCGGCCACGCCTGGCGACCTGGAGCAGCGCGACATCAGCGACGCCTACATCCAGCGCATTGCCGACGACGTGCAGCTCGACCGCCCGGTCAAGGTGGTGGTGGACGCCGGCAATGGTGCGGCCGGCGACATCGCGCCACGCCTGCTGGAGGCCATCGGTGCCAAGGTCGTGCCGCTGTATTGCGACATCGACGGCACCTTCCCCAATCATCACCCCGACCCGAGCGAGCCGCACAATCTCGACGACCTGGTGAACATGGTGCAGCGCTTCGATGCAGACATTGGCGTGGCCTTCGATGGCGATGCCGACCGCCTGGGCGTGGTGACCAAGGAAGGCACGGTCGTGTTCCCGGACCGCTTGCTGATGCTGTTTGCCGCCGACGTGCTGCAGCGCAATCCCGGCGCGCTGGTTATCTACGATGTGAAGTGCACCGGCAAGCTGTCCGACTACGTGCTGCGTAACGGCGGCAGCCCACTGATGTGGAAGACCGGGCATTCGCTGATCAAGTCCAAGATGCGCGAGACCGACGCCGAACTGGCCGGTGAGATGAGCGGGCACTTCTTCTTCAAGGAACGCTGGTACGGATTCGACGACGGCATCTATGCCGCCGCACGCCTGCTGGAGATCCTGGCCCAGCGCGAGGAAACCCCGTCCGAGGTGCTGGACGCGCTGCCCGAGAGCGTGTCCACGCCGGAGATCAAGGTCCCGGTAGACGGCGATGCGCATGCACTGGTGGCGCGGTTTGTGGAGCGTGCGCAGGCCGGCGAAGAATCGCCGTTCGAATCGGCGCGCCTGTCCACGATAGACGGATTGCGCGCGGACTTCGTGGACGGCTGGGGCCTGGTGCGCGCCTCCAATACCACGCCGATCCTGGTGCTGCGTTTCGAGGCCGACAGCGAGGCCGCGCTGGAGCGCATCCGCGCGCTGTTCCGCAGCGAACTGCAGGCCCTGCTGCCGGAGCACCCACTGGCGTTCTGAACACCGCACGCTTGCGGCGCACCGCCCTGCCTGCAGAACGCCAGGGCGCGCGCCGACGCGGACATCGACCGCCTGCCTCGATGGAGCGCCGGCGTCGACGCGGCTCACCGCGTGCCACCTGTTGCCGCCAGCTGCGCGGGAGGGTGGGGCGCACGCAGTGGTGCAGGATCGCGCTGGTCGGGCAACCACACCGCATCCCAATACGGATACGCGCCGATCCGCTCGGCCAGGCCCGCGCGCAACGGCAAGGCCACCAGGCTGCGCGCAAAGTGGCGGTGGTCGGCCTGCGGCGCAAGCGCGGTCGCCTCGATGTCCGGCTGCCAGACCGTGCCGCCGCGCCCGCGCGCACGATTGACGGCATCGCCGGCGGCCTGTCGTGCAGCAAGCGCCAGCTGCAGCACGGTGGCCTTGCCCGGTGCCTGCACCAGGGCGCACCACCGTTGTGGCAGCAGTACCCAGCACAGCAGCCGCGCGCCAGGCCACTGGCCCGGCAGGGCCAGACTGGCGGCCGCAGCACGCGCGCAGCGCCAGTCTGCAAACAAAGGCACACCCTGATGTGCATGCAGGCACAGCGACCAACACGCCGCAGTGGGCGCCGGCAGGGGCAGGGGAAAGTGGCGCGTGCTGGACATGCGCACAGCCTGCCGACGGGGTGATGGCGGCACCATCGGTCAGCTGCCCGCGCGCAGGTCGGTAAGCTTCGCAGCCTCGTGTACGACTCGGCTGCCGAGCGCCGGCGCTCGCGCGTGACAACCCGCCATGACGGATCCATCCGGTCGCCACACAGTCGGCACCCGCACCGGACCGCGGCAGACGCCACGCGTCTGGCCAACGCGCCCGCACCGCAACACATGCCAAGCGTCGATCGCGCCCTCAGACGTCCATCAACCCCTGCGGCTTGGCGACGCCTATCCCGCCCGCACGGCCATCGCCTGCGCCGGTGACCGCGCACGTCCGCAATCCCGGCAACACATCAATGCGCCGCGCGATCGCGCTTCCAGCCGCGATGCTTCACGTCCAGATACAGGCTGTAGAACGCGGTAAATGCCGGAAACAGGTTCTGCAGCACGCCCACCGAATCCTGCTTGGCCGAGAACACGAAGTAGCTCAGCGTCATCAGGCTGCCGACCACGCTCATGTACCAGAACAGGCGCGGGATCACCGGCTTGCCGGCGCGCTTGGAGGCCACGAACTGCACCAGCCAGCGGCCGCCGAACATCAGTGCGCCCACATAGCCGATCAGCTTCCAGCCGGTGACGTGGATGCCGGTCCAGTACAGCCAGGTCAGCTGTTGATCGAGAAACGACGGATCCATCAACGTTCCTCCACCACGGTGCGCTTGCTGCGGGTGATCAGCCACGCCACGCCGCGCAGGTCGCGGATACCGACCAGGGCGCGATTGAGGTTGTTGTACTTGGACACGCCGGCGGTGCGATGGCGGTGGTTCACCGGCACGCTCACCGTGCGCCAGCCGGCGCGCTGCATCAGTGCCGGCAGATAGCGGTGCATGTGGTCGAAATAGGGCAGGTCCAGAAACGCCTCGCGCTCGAACAGCTTGATGCCGCAGCCGGTGTCGGGCGTGTTGTCCTGCAGCATGCGCGAGCGGATCGCATTGGCCCACTTGCTGGCCCAGCGCTTGGAGCCTGAGTCCTGGCGGTTGACCCGCCACCCGGCGAACAACTTGACCTGCGCCTGTGCCTGGCTGCGCGCGATCAGCAGCTTGGGGATGTCGGCCGGGTCGTTCTGGCCATCGCCGTCGAGCGTGGCGATCCAGCTGGCGCGCGCGGCCTTGACCCCGCTGCGTACCGCCGTGCTCTGGCCGCTCTGGGTCACGTGATGCAGCACGCGCAGCTCCGGCGTGGTGGCCTTCAGGCCTTGCAACACCGCCAGGGTGTCATCGCGCGAATGGTCGTCGACGTAGACGATTTCGAAGGCCACCACCCCGCGCAAGGCGCGCGTGATTTCCTCGACCAGGGCCGCGACGTTGTCGCGCTCATTGAACACCGGGACGACGACGGAAAGCTGAGGTTGGCTCATGGATTCGTGGTGGCCGGATGAAGGCTGAGCGAAAAAGATCGCGCATTGTGCCCTGACTGTCTGAGTCAGGCATGAAGCAAGCACACCTCATGTGCCGGGCTGCGACCCGCAAGCGGCCTGTAGCGTGTGGTTGGGCGCAAGCAGAGACGGCAACGGCGCGGGCCAATACCCGGATCATGCCGTGTCAGCGCAGCCACGCCAGGGTCTTGCACCGCGGTCTGCCCTGCGATCAGCTGCTGCGCGGGCGACGAGAGGCGGCAAGATGGCCATGTGATGTCGCCTCGCAGCCCAAAACCACGCCGGTCAGCCACTGCAAGCCACTGCTGCGCGCCTCCGGCAGCCGCCAACACACCGATCCCGACCAGGGCCGAGAGGGACTAGACATGGTGAACAGTGGCCAGGTGAGTGCGGACGGCGCGCAGGGACCGGAGTACGAGCAGATCATGCCGATTCCGGGCACCGGCCGGACCCGCCTGGCGGCTGCGCAGCAGCGTTGTCAGTCGCTCTAAGCGCGCTCGCCGAAGTAGCTGCGGCACCAGTCCACCACCTGCGGCAATCCGCGTTCGACCGGCGTGGCCGGGTCGAAGCCGAACGCCGCCTGCGCGCGCCGGGTGTCGGCCATGGTGCGGATCATGTCGCCCGGCTGCATCGGCCGGTAGACCTTGTCGGCCGGCCGGCCGGCGGCCTGGGCGATCACGTCGATGAAATATTCCAGCTCCACCGGGGTGTGGTTGCCCAGGTTGAACACCCGGTGCGGTATCGGCTCGCTGCTTGGCGCGTCCAGCGCGCCGAGCACGCCGGCCACGATGTCGTCCACGAACGTGAAGTCGCGTTGCATCCTGCCGTGGTTGAACACCTCGATCGGGCGACCGGCCAGCACCGCGCGGCTGAAAAGCAGCGGCGCCATGTCCGGCCGGCCCCACGGGCCATACACGGTGAAGAAGCGCAGCCCGGTCGCGCGCAGGCCGTACAACTGCGCATAGGTGTAGCCCATCAATTCGTTGGCGGCCTTGGTCGCCGCATACAGCGAGCGTGGCTGGTCCACGCGCTGGTCTTCGGAGAACGGTGGCGTGGCCGAATCGCCGTACACCGAGCTGCTGGAGGCATACACCAGGTGCTGTACGCCGCGGTGCCGGCACAGCTCCAGCATGTTGACGAACCCGGCCAGGTTGCTGTCGACGTAGGCATGCGGGTTTTCCAGCGAGTAGCGCACTCCGGCCTGCGCGGCCAGATGCACCACGCGGGTGGGCCGGATCTCGTCGAACAGCGCCGCCAGACCATCGCGGTCGGTCAGGTCCAGCGTGCGCAGATCGATGTCCGGGCACAACGCGGCAACCCGGTCGTGCTTGAGCTGCGGATCGTAGTAGCTGTTGTAGTTGTCCAGACCCACCACCGTGTCGCCACGCGCGGCCAGCGCGCGGCAGGTGTAGGCACCGATGAAACCGGCGGCGCCGGTGACGAGGATGGTCATGGCTGTGATCCTGAAAAATGCGGAAACAAAAGGCCGGTGCGATCGATCTGCATGCGCCAGCCGCCAAAGGCATGGCTGCATGCGGCGCCGGCGGGTTGATGCTGCTGACGTGCCTGCAGTGCGCAGGGCGCCAGGCTCGGCTCGCGGTGGGCGCGGCTCATGCGGTGCTCCAGCGAAGGACGGCAACGCGCCATGCGTGGTCGTTCACCGCAGGGCGAGCGGCGCTTCGCTGGCGAGCTTGGCCTTGCGTTCGGCGCTGAACTTCCACCACGGCTGCGCCGCCTCGCCTTCCATGAAACGCACGATCGACAGGAACACATCGATCACGCAGGGGTCGTGCAGCACGCCCGTGCGCAGGCAGAGCTGTGCATGCATGTCGTAGGCATCGCGACCGCGCAGCTGCGCAGGCACGCGGATACCGATCAGGCGCAGGTCCTTTTCGCAGGCCGGCCCGACATTGGGCAGGTCGGTCAGTTGCAGCAGATGCTGGCGGTCCACCTTGGCGGGATTCATTGCCGACGAGGATCCTGTTGGATGTGCAGCCGCGATCAGCCGCGCTGCGCGCGCAGACGTTCCAGCACGCCTTCCAGGGTGTCCAGGTCGGTGTAATGGATCACCAGCTTGCCCTTGCCGCCGCGGCCATGGTTGAACACCACCTTGGTGCCCAGCGACTCGGACAGTTCGGTCTGCAGCGAGGCGATATCGGCCTGCGGGGCCGCGGCCACCGGCTTGCCCTTGCGCAGCGAACCGGGCACCTTGCCGGCGGCGAATTGCTGCGCACGGTGTTCGA
Source organism: Xanthomonas sp. WHRI 6106 (assembly GCF_040202405.1). NCBI lineage: Bacteria > Pseudomonadati > Pseudomonadota > Gammaproteobacteria > Lysobacterales > Lysobacteraceae > Xanthomonas > Xanthomonas sp. WHRI 6106. Next base: position 10,638 of record NZ_JBEGFC010000012.1, on the reverse strand, counting down.
CCTCGCGCACCGACCAGCCCTGGTCGGCCGCTTCCTGCGCCAGCTTGCTGGCCAGCTCCGGTGCCAGCGTGAGCAGCGCCCGCGCATGGCCCATTTCCAGGCGGCGGGTTTCCAGCAGCACCCGGATCGCCACCGGCAATTCCAGCAACCGCAACAGGTTGGACACCGAGGCCCGCGAGCGGCCCACCGCCGCAGCGGCCTCGGCATGGGTCAGCGAAAATTCGTCGATCAGCCGCTGCAGCGCCTGCGCTTCTTCCAGCGGGTTGAGATCTTCGCGCTGGATGTTCTCGATCAGCGCCATCGCGATGACGGTGCGGTCGTCCAGTTCGCGCACCACCACCGGCACCTCGGTCAGCCCGGCCAGCTGCGAGGCGCGCCAGCGGCGTTCGCCGGCCACGATCTCGAACTGCCCCGGCGCCAGCTCGCGCGCCACGATCGGCTGGATCACGCCCTGCGCCTTGATCGACTCGGCCAGCTCGGCCAGCTTGACCTCGTCCATCTCCTGGCGCGGCTGGTACTTGCCCGGTTGCAGCTGGCCTACCGGCAACTGGCGCAACGTGTCACCCGGCTGCAGCACGTCGTCGCTGGTGGCGCCGGGTGCCGTTGCCGCTGCTGCGCCCTTCGGTCCCAATAGCGCTTCCAGGCCACGGCCCAGGCCGCGCTTCTTCGCCAGAGGCGGCTTGCTCATCAGACGGTCTCCACGGGCCGGACGGCCTTGTTACGGTCGTTCTGGCGGCGCACGATTTCGCCGGCCAGCCCAAGGTAGGCCACGCCGCCCCGGGAGCTGCGGTCGTAACCGACGATGCTCTGGCCATGGCTGGGCGCCTCGGCCAGGCGCACGTTGCGCGGCACGATGGTGCGGAACACCTTGTCGCCAAAATGCTCAGTCAGCTCCGCCGACACTGCGTTGGCCAGGTTGTTGCGGATGTCGAACATCGTGCGCAGCACGCCTTCGATTTCCAGCGCCGGGTTGAGGTTGGCGCGCAGCGCTTCGATGGTTTCCAGCAGCGCGGTGAGTCCTTCCAGCGCGTAGTACTCGCACTGCATCGGCACGATGATCGAATCGGCCGCGGTCAGCGCGTTGAGCGTCAGCAGCGACAGCGCCGGCGGGCAGTCGATCAGGATGAAGTCGTACTCGTCGCGGATCGGCGCCAGCGCGCGCTTGAGCCGCTGTTCGCGCTCGCCCTGGTCCATCAGCTGGATCTCGGCGGCAGTCAGGTCGATGTTGCCCGGCAGCAGGTCGAAGCCTTCCGGCGCGGTGACCCGGATCTCGGCGGCGGTGTTTTCGCCCAGCAGCAGATCGCAGGTGGACGCGGCCACATCGCGCTTGTCGATGCCGCTGCCCATGGTGGCATTGCCCTGCGAGTCCAGATCCACCAGCAGCACACGCTTGGGCGCGCGCGCCAGGCCGGCCGCCAGATTGACTGCCGTCGTGGTCTTGCCGACGCCGCCCTTCTGGTTGGCAATGGCGATGATCCGGGCCATGCGGGAGAGCCTCGTGGGCAAGGAGTAAGACCGGCCATTATGCGGGCAGGGCGTCGGATCGGGAAATGCCGCCCGCAGCGACCGTGCGCCTGGACGGGAATGACGGGCGCCGCTCAGCCGGCGGGCGGAGCGCCGCCGGGCGGTTCCTTCATGGCGCGGTAGCGCTGCAGGATGTCGGCGATCTCGCCGTCCAGCGCCACCCGTTGCTGCTCGAAGCTGGTCTGCAGGCGCAACTGCGCCATCAGCTCGCGATGGCGTTGCTGAATGTCGCCAGCCAGCTTGTCGGCCACTGCCTGGCCGGCCAGTTCGCGGTCGCCGGCCGTGCGCAGCATGCTGGCCAGCCCTTCGCGCAGGCTGGTCACATTGAAGCGCGCGGTGTGGATGTTGTTGTCGACGATGGCGATGCGCTCATTGAACACCCGGCGCAGGTCGTCTTCGCTTTGATACGACATCAGCATCGCCTGGTCGGTGCGCTGGCGCATCTGCTCGGCGGCCAGATCGGCCTGGCGTTGCTGCTCGCTGGCCGCAGCGGCAGCACGCTCGTCGCTGCTCATCGCGCGCTGCACCTCGGCGCTGCGCAGCCCGCTCTTGACGTTGAACTCGTCGCGCGCCTGGTTCACCGCCTCCGGTGGCAGCGTGTCGCTGCACACCCGGGCGCCGTTCTGGTTCCAGCAATACAGTTTCTTGGCCGTCGGCTTGTCCTGTGCCAGGCCAGGGGCCATGACGACGGCTGCCGCAACGGCAGCGAGCAATGCCAAACGTGTGTGTCTCGGCATCATCGCAGCCCCCTGTCGCCTGCCATCAGCCTGTGGTGTCGGTTCCGTAGCGGCCTCGATAGGCCAGCAGCGGTTCCCGGTAGCCGACAAGGTCGGCGTTTCCTTCCGCAAAAGCAAGCAGATCGGCGAGGTTGGCCACTGCGATCACCGGAATACCGGCCTCGGCCGCCACCGCCTGCGCCGCCGACCGGCGATCCTGCTCGGAGGCGATCTCCTGCCGGTCCAGCGCCACCACGATGCCCGCCGGCGTACCGCCAGCGGCGCGAATGATGCCCAGGGCCTCGCGGATGGCGGTGCCGGCGGTGATCACGTCGTCCACGATCAGTACCTTGCGCCCGGCCAGCGGCGCGCCGATCAGGGTGCCGCCTTCGCCATGGTCCTTGGCCTCCTTGCGGTTGAACGCCAGCGGCAGGTCACGCCCACGCCCGGCATAGGCACAGGCCAGTGCGGTGGCCAGCGGGATGCCCTTGTAGGCCGGGCCGAACAGCAGGTCGAACTCCACGCCGGCCGTATCGATCGCATCGGCATAGCACTGCGCCAGGTCCGCGGTCTTGACCCCGGAATCGAACCGCCCGGCATTGAAGAAGTACGGGCTGACGCGCCCGGACTTGAGCGTGAACTCGCCAAAGCGCAGGGCATCGGCGCCCAGGGCCAGCTGCAGGAAGCGGGTGCGGTGGTTGGTCATGGTGACGAGATTGGGGAGTAGGGATTCGGGATTGGAAAGCATAGCCGGTCGCGCCTTGCGGCATCCGCTGATGCGGTACGCTTTCACGAATCTCCAATTCCCATTCCCGAATCCCGGCTCCTCATCCATGCGCATCATCAGTTTCAATGCCAACGGCCTGCGCTCGGCCGCCAGCAAGGGGTTCTTCGACTGGTTCGCCACCCAGGATGCCGACGTGCTGTGCATCCAGGAGACCAAGGCGCAGGAGCATCAGCTGGCCGGGCCGGAATTCTTGCCGGCCGGTTACAAGGCCTGGTTTCGCGATGCCAGCACCAAGAAGGGCTATAGCGGCGTGGCGATCTATGCCAAGCGCGAACCCGACGAAGTGCGCACCGCCCTGGGCTGGCCCGAGTTCGACGAAGAAGGCCGGTACATCGAGGCGCGCTTCGGCAACCTCAGCGTGGTCTCTTTCTATATCCCGTCCGGCTCTTCGGGCGAGCTGCGCCAGGGCTACAAGTTCCAGGTGATGGAATGGCTGCGTCCGATCCTGGACGAGTGGCTGGCCAGCGGCCGCCAGTACGTGTTGTGCGGCGACTGGAACATCGTGCGTACTGCGCTGGACATCAAGAACTGGAAGTCCAACCAGAAGAATTCCGGTTGCCTGCCGCCCGAGCGCGACTGGCTCAACGGCCTGTGCGCCGACGCGGCAGACGACGCCAACGCCGCCGAAGGCCGCGGCTGGGTCGATAGCTACCGCGTCCTGCACCCGCAAGGCCAGGACTACACCTGGTGGAGCAACCGCGGCGCGGCGCGCGCCAACAACGTCGGTTGGCGCATCGACTATCAATTGGTCACCCCTGGCCTGCGCGAGGCACTGCAGGCCTGCGCGATCTACCGCGAAGAGCGGTTCTCCGACCACGCGCCTTACATCGTGGATTACGCGCTGTGAGTCAGCGCCCGTGGCTGGCTGAAGTAGGGCAGCGCGACGGTGCCGGGGCGACCGGGCAGTCGGCTGCGCGCAGTCCGCAGGTATCCGCAACGAGAAACGTCGCGCCGCTTGGGCGCCGCCGTTGCGCCGTGGGCCACGCTGCCCTCGCAGCTCCTCCGGTACCGAGCGCAATGTTCGCTTCCGCCAACCCGGCCCGCGCAGGTGCTGGCCACAATGGCGGCCTCGTCTCGCCCGCTGACCGCGTCCAGCGGCCGCACGCATGACCAAGCCTGCACAACGTTACAAAGGCCTGCGCGGTATCCGACAGGCCTTCACCACGCCATCGGCGGCGACCATGGCACTGCTCGGCTTCGGCAGCGGGCTGCCGTTTTTGCTGATCGCCTCGCAGACCTTGTCGACCCGGCTGCGCGATGTCGGTCTGGACCTGGGCAGCATCGGCCTGATCAGCCTGGCCAGCTTTTTCTATCTGCTCAAGTTCCTCTGGGCACCGCTGATCGACCGCTACGCGTTTCCGCTCACCGCCTTCCTGGGCCGGCGCCGGTCCTGGCTGCTGATCGCGCAGATCGGCGTCACCATCGGCCTGGCCGCGCTGGCCTTCTCGCGTCCAGAGTTGAGCGTGACCGGCTTGGTGAGCTGGGTCCTGTTTGCCTCGTTCTGGGGCGCCACCCAGGATTCGGTGGTCGATGCCTATCGCATCGAGATCGCGCCGGAGACCGCCCAGGCGGCATTGGCGGCAACCTACACCTTGGGATATCGCGTGGGCCTGATCCTGGGCGGCGCCGGTGCGCTGTACATGGCCGAATATCTCGGCTGGACCTGGGCCTATGTGGGCATGTCGGCGCTGATGCTGCTGCCGATCATCACGACCCTGGTCTGCCGTGAGCCGGACCGACCGGACATCACGGTGGTGCGCCGCGTCGATGTCGCCGGCGCATTCTGGCAGCCCATTTCGAGTTTTTTTTCCAGCAATGGTCTGGCACTGGCGATCGTGCTGTTGCTGTTTGTCGGCCTATACAAGTTCCCCGACCAGGTGATCGGGGTCATGGCCGGGCCATTCTATCTGGACTCCGGCTACACCAAGGCCGACATCGCCACCGTCTCCAAACTCTTCGGCGTCTGGGTCGGGATTGTCGGCGCCTTTGCCGGCGGTGCGGCGGTGGCCGCATACGGCTTCCGGCGGATGTTGCTGGTGGCCACCCTGGGCGTGGCGTTGTCCAACCTGGCCTTCCTGCTGATGGCGCACAATCCCGGCAAGCTGTGGGCGTTCTATGCCGCGCTCAGTGCCGACAACCTGTTCCAGGGATTCGCCGGTACCGTGCTGGTGGCCTTCATGTCATCGCTGACCAATCGCAATTTCACCGCCACCCAGTACGCCTTGCTGGTGTCGCTGGCCAATCTGCCGGGCAAGTTTGCCGGCGGCGTTTCCGGCTTTCTGGTGCAGTCGACCTCCTACAGCACTTTCTTCATCCTCAGCGCGCTCACCGTGATTCCAACCCTGGCACTGCTGGCCTGGCTATGGCCGCGCCTGTTGGCCCACGACCGCCGACCGGATTGAAACGTCCGCCAAGGTTGCCGATGATGCCGGCGGGGCAATCCATCGCACGAGGAAGGGCATGACCGATCTGGTGTTGCGTGACATCGATCCGCTGCTGGTGGACCGCATCCGTCGCATTTCCGTCGCACGTGGCTGGACCCAGCACCAGACCGTCATGCATCTGCTCGAACAAGGCCTGTTCGCCAGCGAATATGAAGTCACCGGTGGCTTGCAGCATCCGGAGGTCGATGCCCTGGCCGAAGCGATCGCCGCGCTCAAGGCGCTGCCGGCGGGCAACAACCCCTGACAACGGATGCCGGTGGTGCTGACGCGGACCATACGGCGCCGACCCGGAAGACGGACGATCGGCGATGGCGCTGACGAGGAGTCTACCTGCCGGCCGCTCGCGCAGTTCACGCAGCCAGACGGACAGACCATCGCCAGCGGCTTGCCGCGTCAACCGTAGTCCGGTCCAGCGGCAGCGCCGGTCGACACACCATGCATGCACGTGCGCAAGCAGCCACCACCGGCGCAGCGGCGCGGCCGTTCGGCCCGCTGTTGCGCTTACGCCGGATAGATCGCCCCCAGCAGCCTTGGCCCCGCCGCCCCAGTCACCGAGGGCAGATTGGCCGGGCGTCCGGCCAGCAGTTCGGCCGCCAGCCAGGCAAAACCCATTGCTTCCAGATAGTCCGGATCCAGCCCGTGCCGCGCGCTGGATTCCACCACCACGCCCGGCAACCGGGCTGCCAGGCGGGCCATCAACACCGGGTTGCGTACGCCGCCGCCGCACACCAGCACGCGCCGGGTCCGCGGCTGCAGGCGCAGCAAGGCCTCGGCCACCGTGGCCGCCGTGAGTTCCAGCAAGGTCGCCTGCACATCTGCCGCCTGCAGCGCCGCGCCGCCCATCGCCTCCCGGACCCAGGCCAGATGAAACTGCTCGCGCCCGGTGCTCTTTGGCGGTGCCAACGCAAACCACGGGTCGGTCAGCAGTGCCTGCAGCAGGACCGAATCGACGTGCCCACTGGCAGCAAACAGGCCATCCGCATCGAAGGCCGTGGCGCGGTGCTGCTGACACCAGCTGTCCAGCAACGCATTGGCCGGCCCGGTGTCGAAGCCCCGTACCGTGCCATCGCGCGGAATCAGCGTCAGGTTGCCGATGCCGCCCAGGTTGAGTACCGCGCGATCCTCATCGCCCGCACCCAGCATGGCCAGGTGAAAGGCCGGCATCAGCGGCGCGCCCTGGCCACCGGCCGCCACATCGCGGCGGCGGAAATCGGCCACCGTGGTCAGGCCGGTATGCTCGGCAATCCGGCTGGCATCGCCGATCTGCCAGGTAAAGGCCGGGTCGGCCTTGGGCCGGTGGCGGATGGTCTGCCCATGCGAGCCGATCGCGCGGATATGCTGCCGCGCAACGCCGCTCTCTGCGATCAACCGGTTGGCGGCGTCCGCAAAGGCCAGCCCCACCTGCGCATCCAGTTCCCCCAGTGCATCGATGGCCAACGTCTCGGCGCCCTGGCCCAGTGCGATCAGGGCATCGCGCAGCGGCGGCGCCCATGGCACGGTCGTGCCCGCAACCAGTTCGCAGCGGCGGTGGCTGTCATCGGCAAAACGCACCAGGGCCGCATCGATGCCATCGGCGCTGGTGCCCGACATCAGGCCAAGATAGAGCGGAGAGTCAACGCGTTCCAGGACAGACATGCCGAAGCCAGAGATGCACGGTCGGCCAGCTTGTGCAGCCCGGCCAGGTCCGTCAACCGGTCTCGCGCGCGACACTGATGTGCGATACCCGCGTCGCCACCGGACCTCACCTCGGGACGCGTGCCGCCAGGACCACGGCGGCGCAGAGTTTCCCCGCAGTCCCAGGCCTCTCCGGCCATCGCACCTAGGCAGCGGCGGAGGGCGGTGAGACCAGTGCAGGGTGTGGAAGCTACCGGCGCTTACAACACCAGCAGACCACAGCGGTGGCTGCGGATGGATCAGCCACCCAGCGTGACCGCATACAGTGGCCGGCGTTCTGCGCGGCCCGCGCCGCGTCACCGTTCCAGCAACTGCCTCGGTTGCCTGGCCGCAGCCGCTCAACCGCGCGACTTGCCCTTGGCCGGCTTGGCGGCGTCGGCATAGATCAACTTTTCCATGCCTTCGATTCGCGCCAGGGCCGGCGCCGTCTGCGCCCTGAAGGCCGCGAGCTCGGCACCTTGCAGCGGCTCCGGCGGCGGCATCGTCACCGACATCGGGTTGCGCTGCTGCCCGGCCACGCGGAATTCGTAATGCAGATGCGGGCCGGTCGCCAGGCCGGTCATGCCGACATAGCCGATCACCGTGCCCTGGTTGATGCGCTGGCCGGCCTTGATCTTGCCGAAGCGCGACATGTGCCCGTACAGCGTGCTGTAGTTCTTGCCGTGATCCAGGATCACCACATTGCCGTAGCCGCGCTGGGTACCGACAAACACCACCCGTGCATCGCCGGCCGCCATGATCGGCGTGCCCGAAGCGGCCGCATAGTCCACGCCCTTGTGCATGCGCATGGTGCCCAGCACCGGATGCTTGCGCGCACCGAAGGTGGAGCTGATCCGGCTATAAGCCACCGGCATGCGGATGAAGCTCTTCTTCAAGGGCCGGCCGGTGATGTCGTAATACTCGGCCGGCTTGCCGGCGCGCTCGAAGCGGAAGCCGGTGTACGTCTTGCCACCGGTGGTGAAGGTCGCCGCCAGGATGTCGCCGGTGCTGATCCGCTCGCCTTCGCGCCAGGTCTCGTCCATCACCACACTGAAACGGTCGCCCGGCTGCAGGTCTTTATCGAAGTCGATGTCGTACTTGAAGATTTCATCGGTCATGACCGCCACCGCCGCCGGCGACAGCCCGGATTTTCCGGCAGAGGCATACAGCGAGCTGCTGATCTCCCCGCTGGCCACCACCGTGCGCGTGGTGGTCGCCCGCTCGGTCACATTCTCGCGCACGCTGTCGCCCAGCAGGCGCAGTTCCACCCGGTGGCTGTCATCGCGATCGAAGCGCAGCGCCCGCAGCTGGCCGGGTGTCGGCATGTCAAACGCAATTTCAGTACCGGGACGCAGCTTGGTCAGCGCCTCCTTGGTGCCCGGATGCGCCAGTACCTGATACATCACCGCCGTCGGGATTCCCAGCTCGCCGAACAAGGTGCTCAGCGTCTGGCCCGACTTGACCTGCAGAATCTCCCAATCGGTGCTTGGCGCCAGTTGCTTGCGGCTGGGCACCAGCGGCGGCAACGGCAATGCCAGCGTCGAATGACTGGAAAGTGGCGTGTCGATGGCGTTGGAAAAGCCCGGCACAATGGTGGCCACCAACGCACCGATGGTGGCGAACAGGCTGGCGTGGATCCAATGGCGGCGTGTCCAACGGTCATTGAAGGCCGCCGGAAGATGCGCCTTGAGCTTGCGATGCAGTGCAGTGTCGTGGAGGACGTGGAGGCGTTCGTGAAAGCGCCGCTTGCGTGCACGGCCCTGCTCTGAGTTCTGCATCGTTCAAATTCCTCGCTGGCTCGAAGTGCGAGCCCAATCGCCGGTACCATAGACAGCCTGTAACAGCGCGTCAAACCATTGAGCCTGTTCATTATTTTCACTTGGCGCGAAATTAACCCGCGTTTAACATCATTCACGTTTTTGACGGCAAGCGCCGCTGGAGTCTGTGGTTGACCACTATCGAAGAATCCCTTGCACTCATCGGCCGTGGCGCCGAAGAGATCCTCAAGCTCGATCAGCTCGAAGCGCGACTAAAATCCGGCGTGCCGCTGCGGGTGAAGGCCGGCTTCGATCCCACCGCGCCGGACCTGCACCTGGGCCACACCGTGCTGCTCAACAAGATGCGGCAGTTCCAGCAGCTTGGGCACCAGGTCATCTTCCTGATCGGCGACTTCACCGGCATGATCGGCGACCCCAGCGGCAAGAACGTCACCCGCAAGCCGCTCAGCCGCGAGGACGTGCTGGCCAATGCACGTACTTATGAGGAGCAGGTCTTCAAGATCCTGGACCGCGAACGCACCGAAGTGCGCTTCAACTCCGAGTGGTTCGGCCAGATGAGCGCGGCGGACATGATCAAGCTGTCCGCCCAGCACACGGTGGCGCGCATGCTCGAGCGCGACGACTTCGCCAAGCGCTTCGGCGGCCAGCAGCCGATCGCCATCCACGAATTTCTCTATCCGTTGGTACAGGGCTACGACTCGGTCGCCTTGAAAGCCGATGTCGAGCTGGGCGGCACCGATCAGAAGTTCAACCTGCTGATGGGTCGTGGCCTGCAGGAGCACTACGGCCAGGCGCCGCAGATCGTGATCACCATGCCGCTGCTGGAAGGCCTGGACGGCGTGGCCAAGATGTCCAAGTCGCTGGGCAACTACATCGGCATCAACGAACCGGCCATCGACATCGTCACCAAGACCATGAAGATCGGCGATGAGCTGACCTGGCGCTGGATCGATCTGCTGTCCTTTGAGATCAGCATGGCCGAGGCCGCGCGTCTGAAGGAACAGGTTGCCTCCGGCGAGCTGCACCCGCGGGAGGTCAAATTACGTCTGGCGCGCGAACTGGCCACGCGCTTCCACGATGCGGCCACCGCAGAGCAGGCCATTGCCGGCTGGCACGCCGTAGTGACAGGGCAGGGCGACACCAGCCTATTGCCGCTACAGGAAGTGGTCGTGCCGGCCGAAGGCCTGCGCATCGCCAGCTTGCTGACAGCCGCCGGCCTGACGCCCAGCAATTCCGAAGCCACCCGCAAGCTCAAGGAGCGCGCGGTCAAGATCGACGGCGAAGTGATGGAAGATGCCAGCCGCGTCTTCGCCCACGGCTTCGAAGGTGTCATCCAGGTAGGCAAACGCAACTTCGCCCGGGTGTCGCTCGTGAGTGCCTGACTCGTGACTGGCCTGGAGCACTTCGAGGTTGCTGTAGGGCGGCAACCTTGACGGTTGTACGAACCACGCCATTAGATAGAGAGGGTGAATTCGTAGATGTGCGAGAGGCTGATCCGGGGTTGCGTGAGCCATAGCGCAAGTTTTTGGCAGCTTAGTGAAAAATTTTTCACAAAACCCTTCCCAAATCCGTTCTCTGGGCATATAGTTCGCCTCCCCCGACGCAACGGCCTGCAAGCGCGGCGCCAAAGCAGAAAGGGTTCGGAAACTCCCTGAAATTAAGGTGTTGACGAAACGAAAAAGCCGGCTATGATGGGCGGCTCGCTACACGGAAAGACGCTACGGCGGATGGAGGTG